>CAITMU010000125.1 GCA_903893565.1 uncultured beta proteobacterium | reverse complement strand
ATTTCTGGTAAGCGAGCAAATGCTGTTTTAGTTTCTGAAGAAGATTGGAGCGCTATTCAGGAAACGCTTTATCTATTGGCCATTCCAGGAATGCGTGAGTCAATTAAAGACGCTATGGCTGAGCCTATTACTAAAAGTAAAAGGGCATTGAAGTGGTGACTTGGAATTTAGCTTATTCCAAATATGCCATTAAGGACGCTAAAAAACTATCTGCCGCAGGCCTTAAAGATAAAGCCCAAGCGTTATTGGATATTTTAGAAGTAGACCCTCTCCAAAATCCGCCGCCTTATGAGAAGTTAGTTGGTGATCTAAAAGGGGCTTACTCACGCAGAATTAACATTCAACATCGCTTAGTTTATGAAATTTTGCGCAAGGAGAAGACGGTTCGAATCTTAAGAATGTGGACTCACTATGAATAAAGTAGGCATTAGGCTAAAGCAGAGTAAGGCGTCCTGGGCCCAGGTCGATTCCGCCCCGGGCCACCAAGAATCAAAAAGAGAGCTTCTAGCTCTCTTTTTTCATTTCCACCCTATCTATTTGCGTCTAAGTTAAGCAATACCAAGTGGTTGATGCCGCCGCTAATTTTGTCTTGTCACGTTAGCGAGGTTCAGAAAAAAATAAAACCACTCTTTGGGTTGATTTTATTTTTGTCGTTTTAAACGAAATAAATAGACACTAAGGTGGTTGAATGCAAGGGTATGGATACGCAATCTGTATGCGCGAAAAATACCCCTTAAAAGATTCTGATCTGATTCATAAATTTGACTGTTACAAGGACGCACAATTTAGCCTGTAAAAAATTTTGTGTAAGTTACACATTTAGCATTTTTCTGTCAGTAATGGCTTATAAATGGAACTTTCACAATGGACATAGCAAAATTACGGGGGTTGGGGTTGGTGGACCTACCAGAACCTCAGGCCCCAATAGCACAGTGCAATATAAATTCAACGACGCCGCTCAGTTACCGCTTACAAATGCGCTTACAATGCTTTGTGCGCCCCATCACACAGGACCCCGTTCTTGGTTTGCTTGCAACCACAAAAATAAACGGTTTTGGTTTCGGTCGCTTCGTATGCTTTAGGCGTAAAAGTGCTGCCTTTATGACTACCGTCACAAAAGGGTTGATTTTTACTTTGACCGCAGGAGCACCAATAGTAGGTTTTACCCGCAGTGACTTCAACGCCGTAAGGGGACTTTTGTGCAATATGAGCATCCATGAAGATCTCCAGTGGGAAATGATTGAATTAAAAAGACATTCATTTTTAAAATAGAAAGACATTAATAGCAAGATAAAAATGTAGTCCTATAGCCCGAGTTCTATTTAAAATGAATCAGCTCTAACGTTGATAACTAAAAAATCGTGATAAAATAAGAAAATGGGCGGTTAGTTCAGTTGGTTAGAATACCTGGTCGACATCCAGGGGGTCGAGTGTTCGAGTCACTCACCGCCCACCATCATTGAGCCTATAAATAAATACCCAACAATATGACCCTGTTTGACGCTGACTCTCTGGTTTTAGCGTATTAATTCTTGTGTTGGGTACGCTGCTTAATCTCTGAGCGTTTATAGCCCCCACATTGACCTGCCTTGGGTTGTCTTTTCGACACATTAGTCTTCAAGGCGGTTAGTCAGAGCAGGGCTCGACACGTGTTGTATAGGCCCTGCAAAGAAAAAGGGAATGCTTAGGAAGGGATCAGAAAACTATCCCGTAATTGCCCTGCTTTTTCAGCTTCTGTGAGCCACTTAGGCGTCAGTCCGCGCCCAGTCCACGTTTGTCCTGAATGAGGATGTTGATATTTGGGTTTGACGGGTTGGCGTTTTGTATTCGATTTTCGGTCTACTTTGCCGCCACTTTTACGCAACTCTTGTATTGAAACCCCATTTTTTAGCATTAAAGCTAAAATTTGTTTGATCGCAGGTTCTTTGTCGACTTGTTCTAGTTTTTTTGCTTTTTCTTGTAATTTGGCAATTTGACGTTGAATAGAGGCGACAGTTAATTTGGCCATGTTTTGCTCAATCCTTAATGTAAATATATTGAAATAGGCTTATTCATACAATTAAAAATTCATCCTAATAAATGATATTAAAAATCTCAATTATCATGGATTCAATATTACTGAAAATTTTTATAAGGGAATTTTTAATATGAGTGATGAGTAATGTTTATATTCATCACATTTTGCTATTTATATATTAAATTTAATTTTTTTGCAATATTTTTATATTTAAATAGTATTACTCATATCAACAATATTAAATATTCATTAATTAAATCAATTAGATATTTAATGAGGCAGAATATTATCTGTATCTATATAGGGGTTGTATTTTGAGGAAAGTAGAGGATAGTTTATTTTTATTATTAAGCGTCTAAACTCCCATAAATCCCTTTAGGATTCCCTTAATTCCGCCAGTGCTTCCATCGAACGATAGCGTTCTTTAGCCGTTAACTTCTGCACCAACGGCCGTCGACATCCCCATTGGGCGAGTTTTTCTCGTTCTGCCGCTTCGTCTTGGGTATCAATCCACCACGCCTTTAAGGTTTTAAGCTTGCCATCATTCCAACGGTAACCATTTGATTTAGCGATATCTTTTTTCTCAAAAGGCAGATCCATGGCGTGAATACGATAGGTGGGAGTGCGAGCGGATTTTAATAAGTATGACAGCGTGCTGGTCTGCGTTTGTGGGGCTTGGATTGCGAGCAGAGCCATTAACATATCAATATCGGCTCGTGCTCGATGTGCCTCGTGAAACAATCCAAATCGAAACCCCAAATATTCTAGTTTTCTGCTGGATATATTCCAATCTGACCAAGGAATTTCATGTAAAGAGCAACCAAAATGCATATTCTCAAAAGCAGGATATCGTGCCTCTAAAAAGGATCGATCAAAGGCCGCGTTATGGCAAATGATGAGGCCCACTCCCTCTAACACCTCTGACAGTGCCACTTCATTTATGCGCTGACCTTTTACCATCTCATCGGTAATACCCGTTAATTGGGTGATTTCGGGTGACAAAGGGTGCTCAGGATCTTCCAAGCTCTCATAACGCTTGATAATGCGATATAGGGTGCCTGTTTGACGTCCATATTCACAAGTTGCTACCGCAATATCGATGATTCGATCGCCCGTTTGCGCATTAAGGCCCGTAGTTTCGGTATCAATTACGGCCAGTCGACCGCATGGCTCAAGATCGGTGTTTTGATTAAAAACCTGTTCATCTTGTAATTGAACTTTTTTTAAAACACGATAATTAGCATGAGCACCCAAAAGCCGTGCGGCTTGTTCAATGGCAATGTCTGGTGAATCCGATTGAGGCATAGCTTACTTTTTTAGTTAAGAAGTCAATGAAATTGAAGGCGTTTTTTAAATCGAATTCTACCTGCTATTGATTATTGAGAGTTTAAACCATCAAAATGTTTTTTGTAGAGCCAGTATAGGCATTGTCGGTCACCTAGGCCAATAAAATGAGGGCTAATGGTGTAAACCAATTTAATAATAAGCGTATCTATTAATTTAAACGCTCGGTTTTTTTAAGCAGGGGAGGGCAGATAAATCGTGATAAAGTATAGGGATAAGAGTTTTAAGACTAAGCCTCATTTTGGCAATTGTTTATTATCACTTTTTTAATTGAAGCTTTTAGTTTTTCCTCTTAGCCAACTAAGGTAGATGATTGGTTGGTGTCACAACATTAAAGCCCTCACCCCGTGAGGGCTTGTTTCGAGCTTAATGCCGAAAATATAACGGTTCATTAGGGTTTTAGTGTGGTTAAAGCGTTGGAGCGTATGAAATGATTAATGTCAAATTGCCGGATGCCTCCGTCAGAACTTTCGAACAACCGATCAGTGTGGCTGAAGTGGCCGCCTCCATCGGTCCTGGACTCGCAAAAGCGGCTCTAGCAGGGCGCGTGAATGGGAAACTGGTTGATACCTCTTATCGCATTCATGCGGATGTAGAGCTTGCCATCATTACCGATAAGGATGCCGCCGGATTGGAAGTGATTCGTCATTCCAGCGCTCATTTACTTGCTCATGCCGTAAAGGAATTATTCCCTGAGGCTCAAGTCACCATTGGGCCCGTGATTGCTGACGGCTTTTATTATGATTTCTCCTACAAAAGAGCTTTCACGTTGGATGATCTGGCTCTTATTGAGAAACGCATGACCGAGATCGTTAAAAAAGACATTAAACTTGAACGTCAAGAGATGCCTCGGGATGAAGCGGTTCGTTTTTTTACCAATCTTGGCGAAACCTATAAGGCTGAGATCATTGCGTCGATTCCTTCGAACGAACCGATTTCCCTCTACCAACAAGCCAACTTTATCGATCTTTGCCGTGGTCCTCATATACCGTCCACCGGTAAGTTAAAAGTATTTAAGTTAATGAAAGTGGCGGGAGCCTATTGGCGCGGTGACTCTAAAAACGAAATGCTGACTCGTATTTATGGTACGGCCTGGGTTAAGAAAGAAGATCAGGAAGCGTATTTACATCGACTGGAGGAAGCGGAGAAGCGCGACCATCGTAAACTCGGACGACAACTGGATTTATTTCATTTGCAGGAAGAGGCTCCTGGTATGGTTTTCTGGCACCCCCATGGCTGGACACTGTGGCAGATTATTGAGCAATATATGCGCGATATACTCAACCATGGTGGATACCGCGAAGTGCGAACCCCCATGGTCATGGACCGAGTGTTATGGGAGAAATCGGGGCACTGGGAAAATTATCGCGATCACATGTTCACCACTGAATCAGAAAAACGCGACTATGCGGTCAAACCGATGAATTGCCCTGGGCACGTACAAATTTTTAATCAAGGGGTCAAAAGCTATCGTGAACTGCCCCTTCGGATTGCAGAGTTTGGCTCCTGTCATCGCAATGAACCCTCTGGGGCGTTGCATGGGTTAATGCGGGTGCGTGGATTTGTTCAAGATGACGCACATATTTTCTGTACTGAAGATCAAATCCAAGCCGAGGCCGGCCAATTTATCGATCTTCTACGGGAGGTTTATGCGGATTTCGGTTTTAATGATATTGAAATCAAGCTCTCGACCCGTCCTGTCAAACGCATCGGCTCCGATGAAGTCTGGGATCGTGCCGAGGCAGCACTTAAAGCTTCCTTGGATGCCAAAGACCTGCATTGGGAACTTAATCCTGGGGAAGGGGCCTTTTATGGGCCTAAAATCGAATTTTCTTTGAAAGATTCCTTGGCTCGTGTCTGGCAGTGCGGCACATTGCAACTGGATTTTGCCTTGCCCGCGCGTTTGGATGCTCAATATGTCGCCGAGGACAACACTCGACACACTCCGGTGATGCTGCACCGTGCGGTTCTGGGTTCGCTCGAAAGGTTCATTGGGATACTCATTGAGCACTACGCTGGTGCTATGCCTGTTTGGCTGGCGCCCGTGCAGGTGGTCGTGTCCAGTATTACTGAAAATCAAGCCGCATATGCCCAACAAGTCGAGTCTGCGTTAAAGTTAGCAAAGGTGCGGGCCGTATCTGACTTGAGAAATGAGAAGATTTCCTATAAGATACGGGAACATAGTCTTCAGAAGTTGCCATTTCAACTGGTGGTAGGGGACAAGGAAGTGGCTTCTCAATTGGTTTCGGTCAGAACTCGCAAGGGAGAAGATCTGGGGCAGATGAGTTTAGAAACGTTCATCAGTCGTTTGCGCCAAGAAGAAAATCAAAGAGGTCGTTTAGTTTAATTGTTTCAAGGAGTTATCGCATAGCACAGGAAAAAGAAGCGCGCATTAATTCAGAGATTTCGGCTTCCGAAGTCAGACTAATCGGCGCAGGTGGTGAACAGGTAGGAGTCGTGAGTATCGCGGCAGCCAATAAAATGGCAGAAGAGGCTGATCTTGACTTAGTCGAGATTGCACCCACAGCCAATCCCCCCGTTTGTAGAATCATGGATTTTGGTAAATTCAAATACCGTGAAAGCAAACGTCAGCATGAAGCCAAGCTGAAACAAAAAGTCATCGTCGTAAAGGAAGTGAAGTTTCGTCCCAGTACGGATGACGGAGATTACAAGATTAAGATCAGGAACCTCACCCGGTTCTTGGAAGAAGGCGATAAGATCAAAGTCACTTTGAGATATCGTGGTCGTGAGATGGCGCATCAAGAGTTTGGAGTGCGATTACTGGAACGTATTCGCTCGGAATTAGAGCCGATAGCGGTTGTGGAACAATTTCCAAAAATGGAAGGTCGTCAGTTGGTGATGGTCATGTCGCCGAAGAAAACCGTTCCCAAAGCAGTCGCAAAGCCTGCCGCAAAGCCTGCCAGTGTTAAACCGGCTGTTAAAGCAGAATCAGAGGCAGTCCCTTCTGCTGAATTACCGGTGGTCGCTTTAACGCCCCAGCCCGCTGAGAATATCGTCCCTGAAGAAGTAAAATCTGAGACACCCTATGAACGTTTAAAAGGTTTAAAACCTGTAGAGCGTGCAGAACGTGCATAACGTGCATAACGTGTTATCATAGGGGGCTTTTCATTGAGCTCTCCCTACAAGAGTGGTTGGGGTAAAAGCAGTTCAGAGTGTGTAGTAAGTAGTGAGCGTTACCAATGTAGTGGTTGTACGATAAGTAGTTGACCGGGTATTTAAAGTCCTACTCCACTTAGAGAGTATGCACCTGGCGCTATGCTAAAAGAAGAGGTAGTTATGCCGAAACTCAAGACCAAGAGTGGCGCGGCCAAACGTTTCCGCAAGCAAGGTAAAGGCGGAATTAAACGGGGCTCAGCCAATATGCGTCATATATTGACCAAGAAAAGTACTAAGCGCAAACGTCATTTGCGCGGCGGCACTGCGGTGCACGCTTCCGATTTACGCGCAGTCCGCGCAATGTTGCCATACTAAGGGAGATCAGCCATGCCAAGAGTCAAACGTGGAGTGATCGCGCGTGCTGCGCACAAAAAAGTCATTGAAAAAGCCAAAGGCTTTCGTGGTCGCCGTGGTAACGTTTTCCGTGTCGCTAATGAAGCGGTTATGCGTGCAGGGCAATATGCCTATCGCGATCGTCGTAACAAAAAACGCGTATTTCGTTCGTTGTGGATTGCCCGTATTAATGCGGCCGTTCGTGAACATGGAATGACCTATAGCGTATTTATGAATGGGCTTAAAAAAGCGATGATCGAAGTCGACCGTAAAGTGTTGGCGGACATCGCAGTGTTAGACAAAGCCGCTTTTGCAAAATTTGTTGAGACCGCCAAAAGTAGCCTAGGCGTTTAAACCTCACCGACGAGATGGATGGCGTGTAAACCGTTCATCTCGAAGAACAAGAGGCTGAAAAGCCTCTTTTTTTTCATTATTTTTTCACAATTTTTCTACTTGAATATCGACTTTTTTAGTCACGGAAAATAGACATCGCTATGCAAGAGCTCGATGAAATCGTCAATAGCGCCCTTGAGACGTTCGCTGGTATATCCGATGCCGATGAATTGGAACAAATCAAGGCACGTTATTTAGGCAAGACCGGTCCTCTGACAGAACTACTAAAAGGCTTGGGCAAATTACCCGCGAGCGAGCGTCCCGCCATGGGGGCTCGTATCAATGCAGCCAAACAGGTACTCGACCAGGCATTAAAGGCACGACGCGAGTCGTTGCAACAAATCAAACTCGATGCCCGACTGAAGGAAGAGGCGCTCGATGTCAGTCTGCCTGCACGGGGTAACTCTCTGGGAGGACTCCACCCGGTGACCCGAACCTTAGAGCGCGTGACCGAAATCTTCCATTCATTGGGCTTCGCGGTGGCCGATGGGCCTGAAATTGAAACCGATTTTTTTAATTTCACCGCTTTAAATCAACCAGAAAATCATCCTGCCCGTTCGATGCACGATACGTTTTATATTGAAGGCGAAAAGCATCTCTTACGCACGCATACGTCGCCCATTCAAGTGCGTTATATGCTCAATAATAAGCCCCCCATTCGCATTATTGCACCGGGTCGAGTGTATCGTGTGGACTCCGATGCAACCCATTCGCCGATGTTCCATCAAGTCGAGGGTTTGTGGATTGATCAAGAGATAAACTTTGCGCATTTAAAGGGCATTCTCACTGATTTTTTTAAACGGTTTTTTGAGCGCGATGACTTAAAAGTGCGGTTTCGCCCTTCCTTTTTTCCTTTCACGGAGCCTTCCGCAGAAATTGATATGAGCTTTGGTAAGGGATGGTTAGAAATTGGTGGTTGCGGAATGGTGCATCCTCAGGTGCTTAAAAATGTCGATATTGATACCCAACAATTTCAAGGTTTTGCCTTTGGTATGGGATTAGATCGATTGACGATGTTACGTTACGGGGTTAATGATCTGCGATTGTTCTTTGACAATGATTTACGTTTTTTACGTCAGTTCCGCTAAAATAAAATGAAATTTTCTGAATCATGGCTACGCACCTTCGTTAACCCTGCTATCGATACGCAGTCGCTTTGCGATCTGCTGACCTTTGGCGGCATTGAGGTCGAGGCAGTGGCTCCTTTGGCACCGGCCTTTGACCGTGTCGTTGTGGCTGAAGTATTAGAAGTGGAAAAGCATCCTAACGCAGACCGATTAAACCTTTGTAAGGTCAATGTAGGGGATGCCGTGCTGAGCATCGTATGTGGCGCGCCGAACGTGAAGGTGGGGATTCGTGTGCCCGCTGCCTTAGTGGGTGCGCAATTGCCTGAGATGAAGATTAAGGCGGCTAAAGTGCGCGGAGTCGATTCGGCCGGCATGCTGTGTTCCGCACGAGAGCTCGGATTAGACAATGGGGTAGACGGACTTTGGATTCTCTCACCCAATGCCACCATCGGAATGAACCTTCGGCAAGCGCTCTCTTTAGATGACAATATCATCGATATTAAAGCCACTCCAAACCGAGGCGATTGTTTAAGTCTTTTAGGCTTGGCACGAGAAGTCTCAGCCCTCGGTAACTGCGCACTGAATATCCCCTTTGATACCAACCCCGTATCGGTCAAACAAACAAAACCACAAGCCATCGAGATCAAAGCCTTGGAGGCATGCCCCCGCTATTGTGCCCGTCCCATCCACGGCGTTAATCCCAAAGCCCCCACCCCTGATTGGATGGTCGAACGCTTAGCTCGTAGTGGTGTGAGATCGATTAGCGCGATCGTAGATGTTACCAACTACGTCATGTTAGAAATGGGGCAACCCTTGCATGCTTTTGATGCGGCCAAGATTGATGGGGCCATCCAAGTCAGATGGGCTCAAACGGGTGAATCCCTATTATTATTAAATGGTGAGACCCGAGTGCTCGATCAGCAGTATCTGATTATCGCTGATCAGACGAAGCCCTTAGCATTAGCCGGTATCATGGGGGGGCAAGATAGCTCAGTGTCCGACAACACACAGGATGTGGTGCTGGAGAGTGCTTTTTTTAGTCCCGACGCCATTGCGGGTAAATCCCGTAAACTGGGCTTCGGTTCAGACTCCTCTTATCGATTTGAACGCGGGGTGGATTTTGCAAATACCCTAGAGGCGATGGAAAGGGCGAGTGCGTTGATCCTTCAAATCGCTGGCGGAGTGGCTGGCCCTGTATCGGAGGCGATCGGTTCCTTGCCCCAACGCTCAGACATTTTTCTGCGTTTAAACCGTGTAGAGAAAGTGCTCGGGGTGGCTTTATCGTGGGAGGCGGTGGCAGCCCTATTGAAACGCCTAGATTTTGCTTTTGAAAAAACCGCTGAAGGTTTTAGGGTGACCCCCACGAGCTATCGTTTCGATATGTCCATTGAAGAGGATTTGATTGAGGAAGTGGCTCGGGTGTATGGGTATGAGAATATACCGGCGCTTAGCCCTGTGGTGGCTCAATCGGCTTTGCCCAGTGTCGAATCGAATCGATCCGCCCAAAGCCTTCGTCGTTTGATGGTATCGAGAAATTATCAGGAAATTGTGACCTACAGTTTTGTAGATAAGGATTGGGAAAAAGATTTTTATGCCAATGCCAACCCCATTTCATTAGCCAATCCGATTGCAAGTCAAATGGCCGTCATGCGCTCAGGACTCATCGGTGGATTAGTGCAAACGATTGCCTATAACCTCAATCATCAACAATCAAGGATCAGAGTCTTTGAAACGGGGCGCTGCTTTAGCGCGGACGGGACAGACTACGCGCAGCCTTGGTATCTTGGCGCTGCCGTTTGTGGTGGTGCAGTTGATGAGCAGTGGGGGGTTAAACCCCCTCGAGCCGTTGATTTTTTTGATATGAAGGCGGATTTGGAGGCTTTATGGTCTCCCAAAACATTGCGCTTCATGCCCGAAATACACCCAGCACTTCATCCCGGTAAATGCGCACGAATCTATGACGGCGCAAAGGCTGTGGGGTGGCTGGGAGAATTACACCCAAAATGGCAGCAAAAGTACGAACTCTCTCAGCCTGTCATTTTATTTGAGTTTGAGCTGAATGCTTTATCAGTGGTTCCTATCCCTCAATTTAAAGAAAACTCAAAGTTTCTGCCGGTAGTTCGCGATGTGGCCTTGGTGTTTGATGAATCTGTGACTTATCAGTCTATTTTAGAGGCCGTTAATGCACAAAAACCGAGCACAATCACGGACTTTTCACTTTTTGATATCTATCGTGGTGCAGGGGTAGAGAATGGCAAAAAAAGTCTTGCATTCAGGATGTTAGTACAGGATACTGCCAAAACTCTGACAGATGCTGACGTCGAATTGTCGGTATCGGAAATTATAAAAATTATGCAACACCAGTTCAATGCTAAGCTTCGCTGAAAGGGGACAAATGACTTTAACGAAAGCTGAGCTCGCTGATTTATTGTTTGAAAAAGTGGGCTTTAATAAACGTGAAGCTAAAGATATGGTCGAAATTTTCTTCGAGGAAGTGCGTCATTCGCTTGAAGCGGGCCATGGAGTGAAGCTTTCTGGATTTGGAAATTTTCAGCTCCGCGTTAAACCACAAAGACCGGGTCGTAACCCCAAGACTGGCGAAGAGATTCCTATCTCGGCACGTCGTGTAGTGACCTTTCATGCATCACAAAAACTGAAGTCCATGGTTGATGAAAATTTCAATTCAAATGGACCCGCTAACCCCTAGAGCCGTGCTGCCACCGATCCCCGTCAAGCGTTACTTTACGATCGGAGAAGTCAGTGAGCTTTGTGCCGTTAAGCCTCACGTGTTGCGCTATTGGGAACAAGAGTTCTATCAATTAAAACCCGTTAAACGTCGTGGCAATCGAAGATATTATCAGCACCACGAAGTGTTGCTGATAAGACGCATTCGTGAATTGCTCTATGATCAAGGCTTCACGATTAACGGAGCGAGAAACCAACTCGATGACCAGGTCACAGGCATCGGCCGAAATGGTAAGACCCGCCCTCTGGCTGTCAGCGCCTTATTGCAGGCCGCCAACGGTCACGATACCAAGACGGATGTCATACCACCCGAGGCATTAACCCAAGGGGCATCTGTCGAGATTACGACGTCAGTCGAATCGGACGTAGTAAAAAACAATATAACGCCCGATCTGCTCAAACATTTACGCAAGGATATCGAGGCGGTTTTATCGATTTTGCGATCCTAGCCTTCATTAAATCTCGAAAAGCAATCATTCGATTTTAAAAAAGAGTATAGGCGCTATCTTAAAAATTCGAGCATTGAATGAAGGTTGTGTAGGGTATATGGGGGGGCTGAATCTTTTTTTTCGTATCCCTTATTACTGAATAGACCTATAAAACGACCCACAGTCCATTAAAAGGGGATATTCTTTTTTGGGATCGACTCAAAATCCTAGTTTGTCTCTGTTATAATAACGTCTCTCGGGGCGTAGCGCAGCCTGGTAGCGTACCTGCATGGGGTGCAGGTGGTCGGAGGTTCAAATCCTCTCGCCCCGACCATTAATAAACAAAGTATTAGCCGACTCTCACCAGTCGGTTTTTTTATTTTTGGAGCCTAGAGGAGCACTCAGGGGAATATTCTTACGGTGTCACGGTTCTGAACCGACACGACACATGTTCCCTCGGCACTCGGGTGGCAATACCCGGGCAAAATTTTTTATTCTGCGCGGTCTTTAATCTTAGCCGCATCCTTCGTCTGCCACTACATATTGCTTGGGCTATCAGCACCACCGCGCTGTAATGGCCGAAGGTGTCTATCGGTGGGTTTACTAAGGTAAAAGCGCTCAAAAACTGGGAACAAGGACATGCAAAGCCCAATGCCCAGACTTTTCTGTTGATTCGGATGGCTGCGCCGTTTCCAGGCTTGGCGCAGCCACTGGCAACGATTGGGATTAGCCAGGCATTCCCATCAAAATCGATTCTGTCAAACTACCGTCCCAGTTTTTACGCTCGATGAAAATTGCGCATCCTTTTTTTTTTGAACTTTAATCTGCCTTAATATGCGCGTTCTTAACGACTGTTGCCCAGCGATTAATTTCTTTATGAATGACTTGACTAAATTCGTCTGCACTGTTGCCAATCGGATCAATGCCTAATGAGGCAAACCGCTCGAGCACATCGGCTTGATGAACAATTTTAACCATTTCATTATTTAATTTTTCAATCACGTTTCTTGGGGTGCCCGCCGGTGCTAATGTCCCCATCCAAAATCCAACATCAAAACCCGCCACGCCACTTTCGGCGAGCGTTGGCACTTCGCTTAATGCCTGAAAGCGCTTTGAGGTGCTGACTCCCAGAGCGTGTAGCCTTTGGGCTTTGACATGCGCTAATGAGGTTATGGGGTTATTAAACATGAGCGCTATTTGTCCACCCAACAAATCCGTGGTGGCCGGTGCCTGACCTTTATAGGGGATATGTAGCATATCAATACTAGCCATGCTTTTTAATAATTCCCCAGCCAGATGGGAGGCAGATCCCGAGCCACTCGAACCAAAGGTGAGGATGCCGGGTCGGGCTTTGGCCAGTTGAATGAGATCTTTAACGGTTTTAACCGGAAGCGAGGGATGGGCTACCAGTAAAAAAGGAGTCTGTCCCGCTTGCATGATAGGTGCAAAATCTTTCTCAAAATGATAGGGTATTTTTGAGAATAAACTCATGCTGATCGTGTCTCCGACTTGCGCCAAAAGTAGTGTGTAGCCATCAGGAGGACTTTTAG
Organism: uncultured beta proteobacterium; assembly: GCA_903893565.1. Lineage (GTDB taxonomy): Bacteria > Pseudomonadota > Gammaproteobacteria > Burkholderiales > SG8-41 > UBA5216. The sequence continues at coordinate 94,417 of CAITMU010000125.1, read as the reverse complement.
CCACGAGATCCGCTCCAATCATACCGGAGGCACCAATTCGGTTATCGACAACGACCGCTAGGTTCCAGCTTTGATTAAGTTTTTGCGCTAAACTGCGAGCCACAATATCACTGGGCCCACCCGAGGCAAAGGGAACAATAATGCGAATAGGGCGGTTGGGGTAGGGTAGATCTGCACTGTAGACGCTAGATCCACTGCCCCCCACTACCAGCATGAGTATCCAGGAGGCGTATTGAAAAAACCCAACCCAGCACTTTGAAATGGATCTGACGCATTCATGCCTCGCCAACCCTAGGCTCTGTAAATTATTTTCTAACAGCATAGATCCTCCCAGAAAAATTGCCAAGTGATGTTTTTTTTGTTAACAATACTTTTATGATTGATTGATTCACTTAACGCAATCATTAACCCTTAAGCTTTGTTTTCGGGTATCATTTTTTTTGAATCATATCACTGTCTAAAGCATTCGGACGGAAGTAAAAAAAAACGGCCTTTTTATCCATGACATGAGGATTTATAAAATTTTATTTTCTTTATTCCTTCGTAAGCGATTTTTAAGTTTTCCATTGGCGATCAGTTTTATGACTTTGGCACCCCCCCCTTTTATTGCTTGCGCCTTGGCCAATGAATATCCGGAAAAAACGATTCGCTGGGTTGTCCCCACTCCAGCGGGCACATCCGTTGACATTGCTGCACGATTAATAGCACAACCGCTTCGAGAGTCTTTAGGGCAAGTGATTCTCATCGACAATAAACCGGGAGCCGGTGGCACGATTGGGGCCATGGAGGTCGCCCGTTCTGCACCGGATGGTTATACTTATTTTGTCGGATTTAATGGTCCTCTCGTGACAGCCCCTTTATTGTCAGGTTCGAAGAAATACAACCCGCAGGAGATTTTTTCTCCCGTAGTGGCCACCGTCAGCTTGCCTCACGTACTGGCTATCAGTGGTTCAAGCTCTGCGCATTCATTATCAGAATTTGTCGCGCTGGTTAAAACGCAGCATGATCGATTTAATTATGCCTCCGTCGGCCAAGGCAGCGCCTCGCATCTGGCCATGGAATTGTTCAAATCCCGTGTGAGCCTTAAATTATCTCATGTCCCTTTCAATGGTGGCCCAGCCGCCACCCAGGCCTTGATGATGGGCGATGTTCAAGCCCTTTTTAGCGCCTACATTAATGTGAAGGAATTTGCAGCCTCTCGGCGATTGCATATTTTGGCCCTGGCTCAAGACAAGCGATCGAATCAGGCCCCTGAAGTGCCCACCTTTAAAGAATTAGGGTTTCCCTCTATCGAAGCCCCCTTATTCAATGCTTTAGTCGCTCCGACTAAAACCCCTGAATCCATGATTCGTATTATGAATCGAGAAATTCGTGCCGTCCTTGATCGGGCGACTTTAAAAGAGACCCTGTCTGCCAGTGGAATGGATGTTATGGGAGGGGCACCTCAGGACCTTAAAGACTTATTGCTTTCAGAAACTAAACGTTGGGAGCCACTCATACGTCAATTAGGATTAAGTGAGCCTTAAGAGGCAATCGTTTGTATAGTCCCTTATGTTTTTTCGTTTTTTTCTAGTATCAAATACGAAGTGCAACATTAACAATATATCGAAGGGCTCGAGATTGAGTGTGAGCTTAATGTTTTACTGAGTGCACGCTAAAAAAAAATCGTGACTCCCTCAATCTTAGTGCTTTTATTAATAGGCCGGACTAAGACCACAGACTGGTTTTGTGGGGAGGTGAATTATCCATAACGGGCCGTACACCCTTCAATTCATTAAAAACCAAGAATGGCTCAAAAAGCGTTAGAATTCACATACAGATATTGCCGTCGAGCCAAAAAAAATAATAAACGTGTGATTCGTAATTTCCTCCGGCTCTCGATAGCGGACGAATTAACAAGGGGGTAAACCGGATGTATTCCGATCGATACAAAGCGGTTGCGGGCATGTACGCATTCCTCGCGAGCCTGTGCCTTGCCTTTGCAGTGCAGGCTGCTGACGTGGACGATGTCGAAGAAGGCAAGCAACTATTCATGCAAAAAGGCAATTGCCAGGCTTGCCACGGCTGGGCCGGTGATGGACGCAAGATGGACAACCAGATGCCCGACGGCGCGAACCTGCGCGAAATGAAACTCGATCGCACTACGTTCGTCATGTTCGTCAAATGCGGACTGCCGGGCACCGGCATGCCGCCATTCGACAAATTCGCTTACAGCGATGGGCGTTGTTTCGGCAAGAAGCAATCGGACTTGAAAGCGCAGGGACTGAAGATGGCCGATCCACCCGCGACGCTGCAAGCGCGCGAGATCGAGGCGATTGCTGATTTTGCGTTTGCAAAAATTATCGGCAAAGGCGCGATGGACCGCGCGAAGTGCGCCGACTACTGGGGCAGTGCGACCGACGTGTGCAAGGAGTTCAAGCAATAAGCGGCGGCGAAATGTGAGCGCAGCCAAGCTGAATATTTTCCCTTGATGAGGGAAGCTTACGGTGGGGGGTGATAAAGGTCCACGCCACTTCCGTGAAATCGATCCGCCCCGCCTTGGTCCTCCCCCGTCGAGGGAGAGGCAACGTAAAATTAGTTCAACGCGAATACGAACACGTAGCTCGAATTCTCGAGCTTGTCGAATTTGACCGGATGCAGGTGGCGACCACTGGTTTGCACCGCGAGATATTGTTTGGGGCCGATCGCATAGGTCACCGGCGCACCTTTGAGCGGCGTGCCTACGTTAAAGCGCCACAATTCCTCGAGCGTTTCGTCGTGATACGCAACCACCCAACCATCCTGCAGCGCGGTGAACACGATGCCGCCAGCGGTCACCGTCGCACCCGAGCGGTTCTCGATCTCGGTCACGGCTTTCGCCATCACCTTGTGATCGACCGTGTCGAACGCGGTGATCGCGCCGTAATACAAATCGCTGGAGTAGGGCCGTGGCTGGCTGGCTTTCAAATCGACGTCTCCGTCTTTTGATTTGGGGACAACCGCAGCGCCGGTTTGCGTAAAGCAACCCTCGGTGCCGACACCATAGGCGATTTTCTTGACCGGGTGGTAGGCGAGCGGCTGGTGCGCCACCCCGCCGTGCCACGTCGGACACGCGCGCTTCTTGCCGTCGCCACGCAATGCGCGCGCTTCGGGATTGTAGATTTGAACATCGAGCTTCGGGTCGTATTCAACGGGTAGCCCGGTGACCGGATTGAGTCCCTTGGTCCAGTTCAAATCGTTGACGTATTTTTCAGCCTTGATGAACTTGCCGTTGGTGCGATCGAGCGTGTAGTAAAAACCATTGCGACCGAAGTGGCCGACGACCTTGCGCTTTTCGCCGTCGAGCGTGGTGTCGTACAAAAGATGTACGCCGACTTCGTCGTAGTCCCACGAATCGTTCGGGGTGTACTGGAAATGCCACTTGGGCTTGCCGGTGTTGACGTCGAGTGCTACGACCGAATCGGTGTAGAGGTTGTCGCCCGGACGAAACTGCGGATCGTAGATCGGAAACGGATTGCCGGTACCAAAAATATAGAGTCCAGTGGCCGGATCATAGGAGCCTGTTTGCCAGATGCCGCCTCCGCCGGTTTTCCAAGCGTTGTGGTCGTCTTTCCACGTTTAGCTGCCCGGGTCGCCGGGTTTCGGCACGACGTACCAGCGCCACAATTCGTTGCCATTTTTTACGTCGAGTGCAGCAACCCAGCCGCGCGTGCCGCCGTCGCCCGCACCGTTCTGAATCAATACTTTGCCATCGGCAACCAAGGGGGCGGTCAGGAATTTTTCAGTGCGGCCGAATTCTGCTTTCTTGGCGACTTGCTTGTCCCACACGATGGCGCCGGTGTCCCGGTTGACGGCAATCACGCGGCCGTCTGGCAGATTGGCGACAACCAGGTCGTCCCACAGCGCGATGCCGCGCGTGCGCGGGTCATTGCCCTGATGTTTGACGCCGGGGTCGGCCACCCACACGAATTCGCCGCGGTGCGGGTTGCGCGCGTCGATTTTGTAGATCGTACCCCAGCCGTCGGTCGTGTACATGTAGCCGTTGTCAATCAGCGGATTGACTTCGTTTTCGGGGCCGTTTGCTTTGACGTCCGCCATGCCGCCCAAGGCCAGCGCCCAGACCACGCGCAGGTTCTTGACGTTATCGCGGTTGATCTGCGTGAGTTTGGAGTAACGCGTCGAACTGTAATCACCGTTCATCAGGAGCCAGTTCTGCGGCTCGTTCTGCGCGTTGAGCAGGCGGTCCTTGTTGACGGTGATGGTAAACTCCGCGGCGAATGCTGATGCGCAGAGCGTCAGTGTCACGGCGAACAGAAGATTGACGAATTGCTGTGTGCGATTTTTCATGTTGATATTCCTGATCAATTTAATGCGAAGACGAACAGATAGCTCGAGTTTTCGAGCTTGTCGTACTTCTTGGGATGCAGGTGACGGCCGCTCGTTTGCACGGCGAGATATTGTTTGGGGCCGATCGCATAAGTCACCGGCGCGCCTTTGATCGGCGTGCCGATGTTGAAGCGCCAGAGTTCCTCGAGCGTTTCATCGTTATACGCAATCACCCAGCCGTCCTGCAGCGCGGTGAACACGATACCGCCCGCGGTGACGGTGGCGCCCGAGCGGATCTCGATGTCGGTCACGGCCTTGGCGACGACCTTGTGATTGGTTGGATCGAACGCGGTGATCGAGCCGTAATACAGATCGCTCGTGTAAGTGCGCTTGTCGCTCGTCTTCTCGTCAATGTCGCCGCCGCCGGGCTTGTAGCGCACCACCGCGCCGTTCTGCGTGAAGCAGCCCTCGGTGCCGACGCCGTAGGCGATGTTCTTGACCGGATTGTAGGCGGTCGGCTGGTGGGCAACGCCGCCGTGCCATGTCGGGCAGGTTCTCTTCATCGGGTCGCCGCGCAGCGAGCGCGCTTCAGGGTTGTAGATCTGCACATCGAGTTTGGGATCGTATTCAAGTGGCATACCCGTCTTCTGGTTAAGGCCTTTCGTCCAGTTCAGATCGTTAACGTATTTCCCGCCCTTGATAAATTTACCGGTCATGCGGTCGAGCGAGTAGTAAAAGCCGTTGCGTCCAAAATGGCCCATCACTTTGCGTTTCTTGCCCCCGATGGTGGTGTCGTAGAGCATGTGGATGCCGACTTCGTCGTAATCCCACGAATCGTTCGGCGTGTATTGGAAATGCCAAACGAGTTTGCCAGTGTCGATGTTTAGCGCGACCGCCGAATTGGTATACAGGTTATCGCCCGGGCGCGCCTGCGGATCGTACTGGGGAATCGGATTGCCCGTGCCCCAGATCGTGAGCCGCGTCGCCGGATCGTACGAACCCGTCTGCCACAGGCCGCCGCCGCCGGTTTTCCACGCCTGGTTCTTGTCCTTCCAAGTTTCGCTACCTTTTTCGCCGGGGGCGGGCACTGCATACCAGCGCCACAATTCCTTGCCGGTGCGCGCTTCTAGCGCCGCAACCCAGCCGCGCGTCTTGCCGTCACCCGCGCCGTTGGCGATGATGATCTTTCCCTCGGCTGTAATCGGTGCCGCAAAAAATCTTTCCTTGCTACCGAATTCGTTGGGTTTGGCGATCATTTTGTCCCACACGATTTCGCCCGAGTCGCGGTTGACCGCGATGACACGGCCGTCCGGCAGGTTGGCGATCACGAGGTCTTCCCACAATGCGATGCCGCGCGTGCGCGACGGATTGCCCTGGTGCTTGACGCCCGGATCGGCGATCCACACGAATTCACCCTTGTTTGGGATACGCGCGTCGATCTTGTAGATCGTGCCCCAGCCGTCGGTCGTGTACATGAAGCCGTTGTCGATCAGCGGGTTGACTTCATTTTCAGGGCCGTTGCCGCCGACGTCCGCCATCCCGCCGAGCGCCAGCGCCCACACCATCTGCAGGTTCTTCACGTTGTCGCGGTTGATCTGGCTCAACTTCGAGTACCGTGTGGAGCCGTAATCGCCGTTCATCATGAGCCAGTTCTGGGGCTCGTTCTGCGCGTTGAGCAGACGATCTTTGTTGACGTTCATTGAGTAGTCTGCCGCGGATGCGCCCAGCGAAAGTCCGAGCGCAAGTGTACCCACTAACTTAACGAGTTGTTGCATGGTGCTCCTCCCTGATTGGGTCCCTCGGCGATCTTATGTCGTCGATGGTGACCGTTCGTAAATCCGCCTCCCGCACGGTGCTTGGAGCACGCGCGGTGCCGACAGAGTTACACTATCTTACTTCATTGCCGAGAAATCCGTCGGCTCCATAAATACCGACTGACTTTTTACCACGATGGGGCCGTTCATTTCGGAGGCAGTGCGCGCGATTTTCCAATCCGCGTCGTTTCGGAACGCCTCCCAGTTCTTGTTCGCCGCTTCGCGGCTCGGATGTGCGAGGATGTAGATCAGCGTATTGGGGGTGTCCTTTGGAATCCAGTAGCCGACGCTAATCATGCCATGTTTTTCAAAAATTCGTACAGTGTGGTCACGAAACCGGTTGACCACATCATTAAGACGGCCTTCGTGCGAAGTGTAGGTTCTTAATTCGAATACGCGTGTGGATTGTGCTTGGCTCGCGCCACTTGCAAACAGCCCTCCCGCCAACGCTGTGATCAGTAACAGAAATGTGCCGAATCTTTTGCCTGACATGATTACCCCCCCTATAAATTTTATAAAATGCACCGACAGAATATACCTACGCGCGCTGGAATGCGATCCGGGTATGGAATCATTTTTTTTTAGCTCTTCAGGAAGTCGAGTGGGTAACAAGAGCGATTAAATTGCCTGGAAGCGGCATGGCTACTGGCTTGCAGGGGTTTCGTAAGGGCTTTGAATGGGGCATCCTGTTGGGATGGCCAAGCCAACGAAGCCAATGCGGTGGCTGTGGGACGCGTAGGCGTTCGAGGGATTACGTCTGTAACCGACGGTGCGCGGCGTGTTCGCGATTTGTCTAGTGGCAACGCGCGCAGTTATTTGGCATATTAAGACAGCGCCGTGTAGAAAAGATAAGTTAAGGATCAATGGCTGCCCGCCTTCTCAAGCCCCAACCCTGATGGCATTTTTGACCTATTAACGTGCCCCCATGATTCTTTACTGGGTTAATACGAACGAGGTAAGCCCAAGACTTTTTCAGCAATGAAACATAAAATCATCTGCGAGCTCACCGGTGCCAATCTTGGAATCATGGCCTCACGAAAATAGCGCTCGATATGAAATTCTTTCGCGTATCCCATACCGCCATGCGTCATCATCGCTGTCTCGCAACTTTTAAAACCCGCCTCTGCCGCTAAAAATTTTGCGGCATTGGCCTCCGCACCGCAGGGTTTTTTTTGATCATATAACCAGGCCGCCTTGTAGGTCATCAGTTCTGCAGCCTCCAATTCCATCCAACGCTCTGCCAGAGGATGTTGAATAGATTGATTTTGCCCAATGGGTCGATCAAAGACCACTCTTTGTTTGGCGTATTCGCTGGCTTTTTTTAAGGCAATTTTCCCCAATCCTACCGCCTCAGCTGCCACCAAAATACGCTCAGGGTTAAGGCTATGGAGCAGGTATTGAAATCCCTTACCCTCTTCGCCGATCCGATCGGCCGCGCTCACACGTAGGTTATCAATAAACACTTGATTGGAGTCAACCGATTTTCGTCCCATTTTTTCGATTTCGCGAACCTCCACATGCAGTGGGTCCATATCCGCATAAAACAAGGTGAGTCCATCGGTCGGTCTTTGGCAAGTCTCGATGGCTTGAGTGCGAGCGAGCAGTAATATTTTATTGGTCACTTGGGCCGTACTGGTCCATATTTTTTGACCACTGATTAAGTAGTGATCCCCATGACGCACGGCTTTTGTTTTTAAGGCTGCAGTGTTTAATCCACTATTAGGTTCAGTCACTCCAAAGCACGCCTTGTCCTTGCCTTCGATGAGGGGAGGTAAGAAGCGTTTTTTTTGATCTTCAGTGCCAAAGACCACCACACTATGTAGGCCAAAGATATTCATGTGTAGGGCAGAGGCCCCAGAAAATCCCGCGCCGGATTGTGAAATAGTCTGCATCATGAGGGAAGCCTCCGTGATGCCTAGACCTGCGCCCCCATAGGCCTCCGGCATCGCAATGCCCAACCAGCCATCGCGAGCAAAGGCGGCATGAAAATCATGAGGAAAGCCACCCTCACGATCCTTTTGTAACCAGTAACGATCGTCAAAGCCTGCGCAGATTTTTTCAACCGCTTGGCATATCGATTGTTGATCATCGGTAAAAGTAAAATTCATGGTTGTATTCTTCGTTATCAATAAAAGTCGTTAGCCCCGTGCAGGGGGGCTTCCAATGGCGGCATTTTGCTTAAGCGTTGCGATCTGTTCATCGTTATATCCTAATGATTGGAGAATCTCCACCGTGTGCTCACCCAGTTGCGGCGCTGGGAGTCGAAGTTCAGGCGCCGATTTGGAGAAACGAAACGGAATATCCATTTCACGTATGGCACCCTCGCTCGGATGCAGGGTTTGCTTAAAAAACCCGGTGGCCGCATGATGGGGATCGTTGATGAGCTCTTCTATCGAATTCATCGGCATGACCGGAATATCCGCTTCGGTGAGTAGATGTAGCCATTGTGCGTTGGTTCGGGTGGACATTTCTTGGGCTACCCAGGCGTAGGCCTCGTCAAAATGTAGAGCACGCTGAGTCGGCGTATTAAAACGAGTATCCGTTTCATATTCATCTTCTCGACCTAATAACTTAAAAAAGGCGCGCCACTGTTTATCGTTATAAATTAACACACAAAGGTAACCGTCTTGCGTTTTGTAGGGATTTCTATGGGGAGTCAGCAAACGCGGGTAGCCCACAGGCGCATTGGGAGGATCGAAGGTGTGCCCCCCCATATGATCACTTAATACAAACTGCGTCAGCCCTTCAAACATGGGTATCTCGACACTTTGCCCCTCTCCGGTACGCTCGCGGTAGAGGAGGGCAGCCAGCACAGCATGCACGGTATTGAGGCCCGTAATCCGATCGGTGAGTGTGGAGGGCACAAAGCGTGGCCTATCGCCTCCCGCCGCCTGCGCTAACCAAGCAAACCCAACCATCCCCTGAATGATATCGTCGTAGGCGGCTTTGGCAGCATAGGGGCCCGCTTGGTTAAAACCGGTTGCCCCTGCATAGATGAGACGAGGATTGACTTTAACCAAATCCTCATAACCCAGCTTCAAACGCTTCATGGCTTGAGGTCGTAGGTTATAGATTAAAACATCCGCGCTTTGGACTAATCGAAGCAAAACCTCTAACCCCTCGGGTTTCTTCAAATTAAGAACCATACTTTTTTTATTGCGGTTCAAATGTAAGAAATTGGCCCCCATCCCCGGATTTCGTTGTGCCGCTACATAACGGGTATTATCCCCCTCAGGCGCTTCCACCTTGATCACGTCCGCCCCATAATCTCCCAGAATTTGGGTGGCATAAGGCCCCAGTATGACTGAGGTAAGATCAATGATTTTAATACCCTGAAGTGGACCACTCATCGTTGCCTTAACTTTCTAGTGAGTCGATGGATTTTATAGGCTTGTAACGGATTTTTAACGCTTTTAGTGTGAAATAGATCTGGGCCGACAAGGGCTCAATGTTATAATTTTTACCATGAACAGGAACATTTGCCTATTTGTTTTACTATAGCCTGTAGGTCTAATGCAAGAAGGCTATCAATAAAGAAAATATCAAGGGGCAGGAAAAAAGAATTTATGCGTATTTTGTTAAGCAATGATGATGGATATTTTGCCCCCGGTCTTTTGGCACTGCATAAAGCCCTGATAAGCTTAGCTGATGTCACTGTGGTGGCGCCTCAGCTCGATCGCAGTGGAGCGAGTAACTCCTTGACCCTAGACCGTCCCCTCAGCCTTAAAAAAGCCAGTAATGGTTTTTTTTACGTTAATGGTACTCCCACCGATTGTGTCCATCTTGCGGTGACTGGGATGCTTGATCATCTACCGGACCTTGTGGTCTCTGGGATTAATCACGGCGCCAATATGGGCGATGACACCATTTATTCGGGCACGGTGGCCGCTGCGACGGAAGGGTTTTTACTCGGTATCCCCTCTATGGCGATTTCTTTATCGGGTGAAGGCCGCGACTTATTTGATACGGCTGGGCGGGTGGCCCGTGATTTAGTCGAGCGATATTTTTTTCACCCAATTAAAGAGGCTATACTACTGAATGTGAACGTCCCTGATATCGCTTACGAGGACTTGCAAGGCATTGAAGTGACTCGACTTGGCAAACGTCATAAAGCCGAACCCGTTGTCAAAGCGATTAATCCTCGTGGGGAAACCCAGTATTGGATTGGGGCTGCCGGACAAGCTCAGGATGCGGGTCCGGGAACGGACTTTTATTCCGTGACAACGAACCATGTTTCCATTACACCGTTGCAACTCGATTTGACCCGATTTGAACAAATGTCCACCATTAGTCAATGGCTAGGGGCTTGAGCATTCTATGAACGTTGATCGATCCGGAATTGGCATGACCTCCCAACGCACTCGTATGCGGATGGTCGAGCGTTTACGACAGCAAGGCATCAAAGACGAAATCGTCCTTTCCGCGATGGGGGAGGTTCCGAGACACCTTTTTGTCGATGAGGCCTTATCTCACCGTGCCTATGAAGACATATCACTGCCGATTGGATTTGGTCAAACCATCTCTCAGCCCTTAACGGTTGCGCGTATGACCGAATTGGCCCGTGCTAATGGAGAATTAAATTCAGTGCTTGAAATTGGCACGGGATGCGGCTACCAATGCGCCGTGTTGGCACGAGTGTGTAAATTGGTGCATTCGGTTGAACGGCTCTTACTGTTAACGGCTCGTGCTCGTACTAATTTAAGAAATGCACAAGTGATCAATGTACGCTTAAGGCACGGTGACGGCCACGCCGGGGTGCCAACCTCAGCGCCCTTTGATGTCATCTTAATGACCGCAGCGGCCACCCATGTGCCTCAACCCCTTCTCGAGCAGTTAAGGCTAGGCGGTAGAATGATATTGCCGCTTCTAAAAGGATCTGTGCAATACCTCTCAGTCATTCAACGGACAGAAAAAGGGTATACCGAAAAAAAATTAGACCCTGTGAAGTTTGTCCCTCTTTTACCTGGAACGGGTTAGCGCGTCATGAGTCTAGAACGGTTGGCTCGTTTGGCTTGGCTCACGTTTTCGTTGCTCGGGGCTTTTTTGTTCGGGTGTACTGCAAACCTGCCAGCCCCAGTTTTGGAGGGCTCACAAGGCCGTTTAAACGCCGAAGGCTTGCCCGCCATTAAAGCTTCGAGTTCTCAGTCCCCAGTGCCCCTTCCCGCACCGTCATCCCCATCCCCATCCCCATCCAAACCTTCTGCGCTGAGTGCCTCACCCCAATCCGTCCCAAGCGCCTCCCCCTCACCGCTCAATCCATCCCCCCTCCCGAAGCCCTTGGGTGCTGTGGCACCACCGCCCAAAAATATAGCCCCTAGCGTTAATAACGACGAGCCTTATACCGTAAAACAGGGTGACACCTTGTTTGCCATAGCACGGGCTAATCGACTGAATTTTTTAGATCTTGCCGAATGGAATGGGATTGAACCGGATAGCATCCGGGCAGGGCAACAATTACGCCTGAGCCCCGCACCTAAAAACCTCAGCGCTCCGGCTGCCACCCCTGCCACCACCCCAAGCCCCAATCTTGACAGTGCCGCTGGGGCCGTCAAACCGGAGACCAAGAAACCCTTGGTGTTCTTGCCGGAAAAAGAAGTCTTATCCACTACCCCAGCCACAGTCTCGCCCGGAGATAAATTATCAGTTAAAGACAAAGAAAAACCCATCGAAAAAGCCCCTGATAAAGCCACCGACACCAAGGTAAGAGCCTCTCCAATGGGAGAGATCGTGCCTTATTCCAAAGCCAACTACGCTCGAATGTCAAAAACGATAACCGATGGGACTGCAGTGAAGCCTCAGGAATCGGCCACGATTGTGGATGCGGGGCAAGGACTAGAGGCTATCGATTGGGCTTGGCCAACCAATGGCTCTTTGAGCGCTGGCTACAATGAGGAATCCAGTAAAGGGGTTCTGATTCCGGGGGCAATGGGTCAAGGGGTTAATGCCAGTGGCGCAGGCAAAGTCATTTTCAGTGGTACGGGCATTCGCGGATTGGGTAACCTCGTGGTGATCCGTCACAACCGTAGTTTTCTGAGTGTCTACGGTCATAACAGTAAATTGTTAGTCAAAGAAGGCCAGACGGTTAGCAAAGGCCAAAAGATTGCTGAAATGGGGGATACGGATTCCGACAAGGTGCAATTGCATTTTGAAATTCGTCGCCTAGGTAAACCCGTCGATCCCATCCAATATTTGCCCTCGCGCTAAGATTGAGAGTCCTCCTGTGCCGGTCCCTTTAAAAACGCTGTATTTGACACATCCTCAAGGGGTTCTCCACGATATGGGCCCCGGCCACCCGGAGTCCCCAGCGCGCCTGAAAGCCATCGAGAATCAATTGAAAGACACGGGGCTTATACAATCCGTCTTGGTGATGACCGCGGGGGCTGCTACCCGTGAGCAAGTCGAACGCGTGCACGAGGCCGCCTACCTTGATGAATTGGAGCAAGCGAGCCCCAACCAAGGACTCGTTCAGTTGGATCCAGACACCGCAATGAATCCTTTTTCCCTCAACGCCGCCTACACTGCCGCCGGCGCTGGGGTGAGTGCCATTGATGCGGTCATGCGAGGGGAGGTTAAAAATGCTTTTTGTGCAGTTCGCCCCCCTGGTCATCATGCAGAGCGGGCTAGGTCTATGGGGTTTTGCATAATCAATCACGTTTGTGTGGCAGCAGCCCATGCTCTGGAGACTTATGGGCTTAAACGGATCGCCATCATCGATTTTGATGTTCATCATGGCAACGGGACAGAAAATATCTTTGCCCATGACCCAAGAGTCCTAATGGTGTCGACTTTCCAGCATCCTTTTTATCCCTATAGTGGGGTTGAAGGTCGATCCAAGCGTATGGTCAACATTCCTTTACCGGCTCGAAGCGGCTCTCAAGCCCTGCGCAGTGCGGTTCAAGATCACTGGTTGCCTGCATTGGCAGACTTTTCTCCCGAATTGATCCTTATTTCGGCAGGTTTTGATGCTCATGAAGACGACCCTTTGGCCTCTCTTCAATGGCAGGACGAGGATTATGGCTGGTTAACCCAACAAATGATGCAAGTGGCAGAACGTTCGGCTCATGGACGGCTGGTATCTATGTTGGAGGGCGGCTACGGGATCGAAGCCCTAGGACGATGCGTCGAGTTACACGTGCGCACCTTGGCGGGTCTAGACGAGTCTTAAGTGCCTATACTAGCAATAGGGGAATTACACCAGAACTGCTGCAATGACATTTCTTTCTTCCGCGATCAAAATATTAAAAGTGCGACACGCGGCGGCCGTATCCATACTTTCTAGCCCAATATTGGCTCGGGCAAAGGCTAAACGACAGGCGGGACTCGGAAAACGATGCTGATTGCCTGTACCAAATAATAATATATCAGGCTTCAAATCAATCAGAAAATCCCGGTGCCCGGACTGGGCAGACTCTAAATCGAGCGCATCCAAGTTTTCAAAGATTTGGCTCGCGCTTACGACAATGGGACGCTCAAAACGCTGTTGATTAACCAGCACATAACCCGACCCATAGCCGGTAAAACGGTGACTGCCTAATGAGGTGGCCAAGTGCAGTTTCATAAAAATTCACAAAGTTTGATAAGTTTCTGATTTGCAAGCAGTTCCATGGTCGGATAAAATTATACGCTTACAAAGCTCAACAGAAACGGTCACATGGAAGATTTTCCTCGAATTAAGCGTCTACCTCCTTACGTTTTTAACGTCACAGGAGAGCTCAAACTTGCCGCGCGTCGACGGGGAGAAGACGTGATCGACTTTAGTATGGGTAATCCTGATGGCCCCACACCTCGACACATTGTGGACAAATTGGTGGAGTCGATCCAACGAACCGATACCCATGGATATTCGGTCTCCAAAGGTATCCATCGTCTTCGTAAAGCCATCTGTAACTGGTATAAAACACGCTATAACGTTGATTTAGATCCTGACACCGAAGCTATTGTCACCATCGGATCCAAGGAAGGGATTGCCCATTTAGCCCTTGCTACTTTGGAGCGTGGGGATGTGGTTTTAGTACCCAATCCCAGTTATCCCATCCACATTTACGGTCCTGTGATTGCGGGAGCCGACATTCGTCACGTGCCGATGAGTGCCGATGTTAACTTTTTTGATGAGCTAGAAAAAGCCATCCGGGATGGCTATCCCAAACCAAAAATGTTGATTGTGAATTTTCCTAGTAATCCCACCACTCAGTGTGTTGATCTGAGCTTTTTTGAGCGCCTGGTGGCGATTGCCCGTGAACATAACATTTATGTGGTGCATGATTTAGCCTACGCTGACATTGTTTTCGATGGCTATCGCGCGCCCTCGATATTGGAAGTGCCTGGGGCCAAGGATGTGGCAGTGGAATTTTTTACAATGTCCAAGAGCTACAACATGGCCGGTTGGCGGGTGGGCTACATGGTGGGTAATCCGGCCCTCGTATCGGCCTTGGGCCGTATGAAAAGTTACCATGATTATGGGACTTTCACTCCTATCCAAGTCGCCTCCATCATTGCGCTTGAAGGACCCCAAGAGTGTGTGGAAGAGGTGCGTGCGACTTACCAAAATCGACGTGATGTTTTGTGTGCGGGACTGCACGCTTTGGGTTGGATGGTGGATATTCCCAAGGCCACCATGTATATCTGGGCCCCGATTCCAGAGGCTTACAAAAAGATGGGTTCTCTCGAGTTTTCTAAAAAACTCTTAAACGAGGCCAAGATTGCAGTGGCCCCCGGTATCGGGTTCGGCCACTACGGCGATAACCACGTACGCTTTGCGTTGATTGAAAACGAAGCCCGTACTCGCCAGGCCGTGCGGGGAATCAAGGAAATGTTTCGTAAGGATGGATTAATATGAAACCGATCCAAGTTGGATTACTCGGCATCGGCACGGTAGGTGGGGGCACTTTTTCAGTGCTACTGCGTAACCGAGAAGAAATTTCTCGGCGTGCCGGTAGAGCCATTGTTATTACTACCGTGGCGGACAAGGACACGGCGCGCGCCAAGGCAATCACCCAGGGTGAGGCAACGATCACCGATGATGCCTTTAGCGTGGTGAATGACCCGGCCATCGATATTGTGGTGGAACTCATCGGTGGCACCGGTGTGGCTAAGCAATTGGTCATGAAGGCCATTGAAAATGGCAAGCACGTGGTGACGGCCAATAAGGCCTTACTCGCGCATCATGGCAATGAAATATTTGCCGCAGCACACAAAAAGGGCGTGATGGTCGCCTTTGAAGCTGCGGTCGCCGGTGGGGTGCCCATCATCAAATCCTTACGTGAGGGCTTGGCAGCCAATCGCATTGAATGGATTGTTGGCATTATCAATGGCACCTCCAACTTTATTTTATCGAAAATGCGTGAAACCGGCGCCTCCTTTGCACAAGTGCTGGAGCAAGCCAAAGCGCTTGGCTATGCAGAGGCGGATCCGACCTTTGATATTGAAGGCATTGATGCGGCCCACAAGCTCACCCTCATGTCGGCCATCGGTTTTGGTATTCCGATGCAATTTTCTGCGGCCTACACCGAAGGCATATCAAAGCTCACGAGGGAAGATATCCGTTTTGCTGAAGAGCTCGGTTATCGGATCAAATTGCTCGGCATTACCAAGCGTACCGCAGCTGGAATCGAGTTGCGGGTGCACCCGACCTTAATTCCTAAAGAGCGTTTAATCGCCAATGTGGAAGGGGTGATGAACGCCATAGTAGTGAAGGGCGATGCCGTCGGTCAAACGATGTTTTACGGCGCTGGCGCTGGCGCAGAGCCAACCGGTTCGGCTGTGATTGGGGATTTGATTGATGTGGCCCGAACGCTGACAGCGGACCCGGAGCACCGAGTGCCCCACTTGGCCTTTCAGCCTGACCAGTTGTCAGACATCGCTTTGCTGCCGATGGATGAAGTGAATACGGCCTATTATTTACGCTTGCAGGTGTTGGATCAGCCTGGGGTGCTCGCCGATATCACTCGCATATTGGCTGACTTAGGTATTTCCATCGGCGCCATGGTTCAAAAAGAACCCACTGAAGGTGAAACTTCCGTCAACATCATTATGTTGACGCATCAAACCCTTGAAAAACAAGTGAACCAAGCCATCGCGAAAATAGAAGCGTTGGCGGTGGTGACTGGTAAGGTCACACGGATTCGCCTCGAAGAATTGGACAGCTAGTGCGCTATATCAGTACCCGGGGAGGGATGACTCCTCGCTCTTTTCGTGAGATTTTACTCGAAGGTCTAGCCACCGATGGTGGATTGGCGATGCCACAAACCTATCCCCAATACTCGAAGGCCTCGTTGTCTCGTTTAAGAAAAATGTCCTATGCCGATTTGGCCTTTGATATTTTATCCCACTACATCGATGATATTGCGCCAACGGATCTTAAGAAGCTCATCAAAAAAACCTATACCGCCAAAGTGTTTTGTTCTGAGGCGATTACGCCGCTAAAAACACTGGAACCGGGCTTACACTTGCTCGGTTTATCCAATGGCCCGACCTTGGCTTTCAAGGACCTGGCGTTGCAGTTGTTAGGAAACCTCTTCGAGTTCGTCTTAACGAGCCAAAAAGGGCAACTCAATATTCTGGGCGCCACCTCGGGAGACACCGGTTCAGCGGCCGAGTATGCCATGCGTGGCAAACGCGGTATTCGTGTCTTTATGCTCTCGCCTCATGGCAAGATGAGTCGTTTTCAAACGGCACAGATGTATTCTTTATCGGATCCTAATATTTTCAACATCGCTATCAAAGGGGTGTTTGACGATTGTCAGGATATGGTTAAACAAGTCTCACATGATGAATCGTTTAAAAGACGGTTTCATATCGGAACCGTGAACTCGATTAACTGGGCTCGGGTTGCAGCCCAAGTGGTCTATTATTTCAAAGGCTATTTTGCCGCCACAAAAAACGACTCCGAAGTCGTGAGTTTTGCCGTGCCAACGGGCAATTTTGGTAACGTTCTGGCTGGCTACATCGCCCGACAAATGGGACTGCCGATTCATCAACTGATACTGGCCACTAACGAGAACAATGTATTGGATGAGTTCTTTAAAACCGGTATTTACCGTCCTCGTGTCTCCTCTGAGGTTAAGCAAACCTCCAGTCCTTCGATGGATATCTCCAAAGCCTCTAATTTCGAGCGCTTTGTGTTCGATCTTGTTGAACGTGATACCCATAAATTATCTGCCCTATGGCAGGCCGTTGAGCGAGGCGGGGAATTTAATTTACAGGGTACGCCTTACATGAATCGCTTGGCCGAATCGGGGATCGTCTCGGGCACGAGTCAGCATGCCGATCGTTTAAAAACCATACGAGATATTTATAAAAAATACGATGTGATGGTCGACACGCATACCGCCGATGCGATCAAGGTAGGACTGGAACATAGAACCCCGGGAGTGCCATTAATTTTTCTTGAAACGGCGCAACCCGTCAAATTCGCCGAGATTATTCAAGAGGTTTTGGGACGTGAACCCCCATGCCCAGAAAACTGCCGGGGCTTAGAGCGCTTGCCCCAACGTATGGATGTGATGCATGTGGATTCTGATGCCATCAAGGACTATATCGAAAACCGCTGTCAGTCCTAAAACGTTTTAAAAGCGCATCGATAGATCGATCGCTTGAATGTCCTTGGTGAGTGCGCCAATTGAAATTCGATCGACACCGGTTAGTGCAATGTCTCTCACATTGCTCATCGTGATACCACCAGAGGCTTCTAACTCGGCTTGTCCATTCGTTCTTTGTACTGCATGACGCAGGACCTCGAGCCCCATATTGTCGAGCAAAATGAGTTTAGCGCCACACTCCAAGGCTTCATCGAGCTGACTAAGCGTCTCAACCTCAATCTGAATCATCATACCGGTTGGGGCGAGTTGACGAGCCTTCATTAAGGCAGCCCTCACGCCCCCCAACGCAGCGATATGATTTTCTTTAATAAGCACACCATCATATAAACCAATGCGATGATTGACCCCACCGCCGGCTTTGACTGCATATTTTTGCGCTAAGCGAAGTCCAGGAAGTGTTTTTCGGGTGTCGAGTATTTTTGCCCTCGTCCCTTGAACCGCTGTGACATATTCTGCCGTGCGCGTGGCCACGGCAGACAAAGATTGTAGGAAATTCAGGGCCGTTCTTTCACCTGTCAGAAGGGCACGTGTTTTTCCAGAAATTTTACAAAGTTGCGTATTAGGCGCAACACTCTGGCCATCGTGGACTGACCACTGAATATAGGCGTTGGGGTCGAGTTGCTTAAAAACGGCATCGAACCATGCGCTGCCAGCAATAACGGCACGACTTCGAGACAGAATGCGAGCTTCGGATTGCTGATTCTCATCGGTGAGTAAGGCCGTCCAGTCACCCTCACCAACATCTTCTTGCAATGCGGCGGTGACATCTTTTTTAATCGTGTCTTGAATATCCATTGTGATGACAGAAAAAATTATTTTAATGAATCAATAAAAACCACTGAATGTAGACGATTAATCGTGATCTATTGCTTGGAAATGAGTAGGCTCACAGCCCCTAAATTAAGCGCATTTAACCAAAACACGGGGGAGGCCCCAAAGCTTGTTCCCAAAAATGCACAAATCATGGGAATGAAAACCCGTGCCACATTGTTAGCCGTTAATCGTAAACCCGTGACCTCACCTTCGCGACCCGGGGGAGAGCGGTTATAGGCAATTAACATCGATAAAGGCTGCCCACAGCCTAGACCTAAGCCCAGCAGAAAGGAGATGAATAAAATGTAACTGAAATTTTCAAAAAGAGGGAAAAATCCAAAGCAAACCGCGGCAAATAAAAGACTAACAAACATAACGCGTTCGGCGCGATAGCGACGTAATAAAGCGGGCATGGCAAATCGAGTCATTAATGCGGCAATCGCGTAGGTACCCAGAATCGTGCCGATGAGAGTGGCAGATAAATGCAACGAATGAGCATAAATGGGTAGATAAAAAGAAAACAAATCCCAAGCCCCTACCACCATACCGCTGATAATCACCATGCTTCGAACAGGGGGCTGTCGTAATAAATCAAGGGTACTGGTTTTTTCTTTGGGGCGATGGGAGCCTTTGACGACATTAAAACGTCGAATCAATAGAAGCCCAATAATGGGGGGGGCCGTAAACAAGCACAGCATTAAAAACGCACCCTGATGACCGATATGATCAATGGCTAAGCCCACCGACACCGGACCAATAAAGGTGGAAATAGAGTATCCGATGGAGAGCATGCTAAAGTTACGTGAGCGCTCTGCCACAGGGCCGTAGGAGCCAGTAAGGGTTTGAATGGCGACATTAAAAAATACAAATCCCGCTCCTGCCAGCAACGCGGTGAACAACAACCCATTGATGGTTTTTTCAAAGTAACCAATCAATGTGCCAATGAGTATGACAATGGCGCCTCCGATGAGCGGCCATCGTGTGCCGGTGGAGTCAACTAATTTACCGGAATAGACGCCTAAAATCAGTGGCACGGTTGAATAAAGCGCTGCCAGTACACCAATCGTAAATTGACTGGCCCCCATTTGTAGGGCGTACAAGGACACCACGATTCGGCTACCGATGTAGCTCGTGTGAATGGCGATGCTAAAGGCGATAATCATATACATGAGGCCGAGGATACCTTATTGCGGGTCTTTTATTAAGACCTTGAGAGACTTATTCTGTCTCCTCTCAGTCCATTGATGCAGGCGGTTTCACATCTTGAACATTTTCATTTTTGAGTCGGAACGTTTTTTCGAGGCTCTGCTATACTTTACGGATATAGTCACTGTGGATCCACTTTGTTAAAAGGTAAGCGGTGTCGTTCATAAAATGAGTGACACGTTGTGAGCGTCTGACTCCCATTGAGCCTCGTTTTGCAAGCCCACTTTCACTTAAGCACTTCACTCTCACCGATTCGGATCAATTGATTGATTGATTTTTTTTTAGGATAACATCATGAAACAAATGAAATTACCTGCAGTCTTCATGCGAGGCGGCACCAGTAACGCCATCGTCTTTCATGCCCGGGACTTACCCACGGATAAAGCCCTCTGGGATGAGATCTTTCTTGCCGCCATTGGTAGCCCGGATCCCTATGGTCGACAACTCGATGGCATGGGTGGCGGCGTCTCCTCTGTGTCTAAAGTGTGCGTGGTGGGCCCTTCAACGAGAGAAGACGCCGATATTGACTACACCTTTGCCCAAGTACAGGTTAAAAAAGCCGAAGTCGATTACTCGGCCAATTGCGGCAATATGTCCTCAGCCATGGGCCCCTTCGCCGTGGATGAAGGCTTAATTACAATCAAGGGCTCAAAAGCCTTAGTTCGTATTCACAATACCAATACCAAAAAAATCATTCAAGCCCGCTTCGACTTGGATGAGGGCTTATCGGCCGTGGATGGGGATTTAAGTATTCCCGGTGTGGCCGCAACGGGTTCAGCCGTGCGCCTTGAGTTCTTACTGCCTGGGGGAGCGACCACCGGTAAGCTCTTACCCACCGGTAACGTCGTCGATGAGATCAACGTGCCGGGTTTGGGTAAAATTCGCGTTTCCATGGTCGATGCTGCCAATGCAACCGTATTCGTTCGCGCTCAAGATTTGGGATTAAAAGGCACTGAAATGCCAGAGGCGATCGAGGCTAACGAAGCGCTAATGAAAACACTTTCCCACATACGTTTAATCGCGAGTGTGGCGATGGGTATCACCCCCTCATTAGAGGCAGCGGCAAAAAAATCAAGCGTTCCTTTTGTGGGCTTTGTGGCACCTCCATCCGATGCGCCATTGCTCACAGGCGAGATCATCCAGGCCCAAGACATTGATTTAACCGCACGCATGATCTCCAATGGCCAACCGCACCGGGCGCTACCCTTGACCGTGTCTTTGTGTACTGCGGTCGCCGCCCGTATCAAAGGATCCGTGGTGCATGAGTGCACTCGGGTCAGCGAAGATTTAAATGCGCCGATTAGAATTGCCATGCCCTCAGGCATCTTAACGGTTGCTGCGGATGTGAGTGTTAAGGACGGACAGTGGCATGCCGAGCAGGGGGCTTTTTTTCGTACACAGCGACGCTTATTTGATGGCTTTGTCTACGTACGATCCCATCACGTGCCAAACTATCGAAAGGTCGCAACAAAGGGCTAATTAAAAAAAAGCCGAATGGTTGGCAGTCGTTTTTAGTTCGTGTTCTCAGCACACTGGATAACGACTGTTCCACGTTTGGGGTGAAATTCAACCGCCTCATGGGCAAGGGCTGTGTCTTGAAGGCTAAACACCTCTGAGACCGTGTGCTGTAACGCGTTGACTTCCAAGGCTTCCGTAATTTCATTTTGGGCGCGAATGCGTTCACTGGCAACGACCCCATTTAACAAAATACTGAAAAGAGAGATATTTTTACGCATCAACTCTGCGGCAGGGATCTTTGGCTGTGGGTTTCCTTTCGTAGCGTAGTAGGCAAGGCTGCCATTAGCCCTTAAGAGCGCAAGGGTGTGTGCAATATTACCGCCAAAATCCACATCCACCACATGATCAATACCCGCTCCCTTAGTCAGCTCGGTTATACGATTGAGCACATTGTCTTGTCGATAATTGACACATTCATCGGCCCCCGCATTCTGGGCATGCTCTGCTTTACTCGGGCTGCTGACTGTGGCGAACACGCGAGCCCCTGCATGTTTGGCCCACTGAATGGCGTAGTGACCTACGGCCCCAGCCCCGCCTGTGACCAGCACATTTTTCCCCTCAAGCTCGCCTCCTAAGCGCACCGCTCGGTGCGCCGTCATGCACGGAATGCCTAAGCAAGCACCTTCAAAATAACTGGTGTTATCTGGTAATGGGGCCACCAATCCCACATCCAGAGCAATATACTCACAGGCAGTTCCTAAGTGTCGTCCGCCGCGTTGGCCGTTATAAAGCCACACTCTCTGACCTAGCCATCGAGGCGGAACACCGTCGCCCACTTGATCGATTAAGCCACTCCCATCGCTATTAGGGATAATCAGTGGGGCTTCCATAGCGTAGCTTCTGCCGACGGTTCGATTGGTGTCGGCAGGGTTTACGGCAGAGGCCATGAGTTTGACCCTGACTTGGCCAGGGCCTGCTTGGGGGGTGGGCTGCTCACCCCATTGCAGCACTTCGGAGGGCTTACCTTGATGCGTATACCAAATGGCTTTCATGAGGTTTGCTTTTTGATGAAACGTTAAGACTCAATAGAAGAACTCATCTTTTTTTTATTTTTTTATTGTAGCTGATTTTTTTAGATATTGAATAAAGCAAAAAAAACCTTAATTTTTTTTCTTACCTCATTTTTTGTAACAAAAATGACTGGCCTATCGTTGCCACAAAGAGCCTCACTTGAAATGGCGTGCATGATAAAAGGGGAATTGACGCGATCAAAGACCACAGTATTTTGACCAAACCCACCGGCGCGCTGCTTCATGATTGCAGGGAAACCCTATTAGCGCCTTAATGTGGTCAGCCTATTTTGTGTAACAGTCATTTGGTGCGTGAATGACACTTTGCATTTAAATCCACGCAAAAGGATGGGACCCAACGGTTAAGCCCACTTTTGCGACACTTTCAATTGGATAAGCCCCTTCGCCTGCCGTAGGCCAAACCATTAGGATTTTTAAAATCATTGACTCATGTCAAAGAAAATTTTCATGTAAATTTTCTTTTCTTTACCTATATCAAAAATAATTCTAAGAAAAGCAATAAGGTTAAAGACTTCTTATTAAACAGTATTCAATCAAAGTTAGATCTGCTGTTTTAAAAACTGAATAATTATAAATGTGAAGATAATGGATATGAAATCCTCAAATTTGAACTCAACAAAACCAGATCCATCAAAGACAGTAAAAGACTGCTTTAGCTTCATTAAAGCTGATCCAGCCTCACAAAGATACAGTGTTGAATCATCGACTCCCGTACAAATTGCCTTTAGCTTACAAGAGTGGTGTTTGCATTTAATACATGATGCGAATTTTAGGCACGAAATATTTAGTGAAATGCAAGCCGGATTAATAGATATGCCCGCCTTCGTTTCTCATCTGGCCTGTGCATTTGCACAAGTTCCCCCCACTCTCATCAAAGAAGAAAATCGTTTTTCATATAAAAACTGGAATCTTTGGCCATTTAATTTCTACAGCCAATCATTTATGTTCGTAAAACAATGGTGGATGAATGCATTCGGTTCTGTGCCAGGTGTTAATCAGCATAAAACAGATGTTTTACGATTTACAATGTTACAGTTTTTAGAGTGTTTATCTCCAGCCAACTTTTTATATACAAACCCCGTACTGATAGATAAAACGATAGCAACAAAAGGGCTTAATCTTTTTGATGGATATGCCAATTTCTTAAATGATGCATATAGGCTATATCTAAAGTTGCCGCCTGAAGGGATTAAATATTTTAAAGTGGGGCGTGAACTCGCAATCACAGAAGGCGTGGTTGTACTTCGCAATGAGCTGATGGAGCTCATTCAATATAAACCCACAACCTTGAAAGCCAAGCTAGAGCCTATCTTAATCGTACCCGCATGGATCATGAAGTATTACATTCTTGACCTACGCCCAGAAAATTCAATGGTTAAATATTTGGTTGACCATGGGTATTCTGTTTTTATCATTTCTTGGAAAAACCCGACTTCTGAAGATCGATCTCTTGGTTTAGAA
The DNA here is from genome assembly GCA_903893565.1 of uncultured beta proteobacterium. Taxonomy (GTDB): domain Bacteria; phylum Pseudomonadota; class Gammaproteobacteria; order Burkholderiales; family SG8-41; genus UBA5216. Next base: position 70,672 of record CAITMU010000125.1, on the reverse strand, counting down.
GATTATGTAAATTTAGGCGTTTTACAGGCGATGGATCGAATCAACCAAATTTTAAATAACCAACGGATTCATGGAGTGGGTTACTGTCTTGGTGGAACGCTTTTATCGATGGTGGCGGCTAAGTTGGCAAGAGATCAAGATAAAAGACTGGCTAGCATTACTTTGCTAGCGGCTCAAACTGATTTCACGCAACCAGGCGACATTGGGGTATTTATTGATAAATACCAAATTAGTTTAATTGAAAGTGTGATGCGACCCAGTGGCTACTTGGATAGCGCCAAAATGTCTGGGGCTTTTCAAATGATTGGCTCTGCTGATCGAAAATGGGCGCAGATGACTAAAGAGTATGTTTTAGGCGAACGTCCTGAGATGAGCGATTTGATGGCGTGGAATGCTGATGGTACGAGGTTACCTATCTGCATGCACTTACAGTATCTAACCCACATGTATTTAAATAATGACTTGGCAATGGGGCGCTACAAGCTGGATAGCCGCCCAATCGATTTATCAGACATTAAAGCGCCTATCTTTGCACTCGCAGCCAAACAAGATTTTGTTGCCCCTTGGCGCTCTGTATATAAATTACATCAATATGTGCAGGGAGATATTGAATTTGTCTTAACTTCGGGCGGGCACAATGCAGGTATCATCAACCCACCGGCATCAAAAAAGCATTCAAGCTTTCAGCACTTGAAGCGCTCTAGTGGCAATGAATCATTAAACGCGCAGGTCTGGTTAGAAAAGGCTCCAATTGAATCTGGCTCTTGGTGGCCCTATTGGCTCAATTGGCTCAATGAGCACTCCGACTCACAGCTTGATACCCCTATTTATCTCGGTGCAGCCAATAGCCAAATGAATACCCTGGGTCCTGCCCCCGGAACCTATGTACTTCATTGATGTTGTATGGGCCTTCAATAGATTAGATTAATCTATTCCATCACTCAGAAAGTAGTATTGAGTATTTTTCTTTTAACGAAATAACTTATCGAAGGATGTATCTCATGAGTGGCAAAACAGTGCTTATTACTGGAGGCACCAGGGGTATTGGAGCGGTAACCGCAAAAGCTTTTCTGGAAAAAGGCTATCGTGTTGTTTCAAACTACGTACACGATGATGTTGCGGCACAATCGTTCCGAAATGAAACGAGTATCCCTATTTATAAATGGGATGTCGCCGATCCTCATGCTTGCATGGCGGGTGTCAGAAAGATACTTGATGAGATTGGCGCTATTGATGTTCTTGTAAACAATGCGGGCATTACACGTGACCATACTTTACAAAAAATGACAATTGAGGAATGGAAGGCGGTTATTGACACGGATCTTAGCTCTTGTTTTTATATGTGCCGCACTGTGATTGATTCGATGAAAATGAAGGGTTTTGGTCGGATTATCAATCTAAGCTCGATCGTTGGGGTCACTGGTCAATTTGGGCAAACGAACTACTCAGCAGCTAAAGCAGGGGTTATTGGCCTTACCAAATCATTGGCTTTAGAAACGGCCTCTAAAGGAATAACGGTAAATGCCATTGAGCCCGGATTTATTAAAACCGAGATGTTAAGTACCATTCCAGAAGAGACGCTTAAAGCTATCGTAGAGCGTATTCCTGTCAAGCGACTCGGGCATCCTGAGGAAATTGCGCGAGCGATTTTATTTCTTGCAGATGAAGAGTCTGGTTTTATTACGGGAGAGACTTTAGCGGTTAATGGCGGAATGCATATGGGTTAGCTCAACTCTTTATAGGAAACACAAATCCCTGCTATCGAAGAGCGCATTTGGTTAATCAGCTGTTTTTTATTTTAGGTCGCTTAAACTCCCAATAGGTATGAAACTACCAGCGTCGAGCAACAAGACGGGGTAAATAATTTTTGTCTAAATGCCATGCTTTCTTAAGCGCATGATCTGGGTGCCCCTTTTACCCTTCGCGCACTCTTGCCCGAGGGGTGAGGGGGTGAGGGGAGGGGAGAGGGACGCAAGGATTAAGGGTTTTTCTTAGGCCATCACTTGATGCGTGGCTTACTGGAATTTTTGCTATTCGTACACTCCTACCCATTAAAGTAAAACCCCTTCAGCCTAAATAGTTACCATTTTTCTATGGTTTTCCTCGATCTACCCCCCATAGTAAGGATGGTAAAACGAAAATGAATGCGCAATTATTTCGCTTCAGTGGCAAAATGACGTATTTTTTTACACTGGAGATAATGTCGTGATCCAATCCTTGGTAAAGCGATTAGCTTGGCTGTATTCGTTAGTTACCTTACTGGCATGGGTCCCCTCATGGGCGCAGTCTGTTTATCCGGTCAAACCCGTGCGTATTGTGGTGCCTTTTGCACCGAGCGGACCAGTCGATATATTGGCGAGAACCTTAGCGCCAAAATTTAGCGAAGCCATGGGGCAAATGTTCATCGTAGATAACCGTGCGGGCAGTGGTAGCATTATTGGTTCCGACATGGTGGCAAAATCACCGCCTGATGGATATACCTTGTTAGTGACTAGTTCTTCGATGGGTATTAATCCGAGTATTTACCCTAAGATGCCCTATGATCCGGTGAAAGACTTTACGGCAATTTCGCAAATCGCGGCCTCTTCACTCATCGTGGTGATTCATCCGTCTATTCCCGCTCGTTCCATAAAAGAATTAATTAAGTTATCTAAATCTCATCCTGGACAGCTTATCTATGCTTCCTCAGGTGCAGGCAGCGCTCCCCATTTGGCGGCGGAACTGTTTTTGTCCATGGCAGGACTGAAGATGGTTCATGTACCTTACAAAGGGGCATCTCCTGCCACTATTGATCTAATGGCAGGGCACACTTCACTCATGTTTAACAATATGCTCTCCGGGGTGCCGAATGTGCAAAGCGGTCGTTTAAGAGCACTGGCCGTCACGGGTGCACATCGCACCAGCGCGTTACCCGAATTACCCACAGTGGCTGAGTCTGGGGTCGTGGGCTATGAGGCCACCACTTGGTATGCCATGTTTGCCCCTGCACGTTTACCGCGTGATTTAAATGACAAGCTTAACCGTGAACTCGTCGCAAGTTTAAAAATCCCCGACATAAAAACCCGTCTAGCCTCCTTGGGTGTGGATCCGTTTCCCAGTTCGCCCGAGGCATTAAGTAGTTACCTGCAATCGGAAATTATTAAATGGCAAAAAGTCGCCAAAGCCTCTGGTGCTAAATTAGAATAATTGTTTTCAAAAAAAGGTTAATCAACCTATGACCCAGTGGAACCGTTTATCGCTCTCTGAGCTGAGCCTTCGTATGCAAGCGGGGGAAGTCAGCGCCGTTGAATTAGCCAAACACTGTATTGCACAGATCAAGGCGCGAGAACCTGCGGTTAACGCGTGGGTTTATTGGGACGAAGCTTCGATCTTGGCGCAAGCGCAACAGTGTGATGCGACTGAGCGATTAAGCCCCCTGCACGGCATTCCGGTGGGCATCAAGGATATTATCGACGTGGCGGGGCTACCGGCTCAGTATGGTTCGCCTATTTATGAAGGCCATGTCGCTCATGCCGATGCGGCGTGTGTGTCCGCTTTACGTAAAGCAGGAGCGGTGATTATGGGTAAAACCGTCACGACGGAGTTTGCCATGCGTCACCCGAATAAGACGCATAACCCGTTAAATCTTGCCCACACACCGGGGGGCTCTTCTAGCGGATCGGCAGCCGGGGTGGCCGATTTCATGATGCCTCTCGCATTAGGCACACAAACCGGTGGTTCCGTATTAAGACCCGCCTCTTTTTGTGGGTTAGTGGGATTTAAACCTTCGTTTGGTTTAATTAACCGTGCAGGAGTGAAGCCCAACTCCGAATCCTTAGATACGGTCGGATTAATCGCGCGCAGTGTACAAGACGTGGCTTTAAGCTTTAGCTGGGTGTCTGAAACACAGCCGATGGCATTTTTTACCAAAAAACCCCTCTCGATAGGATATTGCCACACACCGCAATGGCCGTCGGCTGAACCGGCCACCATCGCTGCGATGGGAAAAGCAGCAAAAAAATTAACTCTTGCTGGGTCTACAGTCACTGCGTTTGATTTACCTAAGAATTTTGACGACTTACTGAATGCCCATGCGGTCATTAATGATTACGAAGCGTTTCGGGCGTTAAGCCCTGAGATACGCGCCCATCGTGATCAGATCAGTGCGTCTTTGCAACCCCGGATTAGCACATGGGCTAGCCGAAGCTTAGACGAATATATTCAAGCGCAGAAAAAAATGGCTGATGCGCGCTTGCAGTTACGCGATGTATTCGCCCAATATGACTTCTTACTGGTGCCCAGCGCCTGTGGTGAAGCCCCCCTTACTTTAAATAGCACAGGGGAGGCGACCTTTAATGCCGTATGGACGGCGCTCCACGGTCCTGCTATTACGGTGCCCGCCCATATTGGGCCCTTAGGGCTACCTGTCGGAGTGCAGTTGGTGGGTGCTTTTGGTGATGACCATATATTGCTCAGTCATGCGGCTTGGGTGGAGAGCGTGTTACAAAATGATTGAGGGATAAAGCAATCCCTCGCCAACACTTTTTATAAAAAAGAATCCCTCATCGATGGGTCATCCCCCCTGGAAGAGAGACTTTATGGCCTTTAGCATACATGCATTGCGTATAGCCATCGTCATAGCGTCTTTGAGCCATATGAGCCGATCGCTCACCAGCATCAGCCCCAGTGGTCGCACCGAATAAAAGTCCTATCCCAGCGCCCGCTCCGGCACTTTTAGAATTGCCTCCTAAGAGCGCACCGGCCGCTGCACCCACTGCAGTTCCAATGGCCGCACTTTTGAGCGCACTATTTTCTTGCGCCTCTTTGGTAGAAGTGCCTGCGACTTGTTGGCCATACTGACGACATGAAAAATCATCGACCTGAAATTGCTCAAAACTCTTACCTTCGCCCGGTAGTGCCAAATGAGAGGGGCCTGTGGGGACACTGACACAGCCAACCACTATCAAGGCTAAAGATACCATTAACCCTTTAGAAAAATTTGCCATTTTCAATCACTCCTTTTCAATTGTATGAGCATTCTACACAGACAAAACCCAAGTTTCAAAAACAAAGTTAATGAAGGTTTGGGCGGGGAGGGGGAACTTTTTACCAATGCATGCTACAGGTTTGGACATCAGGGTCATACGCCTTGAACGCGAGACATGAGTATCGGGAAGGATCTGATACGGGCTGAGGGGTCGATTATTCCCTATACACGTTCGGTTGTTGCATAACGACAAGGGGGTAAGAGTTAGGGGTATGGGTATGGGTATGGGTATGGGTAGGGGTAGGGGGGAATAATAAGGGCCGGGACAATAACCCTAGGGACCGGCTCCAATGACAACGCCGACCCGAGCCTGTGCGACGGGGACCCCTATCAAGGTTAAGCAAATAGCCACTCAAATCAATCGGAAATTCCCGCTCGTGACCACGCAAAAAACGTTTAAATGACTTACTTCGTCGAGGTGGGGGGAGGGGCTGAACCTGGGGGTGGTGGGGGTAAATATTGATAGGAGGGGGCAGTAGGATAGGTTGGGCGTTGCACCGCGGGTTCGTATTGACGTGCCATACCCGCAGGAACCGAGACTTTATGTCCCTTGGCATACATACATTGGGTATAACCGTCATCATATCGTTTTTGGGTCATATAGGCAGAACGTTCTCCGGCATTTGCGCCAGAAGCCGCCCCGAAGAGTAAACCCACTCCTGCACCGGTCCCAGCACTTCGACTATTGCCCCCGATCAGTGCCCCAGCGGCAGCACCGACTAAAGTGCCTACAGTAGCACTTTGTATAGCGCTATTTTGCTGGGCATTCGCAGTCGAGACACCGGAGGACTGTTGAGCGTATTGCCGGCAATAAAAGTCATCGCCCTGGAATTGTTCAAAGCTTTTGCCATTGCCTGGTAAGGCTAGACGTGAGGGTCCCGTTGGAACGCTCACGCAACCGGTCAACGATACGGCAAGGATGGCGAAGAGGGGTTTGTATGCCAATTTCATTTCATTTACCTTTCTAGAATGTCATTCAACCCAAAATTGAATAAAGGCTATCAATACTTTAAATGGTTAACGTGGGGGTTGTGGCGTTACACGTTGCCAGGGCGATTGGCACGTTTGAACGTAAGGGTAATAGGTTTTGGTATCCATACAGTAAAACCAGGAATGGTCTACACCGGCTTGGGGCGCCATAGCCGTCGTAGGGGGCGGGGTAGAGGGGCTCGCGTTGGGTATCGGGGCATAATTATAGCTTGGAGCCGCTTGTTCCACATACACATTGGGCTGCTGAATGACAACCGGTGGCGTGTAGTAGGGAGAGTAATAAGGACTCGGATAATAACCCCATGGATTCACTCCAATAAAGGGCGCGCCTAAGTATATCCCCACATGACCATGACCATGCCCATAGTAGCGCGCGTTGGCGTTACTGCCCAGTAACATGATTAAGCTCATTGCAGTTAAGGCCAACAATACGATCTTTTTCATGATAAGACTCCTTTTTTATTCATCTACTGACTTTGAGTGCAATTTTAAAATATCGTTTGCTCTGGATGCTTGGTTTTTTGTTACTAATTGTATCTACATCAACATAATCTTTTTTACTCTCATGCTCGGGTATTAGTACACAGGCGTCGACAGAACGTTCAACATAAAGAGGGCTTTTTCAGTCAATTTCAAGTTAAGGGCATTCATGAGGCGTTTAATAAGAAGGTTGCAGGATTTGGGGCGTTACACGTTGCCAAGGTGACTGGCAAGTCTGAACGTAGGGGTAATAGGTTTTGGTATCCATGCAGTAAAACCATGACGGCTCGCTTGCGATGGGAGGCGACATGGAAATCGTAGAAGGCGCGACGGGGAAACTTTCGTTGGGCATTGGGGAGTCGTTATAACTTAGGGCAATTTGTTCCACATACCCATTGGATTGCTGAACCCCGATAGGGGCCGAGTAATAGGCTGAGTCATAAGCACTCGGATAGTAATTCAAGGGACTAACCCCAAAAAAAGGAGCGCTGATATAAACACTTCCACGTATCCCATGTCGCCCATTTGTGACATGGGATAGATTGGCTACCGTTGCGCGACTAACCACGAGCGTACGATTTGCCACAGGGGCACGATTTGCCACTGGCGCAACATTGGCCGCGTGCGCAACATTTACCCCCTGCATACCATTGGCGGCACGACCTGCTTTTGCTCCATTGCCCCCATTCCCATTGGAGAGGCGGGCGTTGACATCTGAGACCAATAACATGAGTAAGCTCATTGATGCGAATGTAAACCATGCCATCTTTTTCATGATACAGCTCCTTATCATTAACCTAACGACTAACTGAGTATGATGACTTAAAGGTGTTTTTTACTTTATTTTGGGTTTTTGAAAATTTATACCACTAAAAAATTAATCCTTCATCGTTAAGCCATGATGCCTATGCCAACCTTACAAAAACCTTACTCTCCATCTATTTTTTTAAATTGTTATTGGGGCCCATAATATATTCGATACGATTCATTAATAGGGGGGGTAGAAGGGGGGGAAGGGAAAAAGAGAAGGGAAAGCAGAAGCAGAGGGGGAAAGGGGGTGTGTTAAAATTAAAAAGTATTAAAAGTAATATACCTTCGATTGTTTTAAATTAAATACAGACAATTAAAATCAGGGTGTAATACTCTTTTATACCTTCGATTGTTTTAAATTAAATACAGACAATTAAAATCAGGGTGTAATACTCTTTTTAAATCGACCCCTACTAGACCCAAAGAAAGTCCAAAGGAAAAAAACGAAAGCTAGTTTATGGGTCAAACAGCTAACCCAAGGCAAACCTAACATCGGCCCGATTGAACAAAGTTCTTGAGCCTTTAATGAAGGGTTTATTTTTTGACATCGGCAAAACCGAGATTTTTCTTGCCATCGGGCCCGGTGAAATGTGAGATTGAAAGACCAGCGAGAATAATTAACTCATTGGTTTTAAAGGAAATATTTAAGTTGTGATTGTCTACAGTCTGATTGGCGTCGCATTCCTTGCCCATGTGGGATTTGCTGGGAGCAAACTGGCTGTCCCACTGTTTGCCATTGAGCAAGGGGGCAACTCTTTCGTCGTCGGAAGTATCGTTGCCTTATATTCGGCTTTTCCGATGGTTTTCGCACTTCCCGCTGGTCGATTAGCAGACAGAATCGGCTATCGATTACCTTTGTTTTTAGGCGCATGTGGTATCTTTTTAGGCTTGATTCTGCCTTGGCTGTGGCCGGATCTAAAGACGCTCTACCTTGCTGCCCCCATGATTGGCATGTCCTTTATTATTTTTCAATTGTCGATGCAAACCTTGGTCGGTGCTATGTCCTCACCAAAGGACAGAGCGAGTAACTTCAGCATATTGAGTCTTATTTATGCGATTGCATCATTTTTTGGTCCATTAACGGCTGGTTTATTAATTGATCATGTGGGCCATGCCACCACCTTTGCCGTTTTATCCATGCCTTTGATTTTGGTCGTAATCTTGACCGCATTGGGAAAGCGCTGGATTCCGGTGTTACCGCGCCCGCAGAAAGTGCCCACAAAAAATAGTTTGAAAGATTTGTTGGCCAATAAAGCCCTTCGTCAAACCTTATTTTCTGGCGCCATCATTTCCTCAGCGTGGGATGTCTACCAATTCTTTCTCCCGATTTACGGCCATAGCAATGGTTTAAGTGCAACGGCTATTGGCGCAGTGTTAAGTGTATTTGCCGTCGCAGTGATTGTGGTTAGGGCTTTAGTGCCTTGGGTCGTTCGTCGTATGGGAGATGCTAAGTTGATGAACGTAGCCCTGTTTTTAGCAGGCCTTTGTTTTTGTGTCATGCCATTATTTCATTCCGTTTGGGCCCTGGCCGCGGTTTCGTTTTTCTTGGGTTTGGGTTGTGGGGTCGGTCAACCTTTGTCAATGGCGATGGTGTTTAATCACTCCCCCCCCGGAAGAGCCGCTGAGGCCACGGGATTGCGCATTTGTCTTAATCAAATGTCACAGTGCATTTTACCTTTGGCCTTTGGTGCACTGGGCACGGCAGCCGGCTATGCGGTAGTGTTTATTGGCAACTCTGCCATATTAATGACGGGGGCTTGGATGGGACATCGATTTGCCAAGTCTGAAGAGGCGCGAAAGAAATCCTACAGCTCAGAGGACCAATAAACAATGGGACAATGGGTCCAATCCCCGCTCTTAGGTTTGGGCTAACGCCAAAAAAACCCCAGAGCGGGGAAATCTTTCCGATTCAATACTCGTTAACTCAGATGCTGACCAAACCAGGAAAAAACTTTTTTCCAACCGTCTAATGCCGCCTGGACTCGGTATTGCACACGATCAACAGCAAAAAAAGCATGTCCCGCTTTGGGCATCATTACAATTTCATACTGCTTATTGTATTTTTTTAACGCGGCCTCGGTGATTGCGGCATCCGCTGGTGAAGGCCGAGTATCCTCCTCACCAAATAATCCAAGTATGGGGCAGCTTAACTGTTCGGTAAAATCAATAGGTGCTTTGGGTTGACGTGGCGTGAGATCCTCGCCGCTGGCAACGACCCCGCCTCCGTAACAACTTATCACGGCATCAATGCCTTTTAAAGTGCAACCCGCTAGATACGCTTGCCGGCCTCCAGAACAATAGCCAATGACGCCCACTTTGCCGTTCAAATAAGGCAGGTTGCGAAGCTGATCAATGGCAGCCTGCACATCCCCCATGGTCCTATCATCCGGCATACCGCCTGCAGTGCGCACACTGGCACTATTTTCTTCCGCAGTGGCTTTACCTTCTCGATACTGTAAGTTAGGAGATAGGGCTACATAGCCATGATGAGCAAAACGACGGGCAATTTCCTTAGACGGCCCATCCCAACCGGGCATATGATGAATAATCACAACCCCTGGAAAAGGACCCGCACCTAAGGGTCGGGCCATGTAGGCGTCTATAGTATCTCCTTCATGGCCATGAAGAATAATGGTTTCAGCGATTTGAGCCTCGTATTTCAATTCAGTAATCCTTTCTTTATCGATAGTTAATTAACCCGCCCGTCATTGTATTGGCCCTGCCCATTGCGAGCAAATCCAATGACAACATGAGGCATTAAAAAAATACGACGAACCCCATCTACTCTTTAGGTTTTGATTTCATCATTCATTCGTTCACAAAAAAATAAACGCAATATCCAATCCCAATCGACAGAAATACCCCCTCCATAGAAAAGGACATTACATTCTGATCGATGCCAGATGCCTTTTAAAAGGTGTTTTTGATCAAAATCCGCTCCTAAAACAACGAAGAAGAATAGTTCCACGAAATGGAATGATGGGTTAGGCAGGCAAATCGGAGGGTTAGGGGGGGCAGGGGCTCATTTTTTATTCAAAATTAATCATCAGACCCCGCATTGACGCAGTAAAATGATACTGCTAAGGTTGAAGCACAAAAAAATGAGACCCTGAACAGGGGCTATTATAAAATAAGGTTTTTGCCCCTGACTTCAAACCTATAAAATCAGGGCTAATTTTTCTAAGAGAGAACATTACACATGAATAAGGTTATAGCTTCGCCAGCAGAGGCGATTGCAGATTTGGCAGACGGATCGACAGTGGCAATTGCAGGTTTTGGGGTAGCCCACCGCTTTGCGACCAGTTTGATTCTGGCATTGCGCGATAAAGGCGCAAAGCAGTTAACGTTGGTGTGTAACTCGCTTGGGGACCCAGGTGCAACCCGTGGTCAAATATTGGCCGAAAGCAAACAAGTCAAAAAGCTCATCGCAGCCTTCTCTGTGCGCCCTGGCACCCCAACGGCGAGCGAAGAACAGATTGCCAATGGCGAAATGGAAGTCGAACTCGTCCCCCAAGGCATTTTGGTTGAGCGTTGTCGCGCGGGTGGGGCAGGCATTCCCGCCTTTTATTCCCCCACGAGCGTGGGCACCGACTTGGTCAAGGGCCGTGAAATGCGCGATTTTGGCGGAAAACAATATGTCCTCGAACATGCCATTCATCTGGATTTTGCCTTGTTACGCGGCTACCGGGCAGATACCTTGGGTAACGTTCAGTTTCGCGGTGGCAGTCAAAACTTTAACCCCAGTTTTGCAAAAGCAGCCCGACACGCCATTGTTGAAGTTGATGAGATTGTTGAACCCGGTGGTATCCCGCCTGAATTAATCGATTTACCCGGTATTTTTGTTTCTCGTGTGGTGAAATCCACACAACCGGCCGATGCCAAGATAGCTCGCAGAGCCGAACGTAGACCCTCTGATAAACCCCGCCTATATAACGGCAAACCCGCTCTTACCCGTGCGGGAATTGCCAAGCGTGCAGCTGCATTGGTGAAAGATGATACCTACGTCAACCTTGGCGTGGGTATTCCGACGATGGTGTCAAACTATCTACAGGAACGGCACGTCATTTTGCATGCAGAAAATGGTGTTCTGGGTTATGGTCAGATGATCAAAGAAGACGGTGTTGTTGATCCTGATGTTTACAACGCCGCGGGTCAGTTCGTGGAATTAAAGCCTGGCGCCTCCTTTTTTGACAGTGTGACCTCATTTGAAATGGCTCGCGGTGGACACATTGATACCGTGATTTTAGGGGCCTATGAGGTCGATGAAACCGCTAGCGTAGCCAATTGGAGTACTGCAGACGCTAAACGAGGCGGGATCGGTGGCGCCATGGATTTGCTCTCCGGTAAAGGCGATCTGATCATTGTTCTCGAGCATGCCGATAGCAAGGGGCGACCCAAGTTAAGAAAAAAATGTAGTTATCCGCTAACCGGTCAGGGCTGTGTGAGTTATGTGGTCACTGATCTGGCTTTGCTACGATGGAACGGAAATCATTTTGTTCTTGAAGAAGTCGCCCCAGGATTTAGCGCTGAGGAGGTTATGGCGATGACCGAGATGCACGTCGTACCCGCACCCCAAGTCGGATTTATGGGCTAATATGCCTCGCATCAGGCGTGGACACTTCCCCCTCATAGCCCTTTGTATCATGGGGCTTTTAGGGGGTAGGCCCTTATGGGCCGCAACAGGGTTCCCACAGAAAAGCTTACGTATGATCATAGGCTTTCCTGCGGGTAGCTCCAGTGATGTGATCGGGCGTCTTGTCGCGCAAAAGATGTCTGATTCACTCGGTCAATCGGTCGTATTTGAAAATCGACCCGGTGCAGGGGCCAATATTGCTGCGGATTACGTTGCCAAATCCTCGCCCGACGGCTATATCTCTTTATATGCTAACACCGGTATCGCCGTGGCTTATACGGCTTATGACAAGTTGTCTTATGACGCGCTTCGCGATCTCACCCCCGTGGGTCAGTCTGTCGAAGGCCCCCATCTATTGGTCGTTAATATCACCCTACCGATTCATTCGGTCAAAGATCTCATTACGCTAGCTAAGTCCAAATCGGGCGCTTTAAATATGGCCTCATCGGGTAATGGCAATTCGGATCATTTCGCCTACGAATTGTTCCGTTCGATGACTGGGGCACAGATGCAGCACATCCCTTACAAGGGAGGTGGCCAAGCCTTAGTCGACGTCATTAATGGTCAAATTGCGGCTTATTTTTCAGGTATGGCGGCAGGATTGCCTCATGTGCGAAACGCCAAAGTACGCGGTTTAGCCGTCACCACCGCTAAACGATCCTCCATCGCCCCCGATATCATGACGATGGATGAGGCCGGAGTAACGGGCTACGAACATGTGTTATGGAACGCTGTTTTCGTTCCCGCAGCCACTCCGCAGGAGGTCATCAATCGATTGGATCGGGATATGGCAAAAGCGGTTTCGGCGGTTGATTTAAAAGAGCGCTTCTCAGCCCTGGGTGTAGAAACCAATAGCCGCAATGCCGCTCAGATGCTCAATTACTTTAAATCTGAAATTGAAAAATATGGAAAAATTGTTCGAGCCATTGGCTTAAAAATTGAATGATTTTCCAATGTGCCGTTGCGTGTTCATTTCATGTAAAAACTCGTAGAACGAGCATAATTTTTTGTGAATCTTTTATATTGGGTTCAGCCCCCTTGTGAAACACACCATGCAAGACCCGTTACAAAATAAATACGGCGCCGATACGCTTCAAACGGGCATTAAAATTCAAGGGCAAGCCTTTGTAGCGCGTTTGGCGCAACGCGATGCCCTCGATCAGCACTTTACCCAATCGTGGTTAGACTATCAGATTCGGGGTCTGTCGAGTCGACCGGCACTCGATACTCGAACCCGACTACTCGTATTGATCGGTCAATACACCATGGCCAAATCTCAACCGTTATTGGATGAAACAATACGGGCCGCTCTGACTGCAAAAGTGGCGTTACGAGAGATTACAGAAATCATTTTGCAATGCATGGTATATGGCGGCCATACCACGGTCGATCCGGCCATTCGAACTTTTTATGCGATAGCGCAAGAATTACATTTATTGAGCGAATTACAAGCCACGCAATTACCTCTCGAAGGTAACAATCACCAACGCGATCGTGAATCAGAACAAAAGCGATGGAACGCACAAGACCGCGATGATCCACGCACTGCAACGCTCATCGAAAAACATGGATGGCACGGCGTCAGTCAAGGTCTATTAATGCGACCCGGTCACCACATTAACCTCTTGAGCTGGCTCGATACCATTGATAGCGAGTTTGCTGGACTATGGGTTAAATTTTGTTACGCCAATATGTACACTCGTTCGATCCTCGACGATAAGACCCGATTACTCTGTATGGTTGGTGATTGCCTCGCTATTGGCGAAGCCACGCAAGCGCTGGCTCATATGCGAGGATCCATGCGACAAGGCGCTACCCCTCGAGAAGTCATGGAAGTGATTTTTCAGACAAGCGCCAATTTCGGTATGCCACCGGCGCTAAAAGCACTCGAAGGTTTTGTACTATTGATGAATGAAGAGGGACGATTGTCCGAAATCGGTAACCCCCCCCTCAAAGTCGAATCCTATGCGAAGTAGACTCGATCGGGACATCAGTATGACGCCTTGCTTATATTTTCATCATCATCATCAGGGAGTCAGCCTTTGAAACCCATTAGGACAGCCTTATTTGCTCCAGGCTCAAAACAACGAGTGATGGAAAAAGCGTTGGAATCAGAAGCCGATGCGGTCATTTTTGATCTTGAAGATTCGGTGGCCCTTGCCGCTAAAACCGAGGCACGTGGATTGGTTGCCGCACAGATTCAGGCCGTAGCAGAAACGGGTAGCCTCAATAAAGGAATTTTTGTTCGCACCAATGCGCCAGATACCGGCCTGTTAGAAAGCGATTTGGAAGCCGTCGTGCGCCCTGGGCTGGACATGATTTTTTTACCCAAAGCGGAGACTGTTGATGCCGTGCGCGACTGCGCTGCAATGATCGAGCGGCTAGAAAAAATGCGTGGTTTGAAAACTGAATCCATAGAAATATGTCTCATGATCGAAAGTGCTCTGGGCGTGTATCGTTGCTTTGAGCTGATTAAAGCTTCCCCCCGCGTGACAGCCACCTGTATTGGTAGCGCTAGGGACGGGGACTTGCAAACCGATTTGGGCTGCGCGTGGTCTATCGAAGGGGTAGAACTTTTGTATTCACGCTCAAAAGTGTTATGCGATACCCGTGCGGCAGGTGCCTATCCCTTGGATGGCGTTTTTTCCGATTTAGCCAACGAAGCGGGCCTACTGCAAGATTCCATCCTCTCAGCTCGATTAGGATTTTTAGGGCGCACCCCCATTCATCCCAAGCAAATCCAACCCATTCGTCAAGCCTATGCCGTTCCGAAAGAGCAAGTGGCCTATTATCAACGTGTGGTTGAAGCCTTCGAAGCAGCAGAAAAGCAAGGCGTCGGTGCCATCCAACTCGAGGGTAAATTGGTCGACTATGCCATGTATGCCCGAGCCCAGCGGGTGCTGGCTCTAGATCAAAGTAACGGATAAATCATGGACTTTTCTTTTTCAAACGATCAGGAAGAACTGCGCGCACATCTACAAACGTTACTGCGAACAGCCTGTCCGCCCGATTACGCTGAGCGCTGTGATAACGAAGCGATGCCTCCGCGCGAGGCTTATCAAGCACTAGCAAAAAACGGATGGTTTGGGCTCATCGTGCCGCCCGAATATGGCGGGGCGGGGGGCTCAGCAATGGATCTGGCTATCTTGCTTGAAGAGTGTGGCTATGCATTTGAAGAGCTAGCGATGTGGGTGTTTCGTACCATTACCTACGGCGGCTATGCGGTGATGAGAGATGGCTCCCCGGAACAAAAAGCCCTGTTACTGCCGCGCGTGGCCAAGGGAGATATCTCAGTGTGCTTTGCCATCACCGAGCCCCATTCTGGATCAGACGCCGCTTCTCTTAAGACGCAAGCCACTCGATGCGATGAAGGCTACGAAATCAATGGGCAAAAGGTGTTCACTTCGGGAATGGACATTAGTGATTATTGCTTGTTAGTGGCTCGCACTTCAACCCATGAAAAAAAACATCAGGGCATTACTAATTTTTTGATTGATACCAAACTGCCTGGAATTGAAGTAAAAAAAATTAAAACCCTAGGCCAACGTGCTATCGGCACGACGCAAGTGTTTTACAATCAAGTAAAGGTGCCTGAATCCGCGGTCTTGGGAACAGTCGGTCAGGGCTGGCGCTCAGTGGATGCATACATCTGGTATGAACGCCTATGTCTATCAGCCGCGCGTACGGGGGCAGCCACCGCAGCATTTGAATACGCTTTGAACTATGCCAAAACGCGTCGTCAGTTTGGTCAACCCATTGGTAGCTTTCAGGCCATTTCCCACCAACTAGCGGATATGAAAGCGGCCCTCGATATTTCAAGAACATTGGTCTATCGTTTTGCGTGGCTCATGGATCAAGGCAAAGCCACCCGACATGATGCCGCAGTGGTGAAGCTTCATACTGGGGAAACCTACAAAATGGTCGCTGACAAGGGATTACAAATCTTAGGCGGCTACGGCTATTGCATGGAATATCCCTTGCAACGCTTTTATCGGGACTCTAGGCTAGCCACCATTGGCGCGGGTACCTCTGAAATACAGCGCAACATTATTGCCAAGGGTCTAGGGCTTTAGTATGGAACATGCACTAGCCGGCATACGAGTGCTTGAATTAGGTCAAATTATTGCCGGCACTTATGGCAGTCAGGTGCTATCTGACTTAGGCGCTGAAGTCATAAAAATTGAAGCCCCCGAAGGGGATCTGGGACGCATACCCTCGGTGGCCCCCTACAAAGGCATTAGTACGCTCTTTCTGACGTTTAACCGTAATAAAAAAAGTATTGTTATCAATCTAAAAACCGTAGAAGGTCGCCAGGTTTTCTATGATTTAGTGCGGCTCTCTGATGTGGTGGTCGATAATTTTAGGGCAGGCGTATTAGAGCGCTTAGAAATAGACTACCCCCGATTGTCCTTAATCAATCCTCGGATTATTCAATGCTCCGTCACAGGCTTTGGTAGCCAAGGCGCCTATAAGGATTTCCCCGCCCTGGATTTGGTGATTCAAGCCATTAGTGGCTATATGGCCATTACCGGAGAACCCGACAGGGCGCCCGCGCGTGTGGGCATTCCGTTAGCGGATTTAAGTGGCGGAATATTTTCTTGCAAAGCGATTTTGGCCGCCCTTTATCAACGAGAACGCACCGGGCAGGGTTGCCGGGTTGAGACCTCGATGTTCGATGGCATGTTAAATCTCTTAAGCTACATGGCCACTCACTACCTTACCGCGGGTGAAGTGCCTAAACCCCAGGGCAGTGCCCATGAATTCAGTGTGCCCTGGCAAGCGTTTGCGGTACAAGATGGATTTATTGTGATTGCGACCCGACAAGAGAATTTCTGGGTCCGATTGTGTGATGTTGTAGAGCACCCCGAATGGGCTCACGATGAGCGGTTTGCTAGCAACGCCCAACGATTGGTTAACCGTCACATTTTAATTCCCCTGCTCGAAACCGTGTTGGTCAATAACACTCGCCAACATTGGTTAGATAAGCTTTATGCTGCGCAAGTGCCCGCCGCCCCCGTGAACAATCTAGACGGAGCCTTCGGTGAGCCACCGGTGGCAGAGCGCGAGATGATTGTTGAATACATGCACCCCCAAGTCGGACGTGTGAGAATGCCCGGAAACCCCATAAAGTTTGAAGGCATTGATAAAACCCTCTCCAGTCCAGCGCCCATGCTAGGAGAGCACACCGAGACACTGCTCACCGATTTACTCCAACTGACGCCTGAACGCATTGCACAACTGCGCCAATTGGGCGCTATCCATTAACCGTCGACTAAGAGGACGCTTACATCATGAGAGGTTTATATTGGGAAGAGTGGGAGATTGGAGCCGAGTTTGAAAGTCCTGCCCGCACGGTCACAGAAGCCGATATTGTCACCTTTGCCGGTTTGTCAGGCGACTACAACCCCCTACATATCAATGAAGAGTATTGTAAGACAACGCAGTTTGGCACCCGTATTGCGCATGGCCCTTTGGTATACGCGATTGCAGCAGGGTTGATTTTTCAGTTGCATTTATATGACGATACCTTGATCGCATTCTTGGGCTTTGATAGCCTAAAATTTACCAATCCCGTCAAAGCTGGCGACACCATCCACGCCAAACTCAAAGTGCTGGAAAAACGTGAATCCTCTCGAAGCGACCGTGGCATTATGAAGCGCTCTCTCGAAGTGTATAACCAAAAAGGGGAAAGAGTTCAAGAAGCCGTGCAAGCTTTTTTACTCAAACGACGTCCGACTTAATCGCCTTGACTGTGCACTACAAAGCCTTCGCCTTGGTTGTCGTAGCGACCGAAAGGTCAATGCCAGAGCCTGCGAGCCCACCGCCATCTGCCTCCCAAACCCCCTCTTATTAACCGTGGGGGCCGTTCAGAAAAAAAGCGCTGCAAAAAGGCTTTTAAAGGCTTTTAACTGCGCTACACTATCCAAAGCCATAGGGATGGGCATGAAGCTCTTTAGGAGAACATCGCTCATTCTTTATTTTTTTGCTTCCCTGAAGCTTCCAATATTTTGACTGTAAAAGAACATAAAAACCGATGAGACCCCTGCGTAGCCTCTTGATCATGCCGGCTAACCGTGAAGACATGCTGCTCAAAGCGCCTAGCTATGGTGCGGATGCACTCGTTTTTGACTTAGAAGACTCGGTGCCAGTGGCAGAAAAACCCAAGGCCCGTTTATTAGCGCGTCAGTATATTGAAAAACATCATGCGCAAAACGCTCTGTATGTGCGGGTCAATGCGGTGCAAACCGGTTTGATCGAAGAGGACTTGAATGCGGTGGTCACCGAAGGACTGCTCGGTATTCGTTTGACGAAAGCAGAATCGGCTGATGATATACGCCATATAGATAGTCTACTCACGACACTCGAGAAACAACGGGGCTTAAAAGAAGGCTCTATCGGCATAGGACCGAGTTTAGAGTCCGCTAAAGGGGTATGGTTTGCCTATGAAATTTTATCGGCCAGTCCTCGTATCTTTTGTGTGGTAGCAGGAACGGCTCAAGATGGAGACCTGCAAAAAGATCTCGGATATCAGTGGACGGCAGTGGGGGAGGAGGTTCTTTATATTCGCTCTCGTATTTTGTTAGCCGCTCGGGCCGCCGGCGTTGAGCTAGTCATCGACGGCTCTTACGCCAATATTAAAGACCCCGAAGGCCTCATGGCTTGCTCTCAAGCGGCTCGAAAACTAGGCTATCGAGGTAAATCCATTATTCA
The DNA here is from genome assembly GCA_903893565.1 of uncultured beta proteobacterium. Classification (GTDB taxonomy): domain Bacteria; phylum Pseudomonadota; class Gammaproteobacteria; order Burkholderiales; family SG8-41; genus UBA5216. The sequence continues at coordinate 52,022 of CAITMU010000125.1, read as the reverse complement.
TCCGAATCAGGTGGCGATCGTTAACCGTGCATTCACGCCGACTCGGGCTGAAATGGATTACTATAAAAAAGTCTTAGCCGTGTTTGACGAAGCGGTCGCCCGTGGATCGGCTGCTACCACCCTCGATGGCAAATTAATTGATTATGCGATGGCCGCCAGTGCACGTCAGGTTTTGTCCTGGGGGGATGCCATTGCAGACTAGGGCTTGGTTTGCCTAAACATACACACACACACTCACTCACACAGAGGCTTTTGTTGGGGCTAAGTCCTATTTAGCCTTAAGAGATCACAAGAAACCATTGAGAATCGTTTGTTTACATAATTACATAAGGTATTTTTGTTGATGTGTTCATTGCTTTTTAATACTGATCCGTTTTATGTCTGAAATTGAAAAGATCTTCGCATTAAACGGCTCATTGTCAGAAGTGGTGCCCGAATTTCGTGCCCGACCAGGACAAGTCGAAATGGCCAAGCAAATTGACAAGGCCATTCGCAGTCAAAAGCCGATAGTGGCTGAAGCCGGCACAGGCACGGGAAAAACCTTTGCCTATCTTGTTCCCGCATTATTGTCTGGGGGCAAAGTGATCGTCTCAACCGGCACGAAAAATCTGCAGGACCAGCTCTTTGACCGCGATATTCCCACAGTGCGAAAAGCGTTAAAGGCCCCTGTGTCTGTGGCGCTCTTGAAGGGTAGAGCAAATTATGTCTGCCACCATCATCTGGCTAACACGCAGGCTGACGGCCGATTAAGTAGCCGCGATGATGTACGTTACCTTCAGCTCATTGCACGCTTTTCCCAACGCACACAAAGTGGGGATCGGGCCGATTGCGCCGACGTGCCAGAAAACGCCTCGGTCTGGTCGCTCGTTACCTCCAATCGGGAGAATTGCCTAGGTTCGCAATGCGAAGATTATGAACAATGTTTTGTGATGAAGGCCCGCAAACAAGCCCTAGCCGCCGATGTGGTGGTAGTGAATCATCATTTGTTCTTCGCCGATGTAGCCTTACGAGATGAAGGCATTTCCGAGCTCTTGCCCTCTTGTAATACGGTCATTTTTGATGAAGCGCACCAGTTACCTGATACGGCCAGTTTGTTTTTTGGTGAAACCGTTTCCACCGCTTTACTGATTGATCTGGCGCGCGATGCACGAATGGAGGCCATCGCCTCGGCACGCGACTTCGCACCCTTGCCCGAGGCCGCGATCGCTCTTGATAAAGCGGCGCGCGATCTTCGTTTGAGTCGGCGCGAAGAGGTGGGGCGAATCCGATATCAGCAATTGATCGAAGATGAGACCTTTATGTCGGCTTTAAAAGACACGAGCGTTAAGTTGTCTGAACTTTTCGTGTTGTTAGAATCCCAGGCTGAACGCAGTGAAGGTTTAGAACATTGTCGTGGACGTGCGCAGGAGTTAGCTCAAAAAATTTCTCGTTGGACCGAAGCAAAGGATTTAAGTTTTGTGCGTTGGAGCGAGCTTTTTGGTTCCTCCCTTCAATTACATGCAACCCCCTTATCCATTGCTGATATTTTCAGAAAACAAATTACCGAAACTTCACGCTCTTGGGTATTTACATCAGCCACCTTATCGGTGAATGGAAATTTTAAACATTACTGCGATGAGTTGGGGCTAGAAGGCGTACAAACGGAAAGTTGGCCCAGCCCCTTTGACTACGAGCGCAATAGCTTACTTTACGTGCCGGAAAATCTTCCCAATCCCAATGATCGAGAACATACCGCTACCGTGGTCAATGAGGCACTGCCCATCATCAAAGCAAGCGGGGGAAGGGCGTTTTTGCTTTTCACGAGCTTAAGGGCGATGCGCGAGGCGGCGCAGTTGTTACGTGAGGCATTTGAAGTGCAGGGGTTGATCTATCCGGTGTTGCTACAGGGGGAGGGATCGCGCACGGAGTTATTGGATCGGTTTCGTGAATTAGGCAACGCGGTGTTGGTCGCGAGTCAATCGTTTTGGGAAGGGGTCGACGTCAGGGGGGAGGCTTTATCGGTGGTCGTCATTGATCGTTTGCCTTTTTCCCCTCCAGATGATCCCGTACTAGCCGCACGTATTGAAAAAATGAACGAGCAAGGACGCAATGCCTTCATGGACTATCAGGTGCCACAGGCGGTGATCAGTTTAAAACAAGGCGCAGGGCGGTTAATTCGGGATGAAAATGATCGAGGGGTCTTGATGATCTGCGATCCGCGCTTGGTCGAAAAGCGTTATGGAAAACGCATTTGGCGAAGCCTGCCGCCCATGAAACGCACTCGCTTACAATCAGAAGCCATACAATTTTTTTCAGTCAATAGCGATCAGAAATTACCCCCATGATCTTCGAGGGCTTCTGTAATGTAGAGCGCTCTATCCCTTGTCTCATCATGGCGAACTCGCGTTCGCTTGTGATTTCACAAAACCCATTGGCTCGTCGCTCAGAGTTTTAGCCGCCTGGCAAAAAGATCGTGCGCATTGGCTCGTGTGATTTTGACTTTTACAAATTCTCCAGGGGCCACAGTGCCAGGATTCGCAATAATAACCTGACCATCAATTTCAGGCGCATCGGCGCTACTACGGGCCAGGGCTTGCGTCCCATCATTGGCATCGACTAAAACGGTTAACTCTTGACCCACTTTGCTCTTCAGTTTCGCGCGACTGATCTTTTCCTGTGTTTTCATCAAACGCTCACGTCGCTCTTCACGAAGCGCATCGGGCACAGCATCCGGCAGTCGATTAGCGGTGGCTCCCTCAACCGGGGAATAAGCAAAGCATCCCACGCGATCTAATTGAGCCTCCTCTAAAAAATCCAGTAATTCTTGAAACTCCGCTTCAGTTTCTCCAGGAAACCCAGCAATAAAAGTACTCCGTATCGTTAGATCAGGACAAATCGAACGCCATAGTTTTATTCTCGCTAACGTATTTTCTGTGTTAGCCGGGCGTTTCATGAGTTTTAATATTCGTTGACTCGCGTGTTGGAATGGAATGTCCAAGTAAGGCAAAACACGCCCCGAGGCCATCAGCGGGATGATCTCATCCACATGGGGGTAAGGATAGACATAGTGTAATCTCACCCAAGCCCCAAGACTTCCGAGCGCCTCTGTTAATTGCAGCATGCGGGTTTTGAGGGGTTTACCCCCCCAAAAACCCATACGGTATTTCACATCCACACCGTAAGCACTCGTATCTTGAGAAATGACCAGTAATTCCTTGACCCCTGCATTGACCAAATGTTCTGCTTCCTGCATCACATCCCCAATCGGGCGACTCACCAAATCACCTCGTAAAGAGGGAATAATGCAAAAACTGCAACGATGGTTACAACCTTCTGAAATTTTCAAATAGGCATAATGTTTGGGGGTGAGCTTGATGCCCTGAGGCGGAATTAAATCAATATGGGGGTCATGCTGATGGGGCAAGTGCTTGTGCACGGCCTGCATGACCTCATCGGTGGCATGGGGACCGGTGACCGCTAATACACGGGGATGGGCTTTTTTGACAATATCGCCTTTAGCCCCCAAACATCCGGTAACAATGACTTTTCCATTTTCTTGTAACGCTTCCCCAATCGCATCCAGGGATTCTTCAACCGCAGAGTCGATGAATCCACAGGTATTGACCACGACCAGGTCGGCGTCTTGATAAGAAGCACTAATCTGATAGCCTTCAGCCCTTAACTGGGTCAATATGTGCTCAGAATCCACCAGAGCTTTGGGACACCCCAAAGAGACGAATCCGACTTTTTTAACTGCCATGGTATTTTTTTTCATGAAACGATATCGTGGCTTGAAAGATTTCAAGCGCTTAAATTAATAGGGGTGGAAGGGTAAAACCGTCTTAAGGTTTCAGGCAAAATTTCGTGGTCATCGCTACAAAAATCTCACGAACCCCGCAATCAAGGCATGTAATATTTCGTAAGCTCGGTCTATTTATCGGCCCCAGGCTTCGGATTACTCTGAGCACTGTCACTATCCGTGTTGGTCGATTCGCTGGGATTAGTAAATCCGGGAAACGGAAAAGAAAACATGTTTTTGGTTTGATTTTGTAATCTTTGCTGCATGTCAACAAAGGCCTGAGCACTCTGTTCAAGGTATTGCCCCATTAACCCCTGAACTGCAGGTCCTTGCATTTTTAGAAATTCGTTCCAAGCGTCCACATTGGCCATGGGGTTAGTGGAAAAGAGTTGCGAGGACTGATTGTGCATCTTATTTTGGATATCCATGAAGGTGTGTACGTTTTTCTCAAGAAACGTGCCCATCATCCCTTGCATGGTGTGGCCGTAAAAACGAATGATCTGAGACAGTAGATCACAAGAAAAGATGGGCGAACCCAGCGTTTCTTCCTCAAGAATGATTTGCATGAGGATACTTCGGGTTATATCTTCCTTGCTCTTAGCATCTTCAACTCGAAAGGGCGTATTATTTTGCACGAGTTTTTTAATATCACTGAGCGTGATGTAGATACTGGTTTCAGTATCATATAAACGTCGGTTGGGATATTTTTTAATCAGACGAATTTTTTCACTCAAAGCGAGCTCCTGCAAAAGAATTAATTTTTTTGTTAGTGGAGTTGAATCGATAAGACTGAGTTAAAGATTTGTTAAGCTAATGCCGTAAATGAACCCAAAAAAATCAGTCCATTTACCGGATGATAAGAGCATTAGTCTGACACAAAATGGTGCAACGCACAGAAAAAAATATTTTATTGCATGTGCTGACCACCATTGATTGCAATATTGGCTCCCGTCACGAAAGCGGCTTCATCAGAGCATAAATAGGCGACCAGTCCTGCCACTTCTTCGGGCTTTCCAAGCCGCCCCAAGGGTATTTGAGGGATAATTTTGCTATCGAGCACTTCTTTAGGGATGTCCATCACCATTTTAGTGCCGATATAGCCCGGGGAGATGGTATTGACCGTCACGCCTTTACGGGCATACTCCAGAGCGGCAGCCTTGGTAAAACCGTGCATACCCGCCTTAGCGGCTGAGTAATTGGTCTGTCCAAAGGCTCCTTTTTGACCATTGACCGAAGACACATTAATGACCCGACCCCAACCTCTTTCAGCCATGGGATCGATCAAGGGCTTGGTCATATTAAAGACCGAGTCTAAGTTGGTATGGATGACCGCATCCCAGGCCGATTTGTCCATTTTTCGAAACGTGGTGTCGCGGGTAATGCCCGCATTATTGATTAATATATCGATAGGGCCACATTCAGCTTGTATGGCGGCGACCCCTTTTTGGCACGATTCGAAATCAGAGACATCCACCGCATAGGCACTAAAATGAAAACCTTGTTTAACCATTTCAGCCAACCATTGCTCAACCTTGGTATTGCCCGGCGAACAAGTCGTGATCACTTTATAGCCCATACGAGCGAGTTTGATGCAGATAGCCTCTCCTAATCCTCCCATGCCCCCTGTGACAATTGCTGTACGTTGACTCAATTTATGTCTCCTTTTGAATATTGGATTGATTCATTTCGTGATTGTTACTGTCTGTGCTGATCAAGTGCTCAGCTAATACCTTGCAATACCGACCCGGTGCGGGTTCAATGACCGGATACTCCGGGCTACCTAGCGTGAGTCTAGCCGAAACCTTTTTTTGGCCTTGTTGCTCCATCCACTGATTCCAATCATTCCACCAGCTGCCGGAACACTCTTTTGCGCCCGCCAACCAGGACTGCGCATCGGATGAGAGGGGCCCATCGGTCCAATATTGGCGCTGATTTTTTGAAGCCGGATTGATAATGCCAGCGATATGTCCGCTGGCCGACAGTGTAAATCGTATAGGCCCTTTTAAAATCTGGGTGCTATTGAAGGCTGTTTTCCAAGGAACAATATGATCTTCGGAAGTGGCAACGATATAGGTGGGGATTATAATTTTACTCAAATCTAGGGGCTTACCACACACTTTTAACGCATTGGGTTCACGCAGTTTATTTTCCAAATAAGTATGGCGCACATACCAAGCAAACATGTTGCTGGGTATATTAGTACCGTCATTATTCCAGAACAGTAAATCAAATGGCTTAGGTGTTTGACCTTTCAGATAATTATTGACCACGTAGTTCCAGATCAAATCCGTGGGGCGAAGGCTCGCAAAGGTGGCGGATAATTCACGTGCTTTGACCAAGCTTGACTCGCTGGCCCTTTTTTCTCGAAGTTTGACATACGCTTCATCGATAAAAATGGACAAGTCCCCCGTATCACTAAAATCGAGCATCGTGGCCATGAGGGTGAGGCTAGCCAAATATTTTTTTCGCTGGGCCAGTAACACCGCTTGTGCGGTTGCCATTAAAGTGCCGCCCACACAAAACCCTAAGCCATCGATTTGTTTGACTTTGGTGATGCGACGAATCACTTTGATGGCTTCAATGACCCCGAGGTTAACGTAATCATCCCAAGTCGCGTTTGCGATTGAAAGATCCGCATTTCGCCACGACACCATAAAAACCGTATGACCTTGCTCAACGGCGAATCGCACGAGTGAGTTATAGGGTTGAAGATCCAATATATAAAATTTATTAATGAAGGGGGGCACCATGAGTAACGGACGTTGGTGCACCGTGGGAGTCATCGGACTATACTGAATCAGTTGAATGAGTTCATTTTCGAAGACAACCGCCCCAGGGGTGATGGCAATATTACGTCCGACCTCAAAGGCATTTTCATCGATCATGGAAACCATCCCTTTAGGGAGATCTTTCCGTAGATTTTCTAAACCCTTGACGAGACTTTCACCATGCGTTTGTTGTGCCAACTTTAAAGCCTCTGGATTGCTCCAACCAAAGTTAGCTGGGGAAGCGGCCTCAATCCACTGGCGAAGCAAAAAGTCTGCTTTTCTTTTTTCTTGTTGAGGCAGATCCGCGGTTTGAGTGAGCGAGCCTAAAAAACGCGAGTTAATCAAATACGATTGACTTAACCAAAGAAAATAAGGTTCTTGCCATTCCGGTGCCTGAAAACGACGATCTAGGGTTGGCACTTCTAGGCTGGAACTGGGGTCGCCTGTCATTTTCGTCCATAAAGCTAATTGCTCAGAATACCAATTCTGTTGCATCGACTGCCATTTAAAGGGATTTCGCAAATAATCCTCAGCGAAAGCTTTTAAAATTTGGCTGGTATCGATCGGGGCTGCGGATTCATCCAATGAATGGGTCATCGTGCCCAAGATCTGCTTTTGCGCCTTAATGACCCAATCAGCCAGTTCGGTTAATTCCTGCCATACATTTTCTTGGGATTGAGACATAAATAGCAATTCTATTTTAGGCTTTGAGAGATATTCTACAGTGGCTTAATCCGCTTGGCTTATGTTTCTTGGCAAAAAAAAGGCAGGGAAGGTGGGTCATGTAAAAGGCTGGGGGGGATTTACTCCAACCCATGGGCCAACACACTCATGATACCAATTGTGGCGATTCCCAGCGCGATCAAACAAACTTGCTCTGCAGTGGCTTTCAGATCCGTCCTTCGGTGGAGGGTAGGGATCAAATCGGCAACAGCTACGTAGAGCATGCTGGCTGAGGCCAAAGCAATCAGTGTATCAACCCATTGCTGCAGGGTTTGAAGGGCAAAATAAGACAAGACCCCCCCTATCACCATGGCACCACTGGATAGTAAATTTAACGCAAAGGCTTTTTTTCGACTATATCCTGAGTGGATCAGGATGAGAAAATTACTGACTTCTTGCGGTACTTCATGCGTAATGATCGCCACGGAGGTCACTATGCCTAATTGCGTATCGGCTAAAAAAGCTGCAGCAATAAGAATACCATCGACAAAATTATGGAAAGTGTCGCCGATGAGGATCATTAAACCGCTGCGACCATTATCGTGAGACAGCTCAGAATGGGAATGGGAGTGGGAATGGGAGTGGGAATGGGAATGGGAAAGCGAAGTCTCCCCATGCGTTGAGCCTAACGGGGGCTGAGCGTGAGAGTTCACCTGGGAGGGCTCAGGCTTAGCAGGGACCTCCAAGGGCAGATGAGCTTCGCATTGCTCCAAATGGCAATGCCGCCACAATACCATTTTTTCTAGGATAAAAAAAAGTAATAACCCCGCCAAAAGAGTGGCAGCGGTTTGATGCGAATGTTCGCTTTTCATAAAAGCATGGGGGAGCAGTTCAATAAAAACAGCCCCGAGCAAAGCCCCCACAGCATAGCTTATCAAGATATGAACTTGGGCGGCACTAGCGCGCTTGGCGATGAGCCAAGCACAAAATACAGAAAGCATGCCCCCGCTCACGGTGGCCATTAAAATCCAACTCAGGGTAGTCATAGGGTCTATCGTTTTCTTATTCGAAGCCGTAACGGATTATTTGATGGCTTCCATCCAAAACAGTATACGTGAATCCAAGCCTAAAATAGTCTGCAGTTCATGAGTCTAACCAAATGAAAGCCGCCATGCGCCCGGTTATTCGATCTCTTCGATAAGAATAAAACCTTTCTGGATCTGAATAAGTGCAAACCGGTTGTCCATAAACTTTGTGAACCCCGGCGCTTTTTAGCGCTACTAAGGCCAGGGCATGCAAATCGGCATGCCAGCGTTGAAGCGGTGAGCGAATAAAGGCAGAACGATTATGGGGATTCTGACGTAAAAATGTGTCATAAACCTCTTCTCCCACTTCAAAAGCACTCGCACCGATTCCCGGACCAATGTAAGCCATTAGACGTTCAGGGGCACTGCCCTGAAGGCTCAAAGTAAGGACCGTTTTTTCAATGATACCGGCGGCTAGTCCCCGCCACCCCGCATGCACGGCGGCAACCCGTTGCCCACTCTCACAGGCCAATAGGATCGGCAAGCAATCGGCAACCATGATGGGGCAAACATGATGGGGTAACTGAGCGATACAGGCATCGGCTTGCGCCGGTTCTAAAGAGGCAGGCTGATCGGCACTCACCACGTCAGTGCCATGGATTTGATGTAACCAAAAAGGTTCTTGCGGTAAAAATTGTCGTAAAGTCGCGCGATTTTGCAGAACCTTTGCCGAATCATCCCCGCAGTGTAAGGCGAGATTAAAGCTTGAATACGGTCCCAGACTCGCCCCTGCATGGCGAGTGGTGATAAAGGCCTTGACCCTTGCCGGGGCCGGCCAATCGGGACGAATCCACTGTGCTGGCCAATGCGGCTTAGATTCGTTTTGACGCACTGTTATGCTTTCCCTTCGATTCAGGATCTTGACGTAAGCCCTCGATCAACGTTTTGATGTCTTCCGGTATCGGTGCCTGCCAAGTCAATCTTTGTCCATTGATCGGGTGCGTAAGCGCTAGTTTTTCAGCATGCAAGGCCTGACGACTAAATTCCGGTGCCTTACGTTTGCTGCCATAAACGGGATCTCCGATTAATGGATGCCCAATGCTCGTCATATGAACTCGAATCTGATGCGTGCGTCCCGTCTCTAGTCGACAGCATAAAACCGTTGCCATCATTAACGATTCGATCGGTTCATAATGGGTAATCGCCTCCTTCCCATTGGGCGCTACCGCCATGCGGGTGCGCTGTGTTTTATGACGACCAATGGGCGCATCGACCACCCCCGAATGAGAAACTAAGCCGTGAACGACCGCCACATACTCGCGGGTCACGCTATGCACTTGCAATTGACGCACGAGAGAGGTTTGGGCAATAAGGGTTTTGGCAACGACCAATAAGCCACTCGTATCCTTATCCAAACGATGCACAATCCCTGCGCGCGGTATTTCTTTCAGTGGAGGGTAATGGTTCAGTAGCGCGTTTAAGAGTGTTCCATCCCAATTGCCGCTGCCCGGATGGACAACCAGACCGGCAGGTTTATTGATAATAATAAGTGCTGCATCCTCAAACACGACGTTAATCGGAATACTCTGGGCAGCAAAAACTGACACTTTAGGGTCAGTCAATGGTATAAATTGAATTTTCTGATATTCCCAGACTTTCTGACTGGGACTCGACAGTTGATGATCCAGCTGAATGTGACCCGCCTTCAGCCAAGCTGAAAGACGACTTCGAGAGTGTTGGGGTAACAATTTGGCCAAGGTTTGATCAAAACGCAGACCTGCACAGTCGGCGGGCACGGATAATTCGATCGGTAAGGGGGCTTCCTCTAACGCGGGAGGGGTTATTACGTTATAATTTTTACTTATTTTCAAGTGTTCAATTCGGTGGTTTATATATGATTCGGCATAGTTTAACCCTTTTACTGGCGCTTTTCTTTGGCTTCCAGCTCGTTTCCTGCAGTACGCCTGAGATAATTGATGAAACCAAGGGTTGGTCAGCAGAAAAGCTCTATGCAGAGGCTCGCCTCAAGCTAGATGAAACGAACTATGAAAAAGCGATCATCTTTTATCAAAAGCTAGAATCGCGCTTCCCCTACGGTCGCTTTGCGCAACAAGCTCAAATCGAAATGCTCTATGCCCATTATAAAGATAAGGACCCGGCCGGCACGATCGCTGAGGCCGATCGCTTTATTAAAAATCACCCCAATCACCCGAGCCTAGACTACGTTTATTACCTTAAAGGATTGGCTAATTTTAATGAGGATTTGGGCATTTTTGGATTTGTCAGCAATCAGGACATGACGGAAAGAGATCCCAAAATGGCCAAGGATGCCTTCGATAGCTTTAAGCAATTAGTGGCGCGGTTCCCGCAAAGTAAATACGCACCGGACTCGATACAGCGTATGGAGTATCTGGTCAATGCCTTGGCGAGTTTTGAAGTTCATGTGGCTCGCTATTACTACAATCGAAAGGCCTATTTAGCCACCGCCAATCGGGTGCAATATTGTTTGAAGACCTACCCCGAGGCCCCAGCTAACGAAGAGGGCTTACTGTTAATGGTGAAGTCCTATGACGCGTTAGGGCTTAATGATTTAAGGTCTGATGCGGAAAGAATTATGATAAAAAACTTTCCGAAGAGTAAATATCTGAATGGCTCGTACAAGCGCGATGTGCCTTGGTGGCAGATCTGGAATTAGTAAAGCCCACTCTAGCGCCCCGTCAAGCAGTACACTTTGGGTGATAATTCACCTTAAAAAATAGGTTAGCGGGTCGTCTATGAAGTGTTTTACTGGATGAAGCCCTGTGCCTAGCTTTGTAATTCGATACGCTGGCGAAAGTATTCCAGCGCTTCTGGGTTAGCCAAAGCTTCTTGATTTTTAATGGGCACATTATGCACGACGTCCCGAACCGCAAGTTCCACAATCTTGCCACTGCGAGTTCTAGGAATATCGGCCACCTGTAGTACCTTATCCGGTACATGTCGGTGAGTCGTATTATCTCGGATTTGTTGTTTAATTCGACTGACAATCTCTTCGTTGAGCACTAAGCCTTCTTTTAGCTTAACGAAAAGTATGACCCGAACATCATTATTCCAATTTTGTCCAATGGCGATACTTTCCAATACTTCGTCAAGACGCTCCACTTGACGATAAATCTCTGCGGTTCCGATTCTGACACCACCTGGATTTAATACAGCATCAGCACGACCATAGATAATGAGCCCACCATGTTGCGTCACCTCTAAGTAATCTCCATGGCACCAGACATTAGGGAATTTGGCAAAATAAGCATCGTGATATTTTTTTTGTTCGGGATCATTCCAAAAACCCAACGGCATCGAAGGGAAGGGCGCGCTACAGACGAGCTCCCCTTTTTCTTGCAAAATGGCATGACCCTTTTCGTCATAGACTTGAACCTTCATACCGAGCCCTGCGCACTGAATTTCACCGCGCCAGACTGGTGCATTGGGATTGCCTAATGCAAAACAAGAAACAATATCCGTCCCGCCAGAAATGGAGGCCAGATGAAGATCAGACTTAATGTGACTAAATACGTAATCAAAGCTCTCAGGCGCCAAGGGAGAGCCTGTCGAGAGTACCGCTTTCAGAGCGCTTAATTGATGCGTCTTTTTGGGTTGCAAATTCAGTTTTGCAATGGCGTCAATGTATTTAGCCGCAGTGCCAAAAATACTCATCGATTCTTTTTCAGCATAATCCCAAAGGATTTTCCCTCGATACAAAAACGGAGAGCCATCATACAAGAGCAACGTGGCTCCTGAGGCAAGACTCGAAACCAACCAGTTCCACATCATCCAGCCACAGGTGGTGTAGTAAAAAACTCGATCACCGGGTTTGATATCGGTGTGCAAGCGATGCTCTTTCATATGCTGTAAGAGGGTGCCGCCTGCGCCATGGACAATACATTTTGGCACTCCAGTCGTGCCGGAGGAATAAAGGATATAAAGCGGTTGATCAAAGGGCAGGGATTCAAACTCGATGGGTGCAGCGGTAAATGGGGATAAGAATTCCTCCCAACGCACCGCCTTGGGAATAAACTCAGGGGTCGATTCAGGGGGCGCGTAATCAATCAAAATCACTTTTTCTAAACTAGGCATAGCTGACGCCATCTGTGCCACACGGTCGCGAACATCAATCACTTTGTTCTGATAGTAATAGCCTTCTATTGCCAATAATACCTTTGGTGTAATTTGACCAAAACGATCCAAGACCCCTTGTGCACCGAAATCCGGAGAGCAGGATGACCAAACTGCCCCAATACTAGCTGTTGCCAGCATTCCCATCACAGCTTCCGGCATATTGGGCAGATAAGCCGCTACCCGGTCATCCTTTTTTACCCCCATTTGGCGCAAAGCTTGCGCAAGCCGTGAAACGCCCGCCTGTAAGTCATCCCAACTCAGGCGAGTTTTAACTTTATCTTCGCCCCAAAAAACAATGGCGTCCTCGGGACCCCGCTGCCTTAAAAGATTTTCAGCAAAATTTAATTGAGCCTGAGGAAACCAACGCGCGCCGGGCATTTGATCTCGATTCTGCAAATGACTTAATCCGCCGATCGAGCCCTTCGTTTGACAAAAATCCCATACACACAACCAAAATTGTTCTCTTTGTTCACAAGACCAAGCATGCAAATCGGCATAGTCGATAAAAGTGCGCTTATAACGTTGACTGACAAAATCGGTAAACGCCACGAGATGGGATTGACGAATACGTTCTGCAGAGGGCGTCCATAAGGGTTGATCCATGATGAGGGCTCAGAATGCTATAAAAATAAGTATTATTCGAAAAAAATTAATTTTTTATTCAGGGCGCATCTGCGGAAATAAGATGACATCACGAATGGAAGGGCTATCCGTAAGTAACATCACCAGGCGATCAATCCCGATACCCGCCCCAGCGGTCGGAGGCAATCCATATTCAAGCGCTCGAATATAGTCAGCGTCGTAGTGCATGGCTTCGTCGTCCCCCGCTTCTTTTTGTTTGACTTGCTCTAAAAACCGTTCGGCTTGATCTTCGGGGTCGTTTAATTCAGAAAAACCGTTAGCAATTTCTCGACCGGCAATAAACAGTTCAAATCGCTCTGTGACCTCAGGACGCTTATCATTGCGTCGGGCAAGAGGAGACACTTCAGCGGGATAATCAATTAAAAAAGTTGGGGTAATTAATTGGGTCTCTGCCGTATGCTCAAATAGTGCGAGCTGTAATGCACCCAGACCCACACTGTCGTCCATTTCTTCACCCAATTTTTTAAGCTCCTGGATAATTTTGGATTTATCCTCCAACACCTCTGGTCCAATATGAGGGCTGTATTGGGTAATGGCTTGAGCAATGGTCAGACGCTGATACGGTTTGGCAAAATCAATCGAATGCCCCTGATAGTTCACTTGTGCTGAACCGGTTGTTTCGGCGACTTGTCGAATCAATTTTTCAATAAAATCCATCATGCCATTGACTTCCATATAGGCACAATAAAATTCTAACATGGTAAATTCAGGGTTATGTCGGGTCGACATGCCTTCATTGCGAAAATTGCGGTTAATTTCAAACACCCGCTCAAATCCACCGACCACCAAGCGCTTTAAATAAAGTTCGGGGGCAATCCTTAAGTAGAGCGCCATATCCAGAGCATTGTGATGCGTAATGAAGGGCTTGGCTGCCGCCCCTCCGGGAATGGCCTGCATCATAGGGGTTTCGACTTCGAGATAATTTTCTTGATTGAAAATATCACGAATGGTTTGAATAATGCGAGAACGCTTACGAAACGTATTGCGCGTGTCCTCGTTCACAATCAGATCAACATAACGCTGCCGGTATTTTATTTCTTGGTCCGTCAGACCATGAAATTTTTCAGGCAAGGGGCGAAGCGACTTTGTGAGCAATCGAAGCGTCTTAACCCGTAGGGTCAATTCACCCGTTTTGGTTTTAAATAAGATCCCACTGACCCCAATAATATCGCCAATGTCATAGTGCTTAAATAAGTCTACACTGCTTTTACCGGTGTCGGCCTCAGATAAGTAGAGCTGCATTCTGCCCGTCGTGTCTTGTAAACTGGCAAAACAAGCCTTACCCATGACTCGCTTAAACATAATTCGTCCGGCCAATGTGGCAGCAATTGGCGTCTGATCCAGTATCTCGTGGGTCTTATCTTGGTGCGCTTGACTCACGGAAGAGGCTAAATCTTTTTGCACAAAATCGTTTGGGAAAGCAATCCCTGTGGCACGAATGGCAGTTAATTTTGCGCGTCGCTCTTCGATGATTTTATTGGTATCGATCTCGGGCAATGACGGTGTATTTTCCATGACTTAGAGTCCTTGTTTTAGGCTGGCTTGGATAAAGATATCCAAAGCCCCATCGAGTACAGACTGGGTATTGCCTATTTCCACATTAGTGCGCAAATCTTTAATGCGCGATTGATCAAGCACATAGGAGCGGATTTGATGGCCCCAACCAATATCGGTTTTGGCATCCTCCATGGCCTGCTTTTCTTCATTACGTTTTCGTAACTCCAGTTCAAAGAGCCTTGACTTAAGCATCATCATCGCCTCAGCCCGATTTCTATGTTGAGAGCGGTCACTTTGACATTGCACGACAATCCCGCTAGGCACATGCGTGATACGAACAGCAGAATCGGTTTTATTAATGTGCTGCCCCCCAGCCCCTGAAGCGCGGAAGGTATCGGTTCGTAAATCGGCAGGATTGATATCGATTTGAATCGAATCATCGACCTCAGGATACACAAACACACTGGCAAAAGAAGTATGACGTCGATTATTCGAGTCGAAGGGAGATTTTCTGACCAATCGATGAACCCCACTTTCGGTTCTCAAATGACCATAAGCATAATCGCCACTAATCTTGATGGAGGCACTTTTAATGCCTGCTACTTCACCCGCGGACTCTTCGAGTAATTCAACCTTAAATTTCTTGCCTTCACAATAGCGTAAATACATGCGCTCAAGGATACAGGCCCAGTCTTGAGCTTCAGTGCCACCTGATCCGGATTGAATATCTAAAAAGCAATTATTCGCGTCCATTTCACCCGAAAACATACGGCGAAACTCAAGTTCTTCCACTTTATTAAGAAGATGCAGGGTTTCTTCTGCAGTGACTTCTAAAGTCTCATTATCCGCTTCTGTTCTAGCTAACTGAAAAAGCTCAGTCGTATCACGAATGTTACTGGCCAAAGTGGTGAGCGAATGCACGGTGTATTCCAGTGCTTTTCGTTCTTTGCCAAGTTCCTGAGTGCGAGCGCTATCAGCCCAAATAGCCGGATCCTCGGCTAGGCGAGTGACCTCATCGAGTCGATTACGTTTGTTATCGTAGTCAAAGATACCTCCGCAACTCCGTTGCACGTGAATCAATATCGCCCAATTGCTTAGCAATGATATTTATGCGTTCAGCTTCCATAGGTATAAGGGCTTCTTTTCAAAAGGCTAAATTATAACCGATCACTGACTCACTGAGCCTCTAGTTTGCTGATTTCATGCCAATGTTCGAGCATCAATTGTGGGGTTTGCAGGCCGTTATATTCGTTCACATTCAAGCGGTAAATCGCAAAAATAGAATCAGACAAGGGGCCTACTTCATTAAAAAATATAGCCTCAAAAGCCTTCCTGCCTCGACCCAAGGTTAATTTTAGATGTTTGTCTTTTAATACTTTTTGCCTTAAAACTTGAAAAGTATCCGAAAATCGAGGTTCCCCAAAACCTTGTCCCCAAACGCCCTGACGAATCAATTGGGCGGACTCCAAACTGACCAATGAAGCGGGTAATGAACCATCGGTATAGATCGTGAGTTGCAGCTCCTCTGGGGTGAGGAGGCATTGAACCACTTCTTCAAATAGCGCTTTGAATCGTTCAAAATCGCATTCTCGTAGGGTTAATCCGGCTGCAGCAGCATGACCCCCAAATTGTAAAATAAGTTGGGGGTCTATTTTGCTGACCCTATCGATGGCATCTCGTAGGTGTAAACCTGCAATCGAGCGCCCAGATCCTTTAATTAAACCATCAGCGCCCTTGGCAAAAGCCACGGTGGGGCGATGAAATTGGTCCTTTAGACGGGAAGCCACAATACCGATAACGCCTTGATGCCACTGGGTATCTAAAAGGCATACCGTATAAGCTTCTTGGGGATCAAAGGACTCCAAACGAACCATCGCTGAGGCTTGCATAGTGGATTCTATTTGACGTCGCTGCTGATTTAATCGGTCTAGTTCAATTGCTAAAACTTTCGCTCTAGTTGGGTCATCGGTGAGCAGGCACTCAATACCTAGGCTCATATCGGTGAGCCTTCCGGCTGCGTTTAACCGAGGTCCTAAAGTAAAGCCCAAATCTTGGGAAACGAGTTGTGAAGCGTCTCGTCCTGCGACTTCAAGTAATGCCACAATACCCGCATGAGCGCGCCCCGCACGAATCAATTGTAAGCCGTGGGAGACTAAGATGCGATTGTTGTCATCTAGTTTGACAACATCAGCCACCGTTCCTAAAGCCACCAAATCCAACAAATGGGATAGGTTGGGTAAATTTTGCTGTCCTTTTTGGCGCAGTAACGCGCGCAGGGCCAACGCTAAATAAAACATCACCCCAACACCGGCTAAATGCTTACTAGCAAAAGGACAACCCTGTTGATTGGGATTAATAATGTCCCAAGCGGCGGGCAACACGTCGCCCGGTAAATGATGATCAGTCACTAAAACTCGAATACCCAATTCATTGGCTCGTTGCACACCCTCAACACTGGCAATGCCATTATCAACGGTTATAATAATGTCAGGATTTTTTTGTTGATGCGCGAGATTCACAATCTCTGCGGTGAGTCCATAGCCATACTCAAATCGATTAGGAACTAAATAATCAATCTGAGCCCCCATCGCTCGCAGTGCCCGTAATCCAACGACACAAGCGGTTGCGCCATCGGCATCATAATCGGCGATAATGAGTAAGCGGCTTTTTTTTTCTATCGCTTGAGAGAGCTTTTGCGCCATGGACTCAACGTTCATCATGCCAGTCGGGGGCAACAAGCGGGCCAGAGAAGTTTCTATCGATTCAATATGATCAATACCTCGAGCCGCGTAGACGCGAGCCATCAAGGGATGAATGCCATGGTCCTCAAGGTGCTTGACCACCGCTTCTGGTATTTCTCGATTTTGAATTTTAAGCATGAAATAAAAGAGAAAAAACCTTTAACTTTTTTGTAAAAAAAATGTGATGGAATCGTATAGGCAAAAAAATTCGGAAGAAATGCGAGAATAAAATACTATTGTAGGACGGGAGTAAGGGGAGTGCTTTGCCTTTGCATTGGGAGTTCTGGCTAGATGGCTAATTAGCAGTCCTTTGATAAAAAAAATTTCGAGGCAGTTTTGGGATGATTCAGTTCTAGCCAAAGTCTTCGTGAACACTGATTATGTGATTGAAGCTTCGACTTTGATAGAAAATGACTCATCGTGTTCTCTTTTTATTTATCCCAGTATGAAATTTAATTTTTTTTAGTGCACGGCCCAACGTGCCAAAAGCAATAAACCACTAACGATCACTATGGCAGCGATAACGCCACCTATTACGGCTTGTCCGATCGAGATTTTCACCCCATCTCTTTCCCAAGTATTTTTTCGACCTATCATACAAAGACACCAAAACATGGTCGAAGCCACTTGCCCTAAGGAGGCTCTAGCACGAGGTGTTTTTGGGTCTGTGGCCTTTGTGGAATGCTGTGGACGAGGGTCTTGGATCAAGTTAATTTCCGAGAATGAATAGGCTAAGATAATCGCACTGCAAAAAAAAGGGGGTTTTTTTAGGATTTTTAAGCTTCATCATTTTATCGTGCTTTTTCTTAATCTTATCAAGATCCTTAAATTCATCGTCGGGCAGGATTTTCAGCCAATTTTTACGCTTTTCTGAGAGGTGCTTTACTTTTTCTTGGCAATGGAATAGACCCCATTTAAGTGTTGTATGGACCCTTTTGTCAGCATTATTCTTTTTGCGCCAAAAGACTGGCAATTAAGCTCCGCGACGTATGATTGCCACCATGAAGAGCAACGCCTATAATTGTAAAAATCGTTGAATAATGACAATTATTTCGTTTAAGCCACTGTTTCTTTGGCAAAACTTTTGATTTGACGGCCTGACTTATGGTTGTGTGAGGGCTTTTTGCCTATAAATTTTCTGAGGGGGTTTTATGAAGTTGGACATTTCTCGGCCTGACTTGACAGTCGGAGTGATTGGTACGGGTGCCATGGGGCGTGGTATTGCCCAAGTAACAGCCGCAGGCGGCATGAAGGTTTTAATGACCGATGCCAGACCCGGTGGTGCTGCAGAGGCCAAAGAGTTCATCGGTAAGATGCTAGATCGGGCTGCTGAAAAAGGCACCATCAGTAAAGCCGAAGCCAAAGCTTCCGTAGATCGCATCGAAATTGTCGATAGCCATAAGCAGATGGGCAATTGTCACGTCGTAATCGAAGCGATTATTGAAAATCTTGAGGCCAAGCGCGCTTTATTTGCTGAACTCGAGTCGATCGTAACTCCCGAATGTATTCTCGTTTCGAACACCTCTTCGATGTCAGTCACCACCATTGGTGCAAAGTTAAAAACGCCTCATCGTTTTGCCGGATTCCACTTCTTTAACCCCGTTCCCTTGATGAAGTTAGTCGAGGTGATCTCAGGGCTATTAACCGAGAGTTGGGTTTGTGATGCGTTGATGGACCTGGGGCGCCGCATGACCCGGGAACCCGTGAGACTCATCGATGCACCCGGATTTCTTGTCAATCAAGTAGGGCGTGGATTCACCCTCGAAGGCTCTCATCTTGTTCATGAAGGCATCTCTAATTTCGCTGATGTCGACCGCGTCATGCGTGACGTCGGTGGCTTTCGTATGGGCCCCTTTGAGCTCATGGAACTGACGGGGTTGGATGTCACTCAACCTGCATCAGCGCTGATTTACAATCAGTTTTTCCAAGAACCGCGCTATAGACCCAGTTTAATCATGCAAGAGCGTTATGAAGCTGGCGTGCTAGGGCGTAAAAGTAAAAAAGGCTTTTACAATTACGACGCTGATATGAAAGCGATTGTGGCCCCAGAAGCTCCCGCTCCCAAATCTCGCCCAGACTCAGTGTGGATTAGCCCGGTGGAAGCCGAAGGCCACGCCAAATTAAGTGCTCTACTAAGCCAGTTGGGCGCAAACCTTGAGACAGGTAAAACTCCTTCTGCCAAAGCCTTGATTCTAGTCACTCCTATCGGAGAGGATGCGACCACAGCAGCCACTGACCAAGGACTGGATCCGACCCGTACCATGGCAGTTGATACGTTGTTTCCGATGGTGAAACGGCGCACTATAATGAGTACACCATTGACGCAAGCTGCCTATAAAGAGGCAGCTCACGGCTTACTCGCCAGTGATGGCGTACCTGTGACGGTTTGTCGAGATAGTCCGGGCTTTATTGCCCAAAGAATTGTAGCCATGATTGTCAATATTGGATGCTCGATTGCACAAAGTCGCACCGCCTCTCCAGCCGACATCGACAAAGCGGTCACATTGGGACTTAACTATCCGAATGGGCCCTTTAAATTTGCCGATGTTTTAGGCGTGAAAAATATCTACAGAATTTTAAGTAGCATGAATAAAATTTATGCAGATCCACGATATCGTCCTAATATCTGGCTCACACGTCGCGCTAAATTAGGCGTTTCCCTTTTGACGCCAGAACCGTAATCAAAATAAAACGAAAAAACCTCAAACAATAAAGGAATTTAAAAATGTTAGATGCCTATTTATATGAAGGTAAGCGTAGCCCCTTTGGTCGTCATGGCGGCGTATTAGCCAAAGTGCGTCCAGATGATTTGTTGGGCAGTGTGATTAAATCGGTCATGGCAAATTCCGCATTCAAGCCAAGCCAAATAGAAGACGTGATCGTGGGCTGTGCCAATCAAGGCGGTGAAGACAGCCGTTGTGTGGCTCGTCACGCGCTTTTAATGGCTGATTTACCCATTGAGACTCCGGGTACGGTGATTCAACGTAATTGCGCTAGTGGCTTAGGCGCTTTAGTGCATGCATCGCACGCGATTACGGCAGGCGAGGGCGATGTATTTATTGTGGGTGGCGTCGAAAGCATGAGCCGTTCACCCATTGTCATGAGCCGATCAGAATCCGCCTTTGATCGTGGTATCAAATTCTACGATAGCACTATCGGCCCTCGGTTTTCTAACCCAGCACTGGTCAAGCGTTTTGGTGATGACCAAATGCCCCAAACCTCTGACAATTTGGCAAAAGAATACGGCATTACCCGTGAACAAGCCGACATCTATTCGGCTTCTTCACAAAAAAAATATGCGGCAGCCAAGGCGGCCGGATTTTTTAAAGATGAAATTATCCCCATTGAATTACCACCGACCCGTAAAGGCCCAGTTCCCGCCATCTGTGATGATGAGCATCCCAGGCCCGAAAGTGATGTTGCCACATTAGCCAAAATGAAGGTGCTCTATAAAGATGGCATTACCACCGCGGGCAATGCCTCGGGTGTTAACGATGGCGCCGTATGCCTCACCGTCGGTTCCAAAGCGGCTGGCGAAAAAGCGGGTATTAAACCGTTGGTGCGTATTATTGCCTCTGCCTCTCACGGGGCTCCTCCTCATATCATGGGTATTGGTCCAGTAGCCGCCTCGAAAAAGGCATTGGCTCGTTTAGGCATGAGCATTAAAGACATGGACATCATTGAAATTAATGAAGCCTTTGCCGCGCAAGTCTTGGGTTGTTTAAAAGGCTTGGACGTCGCTTTCGATGATCCGCGTGTTAATCCGAACGGTGGAGCCATTGCGATCGGTCATCCCTTAGGGGCCTCTGGAGCGAGAATTGCTTTAACAGCCGCACGTCAATTGCAACGCACCGGCGGACGTTATGCGCTCGTCAGTCTTTGTATTGGTGGAGGGCAGGGCACCGCGGTTATTCTGGAACGCGTGTAATCGAACGGGGGCAATTGCCCCCTCCGGTTCAAGTAATCTAAGACCGGCCGGTGAAATCACACCGGCCTTTATTTTTTCAATATCGCTTTATAACGGCATGCAGAGAGATTGATATGACTGATTTTACGAAGGTCACTTTGATTGGTGGACAATTCAAATGGGAAGACCCGTTACTGATTGAAGATTTACTGACGGATGACGAACGCATGATCCGTGATACGGCTCGCGCCTATGCACAAGAAAAATTGCTCCCTCGAATCCGTGATTGGAATCGTAACGAATCCTTCGATCCTATCGTCATGCGAGAGATGGGGGAATTAGGTTTTCTGGGGGCCCCTCTTGAAGGATATGGATGCGCCGGTATCGGTTATGTTGCTTATGGTCTTGTCATGCGAGAATTAGAACGGGTTGACACTGCGTTTAGATCCGCGTGCAGCGTACAAACCGGTCTTGCGATGACCCCCATCTATGCCTATGGCAGTGAGGAACATCGCCAAAAATATCTTCCTAAAATGGCAACGGGTGAACTCTTGGGCTGTTTCGGGCTAACAGAACCTGATCACGGTTCTGATGCAGGCGGCATGAAATCTCGAGCCAAAAAGGTTCCGGGTGGCTGGTCTTTAACGGGCAGCAAGCTTTGGATTACTCACGCTCCGATCGCTCATGTTCTGGTTATTTGGGCCAAAGACGAGGAGGGGGTTGTCAGAGGGTTTATCTTAGAACGTGGCATGAAAGGTCTATCTACCCGAAAAATTGAGGGTAAGTTTTCAGTCAGGGCTTCACAAACAGGTGAAGTCACGATGGATGAAGTATTCGTGCCCGATGAAAATTTGTTACCCGGTGTCAAGGGTTTGAAGGGACCTTTTGGCTGCCTAAACAATGCCCGCTTTTCCATTTGTTGGGGCGCTATGGGCGCTGCAGAAGCCTGTTGGCATATTGCTCGACAATACACGATGGATCGCAAGCAATTTGGCAAGCCCTTAGCGGCGAATCAATTGATCCAGAAAAAATTAGCGGATATGCAAACTGAAATTACGTTGGGTTTATTATCGAGCTTACATTTATCTCGTTTGAGAGAAAAAGGGCAAGCCACCCCTGAGATGGTTTCTTTGGTTAAAAGAAATTGCACCGGTAAAGCACTGGAAGTTGCTAGAAACGCTCGCGATATGCTGGGGGGTAATGGGATTTCTGATGAATACCATGTGATTCGTCATCTGATGAATATGGAAACGATCAATACACTGGAAGGCACCCATGATATTCATGCATTAGTTTTAGGTCGTGCGCAAACGGGTCTTTCCGCTTTTTAAGTGATTTAAAAAAAACTGTCAAAAAAAAGCGCAATACACTTAGGATTGAATTCGAAGAAAATCTTATCAAACCGATTGATTCGAGGTGTTCTGCCTCACTGCAGATAGTGGCTTCGGCAACTCTGGCAGTCATTCCTGTGCCGTCTCCCAGACAGCATTGAGGTCGATTTCGAATTTGCCGTTCGAAAAAGGTTCACCGCTTCGCGCACTGCATGGCACTGCACTTCGCTTCATGTCAAGTGTCGTCAAAAAAACTTGCCCTATGAAAAATAGGATTAAACGACCTGAAAAATAAGATTCGTTAATTCTTACAAATCAAGAAATTTTACTCTGGCTACGAAGCTTCTCAACGCTTGCCTTAACTCCAGAACGAAGGTGCGAGACATCACTATTGGCCATCATCATGGAGTATCCCATTTTGGCAAATTGTGCGATTTGCTCAGTATGGTGAGGATGACATTTACCAATTTTTCCATGTTTTTTACAACTGGCAATAACTTTTTCCATCGCTTGAGTCAGAAGAGGGTGCTCAAATTGACCATGAATACCTAAAGAAAAAGTCATGTCATTTGCACCCACCGCAAGCACATCCAACCCTTCTACCGCAGCAATTGCATCGCAATTCTCAAGACCTTTAACGGTTTCAATTTGCATGATCACGACCGTGTCTTTATTTTTAAATGGTAAATATTCTGAGGCCTTCGGGGTTTTAAAATCACTATGTGCGGCAGTTAATCCTAATCCACGATTCCCCATCGGCGCATACTTAACTGATTGAATGACAGCGCGAGCTTGCTCGGCGGTTTCGATACTCGCCACTTGCACTCCCGTTGCACCTGCATCCAGAGCACCCGCCAAATAATGATAAAGATTTTCAGGCACACGTACAATCGTGGCTATATCAGTTGCCTTAAACCAAGCAATGATGTCGGCCACACGATCTAAGCCAAATCCACTATGCTCCATATCAATGATCACGTAATCAATATCGGTGGTGGCTAAAATCTTTGCCATGCCACGAGTACCAAATTCCATGATTTGCATTCCCACGGCAACGCCACCCTGCGCAATAACCCGACGAATTCTATTTGGTTGCATCATTATTTTCCCCGACTCATTTAGTTGGATCAACACCAGTGAATTTTTATATCATTCATTTTACATGAATGTCCTATCTTAGATTATTATTAAAAAAATACTCAAAAGACAAATTTTCTAACAATATTTGGTAGTATCAGAATACTTGTAAAGCGCCATTGAACGAAAAAAAATCCTCAATGCGCTAGCCGCCATTAACAATAGAGGAAGAAGCCATAGTGATCGATAATAAAAAGCCGATTTTAAAAGCC
This sequence comes from uncultured beta proteobacterium, assembly GCA_903893565.1. Classification (GTDB taxonomy): domain Bacteria; phylum Pseudomonadota; class Gammaproteobacteria; order Burkholderiales; family SG8-41; genus UBA5216. The sequence goes on along the minus strand of CAITMU010000125.1, from coordinate 28,166 downwards.
CCCCCATTGAGTTGCGACACGCATCTGCATGTATTTGGAGATCCTGTCACCTATCCTTATAGCGCTGAAAAAAGAAACGTTCCTCCCGCACTTCCGTTGGCTGATTACATGGCGCAATATCAGGACTTTGCGACGCAATGCGGAATAGAGCGTATGGTATTTACACAACCGAGCACTTACGGTCGTGATAACTCATGCATGCTGGACGCGATCAAACTGTGTGGTGATAATGCCAAAGGTATTGCCGATGTTGATGAAAACATTAGCGATGCTGAGTTAGCCCGGTTACACAGCGCTGGGGTTGTCGGTATTCGATTTAACTTAGGTCCGCCCAATCGCCCTGTGGAAGCTGGGCTCATGGAAAAACATTTACCACGGTTATTAAGACTGGATGCCCGATGCGCTGAAATCGGTTGGCAACTGGATATTTTGTCACCCAGTTGGTTAATAGTGGAGATGTTAGATGTCTACAAAAATCTAAAATCTCAATTTACCTTGGCCCACTTTGGAATGTTCCTAGCCCGTGATGGTGCTAAACAACCCGGCCTTCTCAAAATGGTTGATTTTTTAAAGCATGGCCCAGGTCGTTGTTACATGAAATTAACCGCTCCTTATCGAATGGCCAGTGAACCTTTGTTTGAGGACTCAACTGTCATAGCAAGAACACTGATTGAAGCAGCGCCCGATCATGTTATTTGGGGGAGTGATTACCCTTATCTATCCAATTCACATCGAGTCCATTCGATTGATTTATTTAATCTAATTGCTCAATGGATGCCTGATAAAAATATTCAGCAAAAGATCTTAGTGGATAACCCCGCTAAATTGTTTGGCTTTAAAAATAAAAAATGATAAAAAAATAAATGGGGGGATTTTAATCATGCGATTATGGGTTCAGGTATTTTCATCTCGACAAAGAAATCCTAATTTTCACGAAGCCTTAGAGCAACACCTTCGATCCATAGCCGACCCGGGCGTTGAGATTGAAGTGCATGGCACGGCTAAAGGGGGTCTAGGAGAACAGTTTCGTTTTTTCCAGGCTATCGACATGCCTGATATTATTGAAAACGTTTTAAAATGCAAAGCCGCGACTGGAGAAAAACGCTACGACGCATTCGTGAGTCTTAATTCCACCGATCCAGCCTTAGTCGAAGCGCGAGAAATTCTTGATATTCCCGTTATGGGTTTTCTGGAAACAACGGCTCTCATGGCTTGCATGATGGGAAGACGTTTTTCACTCATAACGCCCAATCCTAAATTTGCCCTGTCTTATGAGCAAAAATTAATGCTCTATGGCCTTACTGATCGCTTAGCGTCTATTGAAGCGATGAACATTCCAGATTTAACTGATTTTCGGCAAGGATTTATTGATCCTAAGGCGCATGAAAGGATTATGAACGAATTTGATCTTGCGGCAAAAAGAGCCGTCAGAGCCGGTGCAGAGGTCATCATTCCTTGTGGCTCACATGCCGTTATGCAAGCGAGGCGAGGGCTTAGAGAAATAGAAGGGGCCTTAATCGTCGACGGATTAGCCATGCTAATAAAAATGACGGAGACGGCCGTTAAACTTCATAAAATCATGGGTACGGTCGTGAGTCGAAAAATGCTCTATCAAATGCCTGGCCCTGACGTGATGAAAAAAGCCAAACAAGATTATGGAATTGATCTTTAATAAGGCCGTCATTTCAGCGTCTTTGAAAAAGCATTTCTCCTAAAGGCTTTAGATCATTTATTGATATTGTAAATTGATATCCTTAATGATTTTTGCCCATTTAACCATGTCAAGTTTTCGAAATTTCGTAAACTCTTCAGCAGTGCTTGTAAAAACCTCTAATCCAAATCCCACTAATCGGTCATGCACTTCAGGGATTTTGATAAGAGAGGTCAATTCTTTATTTAATCTTTGAATGATGGTGGAGGGGGTTTTTGCGGGGACTAAAATTCCATACCAATTAACCACTTCAAAACCAGGAAAACCTGATTCAGCAAAGGTTGGCACTGTAGGAATTTGATTGGATCGCTGCGATGCGGTCATCGCAAGCGCTCTTAATTTTTTGCTTTGAACGTAAGGCAATATCGGTGAAATCGTCTCAATGGTCATTGAAATCTGACCGGCCATCACTTCCAGCACTGGTGTGCCAGCGCCTTTGTAGAAAACAGGATTGAGATTGACACCGGATCGAACACGAAACAATTCACCCGAGATAAAGGCTGGGGTTGCTGAACCGGAAGATCCGATCGTTAATTCACCTGGTTTTAACTTCGCGGCTTGAATCAATTGCTCAACGGTATTGATGGGAAGGGAAGGGTTAACGACCATGACATAGAATGTATCTGCGAAATGGATCACTTCGTCAAATTCTTTCAGTCCGTAGGGGCACTTTGGATTTAACAGTGGCAATATCGCATGTGGACCGGCTGCACCTAATATTAAGGTATATCCATCCGGTGCAGCCCGTGCAGTCGCATCGGTGCCGATCATGCCAGCGGCACCGGGACGGTTATCGATTATCACCGATTGACCTAAATTTTCTGTTAACTTCGGGCTTATAGCACGCGCTGTAATATCAATGCCTCCGCCAGGAGGCCATGGCACGACTAGTCTTATATGACGATTAGGGTAATCAAGAGCCACAGCAGGATTCATCATCATGAGTCCCACAAAGCTTAACAGGATGATCAATAGGGTTTCCTCCATATTTTTATTTCTCATAGGTATTTATTGCATTCTTATTGTTGTAGCAATTATTCAAATTGCGTTTGAATTCTATAACACTTTATTTCGATTATCCGGTATTACATGAACGTAATCTAAAGTAATTTTCAATTCACGCAGAATAGAGTTTGTTTGACGTCCGTTTTTCCTGTGCCGGATCTCTTTGTGGCGGGCGTATCGTGTTTTGTTGGGGTGAGTCCCTGGGGTTGGGTTCAATAAGAGCCCGAACTTAATGTGAATAATCGAATGTTACCCCATCCATTACTTTACATAATATACATTATACGAATCAATAGTACATTTATTAGTGTTGCTTAATTAGCTTAAAACTACCATTTTTAATGCAACACATCATTGTATTTATGGTAATTGATAGTGTTGCGAGAAGATGGGGTCCACTTCAGGACTCACGCCAATCGATTCAGCAATCGCCCGCTTGGAGAGATTGCACTGATTGAGCAGAAACTGAATCAAAAAATAGCGAGCCTCAGTAACATTTCTCGTGTGCTGATGGGATGGGACAATTCTCCTCGAATGGCTCCATGCTATCTCTTGAGGGCTAATGTGGAGTTGAGGTGCTCAAATGCATCTTTTGGCCGGACAGCGCCTTTTATTTGCGTTAGAGACTCATGACACATCAACAATCTTGAGCCCCGCCATTCGTGCTGCCGAAAGTTGCCTATGGTCAGCCGAAATAAAAATGTCAGGCTTGACGGCAAGCACACAGGCTATATGAAGGGCATCCATTGCTCGAAGTGGATACGTCTCCAGCAGGGGAACCACTGAGACCAGAATGTCCGGTGTGATCAGGCAGATGTCGGCATCCGCCAGATCCGCCATCGCCTCAGCCTTCAGTTTTTGGTAATCCGCTTTGGCGAATTTCTTTTCCCGTAGAAGGCGGGACAGCGTGGAGATTAATTCCGGTAGGCAAATGACACTAACGACGAGACTATCTGCCTGCTGGCACAACTCTAACACTTTGTCCGATCCTTGCTCTGCAACATATCGCTTCGCAAAAGCCGAGGTATCCAGAAATACCTTCACGCCGACTTTTCACGATCGCTCAGTATTTCCCGACTCAATGACAAGCCCTTAACCGTCAAGGGTGTGGCTTGCCTTTTCCAGGATGGAACACCCGAACGGACCGGCACAATTTCGGCAATGGCTTTGCCGTTGCGAAAGATACGAACCGTATCCCCCCCTTCGACGGCATCAAAATAATCCTTGGCGTGATTGCGCAACATGGTGAACGTAGCTTCCCGCATAAAACCCCTTGTAAATATGTACATTATTATGTACATATTAGAGAGTCGTGTCAATGAATACAGTGTAGGACAGAAACATTCAAACTATATAATTTTATTACATTATAAATACCAACACATAGCTGCATTCTGTCGTATTACCCCTGCTTGGTTTGATCAATTTTTCTATATCCAAAAATAGCCTTATTCTTTGGCCCCCGCCTTGGATAATAATTTCACAATATCCTCCATGCCCCTCATCTTAGCCACTTTCATCGGGGTATAACCACTGTCTGACTTGTGATTAATATCGGCCCCTTTAGACATGAGCCATAAAACAGCTTCAGTTTGTCCTTCTCGAGCCGCCATCATCAGCGCCGTAGTGCCGTTTTCAGAATATGAATTTAGTTTTGCCCCCTGTTCAAACAAAAACCGCAAGATGTCTAAGTGCCCATTAGCCGCGGCATACATGAATGCGTTCCATCCTCGCTTCTCAATGTGGGCGCCATGACTATGCAGTAATTTTACAATTGAGGTATATCCTTTTAAGGACGCTAACATAATCGCTGATTCGCCCCATTGATTCAGAAGATTAACGTTAGCCTTGGCATTTAACAAAACTTCAACCACATCGCGATTGCCCGCTTTGCATGCCATTAAAAGTAAGCTTTCGCCCTCCTGATTGGTGGTATCAACATCGACCCCTTTTTTAAGTAATCCATTGACTTCTTTTGCAAAATTCATTTCAACGGCACGTAAAACATCGTTATAGGTGTCAGCCTGTATGAGCGGCGCGTAAACACCTGTTAGGCCTAACAATGCGATGGACAACAACACCTTCGGTAGCCATTGGATCATGCCCTCCCCTCCTTGATTTTGAATAATTTTAAAAAATTAGCACTGGTGGCCTCAGCAATATCCTCAACCGGACATTGCCTTAAGCGAGCAATTTCTTCTGCCACATATCGTACATAGCCCGGCTCATTAATCTTACCTCTAAAAGGCACGGGGGCAAGATAGGGTGAATCGGTTTCAATCAGCATGCGATCTAAGGGCATTTTTTGGGCGACTTCTTTCAAGGCTTTAGCGCTTTTGAAAGTCACGATTCCAGAAAAAGAGATATAAAACCCCATCGCCATGGCCGCCTCTGCAATCTCCCATGACTCCGTAAAGCAGTGCATGACACCACCGGCTTGACTGGCCCCCTCCTCCTGCATCAAGCGAATGGTGTCTTCGCTTGATGAGCGCGTATGAATAATCAAGGGCTTTTGAGTTTTGACGGCGGCACGAATATGAATACGAAAACGCTCACGTTGCCAATCGAGGTCACCGGTGAGCCGGTAATAGTCTAATCCGGTTTCACCAATCGCTACGATTTTGGGGTGCAGGGATAGACGCACTAACTCTTCGACCGTGGTTTCTGGAACATCCGGATAATCAGGATGAATACCCACTGAGGCATACAAATGGGGATGCTTTTCTGCCAGGGCCAGCACTTGTGGAAAATCCTGCAGATTGACACTCACGCAAAGGGCCCGATCCACCGAGTTTTCCTGCATTCGGTGTAATATTTCATCGAGGCGTCCAACTAAATCCGGAAAATCCAGATGACAGTGTGAATCGATATACATGATGATTAATTCTTTTTTCTGACCAATTGAGCGTAACGTAAGAAAAACGATTCGAGCAGTAGCCGTGGATTCAAGGGATGGTTAATGACCCGCTGAAAGCGAACCAACTCCCGATGAAATCGTAGCATCTCTAGCCCTCGGACCGAGGTGGATAGTTTATTTAAAATCTCTTTAAAATCAGGGTTATAGCGAGGCTCAATGGAAAAACAGACTTGTGACACATCATAGGTCCATCTTTGTAACCATCCGACTAATTGAGCAATCGATTCATTGGCCATTTTTTCGGCTAAACCCAGCGGATCAAAGGGCGAAGCGGACAAGGCCTGCAAGAACTGAGCGCGTAAGGCCCAATGGGCTTCATTGTCCATCTCTTGCGCTAACAAAGGAGCCCCACCCGCTTGAGCCAGCGCAACCGCCACATTTTTGACCCCCACGCCTTCCAACCAAGACAAGGACTCTTCCTTTGTGGGCATCGGTAAGGGTATTTGCTGGCAACGACTACGAATCGTAGCGGCTAACATTTGAGGTCTGTGGGTCACTAACAAAAAAAAGGTATTTTCAGGCGGCTCTTCCAAATTTTTGAGCAACGCGTTGGCCGCATTCACATTCATGGCCTCCGCGGGTTGAATGATGATGATTTTAGGACCACTTCGATGACTACTAATGTTGATAAAGTGGGGTAATTGGCGAATTTGAGCGACAGAAATGTCTTTTTTCTTCTTTTTATCCGTTTCACTAGACTCCTCCTCCCCAACCTCTTGATCGGCTTCCGGTTGAAGCAACCTAAAATCAGGGTGGCTGCCCTCGTCAAACCAATGGCATGCGACGCAATGTCCACAAGCAACCAGAGTGCTAAGAGGCTTTTCGCACAATAATCCTCGGGCTAATGCCGTGGCAAAAGCCCGCTTACCGATACCCGATGCCCCCCGTATTAATAGGGCATGCGGTAGACGATCGGCTCGACGGACTAATTCATCAAAAGCAGGCTTGTGCCAACTATAAAAACTCATAAAATCATAGTCTTATTATATATTTCCAATAAATAACATTAATAATACGGTTTTAATAACTTTATCAATTAAAAACAATTACTTAAGATTATACTCTCAACCATTACTTTAACATCCTCATAACTTTGAGTGCTGTCAATCAGATGCATACGATGAGGAAATTGTTTAAGTCTTTTAAGATATCCAGCCCGCACTCGATCAAAAAAGGCCATCCCTTCGGATTCAAATCGATCGGGCTCACGAACCGATTGCGTTCTTTGCTTTCCCACTTGGCTCGGCACATCAAAATACAAGGTTAAGTGGGGTTGAAGCTCACCTTGCACCCAAGCTTCTAGCTGCTCAATTCGCCCCCAATCCAACCCACTTCCTCCAGCCTGGTAAGCAAAGGTGGCATCAGTAAATCGATCACAAAGCACCCATTGTCCTGAGGATAAGGCGGGTTCTATGACTTGAGCGATATGCTCTCGGCGCGCCGCAAACATCAAAAGTGCCTCGGTATCGGGGTGAGACTTTTGGGTGGTATTTAAAAGCATTTGGCGCAAGGCTTCCCCTAAGGGGGTGCCGCCGGGCTCACGTGTGACGCATAGCTTAATTCCACGACTGGCAAAAAAGTCAGGGATCCAACTTAAATGACTGCTCTTACCCGCCCCGTCCATCCCTTCCAACGTAATAAATCGCCCTCGCATCACGGTTTTCCTGATCTTTGATAGCGCTTAACGGCCAGATTGTGTTCTTCAAGAGTAGTTGAAAACTGCGAACTACCATCCCCCCGCGCAACAAAGTAAAGTTTATCACTCACCCGAGGATGTAAGGCTGCCTTTAAGGCCGCCAAACCCGCAAGGGCAATCGGTGTGGGAGGCAATCCGGAACGAGTATAAGTGTTCCACGGGGTATCCACCAAAAGATCATGGTGTTTTAAATGTCCGGTATAGGTATTTTTCATACCGTAAATAACACTGGGGTCGGTTTGTAATCGCATATTTTTCCGTAATCGATTCACAAAAACTGACGATACCATGTCACGGTCTTCCGCTCGTCCGGTCTCTTTTTCCACTAACGAGGCTAAAATCAACGCTTCATAGGGGGATTCCAAGGGGAGGTCATCGCTTTTAGATGACCATTCATTTTCTAACACTTGTTGCATACGAGAATACCCCCTTGCCAGGACCCGTAGATCAGAAGTGCCTCGAGGGGAAAAATAACTCTCGGGATAGACCAACCCTTCCAGTACGGAGCCAGAAATCCCGAGTGCTTTGGCAATGTCTTGGTCCGACAGATCTCGTGACTCATGTGTGAGCGCTTCATTGTCGTCCAACGCCCGTCGCACTTGCTGGAAATTCCATCCTTCCACTAATCGTACCGTCGATTGATCGGAGTCGTGTCCGGTGATTTTTTGCATCAACTGAAAGGCAGAAATAGGTGAGTGTATTTCGTAATTACCCGATTTTACGTGAGCGGCATTGGCGCTGAGTCGGACTAACCCTTCAAACAGTTGAGGATTTTCAATCAAACCGAGTTGAGTAAACTCGCGACTTAATAGGCGTAGACTCTTGCCAAACTGAATTTCGACAATAAGACGTGATGGACTAAACGCATGGGGTAATTGAATGAGATAAAAAAATCCAGTCAGACATCCCGCTAGAATCAACACAATCAATGCCATTAATCGCTTCATCAACTTAAGCATCATCACGACCTAGGAGCGCTTTTATTTTTACAACTTTTTCGTGCGCAGGGAATCGTTTTTCTTCCAATTGTCCGACGGGCCAGCACCCAATGAGGCTATTGACGACAAATATCGCGTCCGCTGAGGCGACTCGGTCAAACGAGAGTTGATCCACTGAAATCTTTAAGTCTAATTGTTCAGATAGCCCTATGACGCGCTCGCGCGTCACCCCCGCAACACCGGTCCTTGATAAATCAGGCGTTAGAAGATGGTGGCCTTCAATGATAAAAAGATTACTCATGGTACCGCTAATCACGTTTAACGCTTGATCGAGCATTAACCCCTCGTGAATCGCAGGGTCGCGCCATTCGGCACGAGCCAGTATATTTTCCAAACGATTTAAATGTTTGATCCCCGCCAGTAAGGGTTGTTCTGAGACACGAATCTCACACTTTCGGACCGTAATGCCCTCCAAGGGAATTTCTCGTTTGGGTAGGGGTTCGCACATCACCACTCGGGTGGGCTTAACGGATAAAGGAGGACCATACCCTCGAGGTCCCTCGCCGCGCGTGATCACGACTTTGATGGCAGCCCTAGGATAAAGGGGCGCTGTTTGCAAGACCTCGGCAAGTAGTTGGGACTGTTCTGGACAAGGGATCCCAAGGGCTTTGCAATCAAAACTTATTTTTTCGTAATGTAGGGCCCACTGAATAGGCTGGCCATTAACGGCGAGTAAGGTTCTAAAAATTCCATCGCCGTAGAAAAAACCCCGATCCTTCAGATTCACTTGGTGGGAGGGTTGGCCATTAACCAGTATTGAGGGATCGTCCATCCAGGAGCCAACCTTCATTGATCAAAAAAACAGTGATACTGATAATCTAAAAAAGGGGCATTAAATCTTTTTAAATACCAAGCTCCCATTGGTGCCACCAAAGCCGAAAGAATTGGATAACGCGACATCAATTTTCATGGGTCGGGCGATATTGGGTACATAGTCCAAATCACACAGCGGGTCTGGTTCATGCAAATTAATGGTCGGTGGGGCTATCTGATCATGTATGGCCATGACGGAGAATATCGCTTCAATTCCCCCCGCGGCCCCTAACAGGTGACCTGTCATGGACTTTGTGGAACTTAACGCTAATTTCTTAGCATGTTCTCCAAAACACCCTTTGACTGCACTGGTTTCAGCCACATCCCCTAAGGGTGTGGAAGTGCCGTGCGCGTTGATGTAATCCACCTGATGATGATTAAGGCCTGCATTACGCAGCGTGTTGTTCATGCAACGGATGGCGCCAGAGCCATCTTCACTGGGTGCGGTAATATGGTGGGCATCGGCACTCATGCCATAGCCTGCGAGTTCGCAATATATGCGAGCACCCCGTGCTTTAGCGTGTTCATACTCCTCTAATAGCAAAACGCCGGCCCCCTCACCAATAACAAATCCATCACGGCCCACATCCCAAGGACGGCTGGCCGCTGTTGGGTCATCGTTGCGAGATGACAGCGCACGGGCAGCGGCAAATCCACCAACCCCTAAGGGCGAAATGCAAGATTCAGCCCCCCCAGCAATCATCACATCGGCATCGCCATATTCAATTAAACGTCCCGCTTCACCTATACTGTGATTGGCCGTGGTGCACGCTGAAACCACCGCTATATTAGGACCCTGTAAGCCATAAATAATCGACAGCTGCCCGGAAATCATATTGATAATGGATCCAGGCACAAAAAATGGGGTGATTTTACGTGGCCCACCGGCTGTGAGCGCTTTATGGGTATCTTCGATCAGGGGTAACCCACCGATACCAGAACCGATACACACACCCACCATTTCTCGGTTGACTCGCTCCAGATCCAGGCCTGAATCCTTGAGCGCTTCGATGCCGGCAACTAAGCCATAGTGGATAAAAGTATCAAAACGCCGTGCTTCTTTGACGTTAAGCCATTGAGTGACATCAAAATCTTTTACTTCCCCAGCAATGCGGGAGGCGTAACCACTGGTGTCAAAACGAGTAATCGGACCAATGCCTGAGCGGCCAGCCTTAATATTGGCCCAAGCGGTAGTGACCCCAATACCCACTGGAGAGACAATTCCCAAACCCGTAACGACGACTCTGCGCAAAGAAGAACGTGGCATGATCAAATGTGGGACTAATAGCCGGTAGACAACGCGGCAAAAAGTTAATGGAAAAAAACGAGAAAACTCAAACCCCGCTCCCCCTTCAGAATCGGGGGTTAGCAGAGCATTATGAATTCAGCCTATTTAGTCCTTGGAATGGCTTTGAATGTAGTCAACGGCTTGTTGAACCGTGGTTATTTTTTCAGCATCTTCGTCAGGGATTTCTGTCTCAAATTCCTCTTCCAAAGCCATAACCAGTTCAACGGTATCGAGCGAATCAGCACCCAGATCATTAACAAACGATGACTCGTTCTTGACGTCAGCTTCATTGACGCCCAGTTGTTCGGCAACAATCTTTTTGACGCGTTGCTCGACATTTTCCATGTGTAATCCCCTTATCTTAATAAATATTGACTTTTCTCGTATCGCTAAGCTAACAAGGCACCTCAAGTCAGTGCCGTATTTTACCATCTTTTGTCGCGTAAAAAGCATCCATTAAACAATCGCTTATAGGAATGTGCTGATTTTGCTCCGGTTTGCGCACCCTTCAGTGCGCTTAGTCCATATACATGCCGCCGTTCACATGCAGGGTATTGCCAGTGACGTAACTCGCACAAGGAGAGGCCAAATAAAGCACCGCTTGCGCCACGTCATTCACTTGCCCTAAACGACCTAGAGGAATTTGGCCTAAAAGTAATTTTTTTTGCTCTTCCGTCAGTCCACGGGTCATATCCGTATCAATAAAGCCAGGGCTGACACAATTAACGGTGATATTTCGACTACCAATCTCACGGGCCAAGGACTTAGAAAATCCAATCATCCCAGATTTAGCCGCAGCGTAATTGGATTGACCCGCATTACCCGTGCTACCGACCACCGAACCCACGTTGATGATTCTGCCCGCGCGCGCTTTCATCATCCCCCGTAGTACTACTTTAGACAGCCGATAGATCGATTTTAAATTCACATCCATGACGTTATCCCACTCGTCCTCTTTCATCCGTAGTAGCAAGTTATCTCGGGTAATACCTGCGTTATTGACTAATATAGCAATATCGCCAAAACGCTGATTGATTTGAGTATTGAGCGCTTCTATCTGCGTCAGATCATTCACATCCAGCGCGAGTCCCGTGCCTTTGATCCCCTCTTGGATGAGCCTTTGACTAATTTCTTCCGCTCCAGCCGTCGTGGTGGCAGTACCGATGACCACAGCGCCCGCCGCACCTAAAGTGCTAGCAATAGCACGCCCAATGCCCCGCGTGGCCCCGGTGACTAAAGCTATCTGATGCTCTAAAACGCTCATTTCAATGCCTCCATGGCCAGATGTAATGAAGCGGGATCTGTGAGTGCAAAACCTTTAAGATGGGGTTCAATTCTTGTGGTCAATCCATTGAGCACTTTACCCGGTCCGCATTCAAGCACATGAGTCACCCCTTGTGCCGCCATATAACGAATGAGCTCAACCCACCGAACGGGATTACACGCTTGACGTGCCAGACTTTGTTTAATCGCTTCGGGATCACTGACCACTGAGGCATCCACATTATTAACAATGGTGACTAGCGGCGGATGAAAATGAAGGTTTTGCATATAGTCGGCCAAGCGCATCGCCGCCGGTTTTAGCAGTGAAGAATGAAACGGCGCGCTCACCGGTAACATCAAAGCGCGCTTTGCGCCCTTGGCTTTACAGGCGGCCGCGGCGGCTTCCACGGCTTGCCGAGTGCCAGCAATGACCACTTGATTCGGCGCATTGAAATTAACCGCCTCTACTACCTGGAGGGGATCTGCTGCTGAGGCTTCGTGACAAGCCTCTTTGACTCGTTCGTCACTCAGTCCCAAAATGGCGGCCATCGCACCGGTTCCTACGGGTACGGCTTCTTGCATGACTTGGGCCCTAAAGCGCACTAACGGCAAAGCATCCTCAAAACTAATGACGCCGGCTGCAACGAGGGCCGTATATTCCCCCAAGCTATGACCGCCCAACCATTGCGGTTTCGGACCACCGGCTTTTAACCAAGCCTCATAAATAGCAAAGCCTGCCGTGAGCATGATCGGTTGGGTATTAACTGTTGCATTTAATTGTTCGGCTGGGCCTTCACTGATGAGTTGCCACAAATCTTGACTCAAGATTTGGCTGGCTCTTTCAAAGGTTTGTTTAACGACGCTCTCTTCGGCAAACGACTTCATCATGGCGACCGATTGTGAGCCCTGCCCGGGAAATACCAGTGCAAAGTTATTCATAATTTTTTTAATTAATCGATGAAAGTTACATTCTGACCAACACACCACCCCAAGTAAAGCCGCCTCCTACCCCTTCTAACAATACCAACTGACCCTTTCTAACCCGACCATCTCGTACCGCACAATCCAGTGCGAGTGGGATAGAGGCGGCCGAGGTGTTGGCATGTAAATCGACTGTGCAAATCACCTTATCCATCGGCAAACTAAGCTTTTTGGCCGTGGCTTGAATAATGCGGATATTGGCTTGATGAGGAATCAGCCAATCGAGTGCGGATTTATCTAAATGATTCGCACTGAGGGCTTCTTCAGATACTTCCCCTAATACTTTAACGGCAAATTTAAAAACGGCATTGCCCTCCATTTGGAGATAGGCGCCACCTTCATACAAGCCATTACGAAGATTACCCGGCACCGACAGAATGGGGGCATAACTACCATCGGCATGTAGGTGTGAGGATAAAATACCAGGGAGGGTGGATTGCTCTAGCAATACGGCCCCTGCCCCATCGCCAAATAAAACACAGGTGGATCGATCCGACCAATCAATGAGTCGGGTGAGGATCTCCGCACCAACGACCAGTATTTTACGAAAATTTCCACTGCGTATGAATTGATCGGCCGTGGAGAGCGCGTAGATGAAACCACTACACACGGCTTGCAAATCGAAGGCGGCGGCTCGGGTAGCGCCCAGTTTGTGTTGCAAAATGCAGGCACAACTGGGAAAAACCATATCGGGAGTGGTGGTCGCCACAATAATTAAATCCACGTCTGCCGCCGTGCAGTGGGCTGCCTCTAAGGCTCGGCTCGCGGCTTCGAACGCAAGATCACTGGTCAGCTGACCCTCTGCAGCCACATGACGTTGTTTTATTCCCGTGCGGGAGTAAATCCACTCATCATTGGTTTGAACTTTCGATTCTAAGGCCTGATTGGTTAGAATCTTCTCTGGCAAGTAACTGCCGGTGCCGGCTATACGAGAATAAAACATCAGATACTCACTTCATTTTCTTCGGTCTTCACTTCAGGGGGCAACCACTCGTTAAGGCAAGTGGTTATATGCTCGAGCATACCGGTTCTGACTTCTTCCACCGCGCGCTTTAACGCGCAATTAAAAGCGTACTCGTCGGCCGAACCGTGGCTTTTTAATACCACACCCTTAAGGCCGAGCAAGGTGGCGCCATTAAACTCACGGTGATCAATTCTTCTTTTCAGTGCGTTCATCACGGGCATCGCTAGTAAACCAACGATGCGCGTTAACACGTTACGGTTAAATTCTTCCCTTAACATCGTACGAATGAGTAAAGCGAGGCCTTCTGCTGATTTTAATGCGACGTTACCAACGAAGCCATCACACACCACGATATCAGTGGTTCCTTTAAAAATATCGTTACCTTCGACGTTGCCATAAAAATTAAGTTTACTTTCGCGCAACAAATGCGCTGTCTTCTTAACGACTTCATTGCCTTTGATATCTTCTTCGCCAATATTCAGTAACCCAACTGTGGGTTGAGCTTTATTCTCTACTCGACTCACCATGGCAGAGCCCATGACGGCAAATTGCAATAAATGTTCTGCGGTGCAATCGACATTGGCGCCCAAATCGAGCACGTAGACATGGCCATTTAACGCCGGCAAGACCGTGGCAATGGCAGGCCGATCAATGCCTGGCAAGGTTTTAAGAACGTAGCGAGAGATTGCCATCAAGGCGCCCGTGTTACCAGCGCTCACGAAGGCATCGGCTTCACGGTTTTTTAATAAATTAACCGCGACCCGAATGGAGGAATCTTTTTTACCCCGAAGGGCGGAAGCGGGTGCTTCGTCCATCGCGACCACTTGGCTTGCGTGCGCAATACGTAAGCGCTGCAATAAAGCGGGTGCGGGACGCAGGGTATTTAATTGGACCTGAATAAGTTCAGACAGCCCCACCAAAACCACAGATACTTCGGGATCGTTCGAAAGAAAAGACAACACCGCCGGTACAGTCACCGGTGGCCCGTAGTCTCCTCCCATGCAGTCAACTGCTACTGTAACCTGCATGGGGCGCTATCGCATGGACATTAAGTAGTCAAACATGCCATACGCAACCAAGCTCTATGGCAATCACCCAAACTCTTATTCGCCTTTGGATTTAATGACTTTTTTCCCACGGTAAAAACCATTGGGACTGATGTGATGGCGTAAATGCACTTCACCGGTGGTGGGCTCTAATGCGAGTGAGGGTGCTACTAAGGCATCATGAGCGCGATGCATGCCCCGTTTTGAGGGGGATTTTTTATTCTGCTGAACAGCCATTTGAAACTCCTTCTATTTAAATTCTTTGTGATCCATGGTTCGCCATTGCTTCAACGCACCAAAGGCATTCTTGCTCGCACTTGAGCGTTCGTTCAAGTCTTCGTCTAACACTTCGTCTAAACCCAATTCACCCACTTTTGCCATCTTGCAATCACTCTGGTCCTCATGCCGAGGATAGGCAGGTAAACTGAGCAAAATCTCATCTTCTATGAACGCTGCGACGTCCATTTCACTACTTTGAGCAATACAATCCCATTCCAACGGATCATCACTGTATTCCTGCTCGATTAAGGCTTCCTCGACCAGTCGTACGGTGGTATCTACCGATAAAGCAAAAGCCAAAGCCTGCATACATCGTTGGCATTGTAAGGCCAAATGTCCGCTCACTCGTAAGGACAATATAGAGCGCTCACGCGAATCCTGTCCTCCCGATAACTCGTAATGAACGTCTGATTCGGTTTTAACCTCATGGGGAGCGCGCCATAATTGGTCAGCCAAGCGCTCAAAACCCGACACTGGCATTTGACCGACTAAACGGCTTTTTTCGCGAACAAACTTTTCAGTATCGATGAACATCACTATTACCGTATCGAACCCTGTATCCCACTGCAGCCTACATAAACGTGGAATAATAGTGTTTTTTAGCCATAAAGTCAAAGCTATTTTTCAGAAAGCCGATAATAAGCAACGACTTAGACGATCTGATCTAATCCTGGTAACGAACCCACGCTTTTATGACGACACCCCCCCTCATCCTTGCCTCCTCTTCGATCTATCGTCGGGAATTACTTTCACGCTTAGGACTCACTTTTAGCAGTGTTTCTCCCCATATTGATGAATCGGCGTTACCGGGCGAAATACCTCAAGCAACGGCTTTGCGTTTAGCTTTAGCAAAGGCTCAGGCGGTTGCCCAAACCCATAATACCGGCTTAGTCATTGGATCCGATCAAGTGGCTGATTTAGAAGGATTAGCCCTAGGCAAGCCCCTGACGCACGAAAATGCACGCCTCCAACTCAAGACCATGAGTGGGAAAACGGTTTATTTTCATACGGCTTTGTGTCTTTTCAATATCCAAACGGGGCGCTATCAATTGGAAACCGTGAGCCCAAAAGTCCAATTCAGAACCCTATCATCGGAAAATATAGAAAATTATCTATTTAAAGAAAAGCCCTATGATTGCGCTGGTAGCGCAAAGATTGAAAGCTTAGGTATTGCTTTGGTGCATGGGGTTGATTGTGCAGATCCAACGGCATTGATTGGCTTACCGCTGATCTGCCTCATTAGTATGCTTAAAAAAGAAGGTATGCCCGTTTTATAAGTGAAGCTCACGTTGCAAGAACGTTCACTCTGAACGGATCACCCCCCCCTTAATCCAAGGGGTTTGGGGGGCAGATTACGAGCGCTTCGCGCGCTCTCCTGTTGACCCTTTGGGCCGCGACTTCAACCTGCCTGCGGCAGATCGGGTCAGCTAGCGCAAGTGAAAAGAGCGTGCGCTACTGCCAAGATTTAATAATGATTCTGCTGCCGTGGCACCAATACGTTTAGCAAATCGTTCCGCAACATTTTCTCGTGGCGTGTAGTCAACAATGTCATCGGCTTTAATCACTTCCCGTGCCACCTGTTCAGTACTACCAATGGCATCAGCGAGGCCTAGTTCAATACTCCTTTGACCAACCCACACCAGTCCTGAGAACATATCAGGCGTTTCCTGTAGGCGCTTACCACGACCTTTTCTCACCACATCAATAAACTGCTCATGAATGTCTTTGAGCATACTTTTAGCAAATTCTTTTTGTGTATCATTTATGGGGCTAAACGGGTCCAAAAACCCCTTGTTAACACCCGCGCTGAGCAATCGACGCTCTACCCCGAGTTTATCCATAATTCCGGTGAAGCCAAATCCATCCATCAACACACCAATCGAGCCCACCATGCTGGCCTTATTAACAAAAATTTTATCAGCCGCCACTGCCACATAATAACCTCCTGAGGCACAGACATCTTCAACAACGGCATAAAGAGGAATATGAGGATAAAGTAATCGAAGTCGGCGAATTTCATCATTGATATAGCCAGCCTGCACGGGGCTTCCCCCTGGACTATTGATCCTGAGTATCACCCCTTGAGTATGCTTATCTTTAAAGGCATCATTTAATCCTTGGATAACGCTTTCTGCACTGGCCGGAGAATCGGAGCTAATAACCCCTTTTAATTCCACCAATGCCGTGTGTTTCTCAGGCAAGTTATCCATCTTAGCGGTCCAGCCCATGGCCAAGAAAAGGATAATAAAGAGGTAAGTCAGTATAGAGAGCTTAAAAAATATCCCCCAACGTCGAGCGGCTTTTTGTTCGGCAATCGCTGACAAAGCGACTTTTTCTAATACCGAACGCTCCCAACCATCATTGGATTCTTCTTTAGACTTTGGTTCTTCTTTAGACTTTGGTTCTTCTTTAGACTTTGGTTCTTCTTTAGATTTTGGCTCTTCTTTAGACTTTGGGTCTTCTTTAGAATTTGGCTCTTCTACGGACTTCATTTCTTCTTCAGACATACTATATTTCCTTAACCATTAAGACTTGACCTGCCGCTTCAGTGACAGTGATGCTTTCGAGCCGCTTTCCCTGACAAGGGCCTTCAATACAAAATCCATCTTCAGGACGATAAAGGGCACCATGGGTTGAGCATACCAAATAACGCTTATCTCGGTCGAAAAATTCACCATCAATCCAATCCAGCTCAACCGAAACATGCGCGCAACGATTAATGTAGGCCACCACCACACCTTGATAACGTAAGGCAAAAGCGGGCCACAGGACTCCGGATTGGGAAGTCCACTGAAAGCGCACCCCTCGCCCCCCATCCTCTAAATCGCTACTATTACAAATTAAGCTTGCGTCATCAGCCATCGATCTAACTCACTAAAATGTCCCATACAAGCGAGTGGCTCATGAGCCAGTAATTTGTCTTGCGAATGAGCGCCATAGGAGACAGCTAATCGAGGCACTTCGGCCGCCTTAGCCATCAACATGTCATGGGAGGTGTCGCCAATCATCAACGTTTTTTCCTTAGGTACCTGTAATTGCTCCATGAGCCATAGCAACATTTGTGGGTCGGGTTTAGAAAGGCTCTCATCGGCGCAGCGCGTGGCATGAAACACCCCTTCGAGCTCGAACTTTGTAAGAACTCGATGTAAACCTTGACGGCTTTTGCCCGTGGCAACCGCGAGCTTAAAACCCTCAGCGCGTAAACGCGCCAAAAGCGTCTTGGCCCCTGGAAACAAGGTCGTGCCTTTATCTCGGATTAAAAAATGTTCCCTGTAGCGCTCTAACAAAGCCGGATAATCTGCCTTGGGTAATTCAGGTAATAGGTACTCTAGCGTCTCTTTTAAACCTAAACCGATAACAAATCGCGCATTTTCTTCCGAAGGCACCGTAAGGCGAAGATCTTTACAGGCGGCGATGAGGGACTCAGAAATGGCCGTAGTGGAGTCCATCAAGGTGCCGTCCCAATCAAACACTAACAATTCAAATTGTCGGGACATGGGGACTACTCAGGATTTGAAGCATTAAGGTTAATTCTTTGGGTAAGGGGGCATCAAAGGTTAATTTCTCACCTGACTCGGGGTGCACCACTTGGGCATGAGAGGCATGAAGAAACATTCGCTTACATTTCTTTTTTTGCCATTTCTTATTTAACTCAAAATCTCCATATTTGTCATCCCCAATAATCGGGTAACCCAGGTGCGATAGATGGACGCGAATTTGGTGCGTGCGTCCCGTCTTCAGTTCAGCCTCCAATAATGCCATGGGGGGTATGTGTTCCAACCAGGATTGCTTTAACCTAAAAATAGTGTGGGAGGGCTGCCCTTGCTCATCGACCGAGACGCGACGCTCGCCATTGGCCAATAAATGTTTTTGTAAAGAAAGCTTAACCGAACGCTTCGCATCCGTCCAACGACCTTGCACCAAGGTGAGATAGATTTTTTTAACCTGACCTAAACGTAATTGCTCATGTAGGGCCACTAAAGCCGAGCGTTTCTTGGCAAACATTAAAATCCCCGAAGTATCACGATCTAACCGGTGGACTAATTCTAAAAATTTGGCCTGTGGTCGGCTTAGTCTTAGTTGTTCAATAGCGCCTAGACTGATTCCGCTGCCGCCGTGAACGGCTAAACCGGAGGGTTTATTGATAACGAGAATCGACGCATCTTCAAATAATATATCAAAATCAACAAGTTGGGATGGATGCGGAGACGTCAGCGGTGTTTTCTTGGCCACTCGAATAGGGGGAACACGAATGCGATCGCCCCCCATAACCCGGTAGTCGGGACCAATGCGCCCTTTATTGACGCGAACTTCGCCGCTGCGCAAAATGCGATAAAGGTGGCTTTTAGGCACGCCTTTTAGCCAACGGGTCAGAAAATTGTCAATTCTCTGCCCCGCCTCGTCCGCACTGACCTCTAGCCAGTTCACAGCTTCTTTACTTAACTGGTTCATTTGATTATACTAATTCCAAGTGCACTTTGTAGGTTCACTTTCGTGATGGATGCGAACCAGATGGAAACCCCTCGCCGAACCTCTATTATAAGGCAGGTGTCGGGGCAGTACTCTGTTAGCAGGATAACAGTTGCAGGCTTCCACAGTGCGAAGTCAGTTTTTAATGCGCTTGAATCCGATGAAAGCACCGATAAGGCATTCGTAATGAACCGACCCTGACCGACTGCATTTGGAAATGCACCCCTCAGGCTCGGAAAAAGCGGTTAATGTCGCTCACCGCCAAGTAGCGATAGTGGTTGAAATACGCGCTCAGCACACCGTATGAATATGTCGCACACGCCCCAAACTTGGAGCGGGTGCGGAACTGGTAGAACCGAATAAAACTTTGAATCAGCCTATTACCGTATGTTATTAAATACTGCCTCAGACTGAACCCGAGTAGCTCCACCACCGCTAGGACGCGCGTGGTGAGTAAGGTTTTGCCCATCCCGTGTATGCTATGAGCGCGGGAGAAGAAGAAGATGAAAAGAATGTTGTTTAATGCCACGCAGGCCGAGGAACTGCGTGTTGCCATCGTTGACGGTCAAAAGCTCGTAGACCTCGATATCGAGTCCTCATCCAAAGAACAGAAAAAAAGTAATATTTACAAAGGGTTAATTACCCGAGTCGAGCCTAGTCTCGAAGCCGCATTCGTTGATTACGGTTCTGAACGTCACGGCTTTCTCCCCTTTAAAGAGGTTGCACGCGCTTATTTCAAAGCCGGTATTGATGTTTCCAAAGCAACGATTCGTGAGGCTTTGCGGGAAGGCCAAGAAATCATTGTTCAAGTCGATAAAGATGAGCGTGGCAATAAAGGCGCTGCCCTCACCACCTTTATCAGTCTAGCGGGTCGTTACCTTGTATTAATGCCAAACAATCCTCGCGGTGGCGGTGTTTCTCGTCGCATTGAGGGCGAAGAGCGCAATGAGCTGAAGGATGTCATCGACCAATTAGAAATCCCTTCTGGCATGAGTGTTATTGCTCGAACGGCTGCCATTGGACGGGCGGCTGAAGAATTAAAATGGGATTTGAATTATCTTTTAAAATTGTGGGAGGCCATCGATAGTGCGGCTCAACCCCAGTCAGAAGAAATAAAGGATAAGGAAGACCGTCCCACTGGCAAAACAAAACGAATCAACCCACCGCCTTTCTTAATTTATCTTGAAAGCAACCTCGTCGTGCGCGCCATCCGCGATTACTTTCATGATGAAATTGGTGAAATATTAATCGATACACCGGATATTCACGAGCAAGCGCAGCATTTTATGTCGCTGGTGATGCCCACCAAAGTGGACCTTGTCAAACATTACCGCGACGAAGTTCCGCTTTTTTCTCGTTTTCAGATTGAGCATCAAATTGAAACCGCTCACTCTCGCTCAGTGAATCTACCGTCTGGCGGCGCCATTGTGATCGATCACACCGAGGCGTTGGTTTCGGTGGACGTGAACTCAGCGCGTGCGACACGAGGTCATGACATTGAAGAGACCGCCTTTCGCACTAATTTGGAGGCTGCAGAAGAAGTGGCCCGCCAATTACGATTGCGCGATCTAGGTGGACTGGTTGTCATTGACTTTATTGATATGGAAAACCAGCGCAATCAGCGCGATGTGGAGAACCGCCTACGCGAGTCCCTCCGCTACGATCGGGCTCGGGTGCAATTGGGTAAGATTTCACGCTTTGGACTGATGGAGTTGTCACGTCAAAGGCTGCGTCCCTCATTAGGAGAATCCAGTCATCAACCCTGCCCTCGCTGCCATGGCACGGGACACATTCGCGGTACGGAGTCAACGGCTTTACATATTTTGCGTATCTTGCAAGAAGAATCAATGAAAGAAAACACGGCGGCCGTTCATGCGCAAGTGCCAGTCGATGTAGCCACTTTCCTGTTAAACGAAAAACGCCTGGATATTCAGCAATTAGAAACACGTCACAGAGTCACTGTCACGTTAATTCCCAATATCCATATTGAAACACCCAATTACTCGATTAACCGTTTAAGACATGACGACTTAAACCAAAGCGAACAATTGCCGCCCAGTTATGAAATGGTGCAGCAACCGACAGAAGCTGAAAAATCAAATGCCGCCACCGAGGCCGCCGCGCCTCGTCAGGTTGCCGCTGTCAAAGGGATCACCCCACCAGAACGCGCTCCCGCACAAGTGGCCCCCACAGTCAGTGCGCCACCTGTGGCTCAAAATGAAGAGCCCTCCATCATTGGTAAAATATTTAGTTGGTTTCGTCGTCCCAGTAACGAAACTTCTGCCAATGAGAGCAATACTCAGCAAAAAACTGAAGATAAGAAAACGGTCGAAGAAAAAGCCGAAGATTCTCGTCAAGAACGCAATCGTCAAAATGGGCGTCGGGACGATCGTCGTCAAGGTGGAAGAAACCGTCACCGAGGCGAAAGAGATTCAGAGCGCACAGATCGCCCCAGCCGCAATGATCGCTCGGCACCCACACGAGATCAAAATGCTCGTCGGGACGTAGAGGCGGAAACACCCGCTAATGCAGTGTCAGCCCCGACACCCCATAGTGCAGAGGCTAACGCTACGACTCAACAGAGTAATGCAACGAGCAATGTGGCCACCGGGGCAACATCCGAAGCCCGTGGCCGTCGCAGGCGTGGTCGTGGCCGTAATGATCGTCAGGACACCCCCCGTCAGGAAGGGGAAGTGAATGATTCGGCAAACCCGAATAGCGAGACTACAACACCCCCACCGGCCAAAGAAGGTCGTCGCGAGGGACGTGGTGAGCGTCGTTATCGCTATCCGCGCACGCCTTTCATTCCACGTCCTCGTGGATTTGGATATGAATCAAGTGATGCTTCGCAACCCATCGCGACAGAAGATTCACAGGCTCCCCAGTCCCAGTCCCAGCCCCAGCCCCAGCCCATAGTGCCTTCTGTGCCCCAACCGGTCACGGCCTCTGTGTCAGTGGTGAGCAATATCGAAGAAACGAAATCACCAGTGTTGGCGACTCCCATCGCGCCAGTGATTGCTTCACCTATGGTTTCGGCGCCTTCGATACCGCCTGTGCAATCGCCTGAAACCGTCTTGGCTGCAGCCCCCTCCGTCTTAAGCCTTCCACAGGAAGCATCCCCTGCGATCCCTCAAGCAGAAACAAAGCTCACTGCCCCGGCGGTAGAAAGCGCTCCGATACAAAGGGCTCAACCCATTGTGACGGCAGAGCCTCCACCGTTGGCTAAGGTGGATACCAGCACGGCCTTTAGTCGGCCCTCGAGTGATTTAACTCAAATTGAAACCAATCCAAACAAAGCATCATCGGCCCAATCAATCGAGTTAGAAGTAGCCCCTCGACTCGGTCGCAAGCGACCCAGCACGGCGCCAATCGTTGCAGAACCGTTGGTGCAGATTGAGACTCAGAAGTAAAAAACGCGAGGCGGCGATGGGTTTCGCCAAATGAATAACCCCATGATAACCCCATGACAGAGGCATGAACGTTTTGCTTCTGACACGGGGCGATGGGGGGATGAAGTGTTGGGACGGCCGCTCTTGCTTACGAATCATTTACGAACCGTTTACGAATCGCTTACGAATCCTAAACGACCATTCGGGTTAAGCTACACGAGAGTGAATTTATTCAAGTTAAGCCGCTTGAATAAAAAACTTCTCTCTTAGCACGCGTAACTCATCTCGCAATTGAGCAGCTTTTTCAAATTCCAAATTCTTAGCCGCTTCATGCATAGCTTTTTCAACCGTTTTGATTTCGCGGGTCATTTCTTTAGTCCCCATTTCATCATAACGAGCTTGATTTTGCGCCGCTTTTAATTCAAGTCGCGCCTCATCACGGTCATATACGCCATCAATAATATCTTTAATCCGTTTATGAACCCCTTTAGGGGTAATCCCATTTTCTAGATTAAACTGCACTTGTTTAGCGCGTCTTCGATCCGTTTCGCTGATCGCTTTTTTCATCGATTCGGTCATTCGATCCGCATACAAAATGGCCTTACCATTTAAGTGTCGCGCCGCTCGTCCAATCGTTTGAATAAGAGAACGCTCCGAGCGTAAGAACCCTTCCTTATCAGCATCGAGTATCGCCACCAGAGACACTTCTGGGATGTCTAAGCCTTCACGTAGTAAATTAATACCCACCAGCACATCAAATTCACCAATACGCAAATCACGGATGATTTCAACCCGTTCCACCGTATCGATATCAGAATGCAGATAGCGCACTTTAATCTGATGTTCAGAAAAATAATCCGTCAGATCTTCCGCCATTCTCTTGGTGAGCGTTGTCACTAAAACCCTCTGCCCTATAGCCACGCGCAGATTAATTTCTGACATCAAGTCATCGACTTGTGTGGTGGCCGGCCTCACCTCAATCTGCGGATCGATTAAACCGGTGGGCCTTACCACTTGCTCGACGACTTGCGCTTGATGCTGGGCTTCGTAGGCGGAGGGAGTGGCGGAAACAAACACGGTTCGGCGCATGAGTTGCTCAAATTCATCGAATCGTAGCGGTCGATTATCGAGGGCAGAAGGCAAGCGAAATCCGTAGTTCACTAGGTTTTCTTTTCGAGCACGGTCCCCTTTATACATGCCCCCTACTTGAGGAATGGTGACATGACTTTCATCGAGAAACATTAAAGCGTCTGCGGGCAAGTAATCGATTAGGGTGGGCGGTGGCTCTCCTGGTTTACGACCCGACAAGTGGCGAGAATAGTTTTCGATGCCTTTGCAAAATCCCATTTCATTGAGCATTTCTAAATCAAAGCGAGTTCGCTGCTCAATCCTTTGGCATTCGAGCAATTGATGATTTGTTTGATAAAACTCAATCCGTTGACGTAACTCTTCTTTAATAGCTTCGATCGCCCGTAAGGTCGTCGCCCGAGGGGTGACGTAGTGACTTGAGGGGTAGACGGTAAATCGTGCCACTCGTTGTAAAATGTGCCCAGTTAGGGGATCGAAGAGTTGAATACTTTCTACTTCATCGTCAAAAAGGGTGACACGAACAGCGTTTTCAGCATTTTCTGCGGGGAAAATATCCAATACATCTCCCCTGACCCTAAAAACACCGCGTTTAAACTCTATATCGTTACGCTCATACTGCATTTCCGTGAGTCTTTTGATGGCTTCTCGTTGAGAGATTTTTTCGTTTTCTTTTAAGTGCAAGATCATCCCGTGGTAGTCCACAGGATCTCCAATACCGTAAATGGCAGACACGGTAGCTACAATAATGGTGTCTTTACGCTCCATGAGTGATTTGGTTGCCGACAAACGCATCTGCTCAATGTGCTCATTAATACTGGAGTCTTTTTCGATAAAAAGATCCTTAGACGGGACATAGGCTTCAGGCTGGTAATAATCGTAGTAAGACACAAAATATTCCATGGCGTTTTCGGGAAAAAACTCACGCATTTCGGAATACAATTGTGCGGCCAAGGTTTTGTTAGGCGCCATAATGATGGCCGGCACCCCCATGCGGGCAATAATATTGGCCATGGTAAAGGTCTTGCCCGAACCCGTGACCCCCAGCAAAGTCTGGTATGCCAATCCATCGTTCAAACCTTGCGTGAGCTTTTCAATCGCTTGGGGTTGATCCCCAGCGGGCTCAAAGGTCATGTGTAGCCTAAAAGGACTATTGTCGAAAGTCACGACGCGGGAAGGCTGACGTTCTGTATAGCCAGGAGTAATTGCAGCAGTCGGGAGAATATTGGCCATAGGCGATTTTAGGATTTCAACCTGTTATTTTCTCATGGTGGAACGTTTTATGGCCAATTTTGCATAACACTGAACCCCTAACAGCAGGTAAAATATGAGGCTATTGTGACCCTTTAATGAAATCCAACCTCAAATGACCTCCTCTTTACTTGCCCATGTGGAAATGGCGCCTAAGGATCCTATCCTAGGTGTGACCGAAACCTACAATGCTGATACCAATCCCAAGAAAGTCAATTTGGGGGTGGGTGTTTATTATGACGATAATGGTAAGGTGCCCCTGCTCCAAGCCATTCGCACTGCAGAACTACAGATGGCAGAAACCGCCCTCCCCCGTAACTACCTGCCCATTGACGGCATGCCCGCTTATAACAAAGCGGTAAAAGAAGTCATTTTCGGGGCCGATAGCGAAGCGGTTAAATCCAACCGTATTGTGACGGTTCAAACCTTAGGCGGCACAGGCGGACTTAAAATCGGTGCCGATTTAGCAAAAAGACTCTACCCCGAGAGCCAAGCTTGGATTAGTGACCCGAGTTGGGAGAACCATCGCGCTCTTCTGGAATTTGCAGGCTTCAAGGTCAATGCCTATCCTTACTACGATGCGGCCACCCATGGTTTGAAGTTTAACGACATGCTCTCTTGCATGGACCAGATGGCACCGGGAAGTTTAGTTCTCTTACATGCCTGCTGCCATAACCCAACGGGGGTTGATTTAAGTGCGGCCCAATGGCAAGAAGTCATTGAGATGGTCAAGAAGAAAAATCTTTTACCCTTCCTTGACATGGCCTATCAGGGCTTTTCTGAGGGACTGAACGAAGACGCCCATGCCGTCAGAGCTTTCACCAAAGCCTGTCCCGCTGTATTGGTTTCCAGCTCATTCTCCAAATCAATGTCTTTATATGGAGAGCGTGTCGGAGCCTTTAGTGTTGTCACGGCAAGTGCTGAAGAAGCCGCACGACTGTTAAGTCAAGTCAAACGCGTAATTCGCACTAACTACTCCAACCCCTCAACCCATGGGGGAATGGCGGTGACCAAGGTATTAACCACGCCAGAACTTAGAACGCAGTGGGAACAAGAACTCACCCAAATGCGTGAGCGTATTAAAACCATGCGCCGATCACTCGTTGAAAAAATACGATCGCATCGGGCTGATTTTGATTTTAACTACGTTGCCAATCAGCGTGGAATGTTTTCGTATTCAGGTTTAACCAAAGAACATGTCACAAAATTAAGAGAAGAATTCTCAATCTACGCTTTGGATAGCGGGCGCATTTGTGTGGCGGCTTTAAATTCTACAAACATTGATTATGTGAGTGAGGCCATTGCCAAGGTGATCGTTCGGTAACGTATCTTCTGAACTGACCCCATGGCTAAAGCGACAGCCTTACGTCGTGCATTGGGTCAATTTCTTGTTTCAGCCCTGAAGCATTAACCAAGGTCATTCGAAAGAAACATAATCTTTATCTGGCCTTACTTTAGTGGTAACCAGTTCAACAATGGTAGTTGGGTGTTACTACTCAAAAGTAAAGTATATCTTTGATTTTACTGCGATTAGTGACGACAGTCTTCGACCTAAGCGTTATCCACAGCTGCCTGCGTCGCACTCGACGAACGCTAAGCGACTGTGGGTGACTCTCTCCAGCAAATCTGCAAAATCTATCAAAATAAGGTCTTTCACCCATCCCTGTGAGAGACAACAGTGAGAAGCGAAACTTTTACCAAGAACTGTTGGACATTAAAGATCCTTGGTATGTTAAGAAGGTTAAAGGCCTCCACTAATGGGTAAATTCCTTCATTTCTACAAAGCAAAATACTACATTTAAGAAGATTTTTTGACAAAAAAAAATCAAAACGCTGTTATAATATGACGCTTAGTTGAGAGAGTTATGATCAATTGTTTACTCTCATCTATTCCTCGATAGCTCAGTCGGTAGAGCGCCGGACTGTTAATCCGTAGGTCCCTGGTTCGAGCCCAGGTCGAGGAGCCAATAAAATCAATGACTTAAGCCACTCCTTGTAGTGGCTTTTTTATATTTAATTTCTGTGTAGGCACTGTGTAGGTTTTTAAAGTCAACATTTGGCCTTAAATTATCTATTCTTAATGCGATTGAAAATAAAAAAGCATCGTAATAATAAGTGGGGAAGGCTATGAGTTGTTAAAGCGGTTATTGAAAGGTACACGAAGGTACATTTTAGGGTTTAGAAGGCCTTATTCTCTTTTAACGTATTCGTCGGCCGATACCATGACCTTAACAATTTCCTCGGGGTAACTGCCGCGCAGAGCGCAAGGACTTGTTTTGGATTGGGCAGAACTGCATCAAAAAGAATTACTTGAAGATTGGCAGCTGTGCATGGACAAACAGCAGCCAAATCAAATTGAACCTTTAAAGTGAGATTTAACATGAAATGGGACCTTATTCACGTTGAAACCATAGCACCTTTAGCCCTTCAAGTGCAATTCTCAGACGGAACGGCAGGCAAAGTTCAATTCGAAACAAGTCATTTAACTGGTGTTTTTGTCACGCTGCGCGAACCAGCAATTTTTAATCAAGCTTATATTGATAATGGTGCTGTTGCTTGGCCTGGAAACCTAGATTTAGCACCTCATGCGATGTAAGCGGCGATTAAAGCAAGAGGTGAATGGGTTTTGACCAGACTTTAATTGCAGGGCTTCGCACAATGGTCATTCTTATAGAGGATTGCAAGAAAGCATCAATCCATTTCTAAGCAAGACTATGGTCACGGTGTCGTCTACGCTTTAGGTTTTCAAAAAGCTAAGCTGTGCTGAAGCGCCAGTTGTTCGGGGATGTTTTTCATTGTAGCTTTATGCCTGTCTTATGGGCAGAGGTTAAGCAATGGAAGCAGGCCTGTATTGATGGTCAAGAAATCAAGATCAAACAGGATAAAGAAGTCTCCTCGCAATCCAAGGTTGATAAGCAAAGGATCCGTGAACTCGAGCGTGAACTAAATCGGAAAGAAAAAGCGTTGGCTGAAACGGCGGCGTTGTTGGTGTTACGAAAAAAGTTGAAT
>CAITMU010000124.1 GCA_903893565.1 uncultured beta proteobacterium | reverse complement strand
GGGTGCTATCCGGCCATTCACGGTGAAACCCCGTGATGCTAATCGTCAGCACAACTGTTCGGCTGGCGTGAATTTCCAAGACGTCCCATGCTGATATTTAGTCAGCTATGGGTAGCTTTGGATATGTCTATAGGAACGGTCTTAACCGGTCAGTGACTTACTATAATGCGTTCAATCCATCTGTAAAAGGCAAGAACCGAGCTGGTTTATAATCGTGATCTAAACGCGTTTCGTGTACTTAGGTTAAGATTGTTAATAATGGTTACATTTCGTCCAAAAATGAAAGGCAGGCACTTCCAGTGAAACTTTGTAGATACGGAAAAGATGGCGCTGAAAAACCCGGCATTATCGATGCGCAGGGAAAACTACATGACTTATCAAAAGTGATTGCCAGCATTGATGCTGATACGCTAACCCCAAGGACGTTGGCCAGAATTAGTACGATCAAACCTGAAACACTGCCTGTGGTCATTGGCAACCCTCGCATGGGTGTGCCTTTAACGGGGATCTCAAAATACATCGCCATTGGGCTGAATTATTCTGACCATGCGGCCGAGGCGGGTATGGCAGTGCCTACGGAACCCATCATTTTTATGAAAGCCATCAGCTGCCTATGTGGCCCTAATGAAAACACGATCAAACCGGCCCATTCCACTAAATTAGACTGGGAATGTGAGTTAGCGATCGTGATTGGCACCAAAGCCCAAAACGTCAGTGAAGAAGACGCACTCAACCACGTGGCAGGCTACTGTGTCGCTAACGATGTGTCTGAACGGGGTTTTCAGCTGCAGTCTTCCCAATGGGATAAGGGCAAGGGGTGTGACACCTTTGGGCCCCTTGGCCCGTGGCTCGTGACCACCGATGAGGTCCCCGATCCTCAAAACCTCAACATGTGGCTCGATGTGAATGGCAAAAGGATGCAAAACGGAAATACGCAGACCATGATTTTTGGTGTGCGTAAAATCATCTCCTATTGCAGCCAGTATATGACCCTCTTGCCCGGTGATGTGATCTGCACCGGCACCCCACCTGGAGTCGGTATGGGCGTAAAACCCAACCCCCTGTACTTAAATATCGGCGATGTCGTCACTTTAGGCATTGAAGGTCTGGGGCAGCAGCAACAAACCATCGTCGCTGCCAGTTAATCAAGGGTGGGGGGTGCGGTCGCTGGCGCTAACCGCCCTGTGCCTCTTGGTGGACAGGCGCTTTGTTTGAACACTGAGGGAAAATTGTCTCGTATTGAGTCTTTAAAAATATAAAATCTTGCCGCTCCCAATGAATGAGGGAGCAGTATAAAGAGGGAGCTTGGTAGGTAGGCAGGCACGCACGCACTAGCCCACCGGCCTAATGAAAAACACACAAAAAAGGATAACCCAATGATCAATGCAGCCATCGTAGGGCTCGGTTGGTGGGGTAAGAACATAGTCAATGCCATTCAAGGCAAAAGCCAAAAAATTCAATTTGTTCATGGCGTCAGTCAAGAACCCGATACCGTGCAAGCCTTTGCACGAGAAAAAAACTTCACCCTTAGTCAATCCTTGGATGAAGCTCTGGCCGATCCGCGCGTCCAAGCCGTTGCCATCGCCACCCCACACTCCACCCATCGCGCACTGGTGGAGGCGGTCGCTAGGGCGGGCAAACCGGTATTTTGCGAAAAACCCTTTGCATTGCTAGCCGCCGATGCCTTGGCGATGACCCAAGCTTGCCAAGCGCATCAACTGCCCATTGCGGTGGGGCAAAACAAACGATTTTGGCCCTCTATGAACGAATTACGAAAAGTCGTGGCCAGCGGCGTACTGGGAAAAATCTTACACGTCGAAGGCCACTACAGTAACGAAAATTCCAGTAATTTTTTTGCCCCCTGGCGTGATCTCCCCTCCGAAACCCCCGGCGCCGGTATGACTGGCACGGGTATTCACATTTTAGATGCGTTCACCCAATTGGCCGGTCCTGTCGCGCAAATCAACGCCCAATTCATCAGCACCCGAAGTGGTGCTAATCCACTCGATACCGTGTCCGTACTCTTTCGTTTTCATAACGGCGTTAGTGGTTTTTTAGGTGCCGTTCGGGCTTCCCCCTTTTATTGGCGGGTGCATGTATTTGGCGATCAAGGTTCGGTGGAGGCCATTGGGGAGACCGATTGCATTACACGTCTGAGTCACCCTGATGGATACAAAACTGAACACAAATCCATGCCAAAAATTGATTCCCTACTCGCCGAGTTCGATCATTTTGCGGATGCCGTTTGTGGAGTGGCCCCCTACCCCATTACCCCGGCCGAAATTGTGAATACCATTGCTTGCTTTGAGGCGATCACGCAGTCAATCGAAACCCAAAAGCCGGTTCACTTAGGATTGGGACAAGCACAATAAAAACAACGCTACCCGAGCACACAATGGTGAGCCCAATGATCAGGGGGCTCCACCATTAAACCCTCAAGGGAGTAAAAATACCCCCCAAGGCAATTGACCGACTTTAATATCAATAATCTTTTCCATGCTCCCCGTATCAATGACTGATACATCATTTGTGCGACCGTTGGCGACATATAATTTCTTTCCCTCTGGCGTAATAGACATATTCCAGGGCCGCGCTCCGACCTTAACCGTCTTCACGATTTTATTGGTTTTGGTATCGATGGCACTGACCGTTCCATCCCCGCCATTACTCACATAAACCGTTTGACCATCAGGGCTCATCGTCACGCCGTTGACCCGCAAACCGGCCTCCACTACCGACAACACTTTTTGGTCAGCCACATTAATCACATACACTTTATTCACCATCTCACAGGCCACGTACGCTAGGCGAGCATCCGGCGTAAAGGCAATGCCTCGAGGACGCATTCCCACTTTAATGACACTGACTTCTCGACGCTCTTTTAGGTCAATCACATCCACCGAATCAGCATCCTCAGCGCTCACATAGACCCAACGTCCGTCGGGACTGAAAACAGCATGCTCAGGATTTTTACCTTGGGTGACAATTTGGAATTCATTTTTACCAGTCGCCACATTGATAAAGTGCACCGCATTGTCCTCTTCCACCGCCACACTCATCCACTTTCCATCTGCTGAGCCATAAACACCCTCAGGAGATTTACCCAAATGAATGGTGTTGACCTTTTGACGTGAAATTAAATCGAATACCTGCAAAGCCTGAGCGGGTTGATCGCTGACGAAAAGCAAACGCCCATCTTTTGAAATGGCGCCACCACGAGGTCTTTCCACCCCAGTCATCTCAGCCACCACTTGATCAGTGGCCGTATCGATTAAAGTGATTGAGGAAGATTTTTCATTAGGCACATAAGCGATGGGGGCTGCAACCACAAGACCCCTACCACAACAGAATAAAACCATCAGCACTACTAAGCATCGATTCATAGCTCCTCCCCCTGTCAATTGAGTCAATTTTTTTATACGCACACTAATGATACTCAGTGCTCATTCTACCAAAAGGCTAGCATCCTGCCTGAGCACAAGACGGAACCTAAAAATCAATCTCTAAGAAGGCAAGTGCTGCGCCCTCTTATCGTTGCCTTAATGACTCGAAAAAAAAATGGGATCCAAAGATCCCATTTTAATCAACACATCCCAACCCGCTAATTACAGCGCAGCCTCTAGCTTTTGTCTTTGCTCGATCATTTCTTTTGGCATGCGAGCGGCCAAATCAGAAAATAGGCGGGCATGGTCCTTAACTTCTTCTAACCACAACTGCTTGTCCACATTCGTAATAGCCTTAAAATCGGCATCGCTGAAATCTGGGATACCCTTCAAATTAATGTCCTCTAACCGAGGCATATTCCCAACGGGCGTTTCAACGGCCCCCGACTTACCTTCGCAGCGCTCGATAATCCATTTTAAGACGCGCATATTTTCGCCAAAACCTGGCCACATGAAACGACCCTTCTCGTCACGACGGAACCAGTTAACGGCATAAATCTTAGGCGCTGAGCTTAATGCACGACCGACCTTGAGCCAATGGCTAAAGTAATCGCCAAAATGGTAGCCACAAAACGGTAACATCGCAAAAGGATCACGACGAACCACACCGAGTTTACCCACGATAGCCGCCGTCGTCTCCGAGGCCATAGTGGCGGCCATGTAAACACCATGCGTCCAATCTTTCGCTTCGACCACTAATGGAACGGTAGTGGTGCGACGTCCGCCGAAAACAAATGCGCTGATCGGCACACCGGCTGGGTTTTCCCAATCATCATCGATACACGGAATTTGTGCGGCTGCCACGGTAAAGCGTGCATTGGGGTGCGCTGCCGGCTTACCGGCACTCGGATCCCAGGGCTTGCCTTGCCAGTCAATCAGATTAGCGGGAGCTACTTTCGACAACCCCTCCCACCAAACATCATTATCGGCGGTGAGCGCCACATTGGTAAATATCGTGTTTTTATTCAGAGCAGCCAAACAATTGGGGTTCGTCAACTCTGAGGTGCCAGGGGCTACGCCAAAAGCGCCAGCCTCAGGGTTAATGGCATATAAACGCCCATCCTTACCCGGCTTAATCCAAGCGATATCATCGCCAATCGTGGTCACTTTCCAACCCTGCAATTCCTTAGGCGGAATCAACATGGCCAGATTCGTCTTGCCACAGGCGCTCGGAAAAGCCGCTGCAATGTAATGCTTTTTCCCACCCGGGGGCTGTATACCGAGAATCAACATGTGTTCGGCCAACCAGCCCTGCTCACGGGCCATAATCGAAGCAATACGAAGGGCAAAGCATTTTTTACCCAGTAACGCATTACCCCCATAGCCAGAACCAAAGGACCAAATGAGTTTTTCTTCAGGAAAATGAACAATAAATTTATGCTGTTTGTTGCTCGGCCAGACCACATCCTTTTGTCCGGCTTCAAGGGGTGCTCCTAGGGTATGCAAACAAGGCACATAGAACTGGTCTTGCCCCAATAAGTCCAATACCGCACGGCCGATGCGGGTCATCACCCGCATGCTAACCACGACGTAGGGCGAATCGGTCAACTCCACACCAATGTGGGAGATATGCGAACCCAGAGGCCCCATGCTAAAGGGAATAACATACATGGTTCGCCCACGCATACTGCCCCGTGTGACTTTAGTTAACGTCTCACGCATCTCTGCCGGTTCGGCCCAATTATTATTGGGGCCTGCATCTTCTTTATTTTTGCTACAAACGAAGGTTCGATCCTCCATACGCGCTACATCATCAGGGTCTGAGCGGGCAAGAAAACAACCAGGGCGTTTTTTCTCATCTAGCTTTAACAGCATGCCAGAGGCCACCATTTCATTGCAAAGTTGATCATACTCAGCTTCAGAACCATCACACCAGTAAATACGATCTGGTTGGGTAAGCGCTGCCACTTCTGACACCCAAGCTTTTAGCTTAGCGTGGTTAACGTAACTCGGTGCCTCAAATCCAGGTTTAGGCATCATTGGGGTAGTGGCGGTCGTGGACAAGGCCGGCCCTCCTTAAATGTTAGAATTTAAAAAAATTGCGATACGGGGTTTGTAAAACAGTTCAAAAGTGCTATCCGAACCGTGGATCGTACGCTTAATCCACTAAACAGACAATTTTACACGATTTGACCCCTCGCCGTCTTCCCCGTCGTGCCATTCATCTTCCTCTCCTATGAGGGCTAACTCACCCCTTCCCCTAAGTCCCCATAGAGCTAAAAGGCCAAAAAAGTCTCCAATACCGCTTACCCTCCTCCAGCTGATTTTTCCTCATTCATGGACTCAAAGATATTGTTACCTCCATTGCTTACCCGCTTAACCTTGCTCCCCACAGGGACATTACCGCAGGCAAGGCACCTTATTTTTTCGCGCTCCCTTCGCGCCTTTGCCGATGGTTATGTGGTTATTTTGCTGCCTTACTACCTGACTTTACTCGGTTTTTCTGCCACAAAAATTGGACTATTGTTAACCGCGACTCTTTTAGGCTCAGGTCTCATGACCCTATCGATCGGCTTCATCGCCCATCGTTTTCCCACCAGAAGCCTTTTGTTTGGGGCCAGTTTTTTGATGTGTTTAACTGGTATTGGTATGGTCGAATGCCACGAATTTTGGCCGCTGATGCTGGTCGCGATCTTTGGCACGATCAACCCCTCGGGAGGAGACGTGAGTATTTTTTTACCCCTAGAGCAATCGCTTCTTACGCAATACTCGTCGGCCTCTTCAAGAACGGCCCTTTTTGCCCGTTTCAGTCTTTTTGCAGGCCTCGCCTCGGCGTTAGGATCGCAGGCGGCGGCGCTCCCAACGCTGCTCTCAGATTGGAGCGGCTTATCCCTTAAAAATATCTTTGAAATCATGTTTTTAGCTTATTCCCTCTGCGGCCTGAGTACCCTTAGCCTGTATCGATGTTTGCCTGTGGATAAAACGGCCTTACCCCCCTCTAAAAATCATAAGCCCCTAGGGGTCTCTCGATCGAGAGTCTATGCGCTGGCGGCGGTCTTTAGTATCGATGCCTTCGGTAGTGGCTTTGCCGTTCAATCGCTTTTAGCTCTGTGGCTTTACCAAAAGTTTGGTATTGGCCTGACTCAGATTGGCTCGATAATGATGGCCAGTTCTTTGCTTGCTAGCCTGTCTTTTATGGTCGCCCCCTACCTGGCCCAGAGAATTGGGTTGTTAAACACCATGGTTTTGACCCATATTCCGGCCAATGTATTCTTGATCCTCGTGCCATTTATGCCCAACTACCCCAGTGCCGTTGCTTTGTTATTGTTGCGAGCCGCACTTTCGTCGATGGATGTACCAACCCGCAACTCCTACGTCATGGCCGTCGTCACCCCGCCTGAGCGCCCTGCCGCGGCCAGCCTCACCAATGTCCCCAGAAGCCTTGCCAGCGCCTTGAGTCCCGCTTTAGCCGGTTATATGCTGAGTATTTCCAGTTTTGGTTGGCCACTGGTAGTATGTGGGTGTCTTAAAATATTATATGATCTGGTTTTGTGGAAAATGTTTAAATCAGTAAAGCCACCTGAAGAAAATCAATTATAAAAAAGAATTGGA
Source organism: uncultured beta proteobacterium (assembly GCA_903893565.1). Classification (GTDB taxonomy): domain Bacteria; phylum Pseudomonadota; class Gammaproteobacteria; order Burkholderiales; family SG8-41; genus UBA5216. Next base: position 20,699 of record CAITMU010000124.1, on the reverse strand, counting down.
GGAAAGATGAAGTTACTGAGTTTTCGGCCCCCTAGAGCCAGAGTGGACCATTTTGGAGTGCTACTGTCCAATGGCATGATCTATGACATTTCAGAAGCCAAAAGTGGACGTGCGATACCTGACTCAGTGCTTGAATGCATTCGCGGTGGATCTGATGCTTTATCGCGGGTACGCGAAGCACTGGAGCAAGCAGAGCACCAATTAACCTTAGGGCACTCAAAGCATGTCACGCATTTGGATGAGGTTAAGGCACGCCCCCCCTTATTGCCAGGCAAGATCATGGCCATCGGCAAAAACTACTCCGATCACGCCGCCGAGGTGGGTTCTGCCGCTTATTCTCGACCGGCAGGCTTTATTAAACACGTTGACACCTTAATTGCCAATGGTGACACCATCCGCAAGCCTGTCTGGACCCAAAAGCTCGATTACGAAAATGAGTTGGCAGTGGTCATCAGTGACGAATGCCAAGATGTGCCGGAAGAAGAAGCCTACGCTCATGTGTTTGGCTATACGATCTTAGTGGACATGTCCGCTCGCGACGTGCAGTTTGCCGAACGTCAAGAAGGTAATATCATGATCGGCAAAAATTTTCCGACCGCAGCCCCCATGGGTCCATGGATTGTCACCAAAGATGAAATTGACAACCCACACAATTTAAAACTCTCCACTCGGGTCAATTGGCAATTGCGTCAAGATGCCAACACGAGCACGCAGATTTTTAAAATCCCACAACAAATCTCTTGGTATTCCAGAGCCGGCTTGTATCCTGGCGACATCATCTCCACCGGGACACCGGCCGGAGTGGCCGCTGGATATAAGGGCGAGGGTAGCTGGTATCTTAAAAATAACGATGTTCTCGAATGCACCATCGAAAAAATCGGCTCCCTCAAAAATCTGATTTCGACCCGAAAACGCCGAACCTAATCACCCTTTTCTACTAGGCTCAAAATCCCAACCCTCTTGTCTGAACGACAGGAGGCAATAAAGATGGGGGATGGGGGATGGTTTTTTTTCATTGACGAGGCCCCGCTACTTAAACATCCACCGTGATTGGATCGACATTTACCCCCTCGTTTAGCCCAGACCGCTTCCCCCGTGGTCTTTTAATGTGCGTCCAAGTGCCCAAATTCCCCCTCAGGGCATCACATCCGGCCATCTTCTCGATGATAGAATGTGTCTTTTAATTCTTAACCTTCATTGGAAAGAAAAATGGCTTCTCCCTCACGCCAAGACGCAATCGATCGAATTTTGAAGATTGTCGGTCCGCAAGGACTGATCACCGATGCCGCAGGCCTCGAACCCTACACCGTTGACTGGCGCGGCATCTATCATGGGGGAGCCTCGGCCGTAGTGCGCCCAGCCACTACCGAGCAGACGGCAGAGGTTGTTAAAATCTGTGCGCAAACCAAAACCCCCATGGTCCCTCAGGGGGGCAATACAGGGATGTGCGGCGCCACAGTACCCGAAGCGCTTCTAAACCCCATCGTGATTGCCATGGGGCGAATGAATCGAATTCAAAACATTGATACGCTCAATAACACCATGACCGTACAATCCGGATGCATCCTCTCCAATATTCAACTGGCCGCCACCAATGCGGATCGACTGTTTCCATTGTCCTTAGGGGCCGAGGGCAGTTGTCAGATTGGGGGGAACCTTTCGACCAATGCCGGTGGCGTCAATGTACTTCGCTATGGCAACACTCGGGACCTCGTATTAGGGATTGAAGCCGTATTGCCTGATGGCCGTATCTGGAATGGTCTACGCTCATTGCGTAAAGATAATACGGGATATGATCTCAAACATCTTTTCATGGGCGCTGAAGGCACGTTGGGTATCATCACCCAAGCGGTTCTAAAACTCTTTGCTCGGCCACAAACAAGTCTCACCGCTTGGCTGGCCGTACCCTCACCCGAAGCGGGGGTTGAACTGTTTTCTCATTTAAGAAAAGAGTTCGGTGATCGTATCAGTGCGTTTGAACTCATCTCACAAGCCTGTCTTGATCTAGTGATCAAACATATTCCCGGCACTCGTGCCCCACTACAACATTCGCAATCGCCCGTCTCGACAGCCTCATCGAATGCTTCACCGGCTTATCAATGGCATGTTTTGATCGAATTGGGAGACGGCTCTAGCGGAAACACTTTACGCGACGCACTCGAAACCGCCTTACAAAACGCTATCGAAAACGACTGGGTATTGGATGCGGTGATCGCGGACAATCAAACCCAATCCAAAGCGATGTGGCATATCCGTGAAACCATCCCAGAGGCGGCACGTGGAGAACCTGGCATGATGTATCGCCACGATATCGCCATCAGTGTCGGGCAAATACCGCCTTTTATCCATGAGGCACAAATCGCGCTTGAAAAACATTTCCCAGCCCCTCGAGTCATCTGCTTTGGGCATCTGGGTGATGGCAACCTGCACTACAACACCTTTATTGGCAATCGGCTACGCAGTGACGCTCTGGCTCGAGAAGCCAACGATGTGACCACGGTCGTGTACGATATCGTACAACGCTACCAAGGCAGCTTTAGTGCCGAACATGGCATCGGAATGGCCAAAGTGGAGGAACTCGTCCGATATAAGTCGAGCATTGAAATTCAGATCATGCGTCAGATCAAAAATGCACTCGACCCCGATGGATTAATGAATCCTGGAAAAGTGCTCTCAGCGCAATAAGCCGCCTGAAATTAAAAAGATTATGCCCATTGTGAGTGTTGCCTTTTTTATACTTCAAGCCCCCCTCCCTTTCCAGCAAAACAACACCAACGTCTCAGGGCCTCACCAGCACTGACTCGTCACCCCCAGGAGATTGACCATGGTTGAAAAAATTAAAAAAACGGATGCCGAATGGAAAGCGCTTTTAAATCCAGAGCAATTTCATGTCGCCCGCAAAAAAGGCACCGAGCGTGCTTTTACGGGGGCTTTATTGGACAATCACGAACAGGGCAGCTATCTTTGTGCCTGCTGTGAATTGGAACTATTTAGCTCAGATCACAAATTTGATTCAGGCTCCGGGTGGCCCAGTTTTTTTAAGCCGGCCCATCCAGAACATGTCACCGAAGAAAAAGACCATGGCTTTGGCATGACACGCACCGAGGTCCTCTGCGAGCGTTGCGAAGCACACTTAGGACATGTCTTTGAGGACGGTCCGCGCCCCACAGGTCTGCGCTATTGCATTAACTCCGCTTCACTTCAATTTAAAAAATCATAACCCTAAAAGGCTTTGCCTCCTATGAAGTTCTTGTTTGACCTATTTCCAGTATTACTATTTTTTATTGCCTTCAAACTCGCAGACATCTATGTCGCCACCATAGTGGCTATTGCCACCACGATTCTGCAGATCAGTTGGCTACTGTTCAAAAAACGAAAAGTAGAACCGATGCTCTGGGTGAGCCTTGTCATTATCGTTGTATTTGGTGGGGCTACCCTGATTTTTAAAAATGAAACCTTCATCAAATGCAAACCAACGGTTCTTTACTGGGCCTTTGCTCTGGCTTTATTGATATCAAATTTAAAATTTAATAAAAATTTTATCCGATCGCTCATGGAAAAACAAATGCAATTGCCCGAGCCTTTGTGGGTTAAATTACTCTTTAGTTGGATTCTTTTTTTCACCGCCATGGGTTTTATTAACCTTTTTGTGGCCTTTAATTACACCACAGAGGAGTGGGTCAACTTCAAACTCTTTGGCTCCATGGGACTCATGCTACTGTTTGTGATCGGGCAATCGGTGGTTTTAGCCAAGCACAGCAAAGAAAATAATTAACCCCCTCTTATGACCGATATCGAACAGATCCAAACTTTACTCGCCAGTCTCGAACCCGAAAGTTTAGAGATCCTTGATGATTCCGAAAAGCACCGTGGACATCCTGGAGCACAATCGGGCGGAGGCCATTACAGCCTGCACTTTGTCAGCGCCGCTTTTGAAGGCCTCAATCGAATGGCCCGACACCGCTTAGTGTATGAAAAATTGCACTCCATGATGGGGAAAAAAATTCACGCTCTTTCAATTAAGGTATACTCACCCACCGAAGTTTAACGACCCACCTGAATACGCTTAGGACATCTTATGCACTTTTTACGTTTAGCTAGCCTATTTGTTACCACCAGTGTTCTGACACTATCGCTCATGGCCCGTGCTGAAGCCACTGTGGCCACCGTAAACGGTGTTGCCATTCCTCAGGCGAAAATGGACATCGTTCTAAAAACTCAATCTCAGCCCAATCAACCCGACACCCCCGAACGCAGAGCGCAAATCCGTGACACCCTGATTAATCAAGAAATCATTGTTCAGGAAGCGCAAAAAAAAGGGCTCGATAAAAAAGCCGATTTCATGTTGCAAGTAGAATTACAAAAACAAGAAGCGTTGGTCAATGTCTTTGTCCAAGATTTCCTCAAGTCCAAACCCATTACCGATGATTTGGTACAAAAGGAATTTGAGCGCATTAAACTGGCAATGCCAGACAAAGAATTCAAAGCCAGTCACATCTTGGTGGACAAAGAAGACGACGCTAAGCAAATCATCGCTCAGATTAAAAAAGGCGCTAAATTCGAAAAACTCGCCGCAGAAAAATCCAAAGATCCAGGCTCCAAAATTAAAGGCGGTAGCCTCGACTGGGCGCCAGCAGCCACCTATGTTAAGCCCTTTGGTGAAGCCCTCACGAGCATGAAAAAAGGCCAATTAAGTGAAGTGCCCGTGAAGAGCAACTTTGGCTGGCATGTGATTCGTATTGATGATATGCGAACCACCAAGGTACCGACCTTAGCTGAAGCCAAACCTCAAATCATACAAATGCTCGAGCGCCAAGAAATACAAAAAATGCTTACGGAGCTCAGAGCCAAAGCTAAAGTGGAGTAATCGGATGCAGGCTCTTGGGCAATCCCACCGGTGGTGGGAGCCTTCGAGGCCAATTAACCCAGTCATGGGTGACATGAAAAGGGCCTTTTTAAAAGGCCCTTTTTTTAATTCACCCAAGCACGAGCATTTAAAAACATCTTCAGCCACGGTGAATCGTCTGGCCAATCCCGAGGGTGCCATGAGTTTTGCACCGTTCTAAACACTCGCTCTGGATGGGGCATCAAAATATTAAAACGCCCATCTGGCGTTGAAAGACCGGTGATACCTTGTGGCGAACCATTGGGGTTTTGCGGATAACGCTGGGTCACGTGGCCCTGATTATCCACAAATCGCAGACTCACTAAGGGTTTGGTTTGTTTTAAAGCCGCATCACTAGAAAATTCGGCAAAGCCCTCGCCGTGAGAAACCACCACCGGCAAGCGTGAACCGTGCATCCCTTCAAAAAATAAAGAAGGTGTTTTTTGTACTTCGACCAAGCACACTCGGGCTTCGAATTGTTCTGAACGATTAGTCACAAAATGAGGCCAGTCACGGGCTCCGGGGATCAATTGATATAAGTTACTCATCATCTGACAACCATTGCAAACACCCAAGGCAAAGGTGTCTGATCGATTAAAAAACGCTTCAAACTCATCCCGAGCACGATCATTGAAAAGGATAGATTTCGCCCAGCCCTCACCCGCGCCCAGCACATCTCCATAAGAAAACCCGCCGCAAGCGGCAAAGCCCTTAAAGTCCTTAAGACTGACCCTGGCACTTAGCACATCGCTCATGTGCACATCCACACACTCAAAGCCAGCCCGATCAAAGGCGGCTGCCATTTCAATCTGACCATTAACCCCCTGTTCTCGAAGAATCGCTATCCGGGGTCGCACAGCGGTTTGAATCGATACCCCGGACTTAACGCCATTCCACTCAAAACTAAGCTTCACGTTCAAACCCGGATCATTGACCGATAATAACGCATCATAGGCTTCACGCGCACAGTGCGGATTGTCACGCAACTGTTGCATATGAAAGCTCGTCGAAGACCAGGCGCGATGTAAATTGATACGAGAATCCCGAAACACTTCTGATCCATTGGCACTGATAATGAAAAGATCCCCAGCATTGACTTCACCCACCACATGGGAATATTGACTGCCCAGTCCCGCCGCCGATAAATGCCGCATGACACACGGCGTGTCCGTACGACGCACCTGCAGCACCACGCCAAGCTCCTCATTAAAAAGGCTCGCATTCACGCCTTTGCGCGACAAGGCTGTGACATCAAACATCACCCCACAATGCCCAGCAAACATCATTTCACAAAGACACGCTAACAAACCACCGTCAGACCGATCATGATAGGCAAGGATCTTTTGTTCTTCGTTCAACGATTTCAAGACCTTTGAGAGCGCGATCAACCACTCAGGGTGATCCAGATCGGGGGCTTCATCACCCAGCTGCGCATACACTTGCGCCAGCGTAGATCCCCCCATACGAGCCGAACCAGAGTCAATCACAATGAGATCCGTTTCACCACAATCGAGTCTAAGCTGTGGCGTGAGAGTGTGACGCACATCACTCACCGGGGCAAAGGCTGAGACGACCAAGGACAGTGGGGAGGTGACTTGCTTTAACTGCGAGGACTCTTGCCAGGCAGTTTTCATCGATAGCGAATCTTTACCCACCGGTATGCTAATCCCCAGTTTCGGACACAAATCCATTGCGACCGCTTTAACGGTATCGAACAAAGCCGCTTCCTCACCGGGGTGGCCTGCAGCCGCCATCCAATTAGCGGACAATTTAATATCACCCATTTGTCCTACTGGGGCAGCCAGCAAATTGGTAATCGCCTCCCCAACCGCCATACGACCTGAGGCAGCCGGGTTGATCAGGGCCAGCGGCGTTCGCTCCCCCATCGCAAACGCTTCCCCACGAAAAGTCTTAAAGCCCATCGCCGTCACCGCCACATCCGCCACTGGCACTTGCCAAGGCCCGACCATCTGATCTCGGGCGGTCAACCCTCCCACACTACGATCCCCGATGTTAATCAAAAAGCTTTTATCTGCGACACAAGGCATTTGTAGGACACGGTAGATGGCTTCGCGTAGATTCACCGACTCCGAATCAAAGCGTGGCAAACTCACTTCTAGGCGTTGAACATGACGAACCATTTTAGGCGGCTTACCCAACAGCACGGATAAGTCCATGTCCACCGCAAAATTTTTAAACAACGTATCTTCGAGCCGCACCTGTAGGGCTTCTGTTGTCACTCCCACTACAGCAAAAGGGCAGCGCTCCCGGTCACAGATTGCTTTGAAACGTGCCAAAGACTTCGCTTGAATGGCCATGACATAGCGCTCTTGCGCCTCGTTACTCCAAATCTGCATCGGAGACATCCCCGGCTCTTCGCTTGGGATCGCGCGCAGTTGAAAATGCCCTCCCCGTCCTGCCGAATGAACCATCTCCGGCAAGGCATTGGATAAGCCCCCAGCGCCCACATCATGTATGGAAAGAATAGGGTTGTCTTGTCCCAACGCACAGCACCGATCGATCACTTCTTGGGCTCGGCGCTGCATCTCCGGGTTGCCCCGTTGCACAGAATTAAAATCCAAATCCTCTTGATTCGAACCGGTGGCCATACTCGAGGCAGCCCCACCGCCTAAGCCGATCAACAGACCTGGCCCCCCGAGTTGAATCAATAAGGCGCCTACCTCGGGCTCAAGCTTAAAAGCATCTCGGGCGGCAATGCTACCCACCCCACCGGCAATCATGATGGGTTTGTGATAACCCCAATGTTGATTTTTGATCGATAGTTCAAAGCTACGAAAGTAACCGGTCAAATTAGGACGCCCAAACTCGTTGTTAAACGCAGCCCCCCCGATCGGCCCTTCGAGCATAATCTGTAGGGCCGATGCGATGCGAGAGGGCTTAGCATACGCGTCCGCCTCCCACGGCATCACAGCACCCGGTATACAAAGATGAGACACGCTAAATCCGGTCAACCCTGCTTTGGGCTTTGAACCGCGCCCCGTTGCACCCTCATCACGAATTTCGCCCCCTGAGCCCGTGGCTGCGCCAGGATGAGGCGCAATGGCGGTCGGATGATTATGGGTTTCGACTTTCATCAAAATGTGTGAAAGCTCTTCTTGAAAACCGTAGCGCCCCTGAGGATCAACCGTTAAACGCTCAATCAACGCGCCCTCAATAACGGAGGCATTATCGGAATAAGCCACCACAGTGCCTGCCGGATTTTTAGCGTGGGTCGTGCGAATCATGCCAAAAAGCGTTTCTGATTGCGCTTGACCATCGATAAACCAGTCGGCATTAAAAATTTTATGCCGGCAGTGTTCAGAATTGGCCTGCGCAAACATCATCAACTCCACATCGGTGGGATCGCGATTGATGCGAGAGTAATAATGAAAAAGATAGTCAATTTCTTCAGCCGAGAGGGCTAAACCTAATTCTCGATTGGCTTTTTCAAGGCACTGCACGCCCTGATCTTTTAGTAACACAATCGATTGAAGCGGTTGGGGGGCAAAACGATCAAAGCCTCGCTCAACCGCACTCATCGAATCCAGTACGACCTGCGTCATCCGATCATGAATGAGAGGCACTAAAACCGACTGCATCAAGCTCTGACTGACCCCGTTCACCCAAAAAGCCGTAACCCGCTCGATGCGTTGAACCATTGAAAGTCCACACAGTCTTGCAATATCGGTGGCTTTGGAGGACCAAGGCGAGAGGGTACCGGGACGCGAAGCCACCAAGAGCATATGCCCCTCGGTAGTAGAGGCCTCCTCAGACGGACCATAGGACAGAAGGCGCTTGAGTCGTTCTGATTCCTCATGGGTTAATGCTCGTTCGGTTTGAACAAAGTGCCAGAATTCGGTCCGAAGTTCCATTCGGGGCATTTGCTCGACCACAGCCTCTTGGAGCTTCTTCAAACGAAAATCGGAGAAGGCTTTTCGGCCCTGAAGACGCAGAATCATAAGCGAGTGTTTTCTATAGAAAAGGAGTGGGTCTTCAAACACATATTTTACACCGCTTTTACGCTACACTAATGCCCTCTATGAAAGTGCCCTTGATTGATCTTACCCCGCTTTATTTAAGCCAAGAGATTCGACACATCGAGTCCTTGCACGCTAAGGCCCCTCTCATGGAAAGGGCGGGCTTGGCCGCGGCCCATCAGGCTCGCGAGCTCATGCATGAACGACGGGGGCCCATTCTGGTGCTAGCCGGTCCTGGTAACAATGGGGGGGATGCCTTTGTAGCGGCTCGTTATCTTCAAGAATGGTTTTTCGATGTATACGTGCTCTTTACGGGGAACGTGGAAAAGTTGCCCCCTGATGCCGCCAAAGCCTTTCATCGATGGCAACAACATAGCCCCAGGAGCTTACTCACCCAGTGGCACGCTGAAAAACAGTGGGCCCTCATTATTGATGGACTTTTTGGCCTAGGCCTTCGAAGCGAACCGAAAGATCCCTACCGTAGCCTCATCGAGCGGGTTAACGCCCAAGGGGCACCGGTGCTCGCCCTGGACCTACCCAGTGGCTTAGATGCGGACACTGGACGAGTCTACGGTCGTTGTATTCGCGCGACTCACACGCTTACCTTTATTGCGGCCAAACCTGGCTTATTCACCCAAGACGGCCCTGACCATTGTGGTCAAATCAGCCTCGAAGACTTAGAGGTGCCGCGCTTAACGAGCCACAACGTCTGCGGACAAATCCTCACCTACCCGACCCAAGGGCTGGCCCCTCGCCCCAAAAACTCGCACAAGGGCAGTTTCGGTAGTGTGGGTATCATAGGCGGAGCGCCCGGCATGCTCGGGGCCGCCTTACTTAGCGCGCGAGCCGCCATTAAGATGGGGGCCGGACGCGTTTACGTGGGGTTACTAGACCCTCAGGCCCCCGGTGTGGATTTCATACAGCCGGAACTCATGATGAGTCCAGCAAGCACGCTCTTATCCCTCTCACACTTAAACGTTATGGCGATCGGACCCGGATTAGGCACCTCGGCCGCTGCCCACGAACTATTAGCTTCAGTCATCGATCAAATGCGACCGCTCATCATCGATGCGGATGGCTTAAATCTAATCGCCGCCGACGCTACCCTTCAAAAAAAAATAAAGGCTCGCTCCGCTCCCACCCTGCTCACCCCTCACCCTGGAGAAGCCGCACGATTGCTCCAATGCAGCACGCTAGACATACAACATAATCGCCTACACGCAGTCACAAGGCTCGCGCAACAACTGAACGCGGAAGTCTTACTCAAAGGCGCCGGGAGCCTTTGTGCAAGCGCTGACGGCCAATGGCGGCTTAACCTCACCGGCAACCCTGCCATGGCCAGCGCAGGCATGGGCGACGTTTTAACCGGCATGATCAGTGCCTTGTTAGCCCAAACCCAATCGGCCCGTCATGCGCTCGCACTGGCCGTATGCCTACACGGCGCAGCCGCCGACCAACTCGTCGCCGAATCCATCGGGCCGATAGGCTTAACCGCTAGCGAAACCATTGATCGAAGTCGACAATTATTAAATCAGCTCACTTTTTTGCCTCCAACGTTGTCGTAAAAAAACGCTTCGTGTTTTTAATTAAAGATTGCTTCCCGTAGCCCCGTATAATGGGCCTCTTTTTCCCAGAAACTTATCCATCATGTGGTTTAAAAACCTTCTTATTTATCGACTGAACAACGAATTTAAATCGACCCTGGAAGACACAGAGGAGAAATTAAAATCCCTTCTCTTGCAGCCGTGTGGGGGATTCGATATGCAGACCCGCGGTTGGATGAGCCCTACCGGGGATGATCGATTAATTTTCTCAGTGAATCGACAGTGGTTAATCCAATTCGGCGTGAATCAAAAAATTCTCCCCATGACCGTGGTGCGTCAAGTGGCCCAAGATCGAGCGGCTGAACTTGAACTCAAACAACAGCATGCCGTGGGCCGAAAACAAATGCGAGAACTGCGTGAGCGTGTGCTGGAAGAGCTCATGCCTAAAGCGTTGTCTTGTCGCAAAGCGTTAAGTGCTTGGGTAGACCCTATTAACCAATGGCTGGTCATTGACACGGCAGCAGAAAAAAAAGCCGATGAGTTAGTCGAATCTCTCATTAGCGCTCAAGTCGAATGGGGCATCAAACGACTGGAAACAAAAAAATCCCCTTCTGCACAGATGAGCGCGTGGTTAAATCTAGGAGAAGTCCCTGCACCCTTTAGCATTGATCAGGAATTAGAACTCAAGGCCTCTGACGAAAATCATGCCACCGTTCGATACTTAAATCATCCACTAGAAACACAGGAAATACGACGTCATCTCTCCCAAGGTAAAAGTGTCACCCGTTTGGGATTGACCTGGAAAAATCGCATCTCCTTTGTATTAACAGATTTATTTCAAATCAAAAAATTAAATTTTTTGGATAATCTTAAAGAAGAAATCCCAGGCGACACAGAAGATGAAGAGGAAGCACTGGCCACACAATTGACGTTAATGACCGGTGAGCTCAATCAAATGATCCAAGATTTAACGATCGCGATGGGGGAAGAGCAGACCGCTTCTTAAAGACCAAGCAAGTCTTGAACTTGCTTTACATCCTGTGCGGGGCGCGCGCCACGCGCCGTCTCATCCAACAGGGTGGGCAGACATTGAGCTTTAAAAAAAACCATCCTCAATGGTCCTGATAACGCCCCCCCCATTTTCACAAGACTATCCGAGAAGCAACGATCATTTCCTAGACTGGATTTCTCTTATCTTGACGGGGCTGATGTTGGGCTGGACCCTTATTAGAAGCCGATCGCTGGCCCGGTCTTTGCGCATTGGGGTTATTGCCTTGCCTTGGCCCCTTACCCTTATTCTTACCCTGGCCTTGACCTTGACCTTGCCCCTGACCCTGACCCTGACCGGGCCCTGATCGCTGAAATGTTCCCGGCCCCTTACCCTGTCGCTGAGCGGGGCCTCGCCGCTTGGCGTTATTATTATTACCTCGACCCTGGGGTTTATTAGCGCCGCCTAAATGATGGCCTGCGCCGCTACGCGCCCCCGCCCTTTGCACCCGACCATCGCCCATGAAAGCCGCCGAAGAGGGAAACAACTGCCCATCATTCGTTTCCGGTTGTCGCTCGTCATACACATCCGCTTCCAGTTGAGGCTCTGGCATAGCGACATTAAAATTCTTCTCCTCCTCCCCTTCCAATAAACGCTGACTTTTTGGCAGTGGCGGCAAACGGTTGCCGATATTATCCAGTTCCTCATCGATATCGCCGCTGGCAATTCGAGCACGAATACTACGGTTCGGTTTTAATACAGGAATGCGATTACCAAAGTCATCATCCATCGATGCCAATCGATTATCACGAGGACGGTTGGGCAGTGCACGATTGCCCCGATTATCTCGATCCTCTCGCTGACTCTCCCTTTGACTTTCGCGCTGAGCGGCCAAATTCTTACGCACGGGCTCAGGCCGTGGTCCCTTAACGAGTTCAACACGTTGACCCTCCTGCACCCCTGCTTCGTTCAGTAAGGGCTCCTGTCCTTCGCGGGGTCCTGAATTAGTACGGTTACGTCCCCGATTACGGCGACGTCCCCGACTTTCACGCGATTCGGCATCCGAACCGACGCTCGGTGGTGCCAGAGGGGGAAACTCGGAAGGAATAACCACGGGCACTTCGCCCTGTGCATCGACTGCAAGACCTACCCCCTGGGGCTGTCTATGCGAAGGCGCAGGGGAGGGTTGTTTTCGGTTTTGCTGATTCGAGTGTACGGGTTTGGGCGGCTCCGAACCGGGTTCGAATCCTGGAATCAGGATAAGTTCAATACTTCGCCCCATCCACTGTTCGATCGCCGTCAACAAAGGGGCCTCTTCAGGCGCCACCAATGAGAGCACTTCGGGCAAGTTGCCGTTTTGCCCCGTTTTACCAATACGGTATCCGTAATCCTCAGGCACCTGGGGCAGATCATAGTTCACCACATACGACAACACTTCAATATCCAGGCCTCGCGCTGCCAAATCCGTTACCACTAAAACCCGAACAATCCCCGATTTAAAATCGGCCAACGCCTTGGTGCGAGCCCCTTGACTCTTATTGCCATGAATCGCGGTGGAAATAATACCAGAGCGACACAGTTGATGAGCCAAACGGTTTGCACCGTGCTTGGTTCGGGTAAAAGCGAGCACTTGACGCCAATTGCCTTTTTTAACCAAATGCGATAACAAAGCGCGTTTACGCTCTTGGCCCACTGGGTGAATTCGTTGATTGACTAATTCAGCCCCAGTAATGGGCTTAACCACTTCAACGGTTTCGGGGTTATTCAAAATTTCAGACGCAAGACTACGAATTTCTTCAGAAAATTGGGAAGTAAACAACAAGGTTTGCCGCTCAACGGGCAAAATAGCCAAAATTCGGCGTAAATCATGAATAAACCCCATGTCGAGCATGCGATCGGCTTTATCCAGCACGAGAATTTCGACTTTCGATAAATCTACATTTTGCTCAAGAGCGTGGTCCATTAAACGCCCAGGAGTCGCTACCAAAACATCGGCCCCTGCTTTTAACATCTCAATCTGAGGACCAATGTCTACACCACCAAACACCACGGTGGAACGCAATGGCAGATATTTTCCATAGTCCCGCACACGCTCTTCCACCTTCGCCGCCAATTCACTCGTCGGGGTGACGATCAGCGCACGAACGGCATGCGTGGGCGCTTCGCCAGCCGTTTCCATCAAGCGTTGCAACAAGGGCAAGGTAAAGCCTGCTGTTTTGCCTGCCCCTTCTCGGGCGGCAGCCAACACATCCCTACCCCTTAGAATATGAGGAATCGATTCGATTTGAATCGGTGTCGGTTGGGCATATTCAAGATCAGACACAGCACGCGCCAACTCTGGATTCAAACCCAAATCGGCAAACAAATGACTCACAGTAAAGCTCCCTGTAACAAACCCGCCCCCAAGCAAACAAGGCACAAGTGGCAAAGGTGTGTTGAAAAAGAAAAGAAATAGTTCGGGGACAAGCCCGGAATCAATTTAGGGGGCCATTATTATTCGGTTAAAACAGTCGCATCTATTTAATGGACCTAGCCAGGTCCTCTTAGCGTTACGACCGTTTGCCTTGAATAGTCTGAAGGGCAAAACCTAAATTTCCTTAAGTAGAATGATACACCAAATTCCCCCCCACTTCAGACAAAGGCGCAGAACCAAGGCAGACAAGCCCCCCCCATTGGGCACCCTCTTAGCAAAATAGGCCTCCCTCGCCCCTAAAAGTCCACCCGATATCTTTTAAATAGCCGTTTGAGGCATCCCCATAAAGCTTAAAAAAAAGAACGCACCAGCGCTATTCCGAGTAGGGTCATTAGGATTGAGCCGAGCAAATGCGCCCCCACCAAACCCAGCGCCCAAACATAGGAACTGCGTTGCAACAACCCCACGGCTTCGGCTGAAAAACTGGAGAAGGTCGTCAATCCCCCCAAAAAACCCGTGATCACAAAAAAACGGGCTTCGGCAGAAAATAGCGGATTTTGAGAAAACACTTCGACCGCTACCCCAATTAAAAATCCACCAATGAGATTAGAGGCCAGAGTCCCTAGGGGCAGATTCGGTAGAAAACTATTCAAAGCTAAACTTAACATCCAACGCAACCATGCCCCTAAGGCCGCCCCAGTGCCCACAGCCAAAAATCCCATTGCATTCATCATCAGCTCTTAAAAAAAATCCTATTACTGCAACGGCATTTTAGAATCGATAATAATTCGACGAAATTTTATCAGATCAGCCTGAATTCTTTTCTCAAACGCCTCAGGCGTGCTGGACACAATCGTGTATCCACCAGCACTTAATTTATCCTTAATTTCGGTCAATTGCAAAATCCTTGCGATCTCTTTTTGGTAAGCCATCGCCATAGCCGAGGAAGTCTTTGCCGGTGCGTGAAAACCGTACCAGATCTCCAGTTCATAGCCTTCGAGATCATTTTCTGCAAACGTGGGCACGTTGGGCAGTAGCGGATCCCGCTTGGCACTGGTGACACCAATGATTTTTAATTTCCCTCCCTCTACCAATTGACTGACAGTGGAAAGATTGGCCAAATTGATATGGGCATCTCCCGACATCACCGCAAACACAGCAGGGGTGCCACCCTTGTAGTTAATATTAAGTGCTTCGATGCGCGCCTGTTTTTCAAACAGATTCACTCCAATCTCACCGGTCGCCCCCGCAATGGCAAAAGACAAGTGATGAGGATTTTTCTTAGCAAAGGCGACCAACTCACGAATCGAATTGGGCGCAAAGCTTGGTAATGCCACCGCGACCAACCCACTCGCAATGGCCTCGGTGATGGGAGCGAAATCGCGTTGCGCATCGTAGGGTAACTTTTGATACAAGCTCGGATTAACCGTTTGCGTGCCCGAATTGCTCACCAACAATACCGTGCCATTCGATGGCGCGTTTTTTGCCACGTATTCAACCGCTATAATTCCATTATTGCTCGGTCGATTATCGACTAAAACAGGAACCTTAATCGATTCTGAAAGCTTAGAGGCCACCAAACGCGCAAGCAAATCGGACGGTCCACCTGCAGAATTTGGCACAATGAGGGTCACAGGTTTATTGGGCCATGCCACCCCCGTTTGGGCCATTCCTAATACATAAAAACAGGATAAAAAAAGGGCAACCCCTGCGCGCACGCCACTCAAAGTCAAGCACTTTGATCTAGCTATTTTAAAGACGGGGAACCGATTGGGACCAACGTTGAGCCGCTTCATCATCACTTTGTTTAGCCTCCACCCAATGCGCCCCCTGTGGTGTTTTTTCTTTTTTCCAAAAGGGAGCTTGTGTTTTTAAATAATCCATAATGAATTCGCACCCCGCAAAAGCATCCCCACGGTGTGCGCTCATCACTACCACCAAAACAATCTGATCAAGGGGCATTAATAGCCCGACGCGATGTATCACCAAGCAATCGACTAACTGCCAACGCTCATGCGCCGAAGTCATAATAGACTCAATTGACTTTTCTGTCATGCCTGGATAATGTTCAAGGCATAATTGATTAACATGATCACCATCATTAAAATCTCTCACGACACCAACAAAACTAACGATAGCCCCAACCTCAGGGTGGCCTTGACGTAGAGTGGCTATTTCTCGACTAAGATCAAAATCTTCAGTTTGTATTTTCACTCGCATGCTTAGCCCCCGGTGACAGGTGGAAAAAAAGCAACTTCATCCCCAGCCTTCACCCCCGTATGACCCTGAGCTAAGCACTGATTGACTGCGGCACGAAAAGAGCGCAATGGCCCGAGCTCCTTTTCCCAAACGCCACCGCGCTGCATTAGTAAAGTGCGCAGCCCCTCCACGGTCGTCACTCCGTCAGGCAACAACAACTGTTCACTGGTCAATCCCAGTGCCTCTTTTAATCGAGCAAAATAAATAATCGTGATCATGTCCGTATTATGCAGTTGTCAATCGGTTTACTCAAAGCGCGATGAAGAACGAGTCAATAAAGATAAATAATTTTCAATAAAATCAGCAATTTGTTGAGGTTGATTCAAATCCAGTCGGGGCAATCCGTCCGGCGCCCAGTCTATCCCAGGCTCGGTGGCAACGGCCACAATCGACGAATCGTGAGGCCCCAATCGGCCCTCGCTCACACCACTGCGATAGACTTCTAACTTCGCTATAGGATCGCGTTTAAAACCCTCCACGAGCACCAGATCGCAGGCCGTAAGACGAGCCAGCAATGCGTTTAAATCGGGTTCTGGTTGACCTCGCAGTTCATGCATCAAAGCCCAACGCTGACTAGAACTAATCAACACTTCATCACAGCCGGCTTGCCGATGGCGAAAAGAATCCTTCCCCGGTTGATCAATATCAAAGCTGTGATGAGCATGCTTAATAAGACTCACCCGGTAGCCCCGACTTTTAAAAATAGGGATTAGTTTTTCAATCAACGTCGTCTTTCCACTACCGCTATAGCCCGCAAAACCAAATATTTTCATGGATTAATCTTATATAAATGATTGGCTAGCAGATTCGCCGCTTAGGGGATGTAAACCCACACCCTACCGATCTAAACTCACCGCTTTAATCAATGCAAACACCGTCATCCCCGATTGCAGTTGTAATTGTCTCATGGCACGCACCGTAATTCGGGATCGAATTAAAACCGTTCCTACCGCGACACTGACCAACACGTGTGTTTGGCCTTGGTGCTCTAAGCGCTCGATCCGCCCTTGTAAAATATTCTGAATACTCACGTTCTCAGGCTGAGTCAGTGACAGGGCAACCTCGCGAGCCCTGATCCTGACTCTGAGTGTATCGGCCACACAAAAATTGTGACCCACGAGTGTCAACTGCCCTCCATCAAAGGTCACGGTGGCTAAACCATCCGAGGGGTCGATGGCTTGAACCACACCTTGGATCACGGCTCCGCCTTCAAACACCTTTTCGCCAAGACCGGTCAGCGCCCCCCCCATGACGGCCTCCACCTCACCAGAGGCCAGTACCTGACCGGCGGAAATCAAAACGACTTGATCGGCTAAGCGAAGCACTTCATCCACAGCATGACTGACGTAAATCATCGGTAGCTTCATTTCTTTACGAAGCGTTTGGAGGTAGCGCAAAATTTCCAAACGCTTTGGCTCATCGAGTGCGGCCAACGGTTCGTCTAGCAGCAACAAACGGGGCTGCGCCATGAGGGCGCGACCCAACGCCACCCGTTGACGCTCTCCGCCCGATAAATGACCCACCCGACGCTTTAATAACAGCCCTAGGTCTAACAACTCGATCAAAGTATTTTGGTGACTCGACTGAACTTTGCGTTTTTGAAACCACAGCGCATATTCCAAATTTTGCTGCACATTCAAATGAGGAAACAATCGCCCCTCTTGAAACACGTAACCAAATTGACGCGCCCCAGGCGCCACATGGATACCACGCTTAGCATCGAATAACGTTTCCCCATTAAAGCGAATACTTCCAGACTCTGGCTTCATTAATCCGGCAATCATATTGATTAAGCTGGTCTTACCTGAACCGGATCGACCAAATAGGGCACTCACGCCACCGCCACATTCAAATTGAGCCTTTACATGAAAGGCACCCAAACGATGTTCAACGTTCACTGATAGCATCTTGGCCCCGAACACGACGTTGTGCTTGGCTCACAAAGACTTGTGAGAACCACAAAGCAGCAAAGCTCACCAAAAGTGACAATATACACAGGCGAAAGGCTGCAGGCTCAGCACCCGGCACTTGCCACAACGAATAGATCGCCAGCGGCAGGGTCTGGGTCTCACCCGGAATATTCGATACAAAGGTGATAGTGGCACCAAACTCTCCCAGACTGCGGGCAAACGCTAACACTACACCCGTGATGATGCCAGGCAAGGCCAGTGGCAGTGTTACGGTGAACCAAACACCCAGCACGCCAGCACCCAAAGTCTTAGCCGCGGCTTCCAGCCTTTGATCAATGGATTCAATCGATAGACGCATCGCTCGCACCATCAGAGGAAAACTCATCACAGCACTCGCAATGGCTGCTCCCGTCCAACGAAAAGCCACCACCCATCCCCAATGAGCCTCTAACCAATGACCCAGCACCCCTTGTTGACCAAAGACGACTAGCAAAGCGTAACCCACTACAACGGGGGGTAAGACCAAAGGCAAGTGCACAAAAGCATCGATAAAAGACTTACCGGTGAACTCCCACCGAGCCAAACAATAAGCGACAAACAAGCCGGCTGGCAAACTGATTAACACGCTTAACCCTGCGACTTGTAAACTTAATTGAATGATGGCCCATTCTTGCTCCGTGATCATGGAGTCTCCCCTACGGGCAGGCCGAAACCGAAGTGTTGCCATTGTCGTTGGGCGGGCGCCGACTGCAAGAATTGAAGCCAGGCTTGCGCTGAGTCTGTGGCATGGCCTTCAATCAAAGCAGCCGGATACTCAATCGGTGGGTGCGTATGGGCAGGCAAGAGGGTCAGCACCCGGACTCGGGGCTCGACTAACGCATCACTGGCATACACCAAACCTAATGGCGCCTCACCTCTTGCCACCCAGGCCAAAGCACAGCGTACATCCTCACAGGGAGCCAAACGGGTCGATACGGCTACCCACAAACCCAATTGAGTGAGTGCGGCACGCGCGTATTTACCTGCCGGCACACTCTGCGGGTCGGCGATCGCTAAGCGCCCCTTTCCTAATAACCCAGGTAAACCCATCGTAGGGCTCGTCGCTACACGCAATGGACTGTCTTGACGCGCGATGAGGACTAGGCGATTGGTCAACAACTTGACTCTGGAGGAACGCTTAATTAAATGCCGATCGACTAGATAGTTCATCCAATCATTATCAGCTGAAATAAAAATCCCCGCAGGCGCCCCGCGCTCGATCTGACGAGCCAACGTGGAACTAGCGGCATAGACCACTTTGATCGGCCCTAACGAAGCGCTTTGCGGGTTTTGAATCAGAGCATCCAGTGCGTTTTTAAGACTGGCTGCCGCATAAATATTCACCGCCGGCGCAGAGCCACGGGGCTCAGCCCCGAATAACGGAGCACTAAGAAAAACAATCAAAATACTACAAAGCCGCATCCATAATAAAAAGTCTTGTCTTTTCAATGGCTTTAATCCCTCATGATTTCATCGTTATATACCTTGGAATATAACGTTAGATCTAGATCATACATTAATTTACCTGGCCCTAGCTCCTGCCGACCCCAACAAGCCCCAACAAGCCAAAACAAGCCAAAACAAGCCTCGATTCAGATAAGTTTTAATAAAATTCATCTACGCCTATCCATGCGCTCAAACCAGGAAAAAAGATCAACCGACAGACCGTTAAAGCCCCCCATCTTAAATAATGACGTCTCTTAGTTATTTTTCCGTTTTGAGTGGCGTCTTTAATTGGGCATTAAAGCGATGAAGATGGGCTTGAATCGATTGCGAAGCCTTTACTTCCATTTCACGAAAACGAGCCACCAGTGTCAATCCATAAGGGGTGACTTGGGTGCCGCCTCCTTTCTTGCCACCGGTGGCCGTTAATACGACCGGTTTTTTAAAACTCGCGTTAATCGCTGCCACCAGGACCCAAGCACGGCGATACGACATTCCCAGTTCCCGAGCTGCGGCAGAAATGGAGCCCGATTTTGCAATTAACTCAATCAATTGCGCCTTGCCAGGACCCATCGCCGGATGCTCAGCGCTCAAAATACGCAGAGTCAGACCAGGATAACGACGGACCGATAAAGCCTTCTTACTTTCACTCTTTAATGGCGTCATGAGCACTACGTACTGATTTGGCGTTGGGAAAAAACAACGACTGGTTGTCAATGTGATAGGCCGCGATGCTCTTTTGACCTTCTTCGGAAACCAACCACTGGATGAACATCTGCCCCCATTGCTTTTTAACGTGAGGGAATTTAAGTGGGTTAACCAACATCACGCCGTAGGGGTTGAGTAAACGTTGATCCTGTTGAAATACGATACTCAAATCTGTCCGATTTTTAAACGCTAACCAAGTGCCTCGATCTGTCAAAATATAAGCTTGCAAAGCAGCCGCCACATTAAGACTAGGACCCATGCCCGAGCCAGTCTGACGATACCAACGCCCGTTACCCGGGGTCGGGTCAATATGTGCTTCTTTCCACAATCGCAGTTCCGCTAGGTGAGTTCCACTGCGATCGCCTCGGGATATAAAAATCGAATCGCCTTTGGCGATTCGAATCAACGCGTTCAAGATATTTTTTTGTGCTTGCAATTGAAGAGGGTCTGACTTGGGTCCCACCAACACAAAATCGTTATACATCACGTCAAAGCGTTCTAGGGCATACCCCTGCGCCAAAAACTGCTCTTCG
>CAITMU010000123.1 GCA_903893565.1 uncultured beta proteobacterium | reverse complement strand
TTTCATGCGCCTTTCAGGGCGATGCATTCTCAACGGATTTACCTGACCCCGCTAACCAATTGAATTTATTCGGTAATTAACCGGACACTACTGAACATAAAAATATATTAAATCAGACGAGTTAGTTTCAACATGCTGGCCGAGGTGGTGAGTTGAAGCCCGCATTCGTGGATTTTACGCCCTCACGACCTAGTTTCGTGCGGTACATAAAAGCAGTTTGATGTGCATCCAAGGTGACATTGACAGCGATTAAGCTGTATGACTATACTAAATGTCATTATGACACAAAATTTATTATGTAATTAGACCGTGATCTGCAGTCAGTTATCAGGAAGTGCAAAAATATTGGAAACAACATGATCGGCGTAAAAAAATATCTCAGTTATTGCTTGGTACTTTTTGGGACGCTGACCCTGCTGGTAGGCTGCGGAGATGGCAAGTCTTCTTCATCTTCTTCGTCAAGTAGTTCGCAAGGGGATGCAGGCACGCCGACAATATTGTTCACCGCCGCGAACGGAACGAGCACTCAAAATTGCGCCGTGAATGGCGTTTGTATTTCTAAACTTTTTACTGTCGCCGCTCAGGTGGCTGGCAAACTAACCGTGGCAGCCACGAGTTGGACTAATACCACCACTAACGTCATTACGATCGCTCAGATACCTTTCGTGACGGGTGCTGTGACGGCTTCACAGATCGATCCTGCCGGTAGTTCTTTCTCAATGACCACTGATGCTCAGTATCGTTACTTAAAGGGTAACGGGTTGCCGAGTACGCCGATGGGCAATTTTCCGGTGCAGCCTGGCACTGCGGCATATTCAAGCTATGCTGTCCTTCCAGGTGGTACAGATCCGCGCACGGGTCAAGATTATTCGTCTGCGGCTGCGATTTCCATTTCGCCTTACGACCTGACTAGCACACTGCCGTTAAATCCTGTCATGACAGGATTTAATCCGATTAACTCGCTCATCGTCGGGGTGGCACTGACCGGAACAGTTTGGCATGTAGAAATGGCAAACGATGCGAGTGGTAATTGGTATAGCCCGACGAACGCATTGCCCATGGATCAATGTTTTGGCCACCCCTATAGCCAGCAGTATCACCTACATGGCTACTCTTGGAAATGTTTCCCGAATCAGGGTACCACTGGCCCATCGCCTTTATTTGGTTACGCGCTCGACGGGTTTGGGATCTATGGCCCGCGGGGTGAGGATGGGAATATGATTACCAACGCGCAGTTGGATGAATGTCATGGCCACGTTGCCCCGGTGCAGTGGAATGGCATCGTGCAACCTATTTATCACTACCATCTGAACAATCAATATCCTTTCTCTGTAGGCTGTTTCAGAGGGACTCCCGACTATAACAAGGCGCTTGGCTCGGCTGCGATGCAAGAGGGTATTCCGTACGCACAATTGCCAGACCTTGCGGGCAATGCTGTGCCTGCGGGAGTGGTCTCTGGCTTAATTAAGTCAGGTCTTCGCTAGCCTCGATCGACCACGTGTCTTCCAACATTCGTGCCGTGAGTGCTGGCAAAAGCCAGACTCTGGCGCTTTTGGGATCTGGTGACGTGCTTGGGTGGGGCGGTGCAGGAAGCGGGCGTTATAAACCGGGTTATGTCGACATTTGCAGTGCGCCTGGCTCTGATAGCAAACCCGTCTATGTTGGTTCTTCTTTAAGGTTCAATCGTGTCTCGGCAGGCTACGGAGTCAGTCTAGGCGTGTCGAATCAACAAGAGCTATTCGTGTGGGGGTGGAATCCAATTGGCATTGGTGGTGATCAACCAAGCTCTGAAATACCGAATTCAATAGCAGGCGTTACTGCACCGGAATTTGTTGCCGCAGGGCAGTCAATCTTTGCCGCAATCGATCAAGCCGGTAGTCTTTACACGTGGGGGTTCAACGTTGATCGGGCGTTAGGCCGCGCAACCGAACAGCTAAATGCGTTACCCGGCGTAGTGAAGGGTTTACCAGTGATGAAGGCAGTTGCGCTGGGCGATCACTTCATGATCGCGTTGTCCGGCGACGGCGAAGTTTTTTCGTTTGGTAGCAATGCTGCAGGGCAATTAGGGCTTGGGCATTTAACAAACGCCGAAACTCCGACAGTTGTTCAGGTTGCCGCTTCGCTGAGCAGTATCGCAGTCGGTGCGACACACGTCTTAGCGCTTGGCAAGCAAGGCGAACTTTACGGCTGGGGTAGCAATCAATATGGTCAGTTGGGCCATCAACACAGGCGCCATGACAGTCAACCGATTTTGATTGCGATGCCAGAACGAATAACAGAAATCGCAGCCGGTACGCATTTCTCAATGGCGTTAGCAGCATCAGGTAGCGTCTACGCTTGGGGCTGGAACGGCTATGGCCAGCTTGGGTTAAACGATACACAGCCGCGAAGCTCCCCGACAAAAGTGCTCGGTCTTGCAGGGATACAATCGATCGCTGCCGGTGAGATGCACGCTCTGGCAATTGGCAAGCGTGTGTTGTACGGTTGGGGTAGTAATGAGGCAGGGCAGATTGGACGTGCAGCTCGGCAACAATTAACGCCTGCCCCCTTTTGGGGAAACGGCCAAAGCGCCTATGAGTGAGCAGACAAATTCTCAGAGTGCTCGGCGTGATTTTTTGCGCTATGGGTTCAGTATTGCTTCGGGCATCGTTGTTCCACTGGCTG
>CAITMU010000122.1 GCA_903893565.1 uncultured beta proteobacterium | reverse complement strand
TGGGTTCTTTGGGCATGAGGGGGCAACTTTTTTTCTTTTCGTTTAAGTCCTAGGAGAAGCGTTTATTTACTGCCCGTCGTGCGCGGCGATCGCTAGTGTAGCCATATGATTGGAGCGATTCGCCCAAGCATGGTTGGCCCCTCGCAGAATAACCACTTCCCCGGCTTTTATGACCACTTCTTGGGTGTCGAGTATGAGGACGAGTTCGCCTTCTAGCACGGTACAAAAATCCAGGGTTTTGGTTTTTTGCATGTAGGGGTGTGGCGCTGAACCGGCGTAAGTGGAGGCCTCGGGTGAACCCATCGCTTTGAAAAAAGCCTGTACTTGGGCGCTGCCTACTTTGCCTTTCCACGATTCATCGGGTGGTATATAGTTGACTGACATCACTGAACCCCCCACTGGCGGTTGAATGTGGCGAGGCAAATGAAGCGATTCGTAGACAATTTCTGCAGGTCCCCGTGTAACCCAAAGTCGGGAGGAGGAAAACCCCGGCCGGGCCTCATCCACGCACACATCGGGCGTGGGGCCGTCGACGACGAGTGAGCCCTTATGCAGTTCACGGTCGATGGTGACAATACGACGTGCGGCTTTAGCGCCTCCTGGTAAGACGCGCTTAGGGTCGGCGGTAAGAATCTTATCTTGACCTTGCGCTAAGCCACGCAACCCATCGGTAAACGGTGAGGCAATCATGTCATACATGACGTCGCCTCCTTGGTCGGGGCTAGACCATTGATGGTAGGCGCCCACTTGAATAACCACGTCACCGGGTTTCCAATCGATCTCACAGTCATCGAGAATCAAACGACGTTGGCCATTTAATAAAATGGCGTAATCGACCGTTTCCGTTTTGTGCATATCCGAGTTAAATAGATTTCTTCCGCCGCGATCCCATACGCGATGAGAGGGTCTGGGTTTCGGCGCATGGGGCGCTAGTATGCGTTGATCTTTGGCAGGATCGTAATGAGCGGGCTTGCCCTGACCATGAACAATACGTAAATGTCCCCCTTTGGGAGGCCCCGGAAAGTCATAGGTCAGATTGCCGTCGTCGTTGGCTCCGGATATTGGGGCGCACGGCTCATTCCAGACCCAAAGATCCGTCCATTTGTTCGCTCCATTTTCGCCACCGCGCACGCTAGGCGCTGGGCCATCCCAACTGACGATGGATTGACCTTTGCTGTTGTGACCAGTGACAACACGTCTGACGGATTTCACCTCTTGTGTGCTCATAATTGCCTCGTTGTGTAGTTATAAAGATGTACTAATTTTACGGCGGGGTTAAAGTAAAGGGGTTTAAGGAGGATGCTGAAGATTTTTATTCGGCTTTAATACCAGCGACTTTGGCCACTTTGGCCCATTTGATTATTTCTGCTTTTAAAAAAACGGCAAACTCTTCGGCTGAGCTACCTAATACGATGGCGCTGTCCTTGGCTAAGTGTTCTTTGACCTCTTTGAGTTTGAGGATATCCACGACTTCTTTGTTCAATCGATGGATGATCTCGGTGGGTGTGCCCGCCGGTGCCATGAGGGCCGACCATTGAACGGCTTCATAGCCGGGTAGCCCCGCCTCATCCACGGTGGGTATGTCAGGCAGTGCTTCGGAGCGGGTTCGGGTTGTGATGGCTAAGGAGCGTAGCTTGCCTGTTTTTAGATGGGGCATGATGAGTGGAAAAGCACTAGAGGCACTCGCAACCACTCGACCCGCTAATAACTCCACCAATCCGGGTGCACTGCCTTTGAAGGCGACATGCGTTAATTGGATATGGGCCATGTTCGTGAGTAATTCCATGGTCAGATGGGGGTTTGTGCCGTAGCCCGCAGAGGCATACATTAATTCTCCAGGCCGCGCCTTAGCAAAGGCAATAAATTGGCGTAGGTCCTTTACGGGTAGCGAGGGGTGAATGAGTATGAGATTAGGCACGTAGAGCGTTTGTGTGATGGGGGTAAAATCACGCAAGGTATCGTAGGGTAATTTTTTATAGCTAGACGGATTGGTGGCAATGGCGCCTGGGGCGGCCAGCAGGGTATAGCCATCGGGCGGGGATTTGGCAACGAGATCGGTACCAATCAAAGTGCCGGCCCCGGCGCGGTTATCTACCATCACTTGTTTGCCCCACCTTTTAGTTAATTCATTGGCGATGAGGCGGGAGCTGGTATCGCTGGGCCCACCGGCCGCGGTGGGCACGATAATGCGGATGGGACGATTGGGGTAGGGATCCTCAGCCTCGCTATTAAAGGGGAACAAAAACCCAAGGGCTAGCAATGAAGAAAGAATGGGCCACGATAAAAAACATTTCTCATAGAAAAACTTCAAAGATTTTGTCTTTGCTCTGAAGCGATTCGTCGATAGAAAAATCATGACCCATCCTCCCCTTTTTTTGTGCTTGGTTAGTGCCGATGCTTGACCGTGTTTGCGTTCATTCCCCTGTGATCCCTGCTGGCGCCCAACCGCGTTTGGCACGGATCAAAGGATTACCAATGATTTCTACAATGGCGGGTTTTCCGCAGGCTAAGGCTTTGTCGAGAGCCGCTTTAATATCTTCGGCTTTCTCGACGCGAAAGCCGGCGCATCCCATGGACTCAGCGACTTTGGCTAGATTGACTGATTTTTCGAAGGCGGCCGACTCAGCCACGCCACCGGAGTAGTTGTTGTTGACGACCATGACGGCATTTAAGCCGCAGCGTGCAGCGGTTTCCATTTCTGCCATGTGGTAGTAAAACCCGGCGTCGCCGGTAAACCCAATGACCGGGGTATCCCCCAGCGCTGCTTTGACTCCCAAAGTGGCTGGGAAGCCCCAACCGAGGGAGCCTGCACATCGAATGTAGCGTTGCCCGGCTTTCATCTTTGACATTTGTGCCGTCCAGAGTGCTGCGTGAAAAGTATCGACAACCAAAACGGCGTTGGGAGGTAACCATTCACCCAGTTCTTTGGCTATCCGTTCTGGGCGAATAGGCACGTCATTTGAATGACGAAGCGGATCGCTTTCGGCCCAAAAGTCGGCAACATAACTGCGACACTGTTCTAACCATTCGGCGCGCTGGGTGGGTTGACCTGCGGCTTTCACCATGGCTTCTAGGGTGACTTTGGCATCCCCACACAGCGATACGGCATTGGGATAATTGCGTCCCAGTTCATCGGCATTGATATCCAGTTGAATGGTGCGAGTGCCTATTTTGGGAATTTGCCAACCATTGGTGACTTGTCCGCCTGTGCCGCTCGCAATGAAAAATATGAGATCAGCTGCGGCGACTGCTTTGTTGGCACACCAACGAGAATAGCTTCCGGGCACACCGACGTTTAGTGGGTGATCATCAGCCACGAGCGCGCGCGCATGTAGGCTGGTGGCGATAGGAATTTGTAATTTTTCGGCCAGTTCAATCACCGCTTTTCCTGCGCCAGAGGTAACCGCTCCTCCGCCGACGATGATAATCGGCTTTGCCGCACGATTTAATTCTTCTAGTGCGGCTTGTATGTCGCCGAGTTCTGCCTGAGGACGAAAGGGCGGGAAGCGAGAAAACCGAGGTTCAACGGTGAGGTCGTAATCGCCTTCTTTATCGAGCATTTGTCCAGCATTGCCGCGAAGTTCTAGGTGCACGGGTCCCGGGGTACCGGTGGTCGAATCCCGAAAAGCTTGACGCAATAAGTCGGGAAAGCGAGCGGCTGAGTCTACCGAGTAATGCGCTTTTGTAACCCCTTGCCAAGCCGATGAATCCTCTGCGTTTTGGTAGGCATTGCGATAACGAGGCTGGTCGTTTTGGCCTCCTGAAATGGCGATAACCGCAGAGCCTGCCATAAAAGCATCGCGCATTCCTGCCGCTAGATTGGTGGAGCCGATATCTTGACATAAACAGATACCCGGTTTGTTAGAGGCGCGCGCATAGCCATCGGCCATGTAGGCGGCAGCTTTTTCTCCGTGGGTGACCACACGGGCAATACCCCCGATCTTGTCGATTTCGATCATCGCCGGAGGGATGATGGTGTTGACATAAAAAAGATGGGTGACCCCATAGCCTTTCATCGCTTCTGCAAAGTATCGGTTCCCGGTCATTTTAGCCATGATGTTAGTGTCCCTTTGTGGTCATAGTGTGTTGTGTTTATTAATAAGGTGGTTAAGCGTGCGTATTGCTTTATCAAGGCTCTGGGCTGAGGGTCAATAGCCTCTATAGGTCTCGGGTATGAGACCGAGAAGATGGACACATCAAATGTGGTTCACTGTTGGCGGCATGACATAGTCCTCCTTAGTGCTTTGCAAATCCAAACTGTGGACGTATTAAAAATACGGGCTAGTACCGATTGTCTTTTTTTGTTTGAGGTCGGTGAATTTTCTGCGTAACGCTATTTTTATATTAAAAGCATAACAGGAAATCGAGCCATGAGGGATGATGCTTGCGGTAAGATCACGTTAATGGATGGATAGCATTAACCGGAGGATCTTTGCGTTATGTCGATTTTAAGCTTGCCCGATGGGCATCAACTCTTTTACACCACCGATGATTTCACGGATCCGTGGCGAAGCCATGAAACAATTTTACTGTGCCACGGCAATAATGAAAGTCATTTAGCTTGGTATGGTTGGGTGCCCCATTTGGCCAGACACTATAAAATTGTGCGGCCTGATATGCGAGGTTTTGGTGCCTCAACCCCGGTGCCTCGGGATTTTGCTTGGACCTTGGATGTTGTGATCGATGATTATGTGCGTGTAATGGATCATTTGGGTATAGAGCGAATTCATCTGGTGGGGGCAAAAATTGGTGGGGTCATTGGGCGCGCTTTTGCCGCAAGGCGCGCTGATCGAGTCAGTACGCTGACTGTGGTTGGTTCTCCGCCGCCGATACGTGCCGATGCCAAAACAAGGGCTGCAAGGGTCAAGGAAGTCGAAGAGTTCGGTATTGAGCATTGGGCAAGACGCAGTATGGGGGGGCGTTTGGGTAGTGAGTTTCCCGCCGAAGGGGTGCAGTGGTGGATTCGTTACATGGGGCGAACGGCCGTTTCAACGGAGGCAGGGTTTGCTGAGACGATTAATTTTTCCGATATTACTCAGGATGTAGCCAATATTCGTTGTCCGATGCTGGTGATTACGACAGAGGAAAGTGGGCTGGCCTCGGTGGCGCAGACACGGGAGTGGCAGGAAAAAGTGGCGCATTCGGAGTTGGTGGTGTTGCCTGGAGACTCTTTTCATGCGGCAGCTTCCCATTCTGAACAATGCGCTAAGGCATTGCTTGATTTTATTAAACGTCACCCAATCTAATATGGCCTCTAGTCGTCCTTTTCTAGGTCTTTGTGTTTTGGTTTTTGGGTTACTGGTGCCTGGTTTATTCGTGGCCCAGTCGCTACTCGCGCAAACGAATGCTTACCCCAACCGGGCGTTACGAATCGTCGTGCCCTATCCGCCCAGTGGTGGTACGGATGCGGTGGCCCGCAGTTTGGCGCAAAAGATGACGGAAATACTGGGGCAGACCGTGATCATTGATAATCGACCAGGCGCTAACGGTATTATCGGTACAGACTGGGCAGCCAAGGCGCCAGCCGATGGTTATACCGCGTTGATTACTTTAGCCACGCATGTGATTAACCCAGCCCTTTATGCTAAGTTGCCCTACGGCCCGAATGATTTGATACCGGTGACTTTGCTCGCCCAATATCCTTTTGTGATTACGGTGCACCCGTCATTGCCGGTCCGTGAATTAAATGATTTCATTCAATTTGTGAAAAAGCGACCCGGGCAGTTAAGTTTTGCCTCTTCGGGCAATGGGAGTGGACCGCATTTGGGTATGGAGCTTTTTAAGTCTATGGCGCACATTGACTTAATACACGTACCCTATAAGGGGGCCAGTCAAGCGATGAGTGATTTAGTATCTGGTCAGGTATCGGTATTTTTTAATAATTTTTTAGCAGGCGCCTCCATGATCAAGGCAGGGCGCTTACGTGCTTTGGCCGTGACCAGTGCAAAGCGCTCGTCGGTAGCGCCTGATTTGCCCACTGTGTCAGAGGCGGGGCTTGCGGGATATGTGGTCACGGGTTGGTATGGTTTAATGCTGCCTCAAGCTACCCCAGCAGCGGTGCAAAATACGTTATATGAAGCAACCGTCAAGGCCTTGCAATCACCTGAAGTTAAAACACGCTTAGCCGGTGAAGCAGCCCAAGTGGTCGCGAACTCGCCACAAGAATTCAATCTTTTTCTAAAGCAAGAAACTGAAAAATGGGCGGGTGTTATTCGTCAAGCGAATGTTCATTTAAGTTTGTAGCTTCGGGCTGTGAGCTTCGTTTTTTTTAAAGTGCTGCGGGCTAGGATTTTTGTAGAAAAAAAAGAGTCTACGATAGATCGTATTAATTTTTTGAGGAGATGGGCTGATGAGTGAAAATAAAAATAGACGGGTAACTGCCTGTTGTGAAAAAAGTGCGCTTGAATTTGTGGGTTGTGATTTACCAAAAGCCAAATCGCAAACGCAAATCACCCATGAGAGCGCAGCAACGCCAGCCGGAGGGCGTCGCCGGCAAGTGATCGTCGCGGGTAAGCGGGTGAAGACCATTGATGTGCATGCGCACTGTCTCATTCCCAAGGCGCTGGCCCTTTG
>CAITMU010000121.1 GCA_903893565.1 uncultured beta proteobacterium | reverse complement strand
TTTATTAATTTTTTATAAATACTTGTGGCGGAGAGGGCGGGATTCGAACCCGCGGTACGACTTTCATCATACACACGCTTTCCAGGCGTGCGACTTAAACCACTCATCCACCTCTCCGTTATTGCCATATTTTAACAGATTGACCTCAAAGAGATCGTTCTAAGTTTTTTAAATTTTAAACCGATGAAAATTAGATGACTGAATCTTTATTACAAAGGAATTTTCATTAAAATCATTGAGTTAAAAGGATCATTCATCGTAAAGTCATTTTTAAGATCAATGAAATGAAGGCGCCTTTCATTGAAAATCTAAAAATTAATGGAATAAAAACCTAGATTACAAAAATAGTATGTTTTCAACCAAAGGAATAATGTAGACTTTTTTCTCGTGACATTCCTGCCTGTTCACAGGTATTGGCACAATCACTTACTGTGACTCGTCGCATATCCCTTATCCAACGCAGGTCATCGTAATCCGTGCCCCTATGCATGGTGCATCGGTTATCCCACATGACAAGCTCCTGGGGCCGCCATCGATGCGTGTAAACAAATTGCCTTTGGGTCACATGCGCTAATAACCGATCTATGAGCGCCCTGCCCTCGGTCTGCGCTTTACCAAAAATTCGACCCGCATGAGAAGCCACATAAAGGCTTTTTCTTTGGCTTTCTGGAATCAAACGAATGAGCATTTGGGGCACTGGAGGCAATCGTTTTTTTTCATCTTCATTAAAATCCGAAAAACCACTTCGTTTTCTTGAATGTACGATCCAGTGCTCAATGATCAAATCAGAGTATTCTTTTTTTTCTTTTTCACTCAAAGCGTCATAAGCCGCCCTTTGATCAGCAAACTCAGTATGCCCTCCTACAGGAACGGTTGTATCGGCATACAAAAAAGAAGCCAATGCAGGTAGATATTTAAACGAACTATCGGTATGCCACAATTTATTACCGGCCTTATACATTCGTTGACGACTGTCACCCGCCCAAATCTTTCCCTCAGAGGTTAAATTGGATATATCAGAAAACGCGCCATTGAATCGACTCGGGGTTGCCTTCGGATCCAAGGTTCTTTCTCTTTCCACTGGCCCGAACAAACTAGCAAAGGCTAATTGTTGATCTTGATTCAAATTTTGTTGAGTAAAGATTAGGACAGAATATTTCCAAAAAGCGGCTTTTATCGCGTCTATATCAGTGGCGATAAGCGGTTTGGTTAAATCAACATCAAAAATTTCTGCCACAAAATTCGGGGTAATCGGTGAGATCGTAATAGCCATATTTGTCGTTACTGGTAGAATAAAACATTAAAAAAATTAAAGACTACACCGAGTGTTGGCTTATCGCAATCAAATAAAATACAGAAAAGAATTCATATGGATTTACATCTACAAGGTAAAACCGCAATCATCACCGGTGCTAGCCAAGGTCTGGGAAGAGCCATTGCCAAAAGACTCGCGCAAGAGGGAGTGGAACTAACCCTTGCTGCAAGGCGCCTGCCCTTACTCGAAAGCTTATCGACTGAAATCGAAGCCTTGGGGGGCAAGAAACCCACCTTAGTCACCGTTGATCTTTATCAAAAAGATAGCCCTCAATATGTAGCGGATATCGCCAAAAAACAAATGGGACGAATTGATATTTTAATCAACGCGGCTGGGGGGAGTCGTATGATTGAATTTGATGCCCCCGTAGAAGTTTGGGATGAGGGGATTTTGCTTAATTTTTCTCGCCTCAGAGAATTAACCCATGCGGTGGTGCCAGGCATGAAAGAAAAGGGCTATGGACGTATTGTCAATCTCACGGGTAGTTCTGAACCCAGAAGCATCAATGTCGCCAATGCCGCCAAAGCCGCAGTTCATGTTTGGTCCAAAGCACTGTCTCATGAATTTGCCTCGTTTGGCATTACCATCAACTGTCTGCAACCGGGCAGGATCATGACCGAGCAGATTGCAAAAATGTATCCCACCCCTGAAGCACGCCAACATTTTATTGCCGGAAACATTCCCGCCGCACGATTCGGTGAACCGGATGAATTGGCAACCTTAGCGACTTTTCTTTGCTCCCCCTTGGCCGCTTATATTACGGGCACCGTCATCCCGGTGGACGGGGGAATGAGTCGCTTTGCTTTTTAATGAGGCGTTTTTGAAAGATCCACGACCGCCCTACCGGTGACTTGCCCATCCAGCATGAGT
The DNA here is from genome assembly GCA_903893565.1 of uncultured beta proteobacterium. Taxonomy (GTDB): domain Bacteria; phylum Pseudomonadota; class Gammaproteobacteria; order Burkholderiales; family SG8-41; genus UBA5216. The sequence goes on along the minus strand of CAITMU010000121.1, from coordinate 83,981 downwards.
TCAAAATAGGGTTTGAGTTGATCTAAGCTTAAGGTCGTGGTGACGATACTGGCTAGGTGTCGTGGCTTAAGATCGGTGGCCAAACGATTCCAAATATGCTGCCTGATCGATATCGGTGTTTGCACTGAATCCACACCAATCAAACGCAGTCCGCGCAGAATAAAGGGCAGAACGTTTCCGGTAAATTCAATCCCACCCGCATTACCAAAACAGGCAATCAGCCCATTTTGCATCATTGTTTTTGTGAGCCACGTTAACTGATCCGAACCCACTGAATCAAAGGCTGCAGCCCATTGCGATTTTTCTAAGGGTCTAGCACTCACCGCCGCCGCTTCGCGCGGCAAAAGCGCTTTGGCTCCCAAATGCTGTAGATACGCTTCTGATTGCCTTTTCCCGGTCAGTGCGGTCACGTCATAGTGTAAGCCACTTAATATATCAACCAAGATTGAGCCCACACCACCCGTCGCACCATTAATCACAATAGGCCCACCCTCGGGCTTTAAGCCATTTTGCTCTAACAATTCAATGGCCAGCGCTGCGGTGTACCCCGCAGTGCCTAAGCTCATGGCCTCCAACAAGCAAAGCCCCTTGGGCAAGGGCACTAGCCACTGAGAAGGCACACGACAATAGTGCGAAAACCCGCCGTCATGCGATACCCCCATATCGTAGCTCGTGCAAATGACTGAATCGCCGGGCTGAAAGGCGGGATGACTCGATTGCTCAACGACACCCGCACTGTCAATGCCGCCCACTAAGGGATATCGACGCATGACTTTTCCGGCACGACCCGTGGCAGCCAACGCATCTTTGTAATTAACACTGGAATAAGCCACCTTAAAAACCACATCCCCATCGCCAAGCGCTTCCTGCTCTAGATCAACCACGGAGCCTTCTATTTTGTTGTCCGATTGAAAAACTCGAAACGCTTTAAAGGAGGACATATCGTGAGAGGCCTATTGTTTTTATGGGATATGGGGTTGGGCTAGATAATCATGGGACTGCATTTCAGTCAGACGACTCACCAAACGTTCTTTCAAAGAGGCATTCAAATTCATCTGAAATGCGTCCTTCGAATCAGCCGCTAAGATTAAATCCTCCGCTCTGACAGGGGCTGACAATACGACTTTGACGCGTCGATCATAAAACTCATCAATCATCCAAACAAAACGACGTAATTTATCCGAGCTACCCGATCCAAAGCGCGCGAGGTTAGAAATCATGACCGTATGGTAGCGCTTTGACAACTCGATATAGTCCGGTTTACCCCGAGGTCCATCACACAAAGCACTGAATTCAAACCAAGCCACTTCAGAGGCTAGACGTTTAATCGGAATAAAACGCCCATCGATTTCTATCGTGCCAGGCTCAAAGCCGGGTTCATGCGCAATGACCCCAAAGGTCTGATTCATAATCATTTCAGCATCTTCACCGATATGATAAACACCCGCCTTTGTTAATTCCCGGAGTCGGTAATCAATCCCCGCGTCGACATTGATCACGTTAAAAGACTCTTTAATCAGACGGATCGCAGGTAAGAATTGGTTTCTTTGAAGCCCATGCAAATAAAGCGAATCGGGTTCAAAGTTAGAGGTGGTTACAATCACAACCCCTTCGGCCCTCAACCCTTCGAGCAATTTACGCATGAGCATGGCATCGGTAATATCCGTGATGTGAAACTCATCCAGACACAGCAATCGCGTTTCAAGCGCAATGGCTTTGGCCAATTGGGAGAGGGGTTCAGCGACACCAGAAATAGCGTTCATTCTCTGGTGCACTTCCTGCATAAATCGATGGAAATGAATTCTTCGTTTTTTTTCTAATGGAACAAACTTAAAGAAACTATCCATTAAAAAACTTTTTCCTCGGCCCACACTGCCCCAAAGGTATATATTGTTTAGGGCAGAACGAGGTTTAAGCAAACGAGAAAAAAAGGAAGGAGCGCGCTCTACGTCCATGAGCTGATCCAGAAGCGCTTGCAACGTTTGAACCGCTTTTAACTGAGACCCGTCCAGCGAAAACCCTTTCTCCTGGGCCAGTTGTATGATGCCATCAGATAAGCGCATGAGTGTTTGATAAATCGATCGATGAAGCCTGCAACGGAAGGCATAAAAAATGGTGACAGGGTCTACAGGTTAAGGCCAACCCCAACAACCATAAAAACTTAAACGCCGATTATTAGAAGTTCAATGATCTTTGGTCAACCCCTAAAGCCGCCTCTTTCATTGATTCAGACAAAGACGGATGAGCATGACAAATCATCGCAATATCTTCAGATGAGGCACCAAATTCCATCGCCACCACCGCTTCAGCAATTAATTCAGAGGCCATGGGACCTATCACATGAACCCCTAAGATGCGATCAGTCGTTTTGTCAGCGATCATTTTGACAAAGCCTTGGGTGTCTCCCAATGCACGAGCGCGTCCATTGGCCATAAAGGGAAAGGAACCCACACGATAGGCAATACCCTCTTGCTTTAATTGTTGCTCGGTTTTACCCACCCAAGCTATCTCTGGGGAGGTGTAGATCACCCAGGGGATGTGATTAAACTCAACGTGCGCATATTGACCGGCGATGCGCTGGGCCACGGCCACCCCTTCTTCCTCGGCTTTGTGCGCCAGCATAGGACCACGAACCACGTCCCCTACTGCCCAAATATTTGCGAGGTTCGTTTTACAGTCCTCATCCACCGCAACGAACCCCCGCTCATCTAAGGTGAGTCCCACCGCTGGGGCATTCAATCCTTGGGTGTTGGGAATACGGCCAATCGAAATAATTAACTTATCAACGGTGAGCGTTTTTTCAGCACCTTGACTATCGGTATAGGTAATGTGCACGGCTGCGTCTTTTTTGACTTGCTGGATGTTGACACCCAACTGAATCTCCAAGCCTTGCTTTTCGAAGATCTTTTTAGCCTCTTTAGCCACCGTTTCGTCAACTGCCCCTAAGAAGCTAGGCAACGCTTCTAAAATCGTCACCTTCGCGCCCAAACGCCGCCAGACGCTACCCATTTCCAGTCCAATCACCCCAGAACCAATCACACCCAGTGTCGACGGAATGGCTTCCAGGCTCAGTGCGCCATCGTTATCAAGAATCTGCTTATTATCAATAGAGGCGCCCGGCAATTCACGTGGACTCGATCCAGTAGCCACAACCACATGCTTAGCCGTCAGGGTTTGTTCGCTCGCCCCTGTGACCTTCACTTGCCAAGCCTCTGGCTTACCTCCCACCAAAGCGCCTTGACCATTGAAATAGGTCACTTTATTTTTTTTAAATAAATACAAAATACCTTCGTTATTTTGTTTCACGACTTTGTTTTTGCGCTTTTGCATCTGCGCCAAATCGATCGACAAACTCCCTATCTTAATCCCATGATCGGCAAAGCCGTGAAGGGCGTGCTCATAATTCTCACTCGATTGAAGCAGGGCTTTAGAGGGTATACATCCCACATTCGTGCAGGTTCCGCCCGGAGCGGGCTTGCCTTGCGCTGTTTTCCATTGGTCAATACAAGCAACCTTTAATCCCAGTTGAGCCGCTCTGATAGCCGCTATGTAGCCTCCAGGACCCGCACCGATCACCACCACATCAAAATTTTGATCCATCTTTAAATTTCCAATAACATACGGGCAGGATCTTCCAGCGCATCTTTCATCGCTACCAGGGCTAGCACCGCCTCACGTCCATCAATAATTCGATGATCGTAGGACAAGGCCAAATAGTTGATGGGGCGAATCACAATCTGACCATTTTCCACCACGGCACGCTCCTTAGTGGCATGAACACCTAATATGGCACTTTGGGGGGGGTTAATAATGGGGGTCGAGAGCATCGAGCCAAACACACCGCCATTGGAAATAGAGAACGTGCCACCGGTTAATTCTTCAATCGTGAGTTTACCGTTTTGCGCACGAACACCAAAATCAGCAATCGCCTTCTCAATACCAGCAAGGCTTAATTCATCCACATTTCTTAATACCGGCACCACCAATCCGCGAGGACTACCGACTGCGACACCCACATCATAAAAGCCATGATAGACAATGTCGTTACCGTCAATGGAGGCATTAAGAACAGGATATTTTTTCAAGGCATAGACGGCCGCCTTAACAAAAAAAGACATGAACCCTAATTTCACCCCGTGTTCTTTTTCGAACCGATCTTTATATCGATTTCTTAAGTCCATCACGGGCTGCATATTCACTTCATTAAAGGTGGTCAGAATGGCTGCCGTGGATTGCGATTGCACTAAGCGTTCAGCAATACGGGCACGCAAACGTGACATCGCCACTCGTTGCTCCGGTCGGTGACCCAGATGATGTAAATCAACCATGGGGGGATGCGACAGCGGTGCAGCCGATGCGATCGGGGCCGATACCGTTGAGGGCTCCTTTGCAACAGCCGGCACTTTCATCGCCTCCATCACATCGGCTTTCGTCACACGTCCACCGCGACCACTCCCGTTGACTGAATTAGGATCAATCTGATTTTCAGCCGCTAGCCTTTGGGCGGCCGGTAGAGTCTTCGCACCCGATTTTTTAGCGGCTCCCGAAGCGGCCGCTTTATCGACTGGAGGTGTCGCCGCCGCTGGCGCACTAGCGCCCGAAGGCTCGCCCACACTGGCGGTGGCGGTGGTATCGATCTGGGCAATAATTTCTTTACTCCCCACAGAACTGCCATCGACTTTTATAATTTTAACCAACACCCCTGCAGAGGGAGAGGGCGTTTCAAGAACCACCTTATCGGTTTCAATATCGACAAGATTCTCATCGACTTGAATCGCTTGTCCGACTTTTTTATGCCAAGTCAATAAAGTAGCTTCGGCTACGGACTCAGACAACTGCGGTACTTTGACATCAATAATCATAACGACACCGTAAAAAAACGTTCAAATTTAATGTTCTTCACCCGCAGACAAAGGCCTGGGCTGATGGGTCTCACTGACGGGTTCCGTACCACCGGACAAGGTCAGCGCCTGAACAACGAGTTGTTTTTGCTGCTTATCGTGCAAGGACTTATATCCAGCCGCAGGTGTGGCTGAGGACTCACGACCGGCATAGAATAATTTTTGATGCGGCAACAAATTTCTCACCAAATAGTGCTGAATGTGACGCCATGCGCCTTGATTACGGGGCTCTTCCTGACACCAAACAATTTCAGAGGCGTTTTTATAGCGCACGATGATCGAGCGAAACTCTTCGTGAGAAAAGGGATAGAGCTGGGCAATTCGCACCAAGGGTAGATCACGGATGGACTGCGCCCGTCTTTCTGCCCTCAAGTCGTAGAAAACCTTTCCGCTACAAAAAATCACCCGCTTCACCTTATCGGGATTAATTTCTTGTTCTTCCCAATCTTCGTTGACGGGATGAAATTTACTGGTCGAAAACTCTTCCAGCGGGGACACCGATTCTTTATGACGCAGTAAGCTTTTCGGAGAAAATATAATCAAGGGCTTGCGATGGGGTCTGATCATCTGCCGACGCAGCAGGTAAAACATCTGCACCGGAGTGGCCGGCACACACACCTGCATATTGTAGTCAGAGCACAACTGCAAGAAGCGCTCAATACGACCCGAAGAGTGCTCAGGCCCTGCTCCCTCATACCCGTGGGGCAACATCATCGTCAAACCACACAAACGACCCCACTTCACCTCACCCGAGGCAATAAATTGATCGATGACCACTTGAGCGCCATTGGCAAAATCGCCATACTGCGCCTCCCAAATCACCAAATCATTAGGACCTGAAGTCGCGTATCCATACTCAAACCCTAATACCGCCTCCTCAGACAACACGGAGTCAATCACGGTAAAGTCCCCTTGCTTAGGACCTATGTGTTGCAAAGGTATATGAATGCCTTGATCCCAACGTTCACGGTTCTGATCGTGTAGAACGGCATGTCGGTGGAAGAACGTACCACGTCCCGCATCCTGACCCGATAAACGAATCGAATAGCCATCGTTTAATAAAGAGGCATAGGCTAAAGATTCTGCCATCCCCCAATCGAGCATCATTTTGCCTTCGGCCATCGAGCGCCGATCCATCATGATTTTTTCTACTCGGGGATGAAGCTGAAAGTTTTTTGGTACTTCGCAGATTTTTCTAGCCAACATCTGCAACGTTTCCATCGGCAAACGCGTGTCATCGTTCTCATTCCATTTGGTGCCAATGAAGGGCTTCCAATTGGCTTCGAAAGGAGGGCGAAAGTTAGAAAGAATCGTTTTGTTCGTGTGATACCCACTATCCAACGCTTGCCTACAGGTCAGCACAATGTCTTGCGCCTCAGCTGCCGTCATCACGCCCTCAGCGATCAGCTGATTGCTGTACACCGTACGTGAGGTGGGTTGAGCGTGAATACCCTTATACATCAGCGGTTGAGTCACCATCGGCTCATCTTGCTCATTGTGCCCTAAGCGTCGGTAACACACTAAGTCAATCACCGCGTCTTTTTTAAACTTCATTCTAAAATCAAGCGCAATTTCAGTAGCAAAACAAACCGCCTCTGGATCATCCCCATTGACATGGAAAATGGGCACTTCCATCATCTTCGCGATGTCTGAGCAGTAGATCGTCGAACGAGAATCACGGGGATCAGAAGTGGTAAAGCCAATCTGATTGTTAATGACAATGTGCACGGTTCCGCCCGTGCCATAGCCACGGGTCTGCGCAAGGTTCAAGGTCTCCATCACCACACCCTGCCCGGCCATCGAAGCATCCCCATGGATGACGATGGGAAGCACATGAGAGCCATCCGCATCTTTACGACGGTGCTGTCTCGCACGCACCGATCCTTCAATCACGGGATTCACAATTTCCAAATGCGAGGGATTGAAAGCCAACATAGCATGCATCGGCCCGCCAGCGGTCATGATATTGGAGGAGTATCCATCATGATACTTAACGTCACCGGCTAAGACTTCTGGGTTTTGTTTACCCTCGAAAGAGGAAAACAAATCCTTGGGCATCTTACCCATGGTATTGACCAAGACATTTAAGCGGCCTCGATGGGCCATGCCGATCACAACCTCTTCTACACCGGCCGCACCCGCCTTTTGTAACAAGTGATCCAACAAGGGGATTAAGGACTCTCCGCCTTCTAATGAAAATCTCGTTTGCCCGACATATTTAGCGTTTAAATACTTTTCCAGGGTTTCAGCCGCTGTTAAGCGCTCTAAAATATGTTTTTTATAGGTGGCATCGTAATGCGGTCTACCCATCGTTGGCTCAAAACGCTCCAACAGCCAGCGTTTTTGCGGGATATCTGAGATATACATAATCTCAGGCCCGATGCTTCGACAATAGGTTTCTTTTAAGCGCTGTAAAATATCGCGTAGCGTGGCTTGCGAAGGCCCGTGTAGGGTTCCCGTGTTGAACACTGAACCCAAATCACTTTCGGATAATCCATAAAAGGCAGGATCGAGCTCTGGGATATCAGCTTTTTCGATTCGATTTAAGGGGTCTACATCAGCAACCCGACACCCTTGAAAACGATAAGCCGCAATTAATTGAAGCACCGAGAACTGTTTGGTGAAATCTTGCGGCGCGGATTGACTGGCCGATTTCGGCTGCTTGGCCAGAGCCGCAAAACCTTCTATGACTTGATGATGATTGACATCCTTGGGACCATCGTCAAGCGCTTGCAAACTATCAAAATATCCTTGCCAACGTGGCTCTACCGATTGAGGATCTTTCAGATAAGAGTCGTAAAGCGCCTCAATAAAAGGAGCATTGGCTCCGAACAAATAGGAATTACCCAGAAACTCTTTCATCATCACAACACACCCTTGGTCTTTCAACGAATGTGACTCTAGGCGCGAAGTTCAAAACATTCCCTAAGTTCACTAGGGGGGAGCCAGACCATTGAGCCCCCCGCGCCTTGCACAGTTATTTTCTATCTTTCAATGATGTAAAATCACGACGCGCTGTACCAGTAAACAACTGACGAGGACGGCCGATTTTTGCATCACGGTCGCCTTGCATTTCATTCCACTGCGCAATCCAACCCACCGTACGGGCCAAGGCAAAAATTGCTGTGAACATGGGCACAGGAATATTAAGCGCTTTGTACACAATGCCAGAATAAAAGTCGACATTAGGATAGAGTTTGCGCTTGATAAAGTATTCATCTTCAAGAGCCACTTTTTCCAGTGCCATCGCCAATTTAAATAACTTGTCATCCTTCAAGTCCAAGGCTTCCAACACTTCATGACAGGTTTCTTGAATGAGCTTTGCACGAGGGTCGTAATTTTTATACACCCGATGACCAAAGCCCATCAGCATGGTATGGTCTTCTTGGGCTTTCACTTTCTTAATGAAGGTAGGAATATTGCTCACATCCCCAATCGACTCGAGCATCCTTAACACTGCCTCATTGGCGCCACCGTGAGCCGGGCCCCAAAGCGCTGCAATGCCGGCTGAAATACACGCAAAGGGGTTGGCACCCGTGGATCCGGCCAAACGCACTGTGGAGGTCGAAGCATTTTGTTCGTGATCGGCATGCAAAATCAAAATTCTTTCCATCGCTTTGGTAAGGATGGGATTAGGCACCCATTCTTCACAAGGCGTACCAAAGGTCATGTAAAGAAAGTTTTCCACATAGGAAAGATTATTTTTCGGATACATGAACGGTTGACCGGTCGTGTACTTATAGGTCATCGCCGTAATGGTCGGGAGCTTCGCAATCAAGCGGAAAGCCGAGATATCGCGGCTTTTCTTATCATTGATATCAATCGAGTCATGGTAGAAGGCTGACAAAGCACCCACCACACCGGTCATCACCGCCATCGGATGAGCATCGCGACGAAAGCCACTGTAAAAACGAGACAATTGCTCATGCACCATGGTGTGCCGAGTCACCGTGCCAACAAAGGAATCCAACTCCACTTTATTGGGCAATTCCCCATTCAAAATGAGGTAGGCGACTTCTAGAAAGCTGCAAGTGCCAGCCAACTGCTCAATCGGGTAACCACGGTATTGCAAAATACCCACGTCTCCATCGATGTAGGTAATGCCTGAGCGACAACTGGCCGTTGACATAAATCCAGGATCGTAAGTGAACATCCCTGTTTTATTATATAAAGCCCGAACATCAATTACATCGGGCCCCTCGTTTCCAGAGTAAATTGGAAAATCTACCGAGGGTTTGCCATCGCTAAAAGATAGCGTTGCCAGTTTTTCACTCATACCGTTCTCCCGTTAAGTCTCGTTAAGTCTCGTTAAATATCTATATTCACTATTACCACCTATAGCCACTAGCTTACTCTCATCATTTCCAACACGGCAGACAATTGACTATTAACCGGCTCTGCCCTTTCCATGACCATATCCAATAAATCATTATCTTCATAGGCCAGTAACTCTTTGAATAATTCCATTTGCTCTTGATCTAGGTGATCTAGATGGCGAGCCAAAAAATTACCCAAAATAATGTCTAACTCTAATAAGCCCCTTCTACAATTCCATCGAATACGGTCGTTTTGACGTCCATCCAACATGAGATTAATCACACAGCCCTTTTGACCAACAAATCTTTAATCTTACCGATAGCCTTGGTGGGATTAAGATTTTTAGGACATACATCGACACAGTTCATAATCGAGTGACAACGGAATAAGCGATACGGATCCTCTAAATTATCGAGCCGCTCGTTGGTCGCAAGGTCACGGGTATCAGCGATAAAGCGATACGCCTGTAACAAACCCGCTGGTCCTACAAACTTATCCGGATTCCACCAGAAAGAGGGGCACGAGGTTGTACAGCAGGCACACAAAATACACTCATACAAACCGTTTAATTCTTCCCGATCCTCAGGTGACTGAAGCCGTTCCATTTCTGGGGCCGGGGTGTCATTGGTAACGTAGGGTTTGATCGAGTGGTATTGCTTAAAAAACTGAGACATATCGACGATCAAGTCACGAATCACCGGTAGCCCTGGGAGCGGACGAATGACCACTGGCTCTTTCAAATCAGCTAACTTGGTAATACACGCTAAACCATTTTTACCATTGATGTTCATCGCATCAGAACCACACACCCCTTCTCTGCAGGAGCGACGAAACGAAAAAGTATCGTCTTGCACTTTCAATCTCATCAAACCATCGAGCAACATACGGTCAGTTGGCTCCATCTCCACATCGTAGCTTTGCATACGAGGCTTTGAGTCAACATCAGGATTAAAACGATAAATCTCGAAACGCATAAAAAAACTCCTTGCGAATTGAATAAGAGGTAAGGCTAACTACACATTAATAAACGCGGGCTTTGGGCTCAAACGATTCCACCGTCATGGGCTTAAGTTGAACCGGCTTATATTCCAAGCGGTTATTTTCCTTAAACCATAAGGTATGTTTCATCCAGTTCACGTCATCACGATCCGGGTGATCACTGCGATCATGGGCGCCACGAGATTCCGTACGGGCATGGGCAGAGATCATGGTGGCCATGGCCACTTCCACCAAGTTATCCAATTCAATCGCTTCAATACGCGCCGTATTAAAGACTTTGCTCTTATCTTTAATGAAAGTAGATTTGACTCTTTCGCCGACTTTGAGCATTTTTTCTACCCCGTCCGCTAAGCCATCAGGGAAGCGAAATACCCCGCAGTGCAATTGCATGGTTCTACGCATTTCACTGCCCACTTCATTAACCGATTCCCCATCTTTAGACGAGTCCAAACGTGCCAAGCGAGCCATGGTTTTATCAGCGTAATCAGAAGGCAAATCAGGCAAAGAAGCCACATCGGCTGCGATATCTTTTACCACTTGCTCACCGGCTGATTTACCAAACACCAATAAATCCAGCAATGAATTCGTCCCTAAGCGATTGGCCCCATGCACCGACACACAGGCGCATTCACCGGCTGCGTATAAACCTTTGACAATCACTTCTTTGCCCAATGCGTTAGCCGCCAAGACCTGACCTTGCACATTGGTGGGTATCCCCCCCATTTGATAATGACAGGTAGGCACCACGGGGATCGGATCTTTGACAGGATCCACGTTGGCAAATTTTTTGGCAATTTCACGGATACCCGGCAATCGCTTATCAATCACATCAGCACCCAGGTGATCTAATTTGAGCAAAATAAATTCGCCGTCTTTACCTGCGCCGCGACCTTCCTTGATTTCAGTGGCCATCGCACGAGACACCACATCTCGGCTCGCCAAATCCTTGACCGTGGGCGCATAGCGCTCCATGAATCGCTCACCATTTTTATTCAGTAAGAATCCCCCCTCACCGCGCACCCCTTCGGTAATCAGCACCCCAGCACCGGCAACCCCGGTAGGGTGGAATTGCCAAAACTCCATGTCTTCCAAGGGAATACCGGCTCGTGCAGCCATACCCAAACCATCACCGGTATTGATAAAGGCATTGGTACTCGCAGAGTAAATACGGCCTGCTCCGCCGGTGGCTAGCAAAGTCGACTTTGCTTGAAACATCATCACTTCGCCGGTTTCCATCTCAAGAGCGATCACACCCAGCACATCGCCCTGGGAATTACGAATTAAATCTAATGCCATCCATTCGACAAAGAATTGGGTATGGGCTCTCACATTTCTCTGATAAAGGGTATGCAACATAGCATGCCCCGTACGGTCTGCCGCAGCACAAGCCCGCTTAACCGCGCGCTCACCGTAATTACTGGTATGACCACCAAAGGGACGCTGATAGATTTTGCCATTGTCCAGACGGTCAAAGGGCATACCATAGTGCTCTAACTCCACCACAACCTCGGGGGCTTTGCGACACATGTACTCGATAGCGTCTTGGTCCCCTAAGTAATCTGACCCTTTAACGGTGTCATACATGTGCCAATGCCAATTATCTGGCTCTTCATTGCCCAGTGAGGCTGAAACCCCACCCTGTGCCGCCACTGTGTGCGAACGGGTTGGAAACACTTTTGATAACACTGCCACTTTAAGATTGGCTTCGGACAACTGCAACGCAGCTCTTAACCCCGAACCCCCTGCACCCACAACCACCGCATCAAATTGTCTTTTGGCAATGCCCATCATATACCCCATAAAATTTGTACAGCCCAGGCCACATAGGTGACAAGCGCAAGAATAACAAACGCAAAAAGAACGACCCTAAGATTGGTATTTTTAACGTAGTCCATAAAAATGTTACGCATACCAACCCACGCATGAAGGCCCAAGCTGACGAAAAACAAAAGGGCAGCAAAACGCATCACATTTCCATGCCATAGGGCACTCCAGTGAGCATAATCAAACTGCGGCATCAGGAACAGTTTGACAAGGAAAATGACAGTAAAGACCGACATCACAACTGCAGTGATACGTTGCACTAACCAATCCCGAAGGCCGTAATGGGCCCCTATGACTTCACGGTTTACCATAATTGGACCCCGATAATAACTGTTAATCCGATACTAATAACCATCACGACCTTACTCGAGGCACGGGCCGCTTCCAATTCCAGACCAATGTGCTGATCCATCACAAGATGACGAATTCCAGCAAAAAAATGGTGCAGAAAGGACCATAAAACCACCAGCATCGCAAGTTTGGTCACTGGGTAGGACAAACAATCTTTCATTTGCAAAAATGAGTCAGCCGATTGCAAGCTGCCGCCAAGCACGTACAAAATGAGCGGGATTAATAGAAAAAGCAAAGCACCACTGACCCTATGCAAAATGGAAACAAAAGCAGGCATAGGAAGGCGAATTTGCAACAAATTCAGATGTTTTGGACGACTTTTCGGCATCAGTAAACGTCTCTCACGATAGTTTTAAATGGCATTGCACTTTCTGACTAGGGTTTAGTGGCCCTAATGGGGCCAGAAGCACCCAACTAAGGGAATTAAAGCACGGGTTTAAGCACGAACTCGAGCAATAATGATTAGAATTTTAACAGCTTTCTAGTTGTTGCGTAACAGCAATAAAGAAGAAAAAAGCCCCCTCATAAAACCCTACCTATTGAAGGGTTAAAAAATACCCTCCCGGCCCTTAAACCCTCAACTTAAAGCCTACGGCCGGTTGACCCCGCCGTGGCCCTTGGCTATCATCGACCTTACCCTCTATATAAGAGGGGGCATTAAATCCCTATACCCTAAAATTTAGGGCACTAGCCACAATCTACAGACGATACTCAGGAGTATTCAGATATGAAAAAACCCGTGCGCGTTGCGGTCACTGGAGCAGCCGGTCAAATCGGCTACAGCCTATTGTTTAGAATTGCCAGTGGAGAAATGCTAGGTAAAGACCAGCCGGTCATTTTGCAACTTTTAGAAATCCCCCATGAAAAAGCGCAAAAAGCCCTACAAGGGGTGATGATGGAGCTTGATGACTGCGCATTTCCTTTATTGCACAGCATGATTGCGACCTCGGAACCTAACGTAGCGTTTAAGGATGTCGAAGTGGCCCTACTCGTCGGCGCCCGTCCCCGCGGACCAGGAATGGAGAGAAAGGATTTGTTGGAAGCGAATGGTCAAATATTTGGACCCCAAGGCAAGGCGCTCTCAGATCACGCCAGCCGCAATGTCAAAGTGTTAGTAGTGGGTAACCCCGCTAACACGAATTGCTTGATTGCCATGAAAAATGCTCCCACTTTGAAGCCCTCCAATTTCACCGCCATGATGCGTTTAGACCATAATCGCTCATTAAGTCAAATCGCCCAAAAAGTTGGCAAACCCGTGGCCAGTATCAAAAAATTAAGCGTTTGGGGCAATCACTCTTCGACCCAATATCCTGATATTTTCAGCGTTGAGGCCGATGGACAAAAAGTTTGGCCCCTCATCAACGATCAAAACTGGTTGGAAGAAAATTTCATACCCACCATCCAAAAACGTGGCGCTGCCATCATTGACGCACGCGGACTGTCGTCTGCAGCCAGTGCGGCCAATGCGGCGATTGAACATATTCGCGACTGGACCTTCGGCACTCGCGAAGGCGATTGGGTCAGCATGGGCATACCCTCCGACGGCAGTTATGGTATCGCTGAAGGGGTGTTGTATGGCTACCCGGTTACTTGTAAAAACGGTCAATTTGAAATCGTTAAAGGCATCGAGTTAAGTGACTTTAGTAAAGCTCGGATGCAAGTGACTTTGAAAGAATTACATGAAGAGCGTGATGCCATTAAACATTTACTAGGCTAAGTTCATCTTGTGAAGTCATACCAGCGGACCCCTGATACGGGTCCGCTTGTGTTTTATATTTTGATATCCATTAATGGGTAAAAAAATAGTCTGCTCTTTTTTTGATCCATCAGGGGTTTGAACCATTCAACAGGAGGAGTCCCAATGAGTGCGAACGAAAAAATTAGTCCCTTTAAACCCAAAAAATCCGTTGCCCTCTCCGGCATTGCCGCAGGCTCAACGTCCCTTTGTTCCGTAGGGCACACCGGCAACGACCTTCACTACCGCGGTTACGATATTCATGATATTGCAGAAACCTGCGAATTCGAGGAAATTGCTTTTCTACTCATACACGGAAAACTGCCCAACCAATCAGAACTTAAACAATACAAAAATAAACTCAAATCGCTACGAGGCTTACCCCACGCCGTCAAGGCCGTGCTCGAAGCCCTTCCTGCTGCCTCTCACCCCATGGATGTATTGCGATCCGGGTGCTCAGCCCTCGGATGCGCCTTACCTGAAAAAGACGATCACAATCATCCCGGCGCTCGTGACATTGCCGATAGACTCATCGCCTCTTTCGGCTCAATGCTCCTTTATTGGTTTCACTTTAGTCACAATGGCCGTCGTATCGAGGTAGAGACAGCAGATGAAACCATAGGAGGCCATTTTCTGCATTTACTGCATGGCAGCGCCCCCTCAGCGCTTTGGGTCAAAGCCATGCATACCTCCCTCATTCTTTATGCCGAGCATGAATTTAACGCCTCCACCTTTGCCTGCCGTGTGATTGCCGGCACTGGCGCTGACATGCATTCGGCCGTCACTGGGGGAATCGGCGCCTTGCGAGGGCCTAAACATGGCGGAGCCAATGAAATCGGTTATGAAGTCATGAATCGTTATGAAAACCCGGACGAGGCCGAGGAGGACATTGTCTGTCGAATTGAAAATAAAGAAACCGTCATTGGCTTTGGTCATCCGGTCTACACCATTTTAGATCCTCGAAATAAAATCATTAAAAAAGTGGCCTTGTCGTTGTCTGAAGCCGTGAACGATAAAAAACTCTACGATATCGCTGAACGTATTGAGCAAGTGATGATGAGAGAAAAATCCATGTTTGCCAATTTGGACTGGTTTTCCGCCGTCTCTTATAGCAAAATGGGGATTCCAACCCCCATGTTTACCCCTATCTTTGTCATTGCCAGAACCACCGGATGGTGCGCTCATGTGATCGAGCAACGTTTAGACAATAAAATTATTCGCCCAGCAGCCGTTTATACTGGCCCCGAAAATAAAGCTTTCATACCGCAAAATAAACGCTAACCTGCCCACCTAAACGACAAACGCCACACTGACTCGATGCCCCTTTGGGGGCATCGTCTGACGAAAAAAAACACTTTTTCTCTATAGCCCCCTTTACCTCTCTGGCTTAATCACTGGAAGCAAGATGATGACAAAACCGACGAAAAAAAAATCCACCAAAAAACACATTGCAGCCGATGCCGTCCTAGTGGATATAGCCAACTATGCGGCTCATTACAAAATCAAAAACCCCCTTGCTTTTGAAACAGCAAGGCTTTGCCTCATGGATACGCTCGGATGTGGGTTTGAGGCACTCAGTTATCCGGCCTGCACGAAATTGATGGGCCCCATTGTGCCAGGCACGCAAACCCCAAACGGGGCCAAAGTGCCCGGCACCTCCTATCAACTCGACCCGGTCACAGCCGCTTTTAATATTGGCTGTATGATCCGATGGCTTGATTTTAATGATACGTGGCTGGCCGCCGAATGGGGGCACCCTTCTGACAATCTGGGGGGCATTTTAGCCACAGCCGATTGGATTTCAAGAACCCGAGTGGCTCAGGGCAAATCCCCTTTAGTCATGAAAGACGTGTTAACCGCAATGATTAAAGCCCATGAAATTCAAGGCATCATTGCCTTGGAAAATAGCTTTAATCGTGTGGGATTAGATCACGTGGTGTTAGTCAAAGTCGCCACCACGGCGGTGGTATCCCAAATGCTCGGGTGCAGCCTAGAGGAAACCATTAACGCTTTATCTAATGCCTGGATCGATGGGCAGTCTTTAAGAACCTATCGCCATGCCCCTAATACCGGATCCAGAAAATCCTGGGCCGCAGGAGACGCCACAAGCCGAGGCGTTCGATTAGCCCTCATGGCGCTCAAAGGCGAAATGGGCTATCCCACAGCACTGAGCGCCAAGCAGTGGGGCTTTTACGACGTATCCTTTAAAGGCCAAGCGTTTGAGTTAAACCAACCCTATGGCTCATACGTCATGGAAAACGTTTTATTTAAGATCTCTTTTCCAGCAGAATTTCACGCACAAACCGCCGTCGAGTGCGCAGTCACACTGCACCCTAAGGTGGTCAATCGCTTAAATGAGATTGAGAAAATCATCATCACCACGCACGAGTCAGCCATTCGTATTATCGATAAACAAGGGGTTTTAAATAATCCGGCCGATCGCGATCATTGTATTCAGTATATGTCGGCTGTGGGCCTTATTAAGGGCAATCTCACGGCAAGCGATTATGAGGACAATGTTGCCTGCGATCCGAGGATCGATCAACTCAGAGCTAAAATGCAATGCGTTGAACATAAGCCCTGGAGTGTGGATTACTTAAATCCGAAAAAACGCTCCATTGCCAACGCCATTCAAATCTTTTTCAAGGACGGTACTCAAACCGAAAAGGTCGTGGTTGAGTACCCCATTGGGCACCGAAACCGTCGCAAAGACGGTATCCCTCTTTTAGAATCAAAATTTAAAACCAATTTGGCTAGACGTTTTTCCCATAAACAAAGTCAGGCTATTTTTGCGCTTTGCAACGCACCTAAAAAATTGGAATCCACCTCCGTACAGGAATTTGTCGATTTAATGGTCATTTGAAATTCAATGACAAAGGCGGCTTAACCCGGCAAGCTTTTTCGCCCTTAAGTCGCCCTTAAGTAGCCCTTAAGTAGCCCTTAAGTCGCCTCCTCTAAAAAACATCACCCTTTAACACTTTGTATTGCCATAAACCCTGAAAGGAAAGAACTCGTGTCACATAATTTATTTAATAGTTTTCAAGAATTTACCATTCCAGGCCGGGGCGTAGCCCATTTTTACTCTTTAGCCGCCTTAGAAAAGGCAGGACTGGGTAAAACCTCAAGAATGCCGCACTCCTTACGCGTTGTGCTCGAGTCGGTATTAAGAAATTGTGATGGTAAAAGAGTCACAGAAGAGCATCTTCGCGACTTAGCCTCCTGGCAAGCCAATGCGCCGCGCACCACAGAAGTGCCCTTCGTATTGGCCCGTATTTTGTTGCAAGACATGGCAGGATTTCCTTCCCTCAATGACTTTGCCATGCTCAGAGCCACCGCCCAAAGCGTCGGCGGCGATCCTCAGCGCATCGAACCCCTCTGCCCTGTTGATTTAGTCGTCGATCATTCCGTGGAAGTGGATTTCAGCGGACAAGCCGATGCCGTAGAAAAAAATATGGCACTCGAGTTTCAACGCAATGGCGAGCGTTATGAATTCTTAAAATGGGGTAAACAAGCTTTTTCTGGCATCCGAGTGATTCCTCCCGGCAACGGTATTGTGCATCAAGTCAACCTCGAATATCTTTCGAAAGGGGTATGGGAAAAAGACAATGTGTTCTACCCCGATACTCTAGTGGGTACGGATTCACATACCACGATGGTCAATGGTATTGGCGTTGTGGGTTGGGGGGTAGGCGGTATTGAAGCCGAGGCCGGGATGCTTGGGCAACCGATGTATTTTCTAACCCCCGATGTCATTGGCGTACACATGAGCGGCAAATTAAACCCCGGGGTCACTGCCACGGATCTCGTGTTAACCGTCACCCAGTTGCTGCGTCAATCTAAAGTCGTAGGCAAGTTTGTCGAATACTTTGGTGCCGGTGCGGCGAGTCTCTCCGCGACCGATCGCGCGGTGGTTGCCAATATGTCACCGGACTACGGCGCGACCATCGGATTTTTTGGAATTGACGAAAAAACCATAGACTACTACCGCATGACAGGGCGCCCCACTGAACTCGTCGATGCCATCGAAAGCTACTACAAGGCACAAGACATGTTCGGCATTCCACGAGCCGGTCAGATCGATTACACCAAAACCATCGAATTAGACCTCTCGAGCGTGGTGCCCTCGGTATCAGGACCCAAATTTCCCCAAGATCGAATCGACTTACCGAAGATCAAACAAAGATTTACTGAGCTTTTTTCCAAGCCTGTGAAAGAATCCGGATACGCTAAACAAGCGTCCCAATTGCAGCAGCGCGTGGCCACCGATCACGCCTGCAAAGATTTAGGAAATGGCGATATTCTGATTGCCGCGATTACTTCCTGCACCAATACCTCGAACCCGAATAACTTACTCGCAGCCGGATTGCTGGCCAAAAAAGCAGTCGAAAAAGGTCTCAAACCCAATGCTCGAGTCAAAACTTCCCTCGCCCCAGGTTCCAAGGTCGTCACCTCCTACCTTCGAGATGCAGGACTGCTACCCTACTTGGAGCAGTTAGGCTTTCATGTTGTGGCCTATGGTTGCACCACTTGTATGGGCAATGCCGGTCCGCTAAATACCGCTTTAGAAGACACTGTGGTTAAAAACGACCTGATCACCTGCGCCGTACTATCCGGAAATCGAAATTTTGAGGCGCGTGTGCACCAGACCCTCAAAGCCAATTTCTTAATGAGCCCTCCGCTGGTGGTGGCTTTTGCTCTAGCCGGTTCAGTGCTCATCGATACCGATCACGATCCCATCGGAACCGGTAGCAACGGTCAGCCGGTTTACCTCAAAGACTTGTGGCCAACGGATGAGGAAATTGCAGGGGTATTAAAGTTTGCCACGGACGCTCAACGCTTTCGTCGCGAATATAGTGACCTTTCCGGTGCCGGCAAACTTTGGGACGATATTCCTCAAGGCACAGGCGCTGTATTTAATTGGCAAGACGATTCCACCTACATTCTCAAGCCGCCCTTTTTAGACGACTTCGAAGTAAAGCCGCGCATCGTTAACGATATTCATGGCGCCAGAGCTTTGGGCATGTATGGCGACTCATTGACCACCGATCACATCAGCCCTGTCGCACCGATCCGACCCGCCACCCCGGCCGGTCAGTGGCTCACAGAACATAAAGCGCGCGAAATGAACACCTTTGGCGCACGCCGATGCAATCACGAAGTGATGGCTAGAGGTGCTTTTGCCAATGTTCGGATCAAGAACTTACTGGCCCCAGGCACGGAAGGGGGCGTGACGATTCATCAGCCTTCGGCTGAAAAAATGAATATTTATGACGCTTCCATGCGCTATCAAAAAGACCATATTCCTCTCATCGTTTTTGGTGGGGAGGAATACGGCACTGGTTCTTCTCGAGATTGGGCCGCTAAGGGCACGCAGATGCTCGGCATTAAAGTGGTCGTCGCACGAAGCTTTGAACGAATCCACCGTTCTAATTTGATCGGAATGGGCATCGTTCCGTGTCAGTTCAACGCTCAGGACAGCATACAAACGTTGGGTTTAGATGGGAGTGAGACTTTTGATCTCATCGGCATTGCCAACGGCGACGTTAAACCCCGCCAAGAAGTGGAACTTGTGATTCATCGCAAGAACGGTCAACAACAAACCGTCTCAGTAACGATTCGAGTCGACTCACCCATTGAAGTGGAATACCTTAAACATGGGGGCATCTTACCCTTTGTCTTACGTGAAATTTTAGCCACCGGTGCCTAGGCATAAGAGCATGGCAAGATGAAAATCAGAAAGCACTTTTAACCTCCGGTTTTCTTCTTGTCTATCTTGCCGTCGATATTGAAGAGGGGGGGCAATCCCCCCCACCCTAGCCTAACTAAAGCCTATGCCTTTTTTTGAAGGGCCGCATTAACGGCCGGCATCACTTTTTCAGCCATCAACTGCATAGAGCGACGTGCCAGCACCGGATCAACCCAATCGTGCCCGCAATACAATAAAGTTCCAAAATCCCCCACGACCTCGCGAAGCTTTAAAATTTGCTCAACGACACTATTGACCGTACCCGCAATCACAAGCGTATCGAGCACATAATCTAATGTAACCGCTTCATCGGGCATGGATAAGTCGGTTTTATAAATATTAGCAGCACCTCTGGATTTTCTTTTCGTTAATAAATTCCAGAAATAAAATCCATACGGGCCCTCAACCGACTTGGCGTAACGACGAGCAGTGGCCTCATCATCGGCCACAAAAATACTTTTACAAACCCGCCAGTCCTGCCGATCAGCCGGCAGCCCCGCTAAATCACACCCCTTGGCATAACTCGGAAAATGAGTGGCCACCCAGTTTGGTTGCAAAAAATTAGCTGAGATCGGTTTCCAGCCCCGCTGTGCCGCCGCAGTCACTCCTTTGGAATAAGGCTCTACGACGGTTACCAGAATAGGCGGATGGGGTTTTTGATAAGGCTTTAACATGACCCCTTGGCCCACTTCCGGAATCATGGTTTGTTCAGTGGAAATATTCCAAAACTCTCCCTTTAGGTTATAGGGATGTTTTCCAGACCAGATCGCTAGGATATGATCAATGGATTCAACAAACATCTTCGTGCGATCTTTTCCTAAGTTACCGTAAACCTCTTGGTCTGAACGCAGTCCACCTGGACCAATACCGAAAAGAAATCGGCCTTCCAATAAATGATCAATCATCGCCACATTGGCCGCTACGGCTGCCGGATGATTATTGGGCAAGTTAACCGTTCCACTACCCAGCTTAATCTGGCGCGTGCCATGGGCAAGGCTTGCGATAAAAGCTAATGAAGAGGGGATGTTTTCGCAGATATCGGTGGTGTGTTCACCGATAAAAGCTTCGGTAAAGCCTAATTCATCGGCTAACAAAATAGCTTGTCTATCCTCTTTCAACGTCTCTGAGTAATTACGCTCAGGCGGATGGATTGGCATTGTAAAAAAACCCAGTTTCATTTGATATCGCTCATGATTAAAAAATACTTTAAAAAAAAGTCCCTTTACTGAGGACTAATACCAGCCTGCTTCACCACAGAAATCCATTTAACCACTTCGGATTTGACGTAGGTGTCATGCTCCTCCAAGGAACTACCAACCGGGTCAGCTCCTTGATCTAAGAGTAATTTTTTATTATTCGCGTCTTTCACCGCATAGACCAATGCAGCATTTAATTTCTCTGCAATCGGCCTTGGAATCAAGGCAGGACCGACCAATCCAAAGCCACTACTAACCACATAACCGGGCATACCAGACTCAATCATGGTGGGCACACTCTTTGCGAAATCCGAACGGTTTTGTCCCGTCTGTGCAATTAATTTTAAACGACCTTGTTGCAGATGACCAGTCAAAAGTGGCAGGCTCGAGAATTGCAATTGCACATGACCGGCCACCAACTCAATGATTGCCGGTCCTGCCCCTTTGTAAGGGACATGGACAATTTTAACGTGTGCCATCGAGTTAAATAATTCTAAAGCCAGATGACCCAAGGTGGCTCGGCCCGAGGAGGATGCAAAAATTTGTTCCGGTTGCCTCATAGCCAATTGAATGAGTTGTTGAACATTTTTAACCGGTAGCGATGGATGGATCACCAACCCCGAGGGGATGTCCACAATGAGGCCCAAGTAAGTAAAATCTTTCAATGTATCGTAGGGCATTTTTTTAATCATCGAGGGATTCATGACAAAACTGGCTGCCACCAATCCCGTGGTATATCCATCAGGATTACTCTTCGCAATCAAATCCCCCCCTAAGGTTCCCCCACCCCCTGGGTGATAATCAAACACCAAATTCTGTCCTAAATTTTCAGTCATTTTGGGTTGCAACAGACGGAATAAAACATCACTATTGCCGCCTGGAGCCGCAGGATTAATCACCCGAATGAGTTTACTGGGGAACGATTGAGCAAAAACAATGTGGGGCAAAACACTCAACGCGCACAGTATGGCCCAAAGCATAATTTTCTTTGACACGATAAATCTCCTCCGAACTCAGCACATCGATTTTTACATCTATTTTGATTTTGTTTTGACCGGATGATTATACCAATCCAGGAGCTGCTCACCCGTCCAGAACAAAACACCGGGTTTTTTACGTAACGCTTTAAATACCGCTTCAACATACTTTATTCGATGCGCGACGCCAGAAATATAAGGATGCAGCGCGATCGAGAGCACTTTAGCCCGTGATTGACCTTCCTCATAGAGTTGATCGAATTGATCCATGATGCGATCCACAAACTCTTGTGCACTATGATGCTGAACCATCATCATCGGGATATCGTTACATTCTACATTGTAGGGCATAGCCACCACGGGTCCATGGCGGGTGCGGATCGCACAAGGCTCATCATCAACAATCCAATCGGCAATATAACGAATACCATTTTCAGCCAGATAATCTGGCGTGTCTAAGGTTTCAGTCAGCCCAGGAGACAACCAACCCACGGGGGCTTTACCCGTAAATGTTTGGATCGTTTTAATGGTGCGGCGAATCATCTGTCGCTGATTTTTTTCTACATGAGTGGGTTGTTGGTCATAAGAATGACCCACAAACTCCCAACCCGACTTCAGCGCCTCTTCAGCCACCCGAGCATAGTCCACACACACTCGAGCATTGGTAAACAAGGAGGCCTTAATATCCAATTCATCTAACACTTTTTTAAGGCGCCAAAACCCGACCCTCATGCCATATTCGTGCCACGCCCAATGAGCAAAATCCGGTAAGCGTGTAATGTGGGTGGGCGGGGGCAACACTTGGCGAGGCATGGGGCGGTTAATATCCCACACTTCAACATTAATCACTGGCCAAATGACCACTCGGGCCCGTCCAGGCAACTTTAATGCAGGACGGTCTATAATAGGACTGTAGTCCAGTCGCGCTGAAGGAATCATCGGTTTGAGGCAAGGATTGAATAATAAAAAACAAAGTTAATTATACGGCTTATATGAGTGGATCCATTCGGATCGCCAAAAATGCGCATGGATTGGCATAAGACCTACTAAGGAGAGAAACGATGTCACATTGGATATTGAAATTCGCCATGGTATTTAACCTTTTTTATCCACTGGCCTCGTTAAAGGCCGCCCCCGCCACCTACCCCACGCGCCCTATTCGCTTGGTGGTGCCTTTTGCTCCTGGCGGCAATATTGATATTACGGCTCGCGCCATTGCGCCAAGCTTATCCGAAACGCTCGGTCAAACTATTGTGGTGGACAATCGAGGCGGCGCTGGGGGCATTATCGGTTCAGATCTAGTGGCTAAATCACTGCCCGATGGCTACACCCTCGTGGTGGCCTCTAGTGGCACGGTCACCGTTGCACCCTCCCTTTACAGCAAAATGCCCTACGATCCGGTTAAAGACTTCAGCTCCATTGCCTCGGTCTCCTATGTCCCCATCGTGCTTGTCATCAATCCTCAAGCCTCCCCAAAAAGCGTGAAAGATTTTATTGCCATGGCCAAATCAAAACCAGGTCAAATGACAATGTCCTCATCGGGTAACGGCACGACGAATCAACTGGCTGGAGAGCTTTTTCAGATCGAAACTGGCGTCAAATTCATCCACATTCCGTATAAAGGTAGCGGCCTTGCCCTCATTGATCTGATGGGTGGGCAAGTCGATATGCTCTTTGATCAATTAAGCTCATCGAGTAATTACATTCGGGTGGGTAAATTACGCGGCTTAGTGGTGGCGGGCGAACAAAGAAACCCTGTCATACCCGAGGTTCCCACCATGACGGAAAGTGGCCTTAAAAACTGTGATGCCGGCACCTTCACTGCGATTATGGGCCCTGCCAATATAGCCCCCTCTGTCGTTAAAATTCTAAACCATGCGGTTAATCATTCCCTCACCCTTCGTACCACTCGTGAACGGTTTAATTCTGTGGGCGCGGATGTATTGGGAGGCACGGCCGCCCAATTAGATAAAAATTTGCGTCAAGAACTCGCCAAATGGATGCAGGTGGCAAAGGCGGCAAATATTCACATTAACTAAATAAACCCAGGAAAATGGGCCGCCATGCTGCATGCCCACAGGGGCTAATTTCGCCCAAACCCCCAAAACCGTGGACAAAGGACGCAGCCTTTTTCCTTTTTCTTTTTTCCTTGTTCCTTGTTCCTCCTTGACTCATGGCTTTGGAGGATTGCTGATGCTG
The DNA here is from genome assembly GCA_903893565.1 of uncultured beta proteobacterium. GTDB lineage: Bacteria > Pseudomonadota > Gammaproteobacteria > Burkholderiales > SG8-41 > UBA5216. The sequence continues at coordinate 59,736 of CAITMU010000121.1, read as the reverse complement.
CTATCTATTTTTTCAGAGTGTTCCGCAGCTTTTCGGCAATCGGCCACCGGATTTAAGCGGATTTATACCGCAGCTAACACCAAAGACTCAAGGACTTTAAGACCTATAAATCCAAGGCCTTAACTCACGATCCTTGCGCTCAAAACGATCGTGTAATTCTTGGTATTGTTCGGTTCTTGCAATATCATCAAGTCCTTGTAAAAGACAACGCTTTCTCACCGGTTGAATTTCAAAATTATAAGTGTGACCCCACGAGTCATGAACCGCTTGCGCTTCTAGGTCAACCGTTACAGTCGAACCCGGGTTTTCACGTAGCGACTGTCTTAATGCTGCACATTGCTCGACACTCAATATCACCGGCAATAAGCCATTTTTATAGCAATTGTTTACATGTATGTCACCAAAACTCGGCGCGATCACACAGCGAATACCAAACTCGTAGAGCGCATAGACCGCACTTTCTCGAGAAGAGCCACTACCCCAATTGCGATCAGCCACAATAATCTTGGCTTGACTAAAAGGCTCGACATTCAGCAAATGCTCCTTAGCAGAGCCATCCAAATGAAAACGTCGGTCATGAAAAAGTACTCGCGCGTAGGCAGGACCCCTAGGCACTTTATTAAAACGGGTCGGACACAATTGATTGGTGTCCACATTGGGCTCATCAATGGGCACTGCAATGGCGCAAAGTGTAGTAAAGGGTTGCATTAGACGGGGGCTCCGATCAATTGCCTCACATCGGTCAGGTGTCCTGTCAACGCTGCAGCGGCCGCCATTGCAGGGCTTAATAAATGCGTGCGCCCACCGGTGCCTTGTCGCCCCTTAAAATTTCGATTCGAGGTCGAAGCGCAGCGCTCTCCTGGACTTAACTGGTCGCCATTGATTGCCGTACACAAAGAACAACCCGGCTCTCGCCATTGAAAACCAGCGGCTTTAAAGATTTGATCCAGCCCCTCAGATTCGGCTTGTTTTTTAACCGTTTTTGAACCCGGCACCACCCAGCTAGGCACTTTGACTTGCCCCCTTTTCGCCACCATAGCCGCCGCACGTAAATCCTCAATCCGACTATTCGTACAAGAACCAATAAACACTTTATCAATCGCAATATCGGTCAACGCCATACCCGCCGTGAGACCCTGATACTCCAGTGCGGCCCTCATTTCCTGGGCTTTAATCGGGTCTTTTTCTTGCTCTGGGGATGGAATGGTGCTGGTCACGGGGCAACACTGTTCGGGATTAGTGCCCCAACTGACCATCGGGGAGATTTCACGGGCATCAATAGCAATATCTTGATCAAAGTGCGCCGAATCTTCCGAATAAAGCGTTTTCCAATCGTTAAGCGCTTGCTCCCACTGAACGCCCTGTGGGGCATAGGCCCGCCCTTTGAGATAATTAAACGTGGTTTCATCTGGAGCCACCATACCCGCCCTGGCGCCGGCTTCAATGGACATATTACACACCGTCATTCGCGCTTCCATCGAAAGGGCGCGGATCGTGCTCCCGGCATATTCAATCACATGCCCCGTACCACCAGCCACGCCGATCTTATGAATCAAAAAAAGAATCAAATCTTTAGCACTCACCGCAAATCCCAACTCCCCATCAATCACAAAACGTAGTGTTTTTTGCGCCCTTTGCCAGATCGCTTGTGTGGCCATCACATGCATCATATCGGTGGCACCGATACCAAAGGCTAAGCAACCAAAAGCCCCATGCGTGGCCGTGTGAGAATCGGCCCCCGTGATCAACAGTCCGGGTAACGTAATGCCTTGCTCAGGGGGCACCACATGCAAGATGCCTTGACGCGGATCATCCATTCCAAAGCAATCGATTCCATGACGCTTTGAATTTTCCTGTAAAGCAATCACCATTTGCCGAATTTCAGGTTGCGCGATTCCGGCCACGCCGTTTGTTCGATCAAGCGTCGGCACATAATGATCGGTAAAACCAAACACCTGTTTTGGTCTTGCGATACGCCGTGCCTGTTGCTCTAGTTTTGAAAAAGCGTGCGAAGAGCCTTCATGAAAATAGGCGCGATCCACATGTAAGAGAAATTCCCCATTATCCTCGACCACACAATGCCGATCCCAGAGCTTTTGAAATAATGTTTTTGCTGTCATCTGAACGCTCTGATCCCATCCATTCATTAATTAAGCGCCCGAATGATCGCCGCGGTCATCTGACGGGTTCCCACACTACCACCCAAATCACGGGTAATATCTTTTTTGTCTGCCAGCACACGACTCAGCGCCCTTTCAATGCGATCAGCCGCTTGCGGTTGATGAATGTAACGCAACATCATCACCGCTGACAAAATAGCGGCCATCGGATTAGCCACATCTTTTCCAGCAATATCGGGTGCTGATCCATGCACGGCCTCAAACATCGCGCAATCCGCACCGATATTCGCTCCCGGGGCAACCCCAAGCCCTCCCACCAGACCCGCCGCCAGATCAGAAATAATGTCACCGTAAAGATTCGGTAACAGTAAGGCATCAAAGCTCTCCGGCTTCATCACGAGTTCCATGCAAAGCGCATCCACCACCCTTTGTTCCATCTGAATATCAACATAGGGTTTCGCAACCTCCATCGCCGTCTTAAGAAATAAGCCATCGGTCATTTTCATCACATTCGCTTTGTGACCGACGGTGAGCCTCTGACGATTCAGACGTCTCATGTAATCCAAAGCAAAGCGTGTGACTCGTTGCGTTGCACTGGCGGTAATGATTTTGATCGCCTCGGCCGTATTGGCATCAATCATCCGTTCCTGACCCGTGTATAAGTCTTCGCTATTTTCCCGAAAGATTAATAAATCAATATTCTCATAGCGTGAAGGAACATTGGGGTAATTGCGTATAGGACGCACGTTGACATACAGGCTCAACTCTTTTCGAAGCGCAATGGCCACACTCGGGTGCGATCGGACTTCTGTTTGTCCTTGTGCATTTTCCATTTCAACCCGCACCCGATAATCACCACCAAAAGGGGTTTGTGTCGGTCCTTTGAGGACAAGGTGATGCTTTTTGATCGATTGAAATACGTTTTTTGGTAGAGGCGTGCCCGTTTGTTCCATCGCCGCCATACCCGCTAACACAGGCTCAAATATCACCTGAGCACCACTGGCCAACACCACCTCACACGCTGCTGCCGTTACCTCAGGACCGATCCCATCACCGGCAATTAAAGTCACGGTTTGAAAATTTTCTTCTTTATGCATCACTGTTTCCATCTTCCTTAAACTGTCTCAATTTTGGTAATAAAAAAGACACCAATAACGACACCACCGACAAAACAATCAAACTAACGGTGATACTACTACTCACAAAAATCTTGGGATCCCCACCCGAAATGGTCATCGCTTGACGAAAGGATTGCTCCATCATGCTACCGAGCACCAAAGAGAGCACGAGGGGGGCCACGGGAATATCCACTTTATCAAACACATAGCCTACAACACCAAACCCCAAAATCAAATAAAGATCCGTCATACTCGAGTTAATGGCATAGGCACCGATGACCGAAATGGCAATGATCAAGGGATACAGAATACCGACTGGAATAGTCAGTAATTTAACAAATACACCAATCAAAGGCAGATTCAGAATGAGCAGCATTACATTACCCACATACATGCTATCGATAAGACCCCAGACAAGATCAGGATGATTTTCAAATAACATGGGGCCGGGTTGTACGCCATACATGATAAAGGCCCCCATCAATACCGCCGTGGACCCTCCGCCCGGAATACCAAGGGTTAACAACGGCACCATCGCCCCTGCGGTATCGGAGTTATTGGCTGACTCGGGACCTGCGACGGCTTCGATGGCGCCATGGCCAAAGCGTTCCGGATGGGAGGACAATCTTTTTTCTGTGGTGTAGGACATAATCGAGGCAATCGTACCACCCGCCCCCGGCAAGACCCCGACAATAAAGCCCAGCACCCCACCGCGCCATATGGGGCCCACGGACCGAACCCATTCCTCACGAGTAAGCCATAATCGTCCATGGATGGCCATGGTTTTAGCACTACTGCCTTTTACGATGTCCTCTAAACCTCGAAAGACTTCAGCGACCGCAAAAAGACCCACGACCACGACGACGAAGCCGACCCCGTCCTGAAATTCATCCACCCCAAAAGTAAATCGGGACTGACCACTTTGCAAATCAATGCCGATGGTAGAGATCATTAATCCGAGTAAGCAAGAAAACACCCCCTTGGCTGCGGATTGTCCGGTCAGACTGGCCACCGCCGTCATCGCAAAGAGCATCAAAGTAAAGTATTCAGCTGGACCAAATTTAAGCGCCATCGACGATAGCGGCACCGCGAATACGCTCAGCGCCACCACGCCCAGTGTGCCGGCAATAAATGAACCAATCGCAGACACCGCCAAGGCGGCACCCGCCCTTCCCTTTTTAGCCATTTCATAGCCATCAATCGAGGTCATGACTGAGGCGGCCTCTCCAGGGGTTCTAATCAAAATAGCGGTTGTGGATCCCCCGTATTTTGTACCGTAATAAATACCGCACATCATAATGAGCGCTGAGGTTGGATTCATCCCAAAGGTTACGGGTATCAAAAGGGCAATACCGGCCGATGGGCCGATACCGGGTAGCACACCGATGATGGTGCCCATCAAAACGCCCAAAAAGGTATAGCCCAGATTAATGGGTGTCAGACAAATAGAAAATCCATTAAGGATGTGAGCGACGGTGTCCATGAGTGTTTGGCCTAAAAGGGTAACAGTCCGTGGGGAAGATTAACGCCTAGTAGAACACTAAATAAGTAATAGCTCGCGCCGCTATAGCCTAAGCTAGTACAGACATTGGCCATGGTCTTTCCACGATTAAAGTAACTGGTCGTGAGGCACAAAAAAAGACTGGTTGAAATCACGTAACCTAACCGTTCAAACATAAGAAAATATAGACCGATCACCACCACCATGATCAAAATAAATCCCCAGGCCCTAGGTTTAGATCCCTGCCCAGCCGCTACGCGTGAGGCTTTAAGAGACTTCATTCGCATCTCAAAAAAAAGCATCCCCGCACAAATTATCAACCCCACCCCCAGAAAACGAGGAAAGGCTTTGGGCCCCAGGGGGTCGCCCATCTCTAACTCCGGGATTTGAGCGCTCGCCCACAGATAAACACCGGCTAATAATAAGACAACCACAAAAACAACGCGGTCAACCATAGGATAGGACTCACGGATTGAGGGGCTTAAAAAGTAAAAAATGGGCTTCAGAGATCTGGCGGCACCTCGTTATGAGCGGTGTTACCGATTTATGATACTTAAACCAAGCTCCCTGAAGCCCGAGTTTACCCAAAATAGTGAAATTCGTGTGAAACCTCACGTGAGGCGGGAAAACTCGCAGCCCCTGCCAACCCCCACCCTTCAAAAATGGGGCGTGAACGCTCCGGGACTCGATTTAAGCCCGTTAGGACAACGAAGATGAGTGCGCACTTGACAGTGGCTAAGCCGATCAGTTAACTTAGGAAATTATGCTTTTTTCCCATTCCCCTGCCTTAATCGGCAGATTCAATGGCCAAAAAAACAGAAAAAAATTAAAGCGTCCCGCTACCCCTGAGCCTAAAAACGGGAAGGCAGTGATGGCTTTGATGATTTTCCCGCGTTTATTGTTTGTTCTGTCTCTATTTCTGTATGTCCTCGCTTCACGCTTTACATCGGCTGTTAGCAGTCCCAATTCCACTTGTCAGGAGTAAAAATGAGTCACAATCTTCACAATTCGCTTCAAGAATTCAGTTTTGCCGGTAAAACCGGACAGTATTATTCTTTGCCAGCGCTGGAAAAAGCCGGATTGGGCAAAATTTCCCGTCTTCCCGTGAGTTTGCGCGTGGTGCTGGAATCGGCCTTACGTAACTTCGATGGCAAAAAAATCACCGAAGCTCATCTGAAATCTTTAGCCGGTTGGAAGCCCATCTCCAAGCGCTCCTCGGAAGTGCCCATCGTTGTGGCTCGCGTATTGTTGCAAGACATGACCGGTGTTCCTTTAGTGGTGGACTTCGCTGCCATGCGCGAAGCGGCCAAAGCGATGGGTAAAGACCCCGCCGTGATTGAACCGTTATGTCCCGGACACTTGATTATGGACCACTCGGTTCAGATCGATCACTACGGCACCCCTGACTCACTCAAAAAGAACATGGAAACGGAGTTTGCCCGTAACCGTGAACGTTATGAATTCTTGAAGTGGAGTGCTCAAGCCTTTAAAACCTTCCAAATCATCCCTCCGGGCAATGGGATTTGCCACCAGATCAATCTGGAGTATGTCTCCCAAGTCGTTTGGAATAAAGGCAACATGTATTATCCCGACAGTTTGGTGGGGATTGATTCGCATACCACCATGGTCAACGGCCTCGGTGTCTTGGGTTGGGGTGTAGGCGGTATTGAAGCCGAAGCGGCAATGTTGGGCCAACCGATGTATTTCTTGGAACCCGATGTCGTAGGCGTTCATTTAACCGGCAAGTTGGCCGATGGCGTTACGGCAACGGATTTAGTATTAAAAATCGTAAAAACTTTGCGTGACCACAAAGTCGTGGGTAAATTTGTAGAGTTTTTTGGTGAAGGTGCTGCCTCCTTACGCCTGCCGGATCGTGCCACCATCGGTAACATGGCCCCTGAATACGGCGCCACCTGTGGCTTCTTCCCGGTCGACGACGTGGCTTGTGACTTCTTGGAAATGACAGGCCGTGGCAACATTGTGCCCGCTGTAAAAGCTTACTGGAAAGCCCAAGGCATGTATGGCATGCCCAAAAAAGGCGATATCGATTATTCAGCCGTTGTCGAAATGGATCTTTCTACAGTAAGACCGGCCGTGTCAGGACCGCGTCGTCCACACGACCACATGGAATTATCTGAAATTGGCAATACCTATCGCTCGCTAATGAACAAATCGTTTGCCGAAGGTGGCTACGGTAAGACAGGCGACATTGGCAAGCGGGTCTCAACCACAGAAAGTGGTGTGGATGTGGGCCATGGCGATGTGCTGATTTCAGCCATCACCTCCTGCACCAATACCTCCAATCCTGGGGTATTACTGGGCGCGGGCTTACTCGCCAAAAAAGCGGTAGAAAAAGGCATCAAGCCCCACCCCCGTGTTAAAACCTCTTTAGGACCCGGCTCTCTGGCTGTGACGGAATACTTAAAGAATGCAGGGCTATTGACCTACCTAGAGCAACTCGGTTACTACGTCGCGGGCTACGGCTGCACCACCTGTATCGGCAATTCCGGCCCCTTGGATGCCCATATTGATGAGGCCGTTGGCAAGAACGATGTGATCGCAGCCGCGGTGCTCTCAGGTAACCGTAACTTCGAAGCGCGTATTCATCAAAATATCAAAGCGAACTTCCTGATGAGCCCGCCTTTAGTGGTGGCCTTTGGTATCGCTGGCACGATTGATATCGACATGTCCAAAGACCCCTTGGGTACAGGCAAAGACGGCAAGCCCGTCTATTTGAAAGACATCTGGCCCTCGACGGCTGAGGTCGGTGAAGTCATGAAGTTTGCGACCGATCCCAACATGTATAAAAAGCTCTTCTCCGATTTCGGTAAGGGTAACCCCATGTGGGACAGCATCCCCTCACAGTCGGGCGCGACCTACGAATGGAATAAAGACTCCACTTACGTGCGTCTGCCCACGTACTTCGATAACTTCAGCATGACCCCGGGCACCGTGAAAGACATCCACGGCGCACGCGTTCTGGGGATCTTTGGCGACGCGATCACCACCGACCACATCAGTCCTGCCGGTGGCATTCGTGCGAGTTCTCCTGCGGGCAAATACCTCCAGGAGCATAAAGTCGACATTGCTGACTTTAATACCTACGGCGCACGTCGTGGCAATCATGAAGTCATGATGCGCGGCACCTTTGCTAACATTCGGATCAAAAACCTAATGGTCGCAGGCACTGAAGGCGGGGTCACGATTCACCACCCTTCAGGCGAGCAGACTTCGATTTATGAAGCCGCTATGCGCTATCAAAAAGAAGGCGTGCCTTCCGTGGTCTTCGGAGGCGATGAATATGGCCAAGGCTCTTCACGCGACTGGGCCGCTAAGGGACCGCAATTACTGGGTAGCAAAGCGGTTGTGGTTCGTGCCTTCGAACGTATCCATCGTGCCAACTTAGTGTTCATGGGCGTTCTGCCTTTGGAATTTAAGCCCGGCACGACTGCACAAACGCTTAAACTTGATGGCTCAGAAATCATTGACATCACCGGGATCGAAAAAGGCATTACCCCGATGCAAGATGTGACCATGACCATTACGCGCAAGAACGGCAGCAAAGAAAACGTGCCTTTAACCTTACGTATTGATACCCCCGTGGAAGTCGATTATTACCATCACGGCGGGATCTTGCCCTACGTGTTGCGTGAACTACTGGCCTAAGTCGACCGTCTCAACAGAATCAGCCCATCCTTTGCAAAAGGGCACTGACTGATTCTGTTTTGGAGGTCTCTTAACAGGGGAAAAAAAACCGCTCATTAAGAGCGGAGAGTTTTAAGTTCAATATTCTGGTGTCGATTAATCGGGTCTTTTTTAAAGGCCCGATTTTTTTTATTACGCGAAGACTAAAGCACTTTGCCATTTAAATGGCTAAAACAAAAAGGTATAAAAAATTGGTGAAAATTATTGAATAAATGGGGTCTTGGAGTGGCATTGCCACCCCATGCCGAAGGCAGGCGACTTCTTGTTCAAGAGGGCAAATGAGTTCCGAAAAAAAGCAGGTTCTTTTTTTGGATAAGTAATTGATGAACACCTTTCAAGCATCAGTTCGCGTACATGTCAAAGGCCGCAGCCAAGTGATCAAAACAGAAGTTCGGGCCATGAACGCGCAGGAAGCGCGATGGTTGCTATGGGCTCAGTGGGGATTTCACAGTATTCAAGCAGGTCCGAGTCAGATCAAAAACCCAAAGTAAATTCCCAAAAAGCTTATTGATGCATCACTTCCAACGTAGATCTAATTTACGGTTTTGTGCAACGCAATCGCGCAGGTAAAGGTTGATTAAACTTTGATATGGAATACCAACTTGATCAGAAATTTCTTTAAAGTAGCCTATTGAGTCCTCATCCAAACGAATGGTGATCTGCTTCTTTAACTGAGAAGCATAAGGATTCTTAAGTGCCTTGCTGAAATCGTATTCTTTTCTCATAGTGCACCTTTGATCGATATTGCTTAGATTCATACGCTGATGCTTTTCGTGCAGAAATGATTCTGATCACATTTCCTTCCTCACGATAACAATGACAAACCAACACCACTTTAAGTGTGCTGCTAAGACCCAGTAAAACGAACCTTTCCTCATCATCAGAATGGTCAGGGTCATCCATTCTGAATTGTCATCCGCCCCACAAAGTGGAAAGCGGAGCGGCCCAGATGTCTTCCCCCAACGGCAAGGTCTCGTCGCCGTCGTACAACAGAATTCCCATTTTGAATTGATCGCCCGCCAGGCTCGCCAACTTTTTGAGTCCACGTAGATCATCTTTCGTGACCGTGGCCGAAGCCTTGACTTCGACCCCCACCAGTTGCCCGGCCGCGTTTTCAATAACTACGTCAACCTCATACTTGTCTGCATCCCGGTAATACAGCAGGCGGTAGTCGCCTTCCGATATCGTGGTGTGCTTGAGCAATTCAGCAAAAACGAAAGTTTCCAATACATGGCCAAACCGGGTGCGGTTATGGAGGACTTCCTCCGTCGTCAATTCAAGCAAAGTGGCAAGCAATCCAGCGTCTAAGAACTGCAACTTAGGCGTCTTGACGACACGGTTGAGGCGGTTGTGCGCCCACACATCCACACGCCTAAGCAAATACATCTGCTCAAAAACGCCGATGTAGCGCGATGCCGTTTTGCCATCAAGGCCGACTTGCCCACCGAGTTTGGTGTAGTTGCACATTTGCCCGGCGGTTTGTCCCAACGCGCTGAAAAAGCGAGGCAACTGGTCAAGTTTCTCAATCCCGGCGATATCGCGCACATCCCGCTGGATGATGGCGTCCATGTACTGCCGTGCCCATGTGTTGCGGCGCTTGGCTGATGGGCGGGCAATCGCCTCAGGATAACCGCCACGCAGCACGCGTTCTACTAAAACCTGGCCTTGGCTAGGGGCGACGCAATTCAAGATTTTTCCGGTGAAAGCGCTGTCGATCCAGTTCGACGAGTGCCCCTCAATTTCGCTTTGTGACAGGGGTAGGAGGGCCAGCGTCTCCATCCGCCCGGCCAGCGAGTCGGCCACGGTGGGCAAGGCCATGAGGTTGGCCGATCCGGTCAATAGAAAACGTCCGGGGCGACGGTCTTCATCCACGCTTTTCTTGATCGCTAGAAGTAGCTGCGGTGCGCGCTGAATTTCGTCAATGACTGCGCGGTCCACGCTGCGAATCATGCCAACCGGATCCTCCCGCGCAGACAGCAATGTCAGTTGATCGTCAAGCGTCAGGTAGCGCAGCCCCTTGTCATTCGCGATCTGCCGCACAAGCGTAGTTTTACCGGATTGGCGTGGGCCCGCTAAAAATACAACCGGCGTGTCTTGCAGCGCCTCGGCAATGCGTGGCTCAATCCATCGGGGGTAGAAGGCGCTTGTTTTCATGCCTCTACTTTAGCATAAATTACGGAAACATAAATCGTAAATTACGGAATTACAGTTCAGCAAATTTGGATTTAAGGATGAGCGGACGCAGAGTAAATGACGCGACTATTCACGACGTTCGCCGCGTCAAAATTTTCAATTGGCGCCAAGGATCAAGAATCGAGATGTTTAAATTTGCGAAATGGCTTCGAGGATATGTCCGAGATAGTCCCCGAAACGCAATGGATCAAGGCTCATATCGGTTGCACTTGGGCAATGACAGTCTGTCAAAATCAGTGCGCAGTGCCAATCTCGCTAAGGTGGCTGGCAATCGCATCCATCATCCAAAAGCACCCGGCCTTTTCTGCCAAGTAATTGGTGCCGTCGGTCAGCAGGTGCCTGCGGCTGATTCGGTAGTACTTCTCAGTGCCAGTGAAATAGCTCATTTGCGTCGGGTCAAATTTCTTCATCGCTGCGTCCTTCTTTGATGGAATGACTACAGTTTTGTTTTAGACACGCAGAGGGACAACCGATAGAAGGTCCTCTAATGAGAGGCATTCATTTTCCAGATGTCATCCTTTAGGCTCACTCGCCCCTCTTGGAGGAGCTTTAACAAATGGGCATGCAAGGATCGTTTGGCGGGGATATGCAATTTCTCATGTACGTCGTCATACACCCGAGTGACCAATTGATCTAACGATCCTTCGTTGACTTGAACCAAGGTGTCGATGATTTTTTGCTCTCTTTTTAATCGATGGGCAAGAATTTTAATCACTTCTTCGCGAGGCGCATCGATCACGTGTCCGTGGCCCGGTAAAAATGACGAAATACTGTAGTGGCTTAATAAGTGTAATGAGGCAAAATACGCGAGCATATCGCCATCGGGCGGGGAGATCACGACGGTGGAGCCTTGCATCACGTGGTCCCCCGTAAAGAGCAATCCCTTGTTTTCCAAAAGATAGCAAAGGTGGTTAGACGCATGTCCCGGGGTGTGTACGGCTCGAATCTTAAAAGCCCCACAATCAACCACATCATCATGCCCTAAGGCCTGATCGGGTTTAAAAAAGGTATCTTGACGCCCATCATTAGGCACATGACCAAAGCCTAAAATTTTAGCGCCAGTAGCACTTTGCAAGGCTCGGGAGGCCGGCGAATGGTCCAGATGGGTATGAGTACAGAAAATCCATTCTAAACGCCCTTTAACCAACTCAATGAGTCGATCAATGTGTTCTCCTAACTCAGGCCCCGGATCAATCAAGGCCAACTTCGATTCACTGTCACCCACGATATAGGTGTTGGTTCCGGGCCCCGTCATCATGCCCGGATTGGCCGCGGTGATACGGCAAACAAGGGGGTGCAGTTTGGCAACATCACCCGGTATGATTGATTTATTCATATTCAATACACTCCTCTTCCTTCGGGGCTTCCTGCGGCTTCATAATCGGGGTCACCGGGCAATACGCGACGACCATTTTTTGCAATGCGTGGCTCCATGACGGGAATATCGCCTAAGGCTTGGAGCGATTTAAACAAGGAATCAATGCGCTCATGCTCGGCAAATAATTTCAAGGTAAAGACCGTAGGGGTGCGCATATCAAACTGTTTTAATTTATTTTTTGCTAAGGCATCGGCTGGACGTATCCACACGTGATTGATGGTCTCGCGATTGTCATGTAAGGGCTTTTGCGAGGGAGGGGCCATCGCTACAAAAAATCGAGTGTCATAACGCCTTGGGGCCCCCATTGGGGTAATCCAATGGCTAAAATAAATCATGTCTTTTAAAGGCAATTGCAACGATTCACTTTCCAACATGTGACTTAAATGCAGCGTGCCTTTTTCTATTTGTTCACGATAGGCGTGAAACCGATCGACTTTATCGGCATCATTTAAGTTCACATAATGACCCGAGGTCTCACAAGCTAATAAGATGCCCGCTTCTTCAAAGGCCTCACGCACGGCAGCCACCCAATAAGCCAGCCCCCCCGAACTGATACCCAATTGCTGACTGGCCGCCTTATCATCCAAATGCAAGCAACGCTGGGCCAAGATGCCGGCGCTATCGTTCAGATCAACCCCGCCACCGGGAAAAACATGCATACCCGGCATAAAAACCGATTTAAAGTTACGTTGCATCATGAGCACTTCAAAACCGGCTGGGGCTTCTCGCACCAGCGTCACGGTAGCGGCTGGGCGAGGCACTTGAGGATCATTCACGTCGTTTTCTCCGTCCTAGAGTGTTGCAAAGCCCCGAGAGGCTAAAGATGCCGATGATACTTGAGATTAGGCTCAAATCCGCATCTAATTAAAGCAAAGGAAACACAAAAAATTCAAATACCCGTCATTACTAGGTGGTGCGCCCCAAACGTACAAAATGTAGACTCCTCCAACGCCCCCGCCCCCCGAAAGAGTTCAACTCTTTTAGTGATTAGGATTTTGACGGCGTTTATTTTCCATCGCTTTTTTATAAAAGGGCATCACTTCGGGCAAATGCTTTTCAATCTCGCGGATGCGATTATCCCCTGAGGGATGGGTGGAGAGCCATTGAGGCGGTGCCCCACGATGGGAAGCACTCATTTTTTTCCACAAAGAAATACCTGAACGAGGATCGTAACCGGCCCGTGCTGCCAACTCCATGCCCACCAAGTCGGCTTCCGTTTCATCATTACGAGAAAATTTTAAAGTGAGTAAATTAGCCCCTGCCCTTACCAAGCCATCGTAGCGCCCGCCGGTGATGACAGATAAACCCAAGCTCCCCCACTGGGTCAGTTCGCCTTTACCCGCTTGTGCGCGCGCATGTTCTCGAAGCGCATGCGCAATCTCATGACCCATCACCATGGCGATTTCGTCATCGGTTAAATGAAGCGAACGTAAGATCCCTGTATACACTGCGATTTTGCCTCCGGGCATGCAAAACGCATTGATTTGCGAGGAGGCAATGAGATTCACCTCCCATTGCCACTGCGTCGAGCGGGGATTAAATCGTGAAGACTGTGCGATCAAGTGCTTAGCGATCTGTCTTAAATGAGCCAATTCACGACTACTCTCAGGGGCTAAGGCATTTTGTTGCGCTACCTGCTTTTTTAATTGTTCGTATTGCATTGCCGCGCGTTTTTCAAGACTTTCTGCTGATACCAAGTTTCTCAGTGCAGACGGCTTACCCACTGAAACGCCCTCATCGGCATAAACGAACCCGACAAAAAAGCCCAGTATCAAAACCCACAAAAAGAGCGATAGATATTTTTTCATAAAAAATAACGCAGGCTCATTGGCAATGAAAATAGATAGAGCTAAAACGAATCACCCGATACATGACACCCACAAAGCATTAAACCACGCAACCGGGCAGAGTGGCTTTGGGTTTTTCAATGGTCAGGGGAATATCGGTGCCATTTTTAATAGCGGTCATTTCAGCCAAAATCGAAATAGCGATCTCGGGGGGCGTTTTACTACCGATCTTAAGCCCCACCGGTCCGTGCAAGCGATCGACTTGTTCGACTGACAAATCAAATTGAAGTAACCGTTGACGCCGAGATTCATTATTCTTTCTCGAGCCAATAGCCCCCACATAGAAGGCGGGGGACTTCAAGGCCTCCATCAGCGCTAAATCATCCAATTTAGGATCATGGGTCAGGGTGACCACAGCGCTATGGGCATCTAGCCGTAAGTCAATCGCCACATCATCTGGCATCTGCGTTCTAAAATCGACCCCTGGAACATCCCATACGTCGGCATACTCCTCACGAGGATCACAAACAATTATGCTGTAATCGAGTGCCTGCCCTATTTGGGCCAAGTATTTTGACAATTGGCCCGCACCAATAATTAATAAACGCCAACGCGGACCAAACACATGAATGAATTGATTGGCTTCAAAACTTAACTGATCATTGGGATGGGCTTTGGAGAGACTGACCTGCCCCGTGTCCATATCCAACAAGCGCTTAACCAATTCATGCCGGCTAATCTGCGCGAGGAGTTCGTCGATTCGACTTAAGGCCGATAAAGGCTCTAGCACTAACTCTAAAGTTCCACCACAAGGTAAACCAAAACGTTGCGCTTCCTCGGCCGAGACGCCATATTGGGTGCTCATGGGTTTATCTTTGAGCCACTCCCCGCTTCGGACTTTCAGAATAAGGTCATCCTCGACACACCCGCCCGAGACCGAACCCACCACCATGCCATCATCACGAATCGCCGTCAGTGCGCCAATCGGCCTGGGAGCCGAGCCCCACGTCTTTACCACGGTGGCCATGACAACACGGTGACCACTGGCCAGCCATTGGCTAGCAGACTTCATGACTTGTAAATCAACGCTATCCATATTTAACCTCCCTCAAATCCTAAGGACCCTTCAGCCAACGAGCCACTACACGCACCCATTATACCGAAGCCAACCCTTAGGCTGGATCAATGACTTTTTTCCATCGGATAAAATCGTTTTTGATAATTTGCACGAACTCAGCCGGACTTGACGCATCAGGACTTAAACCAATATTTTTCTCCAAACGCTCAATCTCAGGATCCGCTATGGCCTGCTTTAACGCCTGATTTAACGTGGATACGATTTTTTCAGAGGTATGGGCCGGCACCAATATCCCATACCAAAAGCTCGCATCATAGCCTTTAATCCCTAGCTCACTCATTGAAGCCACCTCGGGCAATAGGGAGGTGCGATGCAAGCTCGTAACGGCCAAAATACGTATCCGTTGTTTTAAACTCGCCGCGGAGGTAGAACTCAGAAAAGCGGCAGGCAATTGACCACCGACCACCGCAGTTAAAATTTCAGTGCCGCCTTTATAAGGCACATGGGACATTTCCATCTGACTCATTTTCTCAAGCATCTTCGCCGACAAATGTCCGGCAGATCCTACCCCTTGCGTGGCATAACTGATCTGGCCGGGACGCGCTTTTGCCGCAGCAATCAATTGCGTCAACGAATTAAACTCTGTATCTAGCCCCACAATCAGGGCATTACAAAAACTCAACGCTCGTCCCACGGGGATGAAAGCCGTGTCAGGGTTATAGGGTAAATTTTTTTCTAGTATTCGGTTAATCGTTAAAGCCCCAGGACTGGACCACAACAGCGTATAGCCATCCGCGGGCGCCCGCGCCACGATCTGTGCAGCCACACTTCCAGCCGCACCGCCATGATTTTCGATGACAAAGCCAATGCCTAATTGGCGTCCCATGTGCGCTACCAGTGGCCGGGCCGCAGCATCGGCGCTACCGCCTGCCGGAAAACCGATAATGAATCGAATCGGCTTCAAAGGATAATTTTGTCCCCACAGGGCGGTTGAAAACATCAACACACCCCAAGACATCAAGAGCTTGCACACCCTTCCTACCCGATTAGCCTTGTATCGCACTTTGGTTCCTCTCTGGAGTGAGACGCCGGATGGGATTTCCGGCTAAAAAAGCCTCTATGTTTTCTACTACATCCGCGTAGGCCACCTTAAAAAACTCTTCCACATTGTGCCCTTGATGAGGGGTCAACACCACATTGGGTAATCTACGCAAAGGACTGTCATCGGCTAAGGGTTCATGGGTAAAAACATCCAACCCTGCCCCCGCAATGCGCTTAGCCTGTAGCGCTTCGATGAGCGCTGGCTCATCGATAATCGGCCCCCGCGCCGTATTGACTAAGATGGCGGTAGGCTTCATTAAGCCCAATTCCTGAGCACCGACCATGCCCTTTGACCTGTCGCCTAAAACGAGGTGAATACTCAGCACGTCACTTTGGCGAAAAAGCACCTCTTTGTCCACCCGTTGCACACCCTGCTCGGCTGCGGCGGCCTCGGTGAGGTTTGTACTCCATGCCATCACATTCATCCCAAAGGCTTTGGCCACTGGAACCATATGGCGAGCTTGTCTACCCAAGCCCAGAAGACCTAAGGTCCTACCATGTAAGGTCACGCCCACCGTGCGCTGCCAGCCGCCTTGCTGCATCTGCGAGGCTTCAAAGGGGATATGGCGAGCCACTGATAAGATTAACCCCCAGGTCAATTCGGAGGTTGCTTTACGGTAGGCCCCCTTTAACTCGGTATAAGACACCACGACCCCCTGTTCAAGGGCTGCCGCCACATCCAAAGTCCTATTGTAAAGACCGGTAATGGCAATCATCTTCAGTCGCGGCAATTGCGCTAACAAGGATCGGTCTATGGGGGTCCTTTCCCTTAACGTGCAAATAATATCAAAAGGACTCAAAACCTTCGCCCGGTCTTTCGCGGCAATGACTTGATCAAAAACGGTGATCTCGCACTCTCGGGCAAGACGGGACCAATCGGCACTAACGGAAGATTGATGCAGATAGTCATCTAAAATAGCTATTTTCATAGGAAAAACAAAGTTCTATAAAGTTAAAAATAATCACTCAGAGAGATTATTACATGCTTATCCGTTGAAGTTAAAAAAATTCTATTGGCACACGATTTGTTTTATTAGGGACGAATGCCCCGAACTTTCTAGGAAAGCGCCTCTTAAAAAACATCAAAGTCACCACAAAATTTTTTTATTGCTCTGCCGAGGGCATAATTAAGCTTCCACAGCACAAGAGTTCAGTATAATCATTGTCAACAGACATAAAAATAATAGCATTCAATATCTCAATATTAGGATAGCGTAGTGGTATGGGCCCCTCCTCTTTATTTAAGCGAATTGTCAACAAAGTCCTACCCTCTAGCCTAGAACAAGCACGCTTAATGCGTCAGGCAAAGCGCGTCACCGAGGCTTGGCGAGAATTACTGTCTAATCGAGGCGAAGTCTCTGGCGCGGCCGTGGCCCGAGAAGCGATCTTGGCCTTTCGCGGACTCAGTGCAGAAGCAAAGCCGCTTTTTTTTACCCAACTCACCACGACCTTAGTACCGGATGAAGCGTTAGTGAGTAAAGCATGCCAACAGTATCTGTCAGCACCCAGTGCAGCCCACCTCAGTGCTTTGCAATCGGCTTGCGAGTCGCCCTTACAGAAATTATTTAGGCGCTTAAATCAAGCACCCGATGGCATTGAAACTTTAATGAGTTTAAGAAAAAACGTCATTCTAGGACTCAAACAAAACCCTGAATGGCAGCTCATTGATGAAGTGTTAGATCGACTGTTTAATCTTTGGTTTAATCGTGGCTTCCTATCCTTGCAACGGATCGATTGGCACACACCGGCGTTCGTACTAGAAAAACTCATTGAGTATGAAGCGGTCCATGAGATCTCCGGGTGGCGCGATCTGCGAAGACGTTTGCAATCGGATAGACGTTGTTTCGGTTTTTTTCATCCCGCCTTACCCGATGAGCCTTTAATTTTCATTGAAGTGGCTCTGACCAAAGGGATCAGCGCTGCGATTGGACCTTTGCTCGACCTAGAGGCACCGGTGGGTCTTGCGGAAAAAGCGGATACGGCCGTCTTTTATTCGATCACCAATTGTCAGCCTGGGCTAAAAGGCGTTTCCTTCGGCAACTTACTCATCAAACAAGTGGCTCAAAAGCTAGGGGAAGAATTTCCCCGCATTAAAACCTTTACCACCCTGTCGCCTATTCCAGGCTTTACCCAGTGGTTAACCCACATCACCCCAGAGCTCGAGAAATTACCCGACGTTAAAGATAGCCTGCAGGCCATTGCCACGCTTTCTCAGCCAGACTGGCATCTGAAGTTTAGCAACGATAAGAAATTAAAAGAAAGTGTCATGGCTTTATGTGCGTATTACTTAACCAAGGCCACACAACAAAATTTACCAGCCGACAGTGTCGCGCGCTTTCATCTTGGCAATGGGGCACGGGTTGAAAGACTCAATTGGTTAGCCGATGTATCACCGCGAGGTCTCAAAAACTGTGCCGGCATGATGGTCAATTACGTCTATCACTTAAATGAAATTGAGCAAAATCACGAGGCCTACGTTAAGGGTTCTGAACTCGCTTGCACGCGAGTGCTACGACAAATGGCCCAAACGTGCCCCCTCGCTCGCCAAGGCTCGAAAGACAAAAAAAACTGAGCGGGGATTTATTGATAAAATAAACCCCTGCTAGAATAAAAAAATTCTACAATGACCCCCTTCATTAACGGTATTTCATAAGCGAACCATTCAAAACATGGAAATGATCGGTGAACAATGGATCCCTCAGACGCAGGCCCTTACGTGGCAGGCGCTAAACGACACGCAAATATTAAAGCTTTGCATCAATGGGTGTGAATCCATCACCCCCACCGCTGCCAATGAATTTGAGCTGATCATGACGGCTAAGGTTGGGCCTGTGAGCGCTAAATTCAAAGGCAAAATGATTTTATCGGATATTGTAGAACCCACCAGCTACAGCATTAGTTTCGAAGGCCAAGGCGGTATTGCTGGCTTTGCCAAAGGCACGGCCCATGTCCAACTCTCCCCTAAGGAAGAAGGCACTTTATTAACCTACCGCGCTCAAGCCATGGTTGGCGGGAAATTGGCACAAATCGGATCCCGTTTAATTGACGGTGTGGCCAAAAAAATTGCGAACGATTTCTTCAAAGCCTTTAATGCCAAAGTGAGTGCGGGATAGGATTGATTTGAAAATAGACCCCGTATCTTCCATAAGATAGATGTAGATGGCTATAGATGGCTATAGATCGCTATAGATCGCTTTAGATGGCTTTTTAGCACCGCTTAGCACTCGCAGTATACCGATGAGATCCCAGTGCGCTTGACCTGTCAAGGCACCCGTTTTTTTTGCGTCATAAAGGACAACAAAAAAAAGTATTGTCCTTTTTTTCACTTTCTCACATTTTTTTAAAGAAGGATCAAATGATAAAACTTTGGGGCAGAAAAAACTCGATTAACGTACAAAAAGTCATTTGGGCGCTTGAAGAACTCGGCATGCCCTATGATCGCATCGATGCCGGTATGGCCTTCGGGGTGAACAATACGCCCGAATTTAAAATCATGAACCCCAATGGCTTAGTCCCCGTGATCGAACACGAAGGCTTGATTCTCTGGGAGTCTCACGCCATTGTGCGCTATTTAGCCACGCTCGATAGCCAAGGGATTTTAATGCCCCAGGCCTTACCAACCCGTGCCGATGCCGATCGTTGGATGGAGTGGTATAGCACCACCTTATGGCCCAATTTAAGACCCGTTTTCTGGAACCTCGTGCGCACAGCCCCTGAGGCCCGAGATATGGCACTGGTCAACACCAGCCTCCAACACTTAACAAACAATTTTAAAATAGTTGACCAATTACTGGCGTCTCGAGATTTTCTAGCCGGGTCCCGCTTTAGTATGGCTGACATCCCCATGGGAGTGGCCGCTTTTCGTTGGTTCGAAATGCCTATCGACAGGCCTGACTTAGCGCATCTTAATGCGTGGTATCAACGCCTCAGTGAACGCCCCGCCTTCAAACAGCACTGCCAAATACCATTGACATAACGAACCCCATCGCCTCTGACTGATTGAAAATCATCCCCCATGCCTTCTTCTCACCCACCTCAACGCAGCTACCGATACTTTAACGTCGTCATGGTGGCCTTTGTCACCGTGTTAATCTGCTCTAATCTCATTGGCCCGGCAAAAATCGCCCAAATAGAGTTACCCCTTTGGGGAACCTTAACCTTTGGCGCGGGGGTGCTTTTTTTCCCCGTTTCCTATATTTTTGGAGATGTCTTAACCGAAGTCTATGGCTACGCGCAGGCCAGAAGAGTCATTTGGTGTGGATTTGGCGCCCTAGCCTTTGCTTCCATCATGGCAAGCCTGGTAGTGGCCCTGCCACCGGCCCCTTTTTGGAAAAATCAAGATGCCTACGAAATCGCCTTTGGCTCGACCTGGAGAATCGTGCTGGCCTCAATGATCGCTTATTTTTGTGGTGAGTTTGTCAATTCACTCGTTTTAGCAAAAATGAAAATCATCACCCAAGGCCGTCACTTGTGGAGTCGAACGATTGGCTCGACCATCGTGGGCGAAGCCGTGGATTCGTCACTATTTTATCCCTTGGCTTTTTATGGCTCAGGCATCATACCGAATGAAAACCTGCCTGCAGTGATGTTAGTGCAATTTTTTCTCAAGGTAGGGGTTGAAGTCCTCTTTACCCCCCTGACCTACAAAATTGTCTACTGGTTAAAAAGGGCGGAAAACGAGGATTATTTCGACAATCGGACCAACTTTAGCCCCTTTCATCTGAAAGATTAGGGGGAAGCATGGGCGCACACTAGCGTAGGGGCGCGTCTTTCATGCCCCTCGGGGCACGGACAATTGTTTATTTTTGGGGGATGGTCAGGGAGGTGAGATTCGAACTCACGACCTCTTGCTCCCAAAGCAAGCGCGCTACCGGACTACGCTACACCCTGACTGAGGCCGTATTTTAGCTTATTTGCCCGTAGAAGCCACTATCCATTGTCATCTGAGACCGAATATTTTTGTGAGTCGCAGCAAAGCCAGACACTTTGGCAACAAAACGCTTCCGCTGAGACTTCAGGGCAAGCTTTGAGAGCAGACCCAAACCACTTCTAAATACGGGCAGCCTCTTCTCGTAACCATTGTAAAAAAGCCACCACTGCCGGACGTTGCTCGGAATGTTCGGCAGAAACCATATAATAACTGTCAGGCAATTTCACCGATAAATCAAAGGGTTTTACCAAACGACCTGAAGCAATTTCTTCACCGGCCAACACCGGCATACTGGCCAATATCCCCACCGAATCAATGGCGGCCTCAAAAGCAAGCACAGCATGGCTAAAATGAGGCCCCTTGTTCACATCCACATCCGTAACCCCCGCCGCCGCCAGCCAAACGGTCCAAAAGGCTTCATTGTCATAAAGCTGCCCGGTATCATCATGCAGCAGTAAATGATGCTTTAAATCGGAAGGTTCACGTAAGGGAAACTCTCCTGTGAGCAGTTTTGGACTGCAAATAGGGGTGATAGTCAGTTCAAGCAATCGCTCCACATTGAAACCTAAAATATTGCCTAAGCCATAAAGGATAGCCACATCCGAATCCGCTAGCCAAGTCTCCACCGTGGCCCTTTCGGCTACATCCCCCTTGCCATCGACACTGACGCGGCGCATACGAGCTGAAATTTTTACATCAATCTCCGGATGCGCTGCAATAAACCGATGCAATCGGGGCATCAACCAGCGAGAGGCAAATGACGGCGCAGCACTCACGGTCAAAGAGCCCCCCCCTTGTTGGGCGCGTAACAAATCGACCGACTCCATCAGGCAGTCAAATCCTTGCGCTAGCTTCGCTAGCCCACCCTTGGCCACTTGGGTCAGTTCGAGCGAGCGATTAAAGCGGTGAAAGAGCTCAACGCCTAAATACTCCTCCAGAATGCGCAATTGGTGACTGACTGCAGCG
Source organism: uncultured beta proteobacterium (assembly GCA_903893565.1). Classification (GTDB taxonomy): domain Bacteria; phylum Pseudomonadota; class Gammaproteobacteria; order Burkholderiales; family SG8-41; genus UBA5216. The sequence continues at coordinate 37,859 of CAITMU010000121.1, read as the reverse complement.
GGGGTGACATTTAACTCTAATGCCGCTTTCTTAACACTGAGGTGTCGAGCCGTCGCTTCGAACGCTTTCAATGAGTTAAGGGGGGGCAGACGTCGGGAAACCATAAGGGAATGCTTCTTGAGTTAGAAAAACATAAAAACAAAGGTTAACATTTTTCTATGCCTCAAGAATACAATCATTGGCATAAAAATGAAGGGATCCGCTGCGTGGGACGATTGATAGGGTCTAGGAGCATCCATAAAAAAAGGCTGCCTACACTGACAGACGCTAAAAACCGAATATAGTTCCTACACAAACCCCAAACGGCTCATTTCTTTTTTTCCCCCTCAAGAGCATCAAGAAAAAGCCCTCGACGTAGGAAGACAAACGACACAACACCACTTCCTCCCCACTTTTCAGTGTCTTTGAGCCTAGAGTGGATCAACGGGGCGGGAGCGACTGTGGTATCAATGCTCAACATTCCTACGTTGGAAGGTTTTTGGGTCAAGATCGCACATTCAGGGCAATCTTGACCTCAGAGGCGACACGCCTGTGACCGGCGTTTGCGGCACTCACTCCGCGAGCCGTTATTTTTCGTTCGACAAGACCGCAGTACCCGCTGCCGATAGCATGCCGCCCATGCCATTGACCAGCGACAGCTTCACATTGGGCACCTGCCGTGCGCCACACTCGCCGCGCAACTGGCGCGTGGCCTCAATCAACGGGAACATGCCATACATCCCCGTATGCGTATAAGACAGTCCACCACCGTTGGTGTTGATCGGCAGTGATCCGCCCGGCGTTGACTTGCCGTTTTCGAAGAACGAGACGCCCTCACCGGGCTTGGCGAAGCCCATCGATTCGAGCATGATCGGAGGGCCGGAGGTAAACGCGTCATACAGCATGAGGTGATCGAAGTCGCCGTGGCTAACGCCGGCCATCTTGAAGGCGCGCTCGCTGGACATGCGCGTGGCCTTGCTCAACGGCAGGCCTTTCATCTGCGTCACGGACACGTGCTCAGTCGCCTCGCCGGTGCCACGAACGTAGACGGGTTTCTTGGCGCAGTCACGCGCCCGGTCCGCGCGCGTGAGCACTATTGCGCCCCCGGCATCGGTGACGAGGCAGATGTTCAGCACGGTGAACGGGTAAGCGATCATCTTGGCCTTGAGCACCTGGTCGATCGTCATAGGATCGCGGTATAGGGCCTTCGGATTCAGGGCTGCCCACTGACGCGTAGACACCGCCACCTGCGCCCATTGTTCGAGCGTGGTGCCGTATTCGTGCATATGCCGCGTGGTGATGAGGCCGAACCAGGTCGGCGGGGCGCCAAAGCCATAGGGGATTTCGTAACAGCCGGCGATGCTGGTGTCGCGCACACGCGTTACGCCCACCTGCGAGCGGCCGCTTTCGCCATGAGTAATGACCGCGACATCGCACAGGTGATGATGCAGCGCCGCTATCGCGTGCTCCACCATGATGATGAAGGAGCAACCGCCCACACTCGTGCCGTCGACGTAGCGCGGCGTGATGCCCAGCGCTTCGGCGATCAGGGCCGGTGAATGCGCACCGGCCGTGAAAATGCCGTCCACATCACTGACCTTGAGTCCGGCATCCGCAACCGCGTTGGATATCGATTCCAAGTGCAAGGCCATCTGGCTCTTGTGCGGCAAAATACCCATTTCGTCGCTCTCGGCTGCGCCGACGATACAAGCCGTGTTCGAAAGCTCGCGCATAAAGTCGTGTTGGGCCATGATTATTTCCCCTCGGCAGGTTGGAAGAACGGAAGGGTGAAGTTGTCATTTTGCTTTACGAAGACGGCATTCACTGGCATGTCGCAGTGGATTAAGGCCGGATCGGGCTTGATGTTGATGAGGTTAGACAACATGCGAGGGCCTTCTTCCAGATCGATCATCGCTAGCACATAAGGCAGAGGTGTCTTCACCGCGGGGTTAAATGAGCGGTAAAGGATTTCAAAGGCAAATAACTTGCCCCGACCGCTCGCCTCGACCCACGTGAGATTGCGGGAGTGACAGTGCGGGCAGAGAATGCGCGGGTAAAAATGCGCTTTCCCACAGTCCTTACATTGTGGAAGCATGAGCTTGTCTTGCTTTAACCCTTCCCAGTACGGCTTCGCCTCTGGGGCCAGCGGCGCCGGCAACGGACGTTCGAGTTGTTCCATAAGTCCTCCTTATTTACGTATCAATCGTGCGGATTAATCTGATAGACCGGATTCTAAACCGGACATTTGTTAAAGATGAATTCTACCCCGTTTACGCCTCACTTATTCAACACCAGCCCCATCTCATTGAAGAACTGCACCATTTGCACCTGCCGTATGGCGAGCCACTTGCCGTGGGGATGTCGATCTATTTCTTTATTTTCTCAATAAATTTCACGTAATCCCCATTCTTCGTCTTAAGCGCACGGGTCACCGCTTTGGTAGCGCCAAAGGTTGGAAAAACAGCCGAGTGCTTGCCCGCTCCACCGATCACAGCAATCACAATGTTATCGGCATGATGAATCATGGGCACCGGTTCATCTAAACCCGCATTTTTAAACACAGAAGCAAAGGCCACCCTAAAGCGACGTTCAATGTTTTCGGTAGAAAAAGTACCCAAGGGGATTTTGGCATGATCGGTTAAAAACTGTTTAACGGATTTTTTACTAAATCCATCATTGGCAATACTGGCCGCATGCTCAGGCCCCATCACAATCAATGGGGTCGCATCGGGATAATAAATATCATTAGCCCCCGTGCTAATCATGGAACCGGCAATCGTTTTCAAAATCCCCTGCCCTGAAATACTCTCATGATCGTTCACGTTATGAGGACATTCAGCACCGATGACCGTGACGCAGCTCGAGTCTTTCGGAAAGCCCCTCTCCACATGCAAAGGCTCCCACGGATTAGCCTCTTCATTTTCAGCCACACAGAATGAATACTTATTGGGGCCACCAAAGGTCGACATGTCGCCCAGCCCAGGCACTGCACCACCAATATTGAGCAAAATTAAACGAATGGCCCGACCAATCGTGGCATTACTGTGGGTTCCTGGTCCAAACGCATTATGACCGCTATTCATTCCCAACTGCTTAACCACGGGCCCATTGACGATCACCAGGGGCGCACAGATATGGGTTGTGGCCTGAATACCATAAAGGTTAAATGACTCCTCACACATGGCTTCAACAGCCAACACAATCAAAGGAAAATACTCGGGCTTACATCCGGCCATCACCGCATTAGCCGCCAATCGCAGGGGTGTTGCCTCACCGTAACGCGGCGCGATCTTAGCAATCGGTTCATTCCAAGGGCGATCACAATACTCCAGCATCGCCGCCACCCTTTGTTCAGTGGGTGGGATCAAAGGCAATCCATCCCCCCAACCTTTTTCTAGGTAAAGGGCATTGATCTCAAAAAAATCGTCTTTGGTCTCAAGGCTATTTTCAGGATCCAATAATAGTTGCGACAACTCACTCACTTGATGTGCTCCTTGATCAATTTGACAAATTCAGGAATCGCCACCTCAGCCCGTCCCTCTACTTTTTCAAGGGAAATACCCCCTAACGGATGAGGAATCACAATCAAGGGTAATTCCGGAACCCCAAAAACACGCGACTGTGCTTTACCCAATTTCAGAAACGGATCAGTACAAATGACGGCCGTGACCAAACCGCGCTTTCTTAATTCTGACATGTCGTGGACACTCCACGACGTGCAGGAGCCTCAATCGGCCATCGCGCTGATGACGCAATCGGTGGTCTCCGATAATTCGTCAAGCAGCGCTTTTTCAGCAGGCACCGAGGGCGAAGGTTTACGCAGTGAGACCACTGAGGCCACCTTCACATGCGCCTTCACCCCTTCGATAATAAATTGAAGCAAATGATCGGCGTTACTCTTGCTGTTATCCAATACTCCCAGCCGTATGCCACCTGTTTTAAAATCACGCTGCTCACTGATTTTGGCTACGGCCGGAGGGGGCGCCTCCGGCACAATCAATCGAACTTTTTTTTCTATTTCTGACATAGGATCTCCGTAAACGAACGCAAAGCGGACTTTAATCACACCCCGAGCATTATCTCATGCCTCTCATGCCTATTTAGCCTGCAATCACTTTCCAAAAACGAATATCTCACAAAGCGGTAATCTTAACAACCCAGCACAACTCGCCATCAAGATCATAACCGATTGTTTTTTCAATGAATATTCACTCTCCCGAAGGACCCGACCCAGTAGACTCGGCTCGCGCAGACTCAGGAGCCCATCATCCAACGCGTCCCTCTCTTCCCACCCTCTCTTCCCACCTACTTTTCCCACCTTCTCTTCCCATTTGGACCGAGCAACCGCCCCTGCCGCTACGAGACTTTTTTCCTCTCCCAAAGCCCGCTTGCCCTAGATGAAATGTAAGGCGCCGTTTTGGATTACACTTGCCAATAAGAATGCTTGAATCTTAAGATATACATCACGCCATATCCTCAAGCACTCGACCCCATTGAATCTCATCAATCCCTCGTAGCCCCCCCCCCAAACCCATGCGCCCCTTATTATTCCCCATGACTTTGTTGATGGCGCTCGCGCCTACCATCAAAGGGATTCAAACCCTCACGCCAAAGGGAGTCAACCCCTTTTTCAAAAAACACCAACAACCCTTTTTCCGTCTCCTCTGTCTCCTCTTAGGCGCAATCTGGGGGGCAGGCGCCCACTCACAAGGCTTTCCCTCTGGCCTCACCCCCCCCGAACCCAATCGGATCAACGATTCCAGTACCTACCCCATCAAACCGATTCGTATCATTCACGGCTATGCCTCCGGCAGCTCCATGGACTTAAACACCCGCGCAGTGGCACAAAAGCTCTCCGATGTTTTGGGTCAGCCATGCATTGTGGATATTCACCCAGGTGCCACCGGAGTAATTGCAGCGGAAATGGTGATGAAAAGTGCTCCCGATGGCTATACCCTTTTAGCAGCCCCGGGCTCTGCACTGACCGCCACCCCTTATCTACAAAAGGTTAACTTCAATCCGACCAAAGACTTCACCGCTATTTCCCCTATCGGAGATTTCGCCTTTCTGTGGGCCGCACACCCCTTATTACCGGCTCGTAATGCCCGTGAGTTGATACTCTTAGCCCACAAAAAATCCATGGGGCTCTCCTATGGATCTAATGGCGTGGGCAGTGCCTATCACATTGCCGGAGCCTTGTTTGCCTCTATGGCCCATATCAAACTATTACACGTGCCCTATCGAGGCGGTGGCTCTACGGCCATTGCCGACTTAGTCAGCGGTCGGGTGGATATGATGTGGAATAATCCCGCCTTTTTAATACCCCCCATCCAACAAGGTAAATTAAAAGCCTTAGGGGTCACGGGCCACCATCGTATGACGAACTTACCGCTCATCCCTACCATCGCAGAAAGTGGTCTACCGGGTTATGAAATGGATGGCTGGCAGGGATTACTGGGGCCCGCGCATTTGCCCAAAGGGATTGTTTATCGGCTGCATATGGCCTTAGCGCAAAGCTTTGCGAGCACGGAGTTAAAAACACTGTGGAGTGCCCGGGGCATGGAGTTTATTGCACTATCCCCCGAGCTCTTTAGTGCGCGCATTGCACGTGACTTTACCACCTACGGTCAACTCATCAAACAAGTCTCCAACAACATCGACTGATTGCTAATGAGCACCGGCAGACCGGGGCTGAATCACCGCATCCACGGCCACCACCCCTTGACCGACAGCGCGCACCATCAAGGGATTAATTTCTAGCTCCGCTAACTCGTCTCGGTGTTGCATCACGATGTAAGAGATCTGACTTAACACTTGAGCGAAGGCCTCAACATCACATAACGGCTGGCCGCGATATCCTTGTAAGGTTTTAGCCCCTTTCAAAGACAGAATCATCGATTTAGCCACCTCAGCGTCAAACGGGGCATAGCGTCTGACGACGTCTTGGAAAAGCTCCGCGTAAATTCCCCCCATGCCGACCATGATGACAGGACCAAAACTCGCATTGTTTAAAGCACCGACAATAAATTCCGCCCCTTTGACCATCGATTCGATTAACCAACCCCGAATGCAAAGACCGGGTTTAAAGCGTTGGGTTGCTAATTTCATCTGTTCAATGGCTTTGATTAAGCTCTCCCGATCCTGAATACCCACTCGAACCCCTCCGGCCTCGCTCTTATGGGGTAAATCAGGACTGACTACTTTTAATACCACCGGAAAATCAATCGCTTGATTGACAAGACTCGCCTCTTCGCCCAAAGCAATGAAGGTTGCCGCGGGAATGGGAATGTGATAACGCTTTAAAAATTGTTTCGCACTCACTTCATCCCAACTCGATTGCTGCGGCCAGGCCACCGATTCGAACGATACAGCCGCCACGCTAGACGCACTGGCTAAAAGTTCTCGTTGCCGCGTAAACCGATTTAAGCACGCTGCGGCATAGACCAAACGGCTGGGCGCTTCAAAGCACCCGATACCGGCCGCCTCCAAAGCGGGCAACCACGCACTGGATTCACTCGGTGTGCCGGTCAGACTCACTAGAATCGGTTTATCGGTTTGATTGGCGGCAGCCACAAAATCCTCCGCCCACAACGCGCCATCTCGACCGGGATAAGAACGCACGATGAGCATATCCACATTAGGATCATCGAGCACGGCTTGCGTGGCTTGACCGAATTCGGATCGTTTTTGCGCAATCGCAGCCGTCACATCAATGGGGTTTCTGATTGATGCGAAGTGGGGCAAGACCGTATGCAAGGTCTTAACGGTGCTCTCGTTTAGCAGTGGCAGATCGAGTCCGGCCTGCTCACAAGCGTCGGTCAACAATACCCCCGCCCCACCCGAAGTGGTCACCACCGCGACTCGATTGCCCCGAGGTCTCTTAGGAGAACGAAACACTCTGGCACAATCGATCAAATCATAAATTTCACGAATCTGAACAAACCCTCCCTCGGCAAAGGCATCACGGTAGTAGTCATATTCCTCGGTTAAGTTCGCCGTGTGCGAGACCGCAGCACGTCTTCCCGTACTGGTATTGCCCACTTTCCAAACGGCAATGGGCTTACCCACTTCTAAGGCTCTACGACCTAAGGCACGCAAACGCTTTCCATCTTGAATGCCTTCCATATAAACCGCAATCAAACGAATCGCCTCATCTTCTAAAAAATGCTCAATGAAATCCAGCGTACCCAAACTACTCTCATTGCCCGTGGAAATCATATGATCAAATCCGATACCGGCCTCATCGCAAAAGGTCATGATGGAATAGGCAAAACCACCACTTTGTGAAATCATCGCTATCGGTCCCCCACGCCAATCGTATTTACGAAAGGCGGCGCCAAAGCCAGCAAAGACTTTTTTAGGTACGTTCATCATACCAATGCAGTTAGGACCGACCGCTTTCACACCGCTTCGCTGTAGGGCACTGAGTAATTGCGCCTCCAACTCTAAACCCCGCTCCCCTATTTCACGAAACCCCGCACTGAGTATCAGTGCGTATCGAATGCCCTTTCGTCCACACGCTTCCACCGTGGCAGCCACCTCAGTGGCAGGCACCGCAATCACGGCCAAATCCACTGGCGAGGGCAAGGCATCCACATGAGCAAAACAAGGGTGGCCATCGATTTGTTGATAACGGGGATTGACCGCAAAAACCTCTCCGCCATAACCCAATTGCGTCAAGCTATGAAAAGGTTGGCCACCCGCACGGCGTGCATCCTGTGTAGCCCCCACAATGGCAATTGAACGTGGGTTTAATAAGGTGTCTAGACTCATATCGATCGCTCCAATAAGTATTTAATTGACTAATCGAGCTTAAGCTGAATGGATTCACCCAAACGTCGCCATTGGCTGATTTCTTTTTTTAGCATCTGCTCGAACTCCACCGGTGAACCATTGGCAGATTCTGCCCCTTCAACGGAAAGCTTTTCTTTACTGGAGGCCCTATTCATCACTTGACGAATTTCGGTGTTGAGTCGAGTGACTACGGCCGGCGGGGTTTTGGCTGGCGCAACCACGCCCCACCAATTGAGCACTTCATAGCCTGGGATTGTCTCGGCGATGCTCGGCACTTGCGGTAAATTTTTAGCCCGTTGCGCCGTGGTCACCGCAATGGGACGAAGTCTCATCGAACTCATATAAGGCTTAGCGATGATGATGCTCGTTTGCATTAACTGTACATGGCCGCCTACCAGATCCACCAACGCCGGAGCCGCCCCCTTGTAGGGGATATGAGTCATACGTATACCTGAAAAACGTAATAATTCCATTCCCATATGGGTAGGGCTACCAGGGCCTGCGGAGGCGTACACTAACTCGCCCGGATGTTGGCCCGCCAAGCGAATCAAGTCTGTCACGGTATGCACCGGCAGACTCGGATGGGTCACCAGAATCAATGGGGTAATACCAACCAAGGCAATCGGGGCAAAATCATTGATCGAATCAAAAGGCAGCCGTCGTATCGCCCCATTAATGGTAAAAGAGGGCGTAATCAAACCTAAGCTATAACCGTCCGGACTCGCGCGCGCCACCATCTCGGTGCCAATGACGGTGCCTGCGCCGCCGCGATTATCGACTACCACGGCTTGCCCCAGGTTTTGCGAAAGCTCTGCGGCCAATAAACGCCCAATAATGTCCGCAGCCCCACCGGCAGTAAATGGGATGACTAAGCGCACACCCTTTTGTGGGTAATTTTGTGGGTAATTTTGCGCGTGCAATAAACCGCTCACACACCACCCGAACAGTAGACCCCAACCATAATGCATTTTTAACATCCCTGACTTATTCACCTCGAATCTGAGCGTTCTGAACCACACGGGCCCACTTTAATCTTTCTGCCGTGATCATTCGAGCAAAGCCTTCCGGCCCCTCGTTCACCACGGTACCCCCCTCTTCACTCAATCGCTGATTTATTTCGCTAATTTTAACAATTCTAGCCACTTCATTATGAATTTTATTCACAATGACCATCGGCGTTAATGCCGGCACCAATACCCCATACCAAGGGCTCACATCATAGCCAGGCACGGTCTCACTGATTGCAGGCACTTCAGGTAAGCTAGGCGCTCTTTTAGGCGTGGTCACCGCAATACCGCGCAAACGCCCCGCCTTGACGTGGTTCATCACAGAAACCGTACTGGTAAAGGTCATCGCCACTTGCCCCGCAATCAAGTCCACTGTCGCAGGCCCTGCCCCTTTATACGGGATATGAATGAGGTCGATATGCGCTAACAGTTTCATTAACTCCCCCGACAAATGCGCCACCCCCCCCGTTCCCGAGGACGCGAAGGTCAAGGCGGAGCCTGGTTTTTGCGCTAGACGAATCATATCCTTCACCGATTTAACCCCAATGGAAGGATGCACCGTTAGCAATAACGGCGCTGCCACCGTTAAGTTCACCGGTTGAAATTGCTTTTCGGCATCGTAGGGTAGTTTTTTATACATGACCGGATTGATTGTCAGGATACTCGTATTACCCAGAAAAAGAACCGAGCCATCGTTAGGCGACTTTGCCAACAACTCAGCACCAATCGCACCATTGGCGCCGGCCCGGTTTTCGACCACCACGGGTTGTCCCCAGCGCTCTGTCATTTTTTGCCCCAATAACCGGGCTAACACGTCGGTGGGCCCTCCCGGAGAATAAGGCACGATAAAGTGAATGGGCTTACTCGGATAAGTGTCAGCGAGCGATTTTTCTTGTGCCATAACCGTGCGACTACCCAACAAACCCATTAACCCCAGAGTGCACCAAAAATAACGGTTTTGATATCTCATTTTCTATCTACTCAATATTGATTGTTTTAGCCAATTCACGTAAGGCATTTTTTTGTATTTTTGGTGAATTAACCCCTGCAGTGACGGGAAATTCATCCAAACGAATAATTCTGATAGGCACTTTATACGCTGCCATATGCGCTCGACAATAGTCACGAAGATTCGACTCTTGAAACTCGTATTGGGTTTTTACAAAAGCCACCGCACGTAGGCCACGCGCTGTTGGCCTACCCACCACTTGACACTGCAAGACGCCCTCATAGTCCAAAATAAATGACTCTATTTCCGCAGGACTGACCATAAAACCGGAAAGCTTTAAAACATCCCCAATACGGGCTTCCAACACAAAACTGCCATCCTCACGAATATAACCACAGTCACCGGTGCGCACATAACCATCATGGGTTATGGCATTTTGGGTCGCCTGACTATCGGAAAAATAACCCATTAGCTGACTGGGCGCACAGATCTGCAATTCGCCCCGCGCTTCAGGGCCTAGAGACTCACCGCTTTCAATATCAGCGACTCGAACTCGGGCCAAAGACGACAAAGGCCTGCCGCCGCCTTCCAGTGCTTGTGAGCTATTTTGCGCATGAAGCTGAGAAGAAAAACGCGCCTGCACTTCACTCGACCCGTAAATCGATAAGAGGGGAAGTGTTCGCGCCTTTGCGCGCTCGATCAAAGCGCCGATACCCGAACCGCAATTGACCATTTTCAAAGAAGAAAAATCAACGGGCCCTGCTTCGTAATCCAGCCAACGCCGTACGATCTCGTGATTGGCATGGATATGGGTGATCCGATGGGATTGAATGATGTGAAGACTTTGCTCAGTATTAAAACTAACACTCAAGACAAAAACCGCTTGGGCCGCTATACAAGCCATCGGAACGCCAAAGCCCGACACCCCACAAAGCGGGGTCACCACCAAAATCACACTACCCGGAACCTCATAACCGAGCGCGCGCGCGACATCTTGCGCGTGATGAGCAATGCTCCTTTGACTGTGTAAGACAAGCTTAGGCCGACTGGTGGTCCCCGAAGTGGTAAACATCACACACGCGCTATCAGGCGTATCGACAGGGGTCACAAAGGGATGAAACTCCAAAAGCCTCGCAGCATCCCATACAGCCAAACCGGCTACCTTGGTCGGAGGGGACGCCTCGGGGCTCCAAGCAAATACCTGTGATAGAGCCTTAAGGCACACCGGATCTATTTCATTAATGAGCGCAGAAAAGTCGATACCCAAAAAATGAGGACTATAAACCAATACCTTAGCCTCAGCTCTGGCGAGCACATCGCCCACTTCCTTCGATTTAAATCGAGTATTCAAGGCCAACACTGGGGCGCCGATTTTTGTACAGGCTAAAAACAAAGTGATCCAAAAAGGCACATTGGGTAACCAAATCGCCACACAATCGCCTTTTTTAATACCTAGAGCCACCAATGCCGCCGCGATCGCATTCGCTTCTTGATGAAGCGCTTGGTAGGTCCAAGCCTTAGACTCAAAAATCAAAGCCGGCTTCAGCGGCCCTTGCGCCACTGCGGATTCGAACATACGCCACACGCTATACGATGGAGCCAAAGTCAACAAAACAGATACCCTCTCAATGAACTCGGTGCATGAGCCTCGCACTCTTAGAGGCAACGCCATACCGTGGGTTACCCATAAACAGCAATTTGATCCACCATAAATTGCCAGTCCCGCAGAGCCTTATAAATACAGTGTTCCAAACACTTTAACTTGACAATAAATACTTTAGCCAGCTGGACTAATAACCAATTCAATCGAGATTTTTTATTTGATTCGATTCCTAATGGAAACCAATAAAAAAAATGTATGATTTCATTGGTTTTTAATGTGTTGAGTTCATTTTAATTCATTCACTTTTTTAGCGCGAGGGGTTTGATGGACTTCGAGCTTACTTTTGCAGACAAAAAGATCACGCCTTGGGACGGAATGGCCCTGATGAAACGCATCCTGGAACACTTGAAGTTTGAAGAGGCTTTAAAAGCCGATTCAATTGCCGCCAAAGATGAGTTTATTTAGGCAAGCGGCCCTGCGTAGCACGGTAGAAAAAATACAACCCAAACAGATGCAACACACACTTTAACACGCTAAGGTATAAGCTCTTCGCCAAGGCGGCTTACATAAGCAAAGCCGGTCGAAAAAATCACCTTAATGTGGTCATGGACGTAAAAGCAAAGAACCTGGTTTGAAGGGGTTTGGGATAGGTCAAAAACCTTCGAAAAACCGGTCACTTTTACCCCCGTCTTTGACCCTTAGACGTTTCTAATGGAAAATCTCGGTTAAATGTCCAAACAAGAGATTACCAAAAAATATCAGACTCTATTAAGACTCTTAATGGTGATGATGCGCGCGCTTGGACAAAAATTACTTTGATAGTTTTAGAGGTTGAAGAAAATGCCATTGGGGAAACAAGTCACAGCTCCTTTACCGAATGCCTTGTTTCATTTGGCGAAAGCATTGGTCTTAAAGAAGGTAGCCTCTGGTGCTACTAATTAGATGAATCTTTTATTACCATAATCAGCGGCCACTCAACGCGTGTTGGCTATGCTCAAGATTTAGTGATACCGGGAGCGAGCCTACCCATCATTATGAGTATGGGGCGCTGGTCAAAAACCGATACCGTAATGAGTTACTTGGAATATATTAATCACGCTCTATAACGCTTCTTAACCAATTAGCCCAACGATTTGAGCTCATCGGAAGTTTTTTCACAAAGCGTGAAATTATCTGATGAAATGAATCTCGGAGTCCATTTTTCGGGAGGCTCATCGTCAAGTCTCAAATAAGAATTTCTACCATCAAAATTGGATGGAAAAATTGCGAAGCATTTCTCACCAGTCTTACTTGATGGATAGATGATAACGTCAATTCCGGCCAGATAAACTAACTGGCCAAAGATTTGCCCATTAGCCGGTATGTCAAATTGAGCAGGCTCCTTGCGCCAGTTCTCAATTAAAAATGACTTGAGTAGAGGGCCCGGACTTTTTATTAAAGTAGGCAGCGGAATATTAAGCTGCGCGGCAGAATCTAATATAGATTGCGGCACTTTAAATTTTGAAATTAATTTCGCAAACTTGACTAGGGTGGCTTTATCCGTCAAATCAATCACGCGATCCAAGGCGCCGGAGACCGAGACGCATACAAAAGAGCTTTTATTGGCTAGAGCGATTTCCTCAATAGACAAAGGGGAGTTGCTCATTCCACTTCCCAGGCCTTCCACCAGCGCGGTAGCCTGACTTTGCGCCAAATACAAGGCTTGAAATGTTTTCAAGGTCCCGATGGGAGAAATATCTTGGCCAAGATTAAATCTGCCACCCCATGACACTAAGCTACCTACTGTGGAAAAGGGATGTCCAGAATACTTCCAGCGTGTAACCCGTTGCCAAGCATCAAACTGATAACCAGCAATGGCACTTTCTTGTAGACTCGCTATTAGCTGATCTTGGATCAAACTTCGCTGGTAGGCCAACTCCGAATAAAAATCCCATTGATACTTTATATAGGCTTGATTAAGTTTTTTTCCCTCAATTAAGCTTTGAAGGGAGCCCTCTTCCAGTAGATGCTCTACTCGTTTTTCAGGTGTCAGCTTTTTCGTCTTCTTAATAAGCTTGGGTCGACCCCGATGATGTAGGGCTGGCTTGCGAATGGCCAATTATTGATTCTCTTCCAAAGCACTTTGAATAAATTTAAAGAGTTTTTTAAAGCGTCCAACCTTGATCATGTCGCGCGGCGCCACATCACCCAAGAGGGGGTTGGGAACTTTAAACCAAAGCATAGTTTTGTTTTCGTCATTGAAAAAACTATGCACCAAGGCAATAGCAGTCGCCCACTCTGTAATACGCTGCGTTAGCTCAATCGGGATTTTCTTATCAAAACGAACCGACCCAAATGGAACGCCTGAGGCAATCGAAATATCTTCTTTCGTGTACCCCAAAATATCTTTGACTCGGTTGTAATTTGGTAAGCCTTTCCCCCTAAATAAGCCCAGCTCATCAGATACGGGAATGGAGCTAAAGATAGAAAAAGGGGGTTTTGATGTACTTAATTGGGTTCTCATAGGAAATCATTTTACACACTATTTCCACGTTTTTTCCACTATTTACCCATTTTTTTGATGGGAAAGGAAAATGCCTCTGAGAGCCACTCAAACTTCAACTTGATACACAATAAAGACCCCAAGCGCTCTTTCGATCTCCTGCTTAATTCGTCCTAAAGCTAGGCCAATATTTTTCAAAGTCACATCTCTAGAATCAATGGGCAAGTCAGTCATATCAATATCCACGGAAAGCCTAGGCATATCACGGACTAATAAATTGATTGCAGTGCCTCCATGCAAAGCGAACTTAGCACTCATAATTCTCCACCTAAATTAACTCCCGCGACAAAGTCAGTTGATATTCAGAGCGATAGACACCCCCTGGAACAAGGTTGCGCTTACCACTACCCAGATGAACTTTTTCTAAATTCACCTACATTTGGGTCATCAATCCTAAACCAATGTTTTTCGTAATTTTCAATCCCACTTGTAGCAGCCCCCAATCGTTCGAGCCAATTCTTTTGGTAAACCAAAGTCATATTTAGGAGCGCCCTATGGATCCTTGTGCTTTCATGACTCTTAGAAGCCTATCTCAGAATATTCAAATGCACAAAATAGTAGGCGAAAAGTGCAGTTTATGGGGTAATTGACTAAGAAACTTGCCACTTATGAGGGCTTACGCTTCTACTGTAGGGTGGACGACCATTGACTAACTCACTGATTTTATTAAGCCTTCACTTGCGATTTATGAGTAAACGTACACAGGCATCAAAAAAAGACTTATTCTACCTTTCATGGGACACTTGCCGCACGTTTTAGCGTTAGTGTGGACTTCGATTACATTACAATAGCGCTTGGAATCAATAATAATAAAAGCGAAAAAATAAGCCGCATTGATGTTTCAAAATCGGCTAAAAAATAGATCACCCGGCTTTAGCAGTAAAATTAAATACGCGATATTTTTAAAAACGATATTTTCTTTCGTGTTCATCAATGAATTTCTCTTCCTCATGAATAGATACCGGCCTAGGCCCCTTTTTTTTACACTTTTCCTTTGGGGTCTCATTCTCAATAACTTAGGGGGAACCGACAAAGCAATGGCACAAACGTTACATGCCTATCCCACCAAAGCGCTTCGATTCATTTTACCGTTTCCGCCAGGCGGGGCAACCGATGCGCTCGGTCGTACGGTGGCTGAACTCTTACAACTCGGTTTGAAACAAAATATTATTCCCGACTACAAACCTGGTGCGGGTGGCAACGTGGGCTACGCATTATTGTCAAGAGCGCCTGCCGATGGTTATACCATCGGCCTATGCTCTCCCTCCATTACCATTAGCCCAGGACTTTACAAAAATCCCGGGTATGATTTAAAAGACTTAGGGGCCATTTCCTTGGTGGCTAACATCCCTTCTTTGCTGGTCGTACATCCTTCCGTACCCGCCAACAACCTGCGTGAACTCATTGCGATGGCCAAAAAAAATCCAGGTCAGTTAAATTTTGGCTCAGGTGGGGTTGGCACATCCAATCACTTGGCTGGGGAAATGCTAAAGTATCTGGCTAAGATTAACATCACCCACATCCCCTACAAAGGCACCAGTATCGCCATGTTTTCTCTCATCACTGGGGAAACCGATATGGTGACAATAGGTCCGCCGGCCGCACTGGGACTATTACGTGAAAAAAAATTAAAAGCCTTAGCGATATTAAGAAAAGAACGAATCCCACAATTGCCCAACGTCCTCACATCGGCCGAATCAGGACTACCTGGATGGGAACTCAATACGTGGTATGGGTTAATCGCTCCGAGCGGGGTCAGCCCCGATATCATGAGCCGACTCAATTTTGAAATGAACAAAGGATTGCAAGCGCCCGAAACCCAGCGACGATTGCAAAACGTAGGCGCTGAGCCCATGGCTTCTACGATACAAGAATTCTCCGACTACATTAAATCACAAACTCAACTCATGACCGAGCTCATTCACCATGCAGGCATTAAAGCAGATTAATCAAAGTCCCCGTCGAACGGGGCATTCCATCGTCTTTGGGTTGGGAGTCGCACTGGGCTACCTGGGCGGGTCTTGGAACTCGTCGGCCCAAAACTACCCCACCAAACCGGTACGCATTTTGGTCGGATTTATTCCAGGCGGTGGCAGTGATTTCATTGCACGATTTTTAGCCCAAGGTTTAACTGAAAGCTTTGGTAAAACATTTATTGTCGACAATCGCCCTGGGGCCGGAGCCGCCATTGCCACGGACTTGGCCTCGAAAGCGGAGCCCGATGGCTACACACTGCTTTTAGCCAGTGCTGGGCCCATGGGAATTTTGCCCGCCTTATCAGAAAAAATGAACTACGACCCCCTGAAAGATTTTGACCCCATCACCCAGGTGGTCAGCATGCCGTTTGTGCTCACCGTGCACCCGATGCTACCGGCTAAAAATATGCGTGAACTGATCCTGTTAGCGAAGTCTAAGCCGGGACAATTAAATTTTGGATCTCCAGGCTTTGGCACCACCAATCATCTGGCCGGTGAGATGCTCAAGTACTTAGCGCACATTAACATCGTGCATGTTCCTTATAAGGGGGTGGCCGCCGCCATGGCCGATGTCATGGCAGGACAAATTCAAATTCTGTCAGGCGACTTAACCACCCTGATACCCCAGGTCAATCGTCAAAAATTAAGAGCGCTAGCAGTCACATCGGCTAAACGCTCAAGCCTAGCGCCTGAAATACCCACTATCGACGAGTCAGGAGTCAAGGGCTACGATACCAGCGGATGGTTCGGTATGGTCGCCCCCAGCGGAACAGATAAAAAAATACTGGATCAACTCAATCAAGCGATGGTCAAAACCCTCACCCAAAGCTTAGCCAAGGAACGTTTAAAAAGCTTGGGCGGAGATGTCGTGGCCAGTTCTATCTCCGATTTCACAGCCTTCATCATCCGTGACCATGCCAAGTGGGCTGAATTGATCAAGGCAGCGCATTTAAAACAATCCCCGTAAAGGGCATCCTTTGTTGGTTCAACGCCATATTGAGATCTTTATGACAGAACACTATCAGGCATTATTTTCCCCCTTCGAACTGGCTGGGAAAAAACTAAAAAATCGCATCGTTCACGCCTCGATGACAACCCGTATGGGCAAGCACAGCGCCTTGACCGAACCGATGATGCAATACTATGCTAATCGTGCTGCCGGGGGGGCCGCAATGATTGTGAGCGAACCGCTATCGATGGCCCGACATCAAAATAGCCCCTTCAAAGTCATCGTTTTTGACAACCGGTATCAAGAAGACTTAAAGCGCTGGGCTGAGGCAGTAGAATCGCACGACTGTCGCTTTCTCGGACAAATTCAAGACCCGGGCAGAGGCCGTCATGAGGCGGGACGCAATCCAGAGGCCCTAGGGGCGAGCGCTTTGCCCGATGATTTAAGTGGCACCGTGCCCCGAGCACTCACGGCATTCGAAATAGAATCGATGATAGAAGAATTTAGCGTTTCCGCACTGCGACTGAAAACTTGTGGTTTTAGTGGCGTTGAAATTTCCGCAGGACATGGACACCTTTTTCATCAATTCTTATCCCCTTGGTCCAATATTCGGGAGGATGCCTATGGCGGTGATGTCGTCGGGCGTTCACGATTTTTAAGCCACATGCTCGCCGCGATTCGTAGCCAATGCGGTCATGATTTCATTGTCGGCCTGAAATTACCCGGCGACGATGGAGTTCCTGGAGGTATCAACGCTGAGGAGGCGATCAAAATTGCTAACCACCTCTGCTCACAGCACCGTATTGACTATCTCACCTTTGCACAAGGCAGTCATGCTCGCTCTTTAGAGATGCACATCCCGGACGACCATGAACCCAGAGTCACCTATTTGCCTCTTTTTAATCAAATCCGTGCTCAGGTAAACCCGATCATCCCTTTAATGATCCTCGGTCGTATTACTGACCCAGCGGAGGCCGATAAACTCA
This sequence comes from uncultured beta proteobacterium, assembly GCA_903893565.1. Lineage (GTDB taxonomy): Bacteria > Pseudomonadota > Gammaproteobacteria > Burkholderiales > SG8-41 > UBA5216. Next base: position 20,074 of record CAITMU010000121.1, on the reverse strand, counting down.
TCGCTCAAAATGAGGCCCAATTGGTGGGCTTAGGTCGAGCCCTGGTGACCGATCCGGCCTGGCCTTTGAAAGCCCGACAAGGACGGGCTCATAATATTCGCTACTGTGTGTCTTGTAATAACTGCTGGTTTGTTGGCGTGACCGCCCATCAATCCTTGTCGTGTGACAATAATCCAAGAGTCGCGCTGGTGGATGAGACCGATTATTGGCCTCGTCCTGCCCCGATACCGAAAAAAGTGGTCATCGTCGGAGCCGGCATTGCGGGGATGGAGGCAGCCTGGGTGGCTGCCGCTCGAGGTCATGAGGTTCATCTTTTTTCTCGCTCTTCGCACATTGGCGGTAAAGCGCGCTTACGCAGTCAGTTACCGGGAGGAGAGTCCATCAGCAGCATTTATGATTATCAAATGGCGGCTTCTCAAAGAGCAGGCGTTGTTTTCCACTTGCAACAAGAAGCCACTGCAGAGGACATTATCCGTCTTCAACCCCATGAGGTCATTCTCGCCACGGGTTCCACCATGGTTCCCCCGCGCTGGTTACCCAAAGAAGCGCAGGGTCTCGTTCAGGATCTACGAAGTGCTATTTTGGAGGTTATTCAGCACCCTCAGCCCCAATCGGGAAGCGCAGTTTTATACGACATGGATCAGTCAGAAGGCACCTATGCAGCGGCCATGGCCCTAAAAAGAAAATTTCAACGCGTCGTGGTGGTTACCCCCCGTAACGCTATTGCAGAGGACACGGCGATGGTCACCCACCAAGCCATCCACCGCCGCTTTAGTCGCTTGGGAATTGAGGTCATGACACTGTCAGAACCGTGCTGGACGGAGGAGATCGAAAATGGTCGACTCGAGGTAGTGCAAGTCTATACGGGTTTCAAACAGCGCATTGATGACTTAGCGTTTTTTTCTTACTCCACGCCTCGCGCCCCCAATCAAGCGCTCTGGAAAGCGCTAGAAGCCAAGGGGTTTAGCGTACATTTAATTGGGGACTGCCTATCGACTCGCACTAGCATGAAAGCCACCCAAGAAGGCCACAGTGTAGGGCATGCCCTTTAGGCTCACAGGCCCTGTTTAAAAATACTCGGAAAAAATATTGATGTAGGCGAAATTTTTCTCAAAAATAATAAGGCCCACCGAAGCAATTAGACTAAAATGTCAACCGTAGAGCCTTTGGCTCCGGTTGTATCGGTTAAGAAAAACCTGTTTTATTCATTTCTTTCTGTCAGGCCCCCTATGATCCGCATTAACCCATCGAACCCCTGCCATTTTTTACATGGTAACCCCACTGTTTTCTTGTTGAGCGTATTGTGTTTTTCCACAGCGCTTTTTAGTACTGCCGCCTCAGCAGAGCAAAAATACCCCTCCAAATCCATTCGTTTATTAGTGGGCTTTGCCCCTGGCGGTGGCACTGACACGGCCGCACGTGCCATCGCCAAAAAATTAAGTGAAAGCCTCGGTCAGCAAGTCGTTGTTGATAATCGACCCGGTGCCGCAGGCAACATTGCCACGGAAATTACCGTCGCATCCTCAGCCGATGGTTACACCCTCTTGTTGGGTTCAATTTCCTCTTTTTCGATTAACCCCAGCCTTTACAAAAAACTATCTTTTGACCCGATAAAAGATCTCTCACCGGTAACCCGTGCCGTTGATTCCACCAATATTTTAGTCACTCATCCTAGTATTAACCCAAAAAATGTCATGGAACTCGTGAGTTTGGCTAAAACGAAATCACTGAACGCCGGCTCCTCCGGAATCGGTGGCGCGGGGCATTTGGCAATCGAACTATTTAATCTGCAAACCGGCATTAAAATCACCCATGTTCCCTATAAAGGGGGCGGTCCGGCCATGATCGATTTACTCGCCGGCAACATCCATCTGATCTTTGCGACTGCCGCCAGCGCTGTGCAACACATCAAATCCAATAAAATTAATGCTTTGGGGTTGACCACACTAAAACGTTGGTCTTATATGCCTAGCATTCCCACCATCGCCGAAGCAGGAGTCGCAGGCTTTGAAGCCAACAACTGGTATGGCTTTGTCGTGCCTGCCAAAACAAACCATGCCCTTGTCAGTCGTTTGAATAAAGACATCGGCTTGGCGCTGCAAAATGCCGAAATCAAAGAGTTTCTTTTCCGTGAAGGGATGGATACCGCCCCCGGCACTCCAGAGGCCTTTGGCCAATATATCAAATCAGAGACGATCAAATGGGAAAAAGTTATCAAGGTAGCCGGTCTGTATCACTCAAATTAACGTGGTTGGGCGCTTTATTTCGCTCTCACCCCAGCAAGCTTTTTGTTGCCTTTTTCGTCTTTCTCAGTCTACCCACATGGGGTGAATGGACCCCCAACAAATCCATACGTTTTATTGTTGGCAATCCCCCCGGTGGCGCCACTGATTTGGTGGCGCGTATTTTGCAACAACGCTTAGGCCAAGAATTAGGTAAGAGCGTCATTGTCGATAACCGTGCCGGCGCCAATGGGTTAATTTCACTGGAAATACTTAAAAATGCGGAGCCTGATGGATATACCGTAGGCTTGGGGCACATTGGTATTTTATTGGTCTCACCAACGATACAAAAAGTGCCTTTCGATTCGATCCGAGATTTCGTACCGATTGGTTTAATGGTGAGCATGCAAAATATCATCCTAACCCACCCGGATATTCCAGTGAAAAATCTCACCGAATACATTGCCTTAGCTCGGACAAAACCCAGAGCCATGCAATACGCCACCTCAGGCATCGGTAGTCCAGGACATTTAGCCGGTGCATTACTCGAGATGATGACCGGTATAGAGCTCACAATGGTTCCTTACAAAGGCGGCGGTCCCGCGATCACAGACTTGATGGCTGGACACATTCCTTCTTTTTTTGCTGTAATCTCAACCGGAGTGCCTCACGTCAAATCCGGTAAAGTCAGAGCCATTGCGGTGACTAGTCAGCAACGCGCTGAGACGCTACCCGAGGTCCCCACCATTGCTGAATCCGGTATCAAAGGGTATTCAGCCATTAACTGGTATGGCTTGCATGCACCGGCCAAAACGCCTGCCGCAGTCGTTACGAAGCTTAATAAAGCACTCACCACTACCCTCAATACCAGTGAAGTCATTGAGCAATTAAAGCAACGAGGGATCGTTAGCACACCCAGTTCATCGGAAGCTTACGGGCAATTTATTGTGAGCGAACAAAAAAAATGGATCCCTTTGATTAAACAGGCCAAAATCCATGAATGAGCGCATTTTTGCAGGCCCATGAACCGCGTCACCCTATCGGCTCAAGCCAGAGGGCAAAGCCCCACTTAGTCTAGCACTCTAACCGAATCGCCCATTCGTATAACACCCCCCAACAGGGACAACATACCAATGCCAAAAGTGGGGGTTTGTTGTCCGAACGATTGCATTAAGGTTGACATCAACTCACAGTCTCTTTGCCCAGTTTGCGGGTTGACATGAGTCGCTAGACATCGAACCTTGGTCTCAATCCGATTAAAAACCACCTCACCGATCTGAATCCGTTTGCCCGCCCATCCAAGCTCATTCCAAGCACTCGTGCCCGTAATCTCGATATTGTGTCTAAAACGAAGCCCCAATGAATCGCCGCTCTCATCACCGAGCGCTTGGGCTAGACTGCCTAGACTTTCCAGGCTATGTAAACTCACCTGTCCTGCCTCATTATCCTGATAACGAGACGCTAGACCATCACCCACGAGCTTTAAAGGCAAACGAGTCGGATGCCCGACCAACGGATTAACATCCAGCGAAAGAACATAGCCCGTTAACGCATCCACCAACTGTTGTCGACCCGCTTCATCCAAGCCGGCCTCAATCAGCGTTACCCCCTCATAACTCATTTTTAATCGCTTTTGATCCGCATCCCATGTCAGCGCGAGCTGCGCCAATCCGGGCGTATTAACCAACACTACACCATGATATTTCTTACACCACTGATCCGCTTGAACAGGGGCATCGGCAAATCGAAAGTTTAAAACCCGATCCCCCGCAATGCGCCCGCCTGGCAACACCGTCAAGGCCTCACAAGGTTGAGCGCCAAAACCCTTGACGGGAAATCGATGCAGTGCGCGAACGTGGATGGCCATAACAATAAACCGCTTAGGACAGTATTTTTTTTAGTTTAGCCACCGCACTATCGGGGGTGGTAAGAATGGGGACATTCGTTTTACTACGCGCCAAGGCTAATACCGGAGCCATGGAAAATTGTGCAAAAGCAATCTTGTCACATTGTAGTTTGGAAGCAAATTCAGCAATCAGACGGTTATGCTCCTCGGGTTGACCATTTTGAAGCGCCGCCAAGGCCCCTTCTACCAAATAGGTGTCTAAGCTAACCGTAGTGCCCGCTTGCGCTGCCATCTGTTGAATCTCGCTGATCATGGAAGGGATGGAAGGAGGGAAAGTGGCGAGCAAACTAACGTGGCAGTTTTTTTCCACTAATTGTTCATACATGGCTTCATTTGGTTTTAACACAGGGATTTTTAATTCACGTTGACACTGCTCAATGGCTGGCCCAAACGCTGAGCAAGCAAACAAGATCGCATCCGCACCTGATTTCGCACAGTAATGCGCAATATCCACAAAACGACTGATCATCAAATCGGTTAATTTCCCATCAGCAGCCAAATCGGGCATAAAAGAGTCTTCTAGCAAATTGGCCAAACGAGCCTCAGGCCAAGCTTGACGAAAACTTGAAACAACAGGGGCAATCGAAACCTCTGCAGCATGTACAAGGTAGATCTTAGGATTCATTTTTATTCGCATTCTAAAATAATTGATAAAAGTCAGTGCGCCTCATCAACCACCGAAGCGCTGACGAAACGTGGCGTGCGTTCACCCATTGATTGAGTGAACAAGATGATAACGAGTTCGAATCATGAAATACAATCTAACAAACGGGGATTGCATTCATAACAAACAACCTATACGTTCACATCTCCCATACAAAGGTATTTAACTTCCACATACTCATCAATACCATATTTCGAACCTTCTCTTCCGATACCCGACTGCTTCACCCCACCGAAGGGGGCGACTTCAGTGGAAATAATTCCCACATTAATACCAACGATACCGGATTCTAAACCTTCTGCAATTCTCCAGATACGACCGATATCTCGGCTATAAAAATACGCCGCTAGACCATATTCCGTATCATTAGCGAGCGTTAACAACTCTTCTTCTGTCTTAAAATGAAACAAGGGCGCTACCGGTCCAAAGGTTTCCTCATGGGTCACTTTCATGTTCGGTTTTACGTCGACTAACACGGTGGGTTCAAAAAACTGCCCACCCAACGCATGACGCTTACCCCCCGTTAACACACGTGCCCCTTTTTCCAAGGCATCCGCAATATGCTCCTCGACTTTCAATACCGCATTTTTATCAATAAGCGGCCCTTGAGTGACCCCTGAGTGCATACCATCCCCGACCTTCATCGCAGCCACCTTAATGGCTAACTTACGAGAAAACTCTTCATACACCCCTTCCTGAACCAAGATGCGATTGGCACAGACGCAGGTTTGGCCCGTATTACGAAACTTTGAGGCCATCGCCCCCTCAACCGCGGAATCAATATGCGCGTCATCAAACACGATAAAAGGCGCATTGCCTCCGAGTTCTAGAGACACTTTTTTTACTGTGCTGGCACATTGGGCCATGAGTAACTTGCCGATTTCGGTCGATCCCGTAAACGTAAATTTCCGCACTAAGGGGTGGGTCGTGAGCTCCTGACCGATCGGACCGGCTGAGCCTGTAATCACCGAAATCACCCCTTTGGGGATACCAGCTCGTTCTGCTAATTCACAAAGGGCTAAAGCGGAAAATGGCGTTTGCGAGGCTGGCTTAATCACGATCGTGCAACCGGCCGCCATGGCAGGCCCCGCTTTACGTGTAATCATCGCATTGGGGAAATTCCATGGCGTGACTGCCGCACACACCCCAATGGGCTGCTTGATCACCACAATGCGTCGATCGACCGATTGGGCCGGTATGGTATCGCCATAGATGCGTTTGGCCTCTTCAGAAAACCATTCGATAAATGCAGCCCCATAGGCGATCTCTCCCCTGGATTCCGCCAATGGCTTACCCTGTTCTAGCGTCATCAAAATGGCCAAATCCTCAGAATGCTCCGTCATCAACTCAAACCATTTGCGTAACAGCGCACTGCGCTCTTTGGCGGTTTTTTGACGCCAGATTTTAAACGCTTCGTGAGCCGTTTCTATCGCTCGACGCGTTTCAGTCAATCCCATTTTGGGCACCGTACCCACCAATGCGCCATTAGCCGGATTAAGGATCGTCAACCGTGAACCATCATCAGCATCCACCCACTGTCCATTGATGTAGCACTGTTGGCGAAATAAGCGCATATCTTTGAGCGTGACGACGCTAGGCGTATTGGGGGTCATTGGCAAAACCTCTGATAGTGACTAAGAAAAGTAAACCGGTTTCGTTTCTTCACTTCACCCGTCTTAGGGCGACTTATCGTGTGCTGTGAAAAAAACGATTCATCATTTTAACAAATGGTCTATCAAAAAGGTAAACATTAACTACTTTTTGCCATCATAAACAGTAGGTTAGCTTTAAAAAGCTAGAAAAAAATCCATGAAATAGGATTTTTTAATCAATCATTCATCTCAATGCGCTAGGCTCATAAAAACAAAGAAAAATCACTACCGCTCCGCGCTTTTGTCCCCTCTGCTTTTGATATAATACCTAAATATCCCTAAAGCGCTTTTAACCGTCGCATTGAACACAACTCTTGCTTTTTCAGATTCAGCTAAGGATTTCATGTTACGCACTTGCCGTCAGACTCATTCATTTGTCCTCGTCTTTCTGTCCTTGGCGATGCTCACCCTACTAGGCGCATGCGCAACGCCCCAAAATAAAGACCCGATAGAGCCTGTCAACCGCGTCATTTATAAGTTCAATGATGGCCTAGACCGAGCCATCGTGAAGCCTTTGGCACAAGGATACCGGGCCGCTTTGCCCTCATTTGCCAGAACAAGTATTGCTAATGTTTTTGAAAATATTAATGATGTCTTGGTGTCTGTCAACAATCTACTTCAAGGCAAACTGACCAATGCCGTCTCCGATGCCGGAAGAGTTGCGGTCAACTCAACGCTTGGAATTCTGGGACTGATCGATGTTGCCACTAACATGGGCCTTGAAAAGCATCACGAAGATTTCGGTCAAACACTCGGATATTGGGGAATTGGTGACGGTGCATTCATCATGATTCCCTTGTTAGGTCCCAGCAATCTACGTGATGGGATTGCAAAAGTGGCCGATGTGCAGTTAAGTCCCCTACATTTCTTAAAAAATGTGCCCGTGAGAAATTCTTTGACCGGTACTCGTTTAATTTCGACGAGAGCCAATCTTTTGGATGAAACAAACCTCTTAGATGAAGCTTCCCTAGATGCTTATGCCTTTATGCGCGACGCCTACATTCAACGTCGACGCAGCCAAATCTATGATGGCAATCCTCCTGACGAAATCGATGATGAAGATAAACCGGCCATCAATAATAAATTAAAAACCAATAAACCTCAGGCTTCACAAAGTCTTAATGATAATGTAACGAGCAATGAACCAGCCAACACCATCGCTCAAATCACACATAGCCACAGTCCGAATTGGACGCCGGCACGAGAAATATCTGATGCATCTGATGCAATGGCCCCAGGTGCCTCACCAAGTAAGCTCATTGCTAACGACCATGCCATCGTTGTGAATGCCAAGCCCAACTGAGAGGCTCAGTAAGACCGCGGCAATGCCAGTTCCACACTTCTGAGCTCAACGCCTTACAAAAAAAAACTGGCTACAGTAAAAGCGATCTAACAACATGAAGCCAGATCATTGATTTTTTAATTTAGTTTCGCAATTCGCGATCTTAAATCAGAAATTTTAAGCCTCACGAGGTAAACATCCTCGGCATTGGCATCGATGCTCAGATAGTGAAGATAATCATCCAAGGCCAACTGAAAACATTCCAGCGCCTCATACAACTCAGCGCGATGACGATACTCCTCAGCCCAGCCTGGGTTTAAATCAATAATGCGACAAGAAGCAGTTAATGCTTTATCCCATTGTTTTTGTTCTCGGTAGGTCGTTTTTATATTCCTAAGCATTCGCGCAATAATCTCGCGATTAGAGGCAGGGGTCAGCATACTCATGATCATTTCAGGTGGTAGCAAGGCGCCATTACTTAATGAGCGAAGGCGATTTTGCAAATCCTTAATCCCTAAACGCCGCCCCTGTTCAAATACATCAATGAGTATCATCCCTTGCGTTAATTGACATTTAATCAAAAAATGACCGGGGAATGAAATCCCCTGCAATGGCAGGCCAATAAGACGCCCCATTTCAAGGAATAAAATCGAAAGACTAATGGGGATACCTAGCCGACGCTCCAAGACTTCGTTCATAAAACTATTACGCAAATCGTAGTAATCGTGTTGATTTCCTTGAAATTTTAATTCAAGAAAAAAATAATCGATGAGAGATTGCAGCTTTAGTGAAGGGGTATTGAATTCGGTTGGAAGACCTTCTACGTAGGGAGAAAAAAGGGCTTGTAGTTTTGCAAAAAAACTCCCGATCTGCAAATCAGGGTATTCATCCTTTGCAATCAGTAAAGCACCCGATAATAACGAAAAATCTTTATCCTCTGCTTTTAATAAATCATCCCAGTTCGTCGTCATTGAAAAAAGCACGGTCAACCTTTCCTTTTAAAAGGGCTCAGAAATTTCGACCAAATTATTATCTGGATCGCGTAGATAAATGGAACGCAAGTCAAATCGAGCCCCTTGACGTTTAGAAGGCCCTTCAATTATGGGGATATGACAAGATTGAATATGAGCTATCACCTCCTGAAGGGGGCGATCAGCGAGAAAACAAAAATCCAGTGAACCTGGGGTTGGCTTATCTGCCTTCAAGCTTGGATTGAAACCAGGGGGGTGAACATTAAATTTTCTGTCGCCAAAACGTAAGGCAATGCGCTGGGCACCGTAATGTTCGACCTTCATCCCCAACACTCTTGTATAAAAATCAAGACATTTATCCAAGTCTTGGGTGGTTAAAACCACATGGTCAAAATCTTTTATCACAATGCCTTACCTCAATTTAAAAAAATCATTCAACAGTGTAGTCTGCTCATCCTAGCATGGAAAAACTTTATCCCGACTTGTAGGCCGAAGTCCGATTAATCGGTATTTTAAGACTAAAAAAGCTTGGGTGTATGCTTTAACGAATTCAGTTAAAAGAACCCGATTCAAACGGATCTGAATTAGATTTTCTGTAATACCTCAATGGGTCGTCGTTTTAGAGAACAAAAAAATAAGCAAACCAATTTTCGGCACGGGCCTAAGTGTTAGATTGTATAATAACCCAATAGCCTCGGTAGCTCAGTGGATAGAGCAGCCCCCTCCTAAGGGGCAGGTCGGACGTTCGATTCGTCTTCGGGGCGCCAATCGAATCAATCGCCCAGTCGCCCGGCTCAGCAGTGCCTCGTATCCGATTTTTGTTTATCGGATCACCGTTTGCGATCCACGCTTCCCGCTCACACTCGGTCAGCTTCATGCCGTTGCGCTACACGTCGCTCGTTATGATCGACTTGCGACGGGATTGTCGTTCGTAATGAGTGCGCCCAAGCCGGGCACACATATAAAAAGAGCCGACTCTCATCGGCTCCGGCAATACTTTTAAAGCTGGGTGACTTGGCTAAACGCTGGCCCTCAAGGTTTGGTCAAACAAAACGGATTCAACCAGTTATGGGACTACGTGAAATATAAAAAATATCAGCCAAGCCGGATTGATTTTTCTTTGAAAAAAGATGACGTAAAAATCAATAGGTTATTTAAAATCAATTTTGTAGGTTCAATAGAATCTGTCCACACCCTTGAATCTGGTTACCTGCATCTGCCATTACATTCGCATTCCTCACCCAAGCGGCTGCCCGGACATCGGGATTCCTGTCCCCGGCCATGAAGATTCGGGCGGCGTTACGAGTGCAATCTGCATATTTACTGAATGAACTGAAATTACCCACAGTCTTCTGCATGAATATGTTTAGTTGGTCGGTTCTCGTGGATAGTGTATTTATTTTAGCTGTTAAATCTGTGATGACCGCAGCCGACACGCCCGATACGGGGATTGGGGGAGTAGCTAGTTGTTGGGTTTGCTTATCCACTTGCACCTTGACCTGTGCCATCTGACTTGTTAGCGCGTCAATAGCCGGTTTGGGGTCGGGCCTTGCCGCTTGCTGCTGGGTGAGGGCTGCAACTTGTGCGGTCAGTTGATTTATTTTATTGGTTAAATCGCTAATGACCGCAGCCGACACGGCAGATGCGGCAGCAGGCGCTGGGACGGGTGCTGGGGCGGGTGCTGCAGTAAATCTGGCTAACGGCGTTTCCGATGACTGGGCTGTCGCTCCCGCGCCCACATTGCTGAACAGGTTGCACCAGCCGGGATACACGGTTAAACCAGTGCAACCCGAAGTTGCATTGCATTTCTGTTGACATTGCCCAGTGAAGTCAGGACCGGAAATTGCTGCACTCCCAGCCATCGGGTTACCCTGAAAGGTGCATTTTGCTATACCACAAGCATTCGGTGATGGCGTGAAGATATTCTGCGCGTTAACTGAAAAACTGATAAAAAAGCTAAAAAAATGCTCAGCAAGGTATGTAGTAATTTTTTATTCATAGAAAGCTCCTTTGGTTCGTTCGTTAGGTAAGTGGGTCGACTCTCATCGACTCCGGTAGTACGCCTTGAAAAAATAATAATTGCGTACAATTTCTATAACGATTCAAATTGCCAGCCGTTGACAAATTAAAAATTTTAGATACTTTTAACTCAAGTATTTGAATATTATTAAATTTCTTTAAAAACGATGTTTATTAAACAACTCACTCGGATAACTTTCTAAAAAGGTCAACCTTAATAAAGCAATCAAACGCGTGAAAGAGTGAATAGGCATTCCTAGGAACCAGTTCCCTAAAAACGGGAGGAGAAGTAGGGGAAAGAATGCAAAGCGGCCAAATCGAAAGGGATACCCTCATTAGATTTACCTCAATATTTACTGACCCCATGCTCAGCACACTTCAATCACATTGGGTGTGGCATGGCTTCAATAAGGTAATTACGTAATCATAGAGGGCAATCCATCGTGAGGCGTAAGGGCCATAGCGCTAAATCTACGGAACCGGATGGACAAAAAATTACCGCCATGGCACCTATCGACCTTAGGGAATCCGATAGGCAAAAAGTGCCAATCAAAATGATGCAAGCCGCTTGAGCGCTAATGTTTGCGCAATTTAATACTACACAAACCAATAGATGTTAAAGATCAAAAATTGAGAACATGAATATCCTCAATCCATAAAATGGACTAGTTAAAGCAAGTATTCACTGTCACTCCTGTACACTTCCTACCTTTAACCCAAGTCGTAGTGGTGGAAACTATGACGCCACTCATCTTAGCATCGTTTAAAATAGCGCCCGTCAGATTTGCTCCAGTCAAGTTCACACCCGTCAAGATCGAAGTATGTAAGATGGCACTGATTAAGCTGGTATTAGATAGGTTCGCATTCGATAAATTTGCACCATTCAAATTAGCATTATTCAAATTGGTCTTATTGAGAGTGGCGGAAGTCAGATTTGCGTTTTGCAAGTTTGCAAGTGTCAAATTTGCGCTAGTTAAATCAACGTTGTTCAAATTGGCTCCACTCAGATTCGTATTGGTAAAATTCACATTGGTTAGGGTCAATTTGGTCAAACTAATGTTGGATTTATTACAGTTACTCCAATTCACATTGGGCGCTGCCGATGCATTACAAATATTGACAGCAACCGGCACTGCTAGGCACGCACCCGGGGTGAGGGTAGTGCTGTTTCCATTAACCAACAAGCAATACGTACCGGATGACAAACCGATTTGCGCAAAAGCAATGGAAAAACAAAAAAATAATGTTAAACCACCGAAGAAAGATTTGAGTTGCATATATTTAATCCAATATCATTTATAGTTTTATTATTGCTTAGGATTGTAAAAATATACCGCTAGTTTCATAGGCTTGACGATTGACATAATTAAAAAATCTTGGCTTTGTTCATTATGAAAACATCAGACCCAAAGTAATTTATACAATATTCATAGGAATAAAAGGAAGAAAAAATAAAATAAAAATATACATACATATTTCCAAATTAACCGAGTCAGTTAATTGACTTATTTAAGCAAAAACTCCTTACCCGAAAAGAAGAACAAAGAAATTTAATTATTTAAAAATGACAATTGAATAATTAATAAACATTTGAGGCATATTAATCTTATCGCTCGCTAAAAAAATAGTTACGCTCCGATATAAGGACTAAAAATGAATCGCCTCGACTGACAAATGTCAGATTGGAATTTAGCAACACACAAAAGTCTGATGCCCTCACAAGAAAGAAAAAATCTTAAAATAAGTTCTACTTTTTTCCCTAGAAGCCCCTGGCATAAAAAATGATATGAACATTTTTGATAATGTAAATTTCATGATATACAAAGGAAGATTCCCTCTTTGACAAAAAACCCTTATCCTTGTTAAGTGATGGGTCGTCACATGTTGGCAAATCTTAAAATGACTATGCAATACTTCAATAAAGCACACCCCCCCCTCCCCCATCCCTGTCCTCCTCCTCCTCCTCCTCCTCCTCTTCCTCCTCATACGACGCTCTTGCGTGAGGGATTAAATAAGAGCAAAAATCATGAGCTTAATTCTCAATAATTGTGATTTTGAATCAATGACCAATTTCACCTTGTTTGAATGTGTTTTTTTGAATATGATCGAATAGTCACTCTTTTAAACTTTAATTATTTTGATGCACCTACTCTTTGACATATCCTCTCACGGATTTGGTCACCTCGCACAATGTGCCCCTGTGATCGAATCCTTGGCGCACTCGCATCCTAAACTCGACATAACGATACGAAGTCGCTTGCCGCTAGCTCAACTCAAACGACGGATTAAAATTGATTTTAATCACATAGCAGAATCTAGAGATTTTGGCTTTGTGATGAAAAATGCTGTCGATATTGATCTCGCACTGACTGCAAAGCGATATCAAGAATTTCATCAAAATTGGGAACAAAGGGTTGAAGAAGAAGCTCATTGGCAAAAAAAACATAATGTAGATATTTTAGTCAGCAATATTGCTTACCTGTCTTTAGCTGCCGCCTCTCGTATTGATATCCCCAGTATAGCGATGGGCTCATTAAATTGGGCCGATTTACTCAAGCCCATATTTTCATCAGAAAATTGGTTCAATACTATTGAAAAAGATATTATTTCAGCCTACCAATCAGCCCCTATTTTTTTGTGCCTCGAACCTGGCTTACCCATGGAGCGATATCTCAATCGATATTCCATTGGACCTATCGCTCAGGTTGGATCACGCTGTCGAGAAGATATCGCAAAATTATTAAAGCTCTGCTCTAAAAATCGTTGGGTTTTAGTCACCATGGGAGGCATGGCATTTGACCTACCCATTGATTCTTGGCCTAGCATTGAGGGGATAAGCTGGATCGTTCCCAATGACAAAAAATACACACGACCAGACATCGCTTTTTTTGATGATACTACCCTACATTTTCCTGATTTATTGGCTAGTGTGGATGCCGTCATCACCAAATCAGGCTACGGCACGTTTGTAGAATCAGCCTGTAGTGCAACACCGATCTTATATTTGGAAAGACCGGACTGGTTAGAGAATCAATATTTATCCGCTTGGTTACAAAACAATGCGCGCAGTCAGCCTCTGACGAGATTGACCTTATCCAAAGGTCACTTTACCCATCAACTGAATCAATTATGGCAAGCCCCTATTCCACAGCCTCCCTTGCCCTTAGGGGTGGGTCAAGCTGTAGAAAAAATTTCATACTTTATTAGATAAAACATAAAGCCCCCCCCCTCAGACCTTTGGCTCATTGCCATAATCCGCCAGCCAGTATCGCTCATAATAATAATGAGATGCGCTCACCAATCATTCTCACGCCTCAGTAGCGAATAAGAAAAACGCATCGAGACGAGCCCTAAAATGAAGGGAAATCAAAAAGTAACGATCCATTTCCCATTGAAAACCACCACCCTCTGTTCTTTACATTGACCCTCAAACATCAAAATCTTCAAGATTTTTTTAATCGTCGGAATCAATATGAGCATCAATAAAACTAAGCCTTATTTTCATGGTTTTTAATCACTGAACGAGGTGTTCTTGGCAAGATTTTCAGGAGCAAAATAAGGTTCAAAAGGAAATTTTTCCTCCATTGTGATAAAGTATTGCCAAGACTTATATAAAGGGGGAATTTGACCATGTTTATCCAATCTGTGTATGCCTCTGTCGCAACAGAAGCCATGCCAAAATCGAAGCTCTACAAATTACTTTCCCAAGCAAGAGTTAATAACAAACTAAATAATATCACTGGTTTGTTAATCTACGTTGATGGCGTATTTCTACAAGTTTTAGAAGGTCCCGCAGAAGTGGTTTCAGTTCTTTTAGAAACGATTAAAAATGATTCTCGCCACAAAGAACTTAAAATTATTTACAAAACAGATATTGAAGAAAGACTATTTTCTTCATGGAAAATGGCCTATGTGAGCCCTAGCCCTAAGGAACTAGCCACATGGGCAGGCCTTAGAAATACCACAACGGTCAAAGCCACCTTAGAAGCCATAGAACTAGAACCCACTAAAATGCCCTTAGTTTTGAGGACATTATTAAGCCAAATTCCAGAGAAAGATTTGGAAGAATAAAATCGGTCAACGGTGAAACACCGGTTCAGTTGATACAGCATTCAAAGTCTACCATCGCTATCGTTTTTATACGTTTCTTAAGGGATATAAAAATATCACTACCTAAAAGATCCTAACCTGACAGTTGAATTGAAATAAAATTATTATGAATAATTGGGAGAGAAAAACCTCTCCTCTCCCAAAAAAATAAATTTATTAAATGACCTAATTTTTAAATTTTAGATTCAGGCACTAGTATATTTGAACAAACTTCTGACACACCACTGATAGCAGCCTTGTCTCCAGGCATGGTGGCAAAACCCTCTTTTTCTATTAATTGGGGCCGGCTATAACGCTCAGCCGCTTTAAGCGTCACTAAACGAGCATCAAAATCTTTGGCTGCTTTAAATTGCACAACACAAATGTTAGCTAAGGCTGTAGAAACAGCTGCTTCACTTTGAGTTTTTACGAGCCTATCCGATGTTGCCGTTGTTTTCCAGCCAATTAAATTAAAACCCAACATCGAAATTAGCACTGCGCCAGAAAGCGCACCAAGTAGAAAGGGCTTAGAATGTTGCTCAATCATCGATTGCGCCATATAAAACCTTATTCAAAAAGAGGAAATCCCTCTGCAGGCGATCTTACTCTGATCGCTGCATGAGCTGTAACCGTATTTGCGGCTTAAAAGTCCCATTTAAATAGATTAACGACGGTTAATTATTTTTTATGCTGCGATATGGCGCAAAAATAAAGCATTGGAAATGTAAAACTTAGGTAAAATTAACGAATCTAAACTTTTTTAAATGGATTCGATTACTTGAGCAATCATGAATCGGTAGTGCAAAAAAATGCTTTTTTAAATTCCTAGATGGTGAAATACCTTCGATTAATTTCTTAAATACGATATTTTTGTATTTTTATCTTAAAGTCTTACTTGAGCTTTCATTGCACTTTTACGGTCGATAGTGGCAAAGGTCAATTTATATATAATCCTCACCCCGAGGCCTATGAGTGCCTTCTTAAAAAAGATGAGATGGTGCTGACAGGACCCTACAAATCATTTTTTTGTGGGGGGGGTTGCTAAGTCGAGTCAAACTACATGTTCATGCTGATGTAAATTAGCCTCTGGGTTAATATCAAACGCGCTACAAAGCAAGCCGTAAACGATGAGAATCAGTAAATACACCGCCGACGACGTCCTCACTTACAAATCTTTACATTCACCTATATTTTTTATTTTCATCCATTGCCTATAACTATCACATGTTGTTGCAAATATAATCATCGAATCTGATCAGAATTTGTCAGTAATGTTCCATAGCGATTGATAGGATGTTTTCAAGGCCTATGAGAGATGGAACGATCTATTTGAGCATGAAAATGAAAAATCAGAATCCAAAACAGAGAATCAAAAATAATTTTCGTTATTGTAATTAAGGAATAAAAAATGACGCGTTTAACCATCCTATCCCATAATAAATTTAGCTCTAACATTTCACCCTCTGAAATTACCTCTCAAGGCATTTATCAACAACGCCGTACACTCATAAAGTCAATGGCCGCTGGATTGAGCGGAGCCGCTTTAACGGCTTTTGCCTCAAGATGCGCGTTTGCAGATACGGCCACTAAAAATGCCTATCCCCATCCTGGTAAGTTATCGCCCTTAAGTTTTTCTAATTCAAAACTTTCAATCCCCGCTATTCAAGAAAAAATCACTCCCTATTTGGATGCATCCACTTATAACAACTTCTACGAATTTGGCACTGATAAATCAGATCCTGCTAAAAATGCTCATTCGCTCCAAACAAAGGGGTGGAGTGTAGAAATAGAGGGACTAGTAAAAAAGCCAGGTCGTCTTAACATGGAAGATTTACTGAAACTAAGCCCCATGGAAGAACGTATCTACCGTTTAAGATGTGTCGAAGGCTGGTCTATGGTGATTCCGTGGGTAGGTTATTCTTTGGCTCAACTCATTAAAAAAGTAGAGCCCCTTGGCAATGCTAAGTTTGTGACCTTCATTTCACAAGCCGACCCCAAAACCATGCCTTTCGTTAACTCCCCCATTTTGGATTGGCCCTATTCAGAGGGTCTACGCATGGATGAAGCAATGCATCCTCTAACACTTCTGACATTTGGTATGTATGGAGAAATCTTACCCAACCAAAATGGTGCTCCTATTCGCCTCATGGTGCCTTGGAAATATGGATTTAAGAGTGCTAAATCTATTGTGAAAATTCGTTTTTCTGAAAAACAACCTCCTACCTCATGGAATAAGTCGGCGTCTAATGAATATGGATTTTATTCTAATGTAAACCCCAATGTGGATCATCCACGTTGGAGTCAAGCAACAGAAAGAAGACTTGGTGAAGATGGATTATTCACAAAACGTCGAAAAACTTTAATGTTTAATGGCTACGAAGCACAGGTCGCCTCTTTATATAGCGGAATGGATTTGACTAAGAATTTTTAATGCTAATTCACTAAAAATATATTTTTGGGATACTCACATTCTTTGAACGCCTACATTTCTCATTTTCACTCTAGCATTCAAAAATCATTACTACACCCTTGGTCTAAGGCTTGGGTCATCATCCTTTGCACAATACCAGGCGTTGTTTTAGTGTATGGCGCCTTTGCCGAATCCTTGGGTCCTAACCCGGCAGAAACGCTAATACGTCAAAGCGGTGATATCACCATTCGGGCTTTGTGTTATGTCCTCGCACTCACTCCCCTACGTGAATTATTGAAGTTACCCGCGCTAGGGCGAATGAGAAGGATTTTAGGATTAAGTGTATTTTTCTATGCGCTCATGCATCTTCTTTGTTACGCATGGCTCGATATGGGTTTATTGTTGGAAGATATACTAGCCGACACGATAAAACGGCCTTTTATTTTTGTTGGGGTTGCATCTTTTATTATCTTACTGTGTTTGGCGATCACCTCTTTTAATGCTGCCATCAAAACGCTAGGGGGCAAACTTTGGAGACGATTACATAGCGGCGTATACCTTGTTGCAATATTAGCAACATTACACTTTTATTGGATGCGCGCTAGCAAACATCGATTGGACGATGTCATTTTTTACGGCACCATCTTGTTCTTATTGCTTTTATATAGAATTGTTCGATATATACAAAAAAGAAATAAATCGTAACGACTCTTTAATAGATAGCCTAAAAATAGATCCCACGCCTCACCATTCCCACTGTAGGAGACGTCCCATCGGAGGTAAATTCTCAAATAATACCGTGCCGTCACATTTCGATTTGAGAGCCTAGCTCAATGACTCGGCCCGATTCTATCTTGAAAAAATCTGCCGTTTTAGAAGCATTGTTCATCATCCATATAAACAAAAGCTCTCTCCACATTGACATTTGGGGGATCTGCTTGGCCAAAATATGTTCTCTTGCCAAGAAAAAGGAAGCCTCTGCTATAGTAAATTTAATACCGTAATGATTATGTAATGATTTTATTATTTGTGAAATATCCGGAGTTTCTTTGAATCCATAAATGGCACGAACTATATAGACCTCATCTCCCAAATCTTTAAAATCAATCCTCTTGTCGTCAGAAATCCTTGGTACATCCCAAACACTGACTTTAAGAAAAATGACTCTTTTATGTAAAATACGATTGTGTTTTAAATTATGCAATAAAGAAGTCGGCACATAATCAATGTGAGCCGTCAAAAAAACGGCTGTCCCATCGACACGATGAGGCGGCATTTTTAATAATAAAGGCATAAACGTATCAATCCGAATACCATTGGCAATCGCTTTGCCCCGCAAAATCTTCCTTCCCTGATACCACGTCATCATTAATAAAAAACAGAATGCCCCAATCATCAAGGGAAACCAACCGCCTTCCCCTATTTTGGATAAATTGGCCAGAAAAAAACCCACGTCAATAATGACAAATAACGTGGTAAGTCCTGCGACTAATAAAAAATTCCACTTCCAAACTGACTTCATAACCACAGCGGCTAAAATGGTGGTCATCAACATCGTCGTAGAAACGGCAATACCATACGCGGAGGCTAAGTTATCCGATTTTTTAAAAGCTAATACAATACCGATCACAATAAAGCAAAGTAGCCAGTTAATGAAAGGGACATATATTTGCCCCACTTCACGCTCGGAGGTAAATATGACTTTCATTCTTGGAATGAAACCCAATAAAATGGCCTGACTCGTCATTGAATACGCGCCAGAAATACAGGCTTGGGAAGCGATCACCGTAGCCACGGTTGATAATATCACTAGGCCCAAGGTAAACGTTTCAGGAACCATCAGAAAAAAAGGATTAGAGACGCTCTCAGGGTGATGCAATAACATAGCCCCTTGACCAAAATAATTTAATAAAAGCGCAGGAAAAACCAAAAGAAACCAAGCAAATTGAATCGGTTTAAACCCAAAATGCCCCATATCGGCATATAACGCTTCTGTACCCGTCAAAACTAAAAAAATCGAGCCTGTCACAGCAAAAGCAATTACCGAGTTATTCATCATGAAATGAAGCGCATACAGGGGATTCATCGCACGAAAAATTTCGGGTACTTCTGCAATTTGATAAATACCCATGCAAGCAATAACCAAAAACCAAACCAACATAATCGGACCAAAAAATGCTCCGACAATAGAAGTCCCTTTTTTTTCAAAGACAAATAACAGGAGCAATATGCTAATGGTGATTGGCAACACCCATTTTGTAAAACTACCAGAAACCACTGACATTCCTTCGACAGCAGACAACACCGAGATCGCTGGTGTAATCACAGCATCACCATAAAAAAGACAGGCGCCTAATATACCCACAATCATCAAAACTAAGGCCTTCTTACTACCGGTATTTGTTGTGCGAAGTGCCAAAGCCATCAAAGCTAATATTCCGCCCTCTCCATGATTGTTCGCTCTCATAACAAAAAAAACATATTTCAGAGAAACCACGAAAATAAAAGCCCAAAAGACCATAGACAATACACCGTAGATAGATTCCGTAGTCATCGGAATACCACTTTGGGGATCAAAGCAAACCTTTAACGCGTATAAGGGACTTGTTCCAATATCACCAAACACAACGCCAATGGCCAGTAAAACGAGTCCTATCATGCCCCCCTTATTTCGGATGTCATGATTTGAGAAATTGACTGGGCGTAGTAATTTTGAATTGGAATAATGAGGATCGCTAATGGTCATTGAATTCTTATGAGTTGTTGCATTTTAAAAAAAAGGTAACTGTTCAGCCTGAAGCAGGCGAAGGTGCGTATCCATTGAAAGTGTCGCGAAGAACTTCAAGGATATTATGACCT
>CAITMU010000120.1 GCA_903893565.1 uncultured beta proteobacterium | reverse complement strand
GAAAAGGTATGCATATGATCGCCCATTAAGGAAAATGAATTCAAGTCGTGGACAAAGAAAAAAGGCAATTTATTCATTAAAATCAGTATTTTATTGAACTTTTTAAGACAAACGTTGGGACACTAGTGATGCACGCCAATAAATTTGTAATATTACATACAAATTATTGTAAAAATTGCACGCTATTCTGTGTGCATGTCTCATTTTCCTACAAAGCCCAAGAAAAAAAGCCGCATCGAAATCATTCCAATGATCGATGTGATGATGTTTTTAATGGTTTTTTTTGTATTAATCAGCATTAATGTCATTCCCAGTATGGGAATTAAAACCCGCCAGCCCCAATCCTCTCAAGCCCAGAATCTATCGAACCCAGAAAAACCAGTCGTTATAACGCTGGCAAAAGATGATCAAATTCAAGTCGATGGCCAAAATACGTCATTAGAAGAATTGGTCAAAACGATCCTGAAATCTAGTTCCAAAAAAGATAATTTATCCATCATCATTAACAGTGATGAGGCAGCTCGGGTGCAAAGACTTGTGGATGTAATGGATGAAATTAAAAAGTCTGATATTGGCAAAGTCACCTTAGCCGCGAAGTCCAAACCGTAATGTTTTTTCCTGTATTAATTACAATTTTAAATGCCCACAGACAACGGGTGGCTTTACTAAGTCTGCTGTTGCCCGTCATGGCAATTTACCTTTGGCAAATGCCTCATGTTTTACTCAAAAATCCAAAAAAAGATCCTATCGAATTAATCATTGAATCATCTTCGGTCATAAAAAAAAGCGTCGAAGTGTCTACAATATTGCCCGAACCAAAATTGTTGCCTCCCGTCGAAAATAAGGTAGTAGAGCCTCCTAAGAAACAACCGGCACCAGTCCCAATCATTCGTCCTCAAGTTGAAGTTATTGCCCCAACCCCAGTGGTGCCCGTATCCCCCCCTTTGATACCCATAAGTCCAACTCCGGTGGAAGTAAAAAAAGTAGCGCCTTCCAATTCTTCACCGGCACCTAATATCACCCCTCCCCCACCCTTACCCATCTCAAGTGTCGCTCCCCCCACTCCAACGCCTACACCAACCCCTCTACCAACCTCTGCACCAACCCCTGCACCGAGTCCAGTAGTCAACAAAGAATCAGAATATGTCTCGATCATCAGAGCGCAGTTAAATTCTAATAAACGTTATCCCACCGGAAGAGAGGCTAGCCTACAAAGACCTGCTGGAAAAGCCCAATTGTGGTTTGAACTAGGGCGCGATGGTAGTTTAAAAAAATCGGGCATAGAAGAATCCAGTCAGTCACTTCTTTTAGACAGCGCTGCATTGTCTACTATTCGCCGGACGACCTTCCCAGCTTGGCCAGAGAATACTTGGCCAAATGAATCCATTCATCGTTTTACCGTCTCCCTGGAATTTATTCCTATTCACTAATTTTTTTAATCAAAGGATACTTCATGATTCCCTTTAAACCGAAACGTCTTGCACTGATAATCAGCCTCACACTGAGCGCTCCTTGGGTATTAGCTCAACAAAGTACTGATGTAGGCCAAATCAACGTTGAAGGACAAGGAGGCGGAACAAGCAGTGGATTAATTGCTGCTGAAGAGTCAACGAAAGCAAGAAGCTCTGTTAATCGTCTTCATTTAGAAAATATTGCCCCGGCATCCAATGCCTACCAAACCCTCGATTTGCTACCAGGCATCAACACATTTAGTTATGATGCGACAGGTATGTTTGGTGGGGGATTAAGAATTAGGGGTTTTAATAGCGACCAATTAGGATTCACTATTAATGGAGCTCCTGTGAATGATTCAGGTAATTTTGCAGTCTATCCTCAAGAGTACACCGATAACGAAAATATCTGTGAAGTCTATGTGACCCAAGGTTCCACTGATATCAATGCTCCCCACGTTGGGGCTTCCGGTGGTAATGTTGGGATGGTCAGTTGTGCTCCTGATGATAAAGCCGGCGTTAAAACGGCAGGATCAGTAGGTGACTTAAATTTCAAAAGAGGATTTGTTCGTGCTGACTCAGGTTTAGTCGGAAATAAAAAATTCAAAACCTATATTTCCTTATCCGCTGCAAATGTGGATAAATTTAAAGGTAGCGGTGGCGCGCAGCGCACGCATATTGACTGGGGCATGTCTATGCAACCCACCGATAATATAACCCTAAGCTCAAATTTGCTATATAACAACGCACTCAATAACAATTTCCGTACGTTAACACTAGCACAAATAGCTACGAGTGGGAGAAATTTAGATTTTAGCGCTTCAGCCCCCCAGCATCTGTCGCCAGTGGCTAACACAGCCCAAACAGAATCAACCCCTTCAGATGGTTTTTATAAATACAACATAAACCCATTTAGAAACGCTTTGTTCACCGGTAAGATTGATTACAAAGTCGATACCAACCTAAACTTTAGTGCTGAACCCTACTACTGGTATGGATACGGCACGGGTGGTGGTCAATTAACGACTGTAACAGAGGGTGGCACTGGTACTAATGCGACTCGAGTACGCGACGTCAACCGTGATGGGGATACCTTAGATAAAGTTATGGTCTACGGTAGTAATGTCACCGAAACTCGCCGCCCCGGAGTGACATTAAAAGCAAATTACCTTTTAGATAATCATTTAATTAATGGCGGATTATGGTTCGAATCCGCAAAACACGTACAAACGGCACCGAGAGTGTCTTTTGGTAACGATGGAAATTCTTCATGCGTTTGGTTAAATAGTTGCGGTACATATGTCCTAAATGAAAACGGAAATATTTTCCAAAATAGAAATCAAATGACGATTAACAATGCTTCCTCTTTATTTCTACAAGACAGCATAGCTTTGATGAAAGAAAAATTACATGTAGTGGTTGGAATCCGACAAAGCCGTATTAATCGTGACTTCTTTAACTACGCTAATGCCAATTCAACATCTACAACAGGACGTTCAGATGCTGACTACGAAATTCAACAAACCTACTCTCATTTGTTGCCAAGCGCGGGCGTTAAATATGATTTAGATACGAGCAGTTCAGTATTTAGTAATGTTGCACAAAACTTCAGAGTACCCAGCAATTTTGTATTTCAAAACTTATTGCAAGGGGGAACGGTTCAAAATGGTGTATTAACGGGTGCAACTCTAAGAAACCCGGTGGTCACACCTGAGACTTCCGTCAATTGGGATTTGGGTTATCGTTATCACTCCGATAAAACCACTTTATCTGGATCTTTATTTTATACTAATTTCCAAAATCGCATAGCTAGTTCTTATGACCCTGCTTCTACACTATCAATTGATTATAACGTTGGAAGCTCTACGATGAAGGGTGCAGAGTTTGAGGCAGGTCACAAACTCAACAGTAATTTTACGGTTTACAGTTCTTTGTCTTACATCAACAGTGTGATGAATCAAAATTTACAAACTTCTTCCACTAATATCGAGCAAACCAGTGGCAAACAGTTCCCAGACACCCCCAACTGGTTGGCCGCTTTAGCGGTAGGTTACCAGCAAGGACAGTTCTTCAGTTTAGCAACCGCCAAATATACTGGTAGAGCCTACTCAACTTTGGTTAATGATGAGGCGATGCCAGGATACATGACTTATAACCTCGCCCTGGGTTACAAATTACTTGGCAATACTTTTTTTAAGAACCCGAAAATTAAGTTTAACGTAAGTAACTTATTTAATAATAACTACCTACGTATTAGTTCTCCCAGTGGCAGCTCATTTACGGTTCGTTCACTAGGCACCGGTGGTTCGGCACCCTCTTATTACGTAGGAGCCCCTCGGTTTTCGGCTTTAACACTTAGTTCAGAGTTTTAAGGTCAGTAATGATTCTATTACACGATATATCGCTCTACGTATTGTGTTTCTTACTCTTAACTGCGTTCTACTTGGCCGTAGAACGCAGTATTTTTTTACTTCACACTAGCAAAGAATTAAAAAGAATTAAAGAAGGCTTAAATTCTACTAAAATTGAAAGTCAAAAATATTCTGAAGATTTAACCAGTATCTTGTTAGAACTACTGGATACAATTAAAGATTTTGATTTAAAAGGTGAAAAAACAAAAAAAGAAGAATCCATAGAATCTGGTTTTATTCGTATTAGTCAAAAATTTAATGCGAGATTATGGATTATAGACACCATAATCACTATTGCCCCCTTGCTAGGTTTATTAGGAACCATCTTAGGGATCTTTGATACATTTACAACCCTAGCTCAATCTGGAATGTCTGACCCTCAAAAAGTCAGCCTTGGAATTGGCATGGCTTTGGTCGCTACTGCTATCGGGATAGCCACGGCTCTTCTTTGTATTATTATTTATAATGGCTTTCAAGCTTGGGTAGAGAAATTAATGGACGAAGTCAAGCAACTTATACTCGCTTCATAATAGATATTCTTTGCGGAGATAATGTAACTTTTTTTTCTGTAAATTGCTTTGGGGTTCTCTGATTTAATTTCTGTTTTTTTTTGATTTCATTTTTAAATAGATTTTTAATGTCATCCACTCCTCATCTTGTTCCGCTAGTAAAGCGCTGACCAATCGATTGCAACTATCTGGGTTAGGAAACAAGATTGCTACCCGCGTTCGTCGTTTACAGGATAAAGGATCTAGTTATTACATTAGCCGTGATCGCAAACAATCGTAAGCGGTAACTGAGCGGCGTCGTTGAATTTATATCACACTGTGCTATTGGGGCCTGTGGTTCTGATAGGTCTCCCAACCCCACCTGAAAATAAGTCAGATCCTTTTGCATGTAAGCGGTGTGCAGTAATTAAAAAAGCCGCACTAGGCGGCTAATTTGTTGTTTCTACTGCGAAATTGGTAGGCGGTGCGAGATTCGAACTCGCGACCAACGGATTAAAAGTCCGCTGCTCTACCAGCTGAGCTAACCGCCCTAAAAAAGGGGTGAATTTTACCGCCCATAGCCCCGAAGGTCAACTCTAATTTGACTCGGGCCCCATGTGGAAGCGCTTAACAAGGGTTAGCTTCCCCTTAATATGATCCAATATCTGACTTTCATCATCATCACCGCACCCATAACGATGGCTAAAAAAGTTAGCAAAGAGCCTAACGCAAACGTAGATAAACCACTAATCCCCTGCCCTATCGTACAACCCATGGCCAGAACACCTCCCAAGCCCATTAGTATTCCTCCAACAATATGATTTAAAAAATCGGTGAGGGAAGTAAACCATTCCATTCTAAAATTCCCACTGCTGATTGCCCAGACCCATGAACCGACAACCACTCCAACCACCGTGACCATTCCAAAATTAATTAAGTAAAATTGTGTCGGATTCATAAAAAATCGGAGTATATCTCCCAAAGGGCTAATGAAAGTTAATGACTGCGCTTGTACTCTGCTCGGAACCTCAATGGACATTTGCGCTGCCTCTTGCCACGATTGACCTAAAGGCCCTGCACTTAAGTACCACCCTCCCACCACGGCCATGCCGACGACGACTCCCCCCAACACATTATCAAAGCTTGTTCTAAATTCTTTCGATTTAAAGACAAAAACCCATAAAAAGAGTAGCGCTATTGCCTGAATCGATGTGCCCAGCAATACTTTATTGGAACCCATGGGAATCCCACTGGCAATGATCGTAGATAACTTTTGGGTTTCAATACCCCTAATGGGTAAATCCCAGGTTAGGGGCTGGAGCCAAGGCAAAAAAACCTTTTCATACAAAGGCATCCACATCATTGAATAAGCCGATACCATCATGGCGAAGATCACGATCAACGACTTTAAGTTTCCCCCACCCAATCGCACCAGCGTTTTGTTCCCACAACCGCTGGCCAACACCATACCCAGTCCAAAAAGCAACCCGCCCAATAAATATCTTGGCCAAGCAAAACTTCCTGTCAGGTAAGGGGGGAAAGTCTGATCATTTAACTGGAGTATCTGAGTCGCTTCCAACACCATCACCCCAGTCATTGCCACAGCAATTGCAAGCAACCAGGCACGCATTCGACCTGTATCACCCATATTAATCCAATCTGACACAGCACCCATGGTGCAAAAGTGCGTTTTGTTGACCACCGCACCCATCGTGGCTGCGATCACCAAAACTGCTGCTAACACCTTACCCTGTATGATTACGTCCATAAAATAAGCTTCTCCGGTAGCGTTATCCTCATCGTCTTCACTGATACCGCGTGGGATCCGAAACTCTAGCCCCTTCAAACCCCGCTAAGCGCAGTCGGCAAGAATCACATTGCCCACAGGCCAACCCGTCCTCGCTAGCCTTATAGCAAGACACCGTCATACTGTAATCGATGCCTAAGCGCACGCCTTGTTGAATAATTTCTGCTTTCGATAAGTGCATAATGGGCGATATCACGCTTAACCGATGCCCTTCATCCGTAGCACGGGTAGCTAAGTTTGCCATCGCTTCAAAAGCCTGAACATATTCGGGTCGGCAATCCGGGTAACCTGAGTAATCAACGGCATTTGCCCCAAAAAAAATAGTTCTCGCTTTTTGCACCTCTGCGTTAGCCAGCGCCAAAGAAAGCATGATGGTATTGCGAGCCGGCACATAGGTCATTGGAATGCCTGGCTCAATGCCCCCAATGGGCACCTCAATACGAGAATCTGTCAAAGCCGAGCCACCAAACCCATTCAAATCAATTTTTACGACACGATGCGATTGTGCGCCCAAACTCTTTGCCACCCGTTGAGCCGCATCCAACTCGGCTCGATGTCGCTGCCCGTAGTCAACGGAAAGACAATGGCAAACATAGCCCTGCTCTAACGCCAGAGCCAAAACGGTAGCCGAATCAAGGCCACCCGATAAGAGCACGATGGCTGCTTTCATGGAAAAAGGATCCTCAGGGCGTACCCATTTGAAAAAACATACTCATATTTTACCCCCCCGCCGGCACGAAAAAATTTGCCAAGGACCTCCTGCATTTAATGCAAACTGGCCAGTCGTCGCTTAGCTTTGTCTGCCGATTCTGTATTCGGGTAACGGGTCATTAACGATTCTAGTGTTTTCCGAGCGGAGGAAAGACTACCCAGTTCAATTTGTGAATTCGCAATAATCATGAGTGCCTCTGGCGCTTTTTCAGTGGCTGGGAATTCGACCAAGAGTTTTTGTTGGTTGGCTATGGCTTTTTTATACTCTTTTAAACGAAAATAACACTCTCCAATCCAAAAATGCACACTGGCTGACAGACCGCTTCGGGGGTGTTGCACTAAAAATGCTTGAAAAGCTTCAATGGATGCGTGGAAATTACCCGCTCGTCGTATAGTCTGCGCCTCCTGATAGGCACGATTTTCCTCACTCACCTTAGTCGCCACCGTGGCAGGCGTACTCGGTGAGACCGCACTGGAAGGGGCGCTAGGGGCCGGCGTTACTGCGCTGACCGGCATGGGTGCGGGTGTGGGCAAGGGAGGCGCCACGGGGGCTGGGGAGGTCATGTTGACCACCGGTGTAGGAGCAGGGGTCGGGGCAGACGGAACAGGTGGCGCAGATGGCGTAGGTGGCGCAGTTGGCGCTGGGTTCGACACAGAATGAGTCGACTCCCATCGCTTAATCCGTGCATCAAGATCCAGATACATATCTTTTTGACGTTTAACATTGCCCTCGACCGCGTTATTCACGAGTTCGATTTGCCCCCTCAAATTTTGCATTTCTTTTTTAAGCAATTCAATTTGGTTCAGTAGCTCGAGTATGGGTTGGTTTTTTAACGCCACCTCGATCTTTTCAATCCTCTCGGAGGCCGTATTCACTTGCGTGAGTAAACTATCCAGTCGCGCCTCAAGCTGTATTTTCTGTGCGTCTAGCCTTGTTGCCTGTGCGTCCAGGCGAGCCCCCAACCCATCCAATCGCTTAGCCTGATCCACAATATGCTGGCGAGCAACATCGTCATCAAATAACCCTGCCCGAGCGGGCGGACTGAGGGCCACCACCCCAAACAAGCCCATAACAATCAATCTAAGCGCGATCGGTCTCATCTTATTTTTTGCTTGGCCACTCACTTAAACACTCCTTGGCCGAGTATTTACATTACTCACCCTGATAGACAATATCAGAACGACGATTTTGCGAAAATGCCTCTTCCGTTGTACCTTCATTACGAGGCTTTTCTTCACCAAAACTGACTGACTCAATGCGCGAGGCATCAGCTCCCAAAACCGTCATCATTTGCTTGACCGCATCCGCACGCCGTTGACCGAGTGCAAGATTATATTCACGACTACCCCGCTCATCCGTGTTGCCTTGAATGATCATTTTCGCCTTAGCGTTGCTAATCACATATTGGCCATGGGCCGTGACCAAGGGGCGATATTCTTCTTTAATTAAGTTACTGTCGTAGTCAAAAAATACGGCGCGCTTAGATAAAATATTGGCAGGATCCGTTAACGGATTAACGCTCACCACGGCAGTAGACTTCACGGGCTCTAATTGGACCGGTTGTAGCGAGGACGGCGACGGGGACGGGATTACCGGAGCCACCTCGACCATTTTAGGCGGGGGCAGTTTCCCTACTGTTTTACCCCCCTCAACCACGGGGGCCGCGGCCTGCTCTTTCAAGGGCGAGTTGCTGCAAGCAGCCAACAACAAAACCACAAACAAAATCATTATTTTACTCATTACATTTCTTCCTTTATAAATTGGGTAGCACCTACTGATTGACAATCGGACCCCAAGCCGGTTCTCTCACATCTCCGGCATCCTCAATAAATCGCTGCTTCACGCGCCCGTCGCTTGAGACGGCGGCCAATATACCACGGCCCCTGACCTGACTGGCATAAAGGATCATCCGTCCATTGGGTGCGTAGCTTGGCGATTCATCCACTCCACCCTCAGTGAGAACCTGTACTTGTGCGGTAGCGAAATCCTGTACCGCCACATTAAAACGGGACCCATTTCTTTGTATGAAAGTAAAGCTTTTCCCATCCGGACTGTGACGTGGAGAAACATTATAGCTTCCCTGAAAGGTCAGTCGTTGGGGTTGGCCACCGGAGACTTGGATACGATAGACTTGAGGGCTCCCGCCTCGATCGGAGGTGAAGATAATCGAATTGCCATCGGGGGAAAAATTCGGCTCCGTATCGATAGATGAACTTGAGGCCAGTCGCTGAGGATTTCCTCCCCCGTCAACACTGATTACATTAATCTGTGAGCCTCCATCCTTAGACAGTACAACCGCTAAACGCTTGCCGTCAGGGGACCAGGCCGGGGCACTATTGCTACCAAAGAAGTTCGCAACCGCCTGTCTTGATCCAGTCACAATCGACTGGACGTAGACCACTGGTTTTCTTTGTTCAAAAGACACGTAGGCTAATCGTAATCCATCGGGAGACCATACTGGGGAAATGATGGGCTCTTTTGAGGAGAGGATGGTTTGCGGGGAAAATCCATCGGAGTCGGCCACATGCAACTCAAAGCGCTTATCCTGACGATGGACCACGTAGGCAATTCGTGTAGCAAAAGCACCAGGCTCACCGATTAATTTAGCGTAAATCACATCAGCAATTTTATGGGCGGTTACGCGCAATTGACTGCGCGTTGCACTGTAAGACATACCGGCCAGTTGCGTTTGTCGGCTCGCGTCCATTAAACGAAAATGCACTTCAAACCGTCCGTTGGGCAAGGCTGTCGTGCCGCCGATGACCACTGCGTCGGTAAATCGAGAGCGCCAAAAAGCAAAATCCACCTGTTCGGGCTCATGCTGCGGCTTAGCATCCGCGGTGTTCACCATTTTAAATAAACCACTGCGAGCCAAATCCGCACGAATCACCGCGCTCATGGACTCCTGGAGGCTCGATTCGTCTCGGAAATTTAAAATGGCAATAGGGATTTGATTCGCACCACTGCCCACGATATCAATGGTCATCGCCGCTAGGGCGCGACCCGTTGAAATAAGCAAAAGACACAATAACAATGTTTTTGTAAATAAAGATGGATATAAAAACGCTCTTTTTTGCCCTAATTTATTCATCACACACAATCCTTAAAGTATCTTTTTCACTTAGGTCTGACTACCAAATGTATATCACGAAATCGTGACATTAATTCGGGGTTCGGTGGCAATGGCAACGGTTGAGACTTCATAATAGCGCGCTCCACCGCCGCATCGTAGCTCGGATACCCACTGGGTCGTGTCAACCTCACGCTAAGCACATCACCCCCCGGGATCACGACCACATCAAACTCAGCCACAGGTGAGCCCTGCAAACCGGCTAACTCCGGTATATTTTGCCTGACTTTTGAACGGATGCGTTCCATATATTCATTAATCAACTTGTTGTCTGCCGCTTGGGCTTGGGCTGCCGCCGCTGCCGCTTTCGCTTGGGCTGCGGCTTGGACTGCGGCTTGGGCTGCGGCTTTCGCTTGAGCTTCTTTGTCCGCTTGCGCTTGTTTTAGGTCCGCTTCTTTTTGCTCGGCCTGTTTTTTTTCTACTTCCTGCCGTTGTGCCCGCTCTAGGGCCTCATTGACTTTTTTGGGGGGCAATGCAGGCTCCACCTTGATCGGCGGCTCCTTTTTAACTACAGGTTTATGTCCCACATGCGCGTCTTTTTCCTTTTTTTTCAGAAGGATATCGGCTTGAGTCGGAGGCGCTACCACCGGCTTGGGTGCGACCACTTTGGGGGCAGTCACCTTCACAGGGGGCGGCACAGGTGCAGGTGCAGGTGCAGGCACCTCCGGATCAGGGATTAAAACCTCCGAAGCCGGCTCTGCCAGCGGGGGTAAACTCGACCATAAATTCGCCATCAAAGGCGCTTGCGGTTTATTCGTCCAGGAAACTCCAAAAATCAACAAAAGCAGCAATAATCCATGTACACAAATGGCCAACGTACGAGCCACAATCTTATCTTTGCCACTGGCTAAGTCTGCCATGTCATTGATCATTCATTGCCTGATAAATCGCTCTTGGGCTTGACCAGCAAGCCGACTTTGGCTACCTGATTTTGCTGCAACACATCCATCACCTCTAAGACGGCTTCGTAACGCACTGATTTATCCGCTTCAATCACCACCGCCTGATCGGGATGTTTTTTTTGTTTCAGGCGAATCGCACGAATTAGCGCTTCACGATTAACTCTTTGTTCACTACCGGCTTCGTTGCGATCGCGCAACCCCAAGGAACCCTCCTTGTGAATAAAAACCACCATCGGTTGCACAGGAGGCACGGAGGACTGACTGACCTTAGGTAACTCTACCTGCCCTGGATTAATCATAGGCGCCGTTACCATGAAAATCACCAACAACACCAACATCACATCAATATAAGGTACGACATTGATCTGGCTCATCACTTTAAGCCCACTACGCTTATGATTGATCATTGGCTAAGGTCCTTACTTAATTGACCTGACGCTGCAAGATATTGGAGAATTCTTCTATAAAAGAATCATAACGAATCGCCAGCCGGTTAACATCCCCAGCAAACCAGTTATAGGCCATCACCGCGGGTATGGCTGCAAATAGACCCATGGCAGTCGCAACCAATGCCTCTGCAATGCCCGGTGCCACGGCCGCCAACGTAGCCTGCGCCACATTCGATAACCCACGAAACGAATTCATAATGCCCCAAACCGTACCGAAAAGCCCAACGTAAGGACTGACCGAGCCCACGGAGGCCAAAAAAGACAGGTTTGACTCGAGCTCCTCAATTTCCCGTTGATAGGTGGCCCGCATGGCGCGTCCCGTCCCATCGGTAATGGCCCGCACATCCATACTAGGCTGCTTTCGAAGCTTCATAAATTCCCGAAAACCCGCTTCAAAAATACGCTCCATACTACCGGCGCCCTCACGAGAACTCAGGGCACGTTGATGCAAATCTTTCAAATCAGCGCCGCTCCAAAATTGCTTTTCAAATTCAACTGCCAAATTATGCGCTCGACGCAAGGCGAAGTATTTCAAAAAAATGTAATACCAAGAAAATACGGAGGCCAAGAGCAACAGTAACAGCACGACCTGCACAATGACACTGGCCCCAGAAACAAGGCTTAAGATCGACATATCGTGATTCACACTAGGGTTCATGCGTTGGGCGTCCTTAAAGATCCATCTGCATGGATTCGTTCTAATAGTGGCCGAGGTAAACGCACTGGCTTTAGACTCGTGCCATTAACACAAACCACACTGACTTGCGCCTCGACCAATACACGGTGATCGCGGCAGACTTGTTGCTTGAAACGCAATTGACTCGCTCCATAGGCTTGGGGTTGAACGCTCACCCTTAACGAATCATTAAATCGCGCGGGGCTTAAATAATCGATTGTGACCGAACGCACTACAAACACAACCCCCCATTGTTGCACCACATCGGTTTGATCAAATCCTAGCGCCCGTAACCACTCGGTTCTGGCACGCTCTAGATATCGCAGATAATTGGCGTAATACACCAAACCCACACTGTCAGTATCTTCGTAGTAGACACGAATGGGCCAGACAAATGCAGGGCAATCCAAATCCGTTATCTGTGTCACGCTTCATTCACCTATTTTCGTAGAACTATTCTCTAGAGTATTACCCCTACCAACCCCTCATGCCATCGATTCCACAAACCCCTTGTGTCAAACTCTTTTTAGCAAACACTAAATGCGTTCATTTTATCATGCGACATAGCCTGAGCTTAGACATTCCGCTTGGGTTAAAAAAGCTTTTTCGCCTATCCCTTGATCGCTCACGTTGATTAAGACCCTTTGGCAGAATCCGGGTCTGCTCTTTCCCACGAATCAGTCACCGTGCTTTTAGGCGGCTCTAAACCAAAGTGACGGTAAGCACTTTGCGTAGCCATACGACCCCGAGGGGTTCGTTGCAGATAACCTTGCTGAATGAGGTAGGGCTCTAGAACATCCTCAATCGTGTCTCGCTCCTCACCTATGGCCGCAGCCAAATTCCCCACGCCCACTGGCCCCCCATCAAAGCGTTCTATCACCGCCAACAAAAGCTTACGATCCATCACATCAAATCCCAAACTATCCACATCTAACATTTTCAAAGCCGCATCGGCCACCTCGCGACTGATACGCCCATCGGCCTTAATCTGCGCGTAATCACGTACTCGGCGCAGCAATCGGTTGGCAATTCGGGGAGTGCCTCGAGAGCGTGCAGCCACTTCCTGCGCCCCCTCGGCGTCGATCACCACTTCTAGCAAACCGGCCGAACGCTGAACGATACGGGTTAATTCGTTGACACTGTAGAACTCTAAGCGCGCCACAATCCCAAACCGATCCCGTAACGGATTGGTCAGCATTCCGGCTCGGGTCGTCGCCCCGACGAGGGTAAAAGGAGGTAAATCTAACTTCACGGAACGGGCTGCAGGCCCCTCACCGATCATGATGTCGATTTGGTAATCCTCCAATGCGGGATATAAAATCTCCTCGACCACGGCCGACAGACGATGAATTTCATCAATAAAAAGTACATCATTCGGTTCCAGATTGGTCAGTATGGCCGCCAAATCCCCCGCTCGTTCTAGCACAGGGCCTGAGGTATGACGTAAATTCACCCCCATTTCATGAGCGATGATGTGTGCCAAGGTGGTCTTACCCAATCCTGGCGGACCGAATAACAAAACATGATCCAGCGGTTCCTGTCGTCTACGAGCCGCTTCGATAAATAAAGACAACTGACTGCGTATTTTTTCCTGTCCAACATAATGATCCAGTTGTTTTGGGCGTAGCGCGCGCTCTAATACCTCCTCTTGCACACTCGCAGGGGCAGGCGCTATCAGTCGATCGGTTTCTATACTCATTGGGATTTTGATAAAAATTTAAGCGCTTGACGAATGCCTTCATTCACACTGGCCCCAACGGGTAGTTGTTTCACAGCCCACTGCGCCTCTTTATCGTTATAGCCTAGGGCCAGCAAAGCATTCAAAATATCACTATTGGGGAGAACCCCTGACAACGGCGCTGATGAGGACACTAACGCTTTGACTTTATCTTTTAATTCCAGCACCAACCGTTCAGCGGTTTTTTTTCCGATGCCTGGTATGGTTGTCAGGCGCGCACTATCTTGGCTGGTGATGGCCAACTGTAAATCAGCAACACTCATACCGGACAAAACTGACAGCGCCGTGCGCGCCCCGATACCCGAAATTTTTAAAAGTTGACGAAACACACTGCGCTCTTCATCGCTCACAAAACCGAACAATAAATGCGCATCCTCCCTCACGCTCAAATGGGTAAAGAGCATGACCTTCTCACCCACGGCTGGCAGTTGGTAAAAAGTACTCATCGGCACATCGATCTCATAGCCCACGCCCTGAACCTCCAACATAATTTGGGGCGGCAGTTTTGACAATAAGACTCCACTGAGTCGGCCGATCAAATGAGTCTACCTCGACGCACTCGGTAGCCCGCCGTGGCCAACTTGCCCAAGCCCTGGCCGCCATGTGCATGACAGATGGCGCAGGCCAACGCATCCGAAGCATCGGCGCCCGGACTGCCCGTCAATTGCAGTAAACGCTTGACCATCGCCTGCACTTGTTCCTTTTGAGCGTGACCATTACCCACGACGGCCTGTTTGACTTGAAGCGCCGTGTATTCACTCACCGGTAGATCCTTTAAAACCGCAGCACACAAGGCGGCACCGCGAGCCTGACCTAAGAGCAACGTCGATTGGGGGTTTACATTCACAAATACTTTTTCAATCGCCACTTGCATCGGTTGATAGTAGCTAATGATCTCGGCCAAACCCTCTAATATCGTTTTTAATCGTAAGGCCAAAGGACCTGGAGCCGTACGGATACAACCGCTGCCAATATAGGTCAATATCGAGCCTTTTTTCTCAACAATACCAAACCCTGTCACGCGTAGCCCCGGGTCGATTCCCATGATGCGAATGAGGTTCAAGTCCACGAAATAATCTACTCGAAGATAGCGCTAGAGTACACTTCCTGCACGTCATCCAAGGCTTCCAAGGCGTCTAGGAGCTTTTGCATTTTGATCGCATCCTCGCCCGTTAACTCCACTTCGTTGTTCGGCTTCATCACCACCTCAGCCAACTCCGGTTTAAAACCACTTTTTTCAATTGTCGCTTTGACTTGATGGAAAGAGTGAGGATCGGTCAGCACTTCGATACTACCATCCTCATTGGTCAGCACGTCCTGCGCCCCCGCATCAATAGCCGCCTCCATCAAAGATTCTTCCGCAGTACCGGGTGCAAAAATCATCTGCCCACAATGTTGAAACATGAATGCCACAGAACCCTCAGCGCCCATGTTGCCGCCATTTTTGGTAAAAGCAAAACGAACATCCGCCACGGTTCTCGTGCGATTGTCGGTCATGCAATCCACCATCACCGCCACCCCACCCACGCCGTAGCCTTCGTAGCGAATTTCTTCGTAATTGACCCCTTCAAGATCACCTGTGCCGCGTTTAATCGCGCGTTCCACATTGTCTTTGGGCATGTTCTGCGCGTAGGCCTTATCCATCGCCAGCCGCAGTCGCGGATTACTGTCCGGATCCCCGCCTCCCATGCGAGCAGCCACCGTGATCTCTTTTATCAACCGCGTAAAAATTTTACCGCGCTTCGCATCCTGGCGACCTTTTCGGTGCTGGATATTCGCCCACTTTGAATGACCTGCCATGTTAACCCTCTGCCTGTGACGTTGGCTTGACCTGAACCAGACTACAATATACAAAATTTTATCATGCCCCGCTCGGGAAGCCTGCGTTTATTCCATCGTTGGGGGATAATGAAGCCGACGGATCAATAAACGTATCCTTTATCGAGTATGGGCCCTAGGGATAGGTGCTCGAGTTCTATATTCATGCCCAAGCCCCAAGGTATTTTAAGGGTTGTTTTTTCACTTTTTCCCATTCTTAAAAATGATCCTGCCCAATAACCGTCGCCATATTTATATCGGTGTCATTTACGCCATCTTGGGCTCCATTGCCTTTTCTGGCAAAACGATTATTATTAAATTAGCCTATCAACACGGCGTTGAGGCGATGACGCTGCTGGCCTTACGCATGATCTTTGCTTTGCCCTTTTTTCTTCTAATGGCCTACTTCTCTGGGTTTCCTAAGCTCTCAAGACGTGATTGGCTGATCATTACAGGCCTAGGATTTCTAGGCTATTGCCTGGGCAGTTACCTCGACTTCATCGGGCTACAATACATTTCTGCTGGTTTGGGTCGACTCATTCTTTACCTACACCCGAGCTTAGTGTTATTGATGTCTGCCGTTTTTTTAAAGCAACCCATTCGCGCCCAACACTGGCTATCCCTCGGCCTATCTTATTGCGGCATTGCACTGGTTTTCCATGACAGTATTGCCCTCGGAGGCGCTTGGGATAAAATACTGCTAGGGTCAGGACTAGTCTTCACCAGCGCGGTCATCTACGCTATTTACCTGCTCACCGGCAGCCGTTATGTACAAAAAATGGGCTCCATGAGTTTTACAGCCTATGCTTCGATTTTTGCTTCTTTTTTTGTCATCTGCAATTTTTTGGGCTTTCACGGCACCACGGCCCTGATCGTGCCGGGAGAGGTTTATCGTCTTGCCCTCATTATGGCTATTTTTAGTACTGTTTTGCCATTGTGGTTACTGGCCGAAGGGTTAAAACGAATCGGCGCCAATCAGGTCAGTCTCTTAGGCTGCATTGGCCCCTTATCCACCATGGTCTTAGGACAGGTCTTTCTCTTAGAACCCATCTCTCTCACTCAGATTTTTGGTGCCGTCCTCGTGCTCGCCGGCATGATCGTAATCAGCATTAAACCCCACGCTGCGGTAAACTCTTCTCTCATAACAAAATAAATGTCAGCGAGGCGACTCCATCCCCGATCCCATCAAAAAAAGGGCCAACCGGTTGGAAACGAAAAGGATCTATGCCAACGACCTACCGTAAATAGGCCTGGGCCCACCCGTTTTTTGCCATTAGCCCTCACCCTCTTATTTTTTATTTTGAAGGTCACCTACCGATGAAACTCTGGTACCAAAGTCTGGCTCGACAAACCGAATCCACCCCTTACGGCGAAATTCTACGCGCAACCATCGCCACTGCGGTTGAGCCTGGCACCCAAGTCGATATGCGTGGCGTCTCCCAATCCCCCGGTATCGGGGTGCATTACCGTTTTCTGGAGCATCACGACCTACGAGAAGTGATTTTTAACGCCATGCAAGCCGAACGTGAGGGCTACGACGCGTTTCTAATTGGCAACATCAGTGATGCGGGAATTCGTGAAGCCCGCGAGTGCGTCAATATTCCAGTATTAGGACTGTGTGAAACCAGCCTACACATGGCCAGTATCATGGGTGCCAGTTTTGGACTCGTGACCATCAGCCCCAAATGGAATTTACGCTTAATGGAAAACGTACAGCGTTACGGTCTCGAGCGCCGTCTCATTGGCATGGAGGCTATGGACACCACCCCGATCGAATTAAAAAGAGCCATGATTGACAAACCCTTTCGTCAATCCATTCTCGATCAATTTAACTTAGCCGCACAAAAATTACTCGATAAAGGGGCTGAAATCATTATCCCCGCGGGCGGCGATATCATTGTGTTTTTGGCTGAATCCCACACCTACGAAATCGAACGCGCCCCTGTGGTCAATGGCATCGTGGAACTGATAAAAATGGGGGAAATGGCGGTTAAATTAAGAAAGATCACGGGACGCTTTACCAGTAAACGATTAAGTTATGCCCCACCCACGGGCGAGTATCTACAACGCACACGACATTTTTTTGGTGATGATGTCTATCCTGATCCTAAGAATATATGATGACTCCTCTTCTTTTTTTACTTCATTCAATGCGTAGAATGGGCCTCGTGGGGCTATGCCTTTTGAACCCCTGGATCCCTTTTGCCTTAGCCGATTCTCCTTACCCCAATCGTTCTCTGCGCTTAATTGCCGGCATGCCGGCCGGTGGCGGGGCAGACTTAAATGCTCGGCGTCTTGCCGAGCAGCTGCATCAAGTATTAAAACAAAATGTCATTGTTGAAAACATGGGTGGGGCAGCAGGCAATGCAGCCGCGGTGGCAGTGATGGGTGCCAACTCCGATGGCTATACCCTCTTTTTTTCTTCCCACCCAGTGTTTGCTGTCAATCCAGTGCTCTATGAGGGTCGTCTGCCTTTCAAACCAGAAGCCTTTGCTCCTGTGGCTCTCGTGAGTCAAGCGGCCCACGTATTATTGGCAAGCCTTGCTTTGCCTGCACAAAACGTGAATGAGCTCATTAGCCTTGCGCGTGCCAACCCTAAGCGTATTAATTTTGGCTCAGGCGGGGCCGGCACCTCTATTCATTTGGCGGCTGAACTACTTAACCAAATCACCCATATTCACCTCGTTCACATCCCCTATCGAGGTTCAGCGCCGGCTGCCATTGCCCTGGCTAGCAATGAAATTCAACTCTTGTTCGATAACTCGATGACCGCCATCGGGCATGTGCGTGCTGGGCGTGTCAAAGCCTTAGCCATTGGCGCTAAAATACGCCTACCCGCCATTAATGACGTACCCACCTTCATAGAAAGTGGACTACCTGGCTTTGAAGTCAGTATTTCACACGGCGTTTGGATGTTAAAAACCGTCTCCCCCGTCATTTTAAAAACAATCAATCAAGCCATCAATCTATCCGTTCAAGACAAAGATTACAAAAATAGCATGAATGAATTTGGTGTCAGCCTGATGGGCGGTAGTGCGGAGCAGCTCGCCTCCTTTATAATTCAAGAAAGTAAAAAATATGGGGAATTAATTCGCAATCAAAAAATCACGGCCGATTAAGCTGCATGACAACCCATTTAATACTTCAACAAAACCCCTTACCTTACCTTACATTCCTCCCCGCCATGAACATCACACTACTTTTGACCCAACGAGCTGTCGTCTTGCGACTAATTTTCTTAAGTCTCTTCGGCTCTTGTGTTGTCTGGGCTGAGGAATTTCCCTCCCGTACGGTGCGTCTTGTGGCACCTTTTCCTGCTGGTGGCGGCACAGACATCAATGTTAGAAAACTGGCCGCGCAACTATCTCAGCTATGGTCTCAATCCGTCGTAGTGGATAATGTGGCAGGGGCCGCCGGGGGGGTCGCTGCAGCAGCTGTGGCGCGCGCCAAAGCGGATGGCTACACCATTTTTTTTGCCACGCATCCCATTCTGTCTATTAACCCAGCGCTCTACGACAAGCTCTCCTATAACCCCGATCATGATTTCACCCCGGTGATCCAAATCAGTGAAACCCCCAGTGTATTGCTCATTAATCCCACCGTACCGGCTAACAGTGTGGCCCAACTCATTGCCCTAGCCAAAGCGCAGCCGGGTTCTTTATTATTCGGCTCGGGTGGCGTGGGGACTTCTTTACAATTATCTGCAGAACTATTTAAGCTGTATGCTCGCGTCGATTTAACCCATGTCCCCTACAAAGGCGCCGCCCCAGCGTTGAGTGCGCTGATGAGCAATGAAATCCAACTGCTCTTTGACAGCTCCTCTTCTGCCATCAGCAAAATCCGCACCACCCGAGTACGTGCCATCGCGGTAGCAAGCCTCACACGACTCACCGCTTTACCCGATCTGCCCACCTTTGATGAAAGTGGCTTAAAGGGCTTTACGGCGACTTTAGGACACGGTCTATTGCTACCCTTTAATGCCCCATTGCCCTTAGTAGATCGGTTGAATCAGGATACCAATACCGTCATCAAGCAAAATGAATACAAAAACCCAATGATTGACTTAGGGGTCCGTATGGTGGGGGGTAGTCCCCAAGCCTTTCACGATTTCCTACTGAACGAAAGAAAAAAATGGACCACGCTTATCCGTCAATTGGGCATCCGTGCCGATTAAACGCTAGAGCTACCACAGCAATGTGTTGAAGAGGGCGCTCGGCTCCCGCTGGATGAATGCCTTTTTTCAGAAGTTTACTTTTTTAATGACCCTTACAATCTATTTTCAACCAAAAGGAATTTCACGGCCATGAACGCACCCCAATCCTTTGAAGCCCTTATTATTGGTGCTGGACTAGCAGGTCTGTCCTGTGCATTACGACTTGCTGAACAAGGGGTGCGTGTCGCCCTTTTAGAAAAAGGGGAGACCGAGCGCTATCTTTGCAATTCTCGTATTTGCGGCGGCGCTTTTCATGTGTCTTATCGAGATGTCGCAGAGTCCCCCGACATCTTAATGAAAGCCATGAAAAGCTACACCGACGATTTTTCACGCCAGAGCTTTCTCGATGTCATGGCCCAGAACGTGGGTCAAACCGTGCAATGGTTACAAAGTAAAGGACTCCGCTATATCAAAGTGGGAACGGCCTCACATCGACAACACACACTCGCACCCCCTATTGCCACCAAAGGGCGTGACTATTGGCATGGCCGCGGAGGTGACGTCATGCTTCGCACTTTACAGGCTGAGTATAAAAAGGCGGGCGGCACCCTATTGCTGGGTACTCGGGCTATCAAACTTAAAATGTCTGGGACGGTCTGTGTTGGCATAGAAGCCGAGCAACAAGGCAAAATCGTACAGATCGAGGCAAGAAACGTCGTCATTTGCGATGGTGGCTTTCAAGCCAATCTCGAATTACTCAAAGAATTCATCACACCAGCCCCCGCTAAAATCCGTCAGCGCAACGCTCAAACGGCAAAGGGAGACGGTCTTATCATGGCACGCGAAGTGGGCGCCAAACTCGTCGGCATGGACCATTTTTATGGCCACTTACTCATTCAAGATGCCATGACCAATGATGATCTTTGGCCCTTCCCCATTATGGATGAATTGTGTGTGGCAGGACTCATTGTGAATGCACAAGGCGAACGTTTTGTCGATGAAGGACTGGGAGGGGTTTATCTAGCCAATCATCTGGCTGCACTGGAGGACCCTTTGAGCACAACGGTCATTTTTGATCAGTCCATTTGGGATGGGCCAGGAAAGGCATTTATTACCCCTGCCAATCCACTCATTGTGCAAAATGGCGGCACCGTTCACACCTCACAAACCCTCGAGGAACTCGCCGGTAAGGTGGGGATCGATGCCAATCGCTTAACAAAAACCGTGGCCGCCTATAATGCCGCCGTGAGCGCTGGCACCCTCGAACAACTGAACCCAACACGCTCAGCCAAAACCCACAGCGCTATGCCTATTATCAACGCCCCTTTTTACGCCGTGCGTTTAGCCCCTGGTATTACCTATACCATGGGCGGCATTGCCATCGATGAACATAGCCGCGTACTCAATTCAGCTGAAGATCCTATTATGGGGTTATATGCCGCCGGCTGTGCCACAGGGGGATTGGAAGGCGGGCCCCAAGTCGGCTATGTTGGGGGGTTAAGTAAGTCCTCCGTCACCGGTTTTCGTGCCGCTAACCATATTGCCGAAAATCGTGCCCGATAGTTCAGCATCGGCATGGATGAATTAAACGCACTGCGCATCTTTATCCAAGTGGTTGACGAGGGCAGTCTTTCTGCGACTGCCCGTCGTAATCACCTTGCCGTGAGCTCTATCGCTCGGCAATTAAAAACGCTGGAAGACGCACTGGGCACGCGTTTACTGAATAAAACCACCCGACAACAATCCCTAACAGAGGCTGGCGCACTATTTTATAAAAAAGCCAAACATATTGTTTCTGAATTAGACCGTGCCAAACGTGATATCTCTTCCTTTCAACAATCGGTCAAAGGCTTATTAAAAGTCTACTTACGCACGTCGGCTGCCTGCGCCGTCATACTGCCGGCGCTAGCGGATTTTTTAACCCGAAATCCACAATTAACCCTAGATGTCACTTTGGGCGATGAACGCATTGACCTGATCGCCAACGGTATTGATGTGGCTATTTTTTTAGGCCATCTCGAAGACTCCAGTATGGTGGCGCGCCGCATCAGTCCCAGCCAACGCGTGGTCTGCGCCAGCCCCGATTATTTTAAGCGCCACAGTCCCCCACTGACCCCACAGGCACTGACTCAACATAATTGTCTCATCTACCAAGCCGATCAATATGGTGAACTGTGGCACTTTACTCGAGAAAAAGAAAAAATAGATGTCCCTGTCGCGGGCAATCTTCACACCTCAAGCGCCCCGACTTTATTGGCAGCCGCTTTGTCAGGATTAGGCCTCATGGTCGTACAAAAATGGATGGTTTCAAAAGCCATTCAAGACGGTCAATTACAATCCGTGCTCACTGACTATCAAGTCAGCCCCACCGTCCACGACACGGCACTTTACGCGGTCTACCCCCACAGCCGTGGCTTATCCCCCAAAGCCCGAGTATTTGTGGATTTTGTCATTGAACTATTCCGACAGCAAGAACGCAGCTAAAGCGTCTTTCCCTGCGTTTGCGCTTTTTTGGAAAATCTATAAAGCCTTCGCTTGTCGAAGCCGCGCCATTGCCTGGTCATCTAAACCCAATTCTTCTCGTAGTATCGACTCAGTATGTGCCCCTAAAGCCGGTGCGGCTTGAGTGGAATGAATCGATTGCCCAGACACCTTAAACGGCGTACCCAAAGTGGGCAGACTCAACCCCTCGGCATTTTTAACATTCACCACCATATCATTGGCTAGCACCTGTGGATGGGTGAGCACCTGATCTAAGCTATTAATGGGTGCGGCAGCCACCCCACGGGCATCTAGCCTTGCCATCCAATAGGCCACCGTTTGCGTAGCAAAAATGCTCTCCAACAATCCCACCAAAACCGAACGATTCGCTAAACGCTGATCGTTTGAGTTAAAGCGTTCATCTGTTTCTAACTCTAGATGATCAATCGCCTCACAAAATCGTTTCCAAGCCACATTATTCGTCGCCCCTACCAAAAGATGGCCGTCACGACAGGCAAAGGCCTGATAAGGCACCAAATGAAACACCCCAGATCCTTCCTTCGTGGGTAAGAGACCTGCCTGTAACCAAGCCACCGCGTGGTAGCCTAAAAGTGATATCGCCGTTTCTAAAAGCGAAGCGGTAACATGACTACCACCACCGCCTTGCATGCGCTTAACGAGTGCCGTCATAATCCCACTATAAGCGCAGATGCCCGTACTCATATCGATAAACGACACGCCCGAACGCACAGGAGGCCCTCCCGCATAACCGGTCGTGGACATGATGCCAGAAAAAGCCTGCATCATCAGATCGTATCCGGCTTTGTTATACAAAGGACCTTTAGGACCATAGCCATTAATGGAGCAGTAAATAATATCGGGTTTTATTTTCTTGACCGACTCATAATCGACCTGCAAGCCTTTAGCCGACTCTGGCAAGAAGCTTTGTATCAGCACATCGGCCTTGGCAATCAATAACTGCAAGACCTCACGGGCCTCAGCCGATTTAAGGTTAAGTGTGATATCCCGCTTGCCGCGATTAACACTGTGAAAGTTACTGGTAATGCCATCAGGCGCACGGGTGCCCCACACCCTATTCTCATCGCCACTGCCAGGATTTTCCACTTTGATGACGTCCGCCCCCTGATCGCCTAGCAGCTGCGCGCAGTAAGGTCCAGCCAAGACTCGGCTTAAATCCAAAACCCGTAGTGATTTTAAGATGCTCGTCATGGTTACCTTATGCTGCTTTAGCCAAATGTGCGGTTTCCTTTAGCACCACTGGCATCACCTCTTCAGCCCAAAGGCGCATCGATTCAAGCGCCTTTTTATGCTCCATATCCCCGACCTGCGGTTGGATAGCAATGTGTACCGGATTAATTTCTCGTACGATACGGATCATTTTTTCAATGCAAGAATCCACATCACCCACCGGAAGATTGCGCAGGATGGATTCCATATTTGGCTCTTCATCGTAAGGTAACTCTTGTATGACATAATGATTGGCCACTTTTTCTCGCTGGCCTTTCAAAGACACCGCCAGGCGCTGTTGATACAGCGCGCAATTGGCATAGTGCTCAGCATCTTTTTTATTTCGCGTCACGAACGCCAGTCGGGTCACTGCCACCCGTGCTGGTTGACCCTGCGAGGCAGCAATCCCATCATAATATTCACGAGTTTTTTTCATTCGTGTCACCCCACCCAAAAGTCCTGTCATAAACAAAGTATGACCATGCCGGGCAATCCACGCCAAATGCTCAGGATCTCCACCAGCATACCAAATAGGCGGTGTTGGGGTTTGTATCGGTTTACAACTAATGGATGAGCGTGGAAATTGAATGTGCTTACCCTGAAACTCAAAACTCGGTGCCGATAAACTCATCTGGATGAGTTCCAGCATC
Organism: uncultured beta proteobacterium; assembly: GCA_903893565.1. Lineage (GTDB taxonomy): Bacteria > Pseudomonadota > Gammaproteobacteria > Burkholderiales > SG8-41 > UBA5216. The sequence goes on along the minus strand of CAITMU010000120.1, from coordinate 7,392 downwards.
TCACCGGTAAATTCGCGCACATTAGCCAAGGTGGAACAAAATCGCTCAAACTCAAATTTCTGATATCCCATACCGACCCCGAGATCCAAGCGCCCATTACTTAAATTATCGACCATGCCAATCTCAGACAATAAGCGGGCAGGATTATAAAGCGGGGCCACCACAACCGCGGTTCCCAAGCGCAAGCGCGACGTGCGCCCCGCCATGTGCGCCGCCATCATCAATGGCGAGGGACACAAACTGTAATTAGAAAAATGGTGCTCCGCATACCACGCTCGACTAAAACCCAACTGTTCGGCCACTTCGGTCTGTTCAGCGGCCTCGGCGAAGATCTGCTGGGGGCTCTTGTTTAGATCGCGTTGCTGCATTATATTGAAAATACCAAAATCCATGAGCGTTCCTTAATTGATAACCCCCTTAGTGTAGAGGCTTCTCGCCATTCATAGACTCTTATTTTAAGCTAAGACTTGCCCATTTAACGCAATAATAAAAACTAGCCCCCATCCCTACACACAGTTACACTAGCCAGCCTTTTAAAAATGGAACTTTCATGCAACTGTCTCTGACCGAGGCCTCAAGCCTTGCTATCAAAGCATTAACTTGCGCTGGGATGAGCGAATCCAATGCACGCGTTACCGCAGAACATTTAATCGACGCGGCCTTGTGCGGTCATGAATTTTCGAGCTTACCTCGGGTCATTGCCATTGCGGAAGAAATGCGTAATAAACCACCAGCTCGAGATACCCGCGTCATTCGTGAAAATCACTGCTCTGCTCTCATTGATGGTGGGGATAACGTCGCTTATGTAGTTTCCCTACAAGCGATCGACAAAGCGATCGATATTGCGACAAAAAATGGTGTCGCAGTGGTTTGTGCCAACAATACTTGGTTTTCAGGGCGTCTGGCCTATTATGTCGAGCGAGCGGCCCGCGCTGGATTTATTGCGCTCCACACCACCAACACCACCGCACGCGTCGCACCCTTTGGCGGCATGGATCGGTTAATGGGCACCAACCCCTTGGCCATCGCTTTCCCCAGTGAAGACGACCCGCTGATTATTGATATAGGAACCTCACAAACCACTTGGGGCGATGTGGTGCTGGCTAAAACCAAAGGTATCGCCCTCCCCGAAGGCATGGCAGTTAGTCCGATGGGCGAGCCCACCACTGTACCGGATGAGGCTCTCGAAGGTGCTATTTTGCCTTGGGGCGGAGTGCGTGGCAGTGGCTTGGCACTGGCCATACAACTTTTAGGTATTCTGGCAGGTAGTGATCTGGTGATTGATGACGTGAGTAATTACGGGCTTTTTTTCATGCTCGTCAACCCTCGCCTTTTTATGCCCAGTGACCAATTCCCAGCCCGGGTATCCGCTTTTCGTCAAATCATCAGCGCTAATCGACCCTTACAAACACAGGATAGTGTTCGTGTTCCCGGGGATCGTAGTCAACAAAAGCGCCGAGAAAATCAACTAAAAGGATTTATTAATCTCGACGATAAAGTTTACGCCCGTCTGTGCGAGATCGCTCAGATAAAAGCGCTCTAATCCCCCTAACACTTTTTTTATTAATTATTCTCATTATGACGATGCCTCTTTCGCATTCTGCTCCGAGCGTTTCCGTTCACGCCACAGCACTCATTGAATTTATCAAAGACTACCCTACAAAAGACATCCCACCGATTGCTTTTGACAACGCCCGGGCCTGTCTTTTAGACGCCCTCGGTTGTGGATTGTTTGGTGCGAGTCAACCTTGGTCTACCATAATGGCAAGCCAACTGATTGAAGAGTCCTCCCACGGCAGTTCGGTTGTATTAGGTCACCGTCAAACGTTAAGTGCCCCGGCTGCCGCTTTATGTAACGGCACTGCTATTCACGGTTTTGAGCTCGATGATCTTTTACCCGCTGCCATCATCCATCCTGGCACTGTGGTCATCCCCGCAGTACTCGCCGCGGCGCAATCGTCTAACGCCACCGCAGAGCAGCTCTTACGCGCGATTATCTTGGGCTACGAGGCCACTTCGCGTTTAAGTTTAGCCCTTGGCACAAAAGCCTCCGAACTCGGATTTCATAAAACCAGCGTAGTGGGTCCTGTGGCCTCAGCACTGGCGGTCGGTAGCGTTCTTGGTTTAACGATCCCCCAGTTAATTTCAGCGGCCGGTATTGCAGCCTCTTTATCCTCCGGCATCAAAGCGTATGTTGTGGGAGGCGGTGGCGGTATGGTTAAACGCATGCATGCAGGCTGGGCTGCTTCTTCGGCCGTGCGCGCCGCCCTATTGGCCCAAAAAGGTTTTACTGGTCCCAGTGGCGCCATTGAGGGCCACTATGGTCTACTTGATGTGTTTGGTTACAAAGAAGCTCAGCCAACAGCCCTCTCAAAAGATTTTGGACAATCCTGGGCAATCAACGCCGTATGGTTTAAGGTCTATCCCCTCTGCGGCTGGGTCCAAGGGGTCGTTCAGCTCATCAAGCAACTTCGCAAAGCCTCCCCTTTTAACCCTGATGAGCTCGAAAAAATTGTGGTCGGTACGAGTCAGTTAGCCGTCAAAAGTAACGCTAACCCCAAACCCGAAGACACCATGGATGCTCAATACAGTATTCCTTACTGCGTCGCCCTCACCCTCATGGGCGACCCTGCAGACCCACGCTCTTTTGAACCGGCTTCGTTCACCGATCAGCCACTACTCGCCCTCGCCGCTAAAGTAGAACTGACTGTGGATCCAGAGTGTGAGGCGGTTTATCCTTCACGATTTGGTTCAAGAGTACAACTACACCTTAAGAATGGAAAAGTGCTCCAAGCGCTCACACTCGACCCTCATGGCACTCCTGCCGATCCGTGCACGGCCGAAGAAATCAGTATTAAATTTAATCGGCTGGCCGATCTGTCCCCGCTACCCGTCGATTCCCGCGCTATTGCAAAATCCGTGTTAGCGCTACAAGGTGAGCAAAGCCTACAACCCATAAATCTTCTTTTACAAGGGCAATGAAAGCGCTAAGCGCATAGCGTTTTTGAACTACGAACCTACGAGACTCATGAGGGCTGATTAAACGAGGTCATCGATCGCTTTGGGAAACAAAGCGTGAGAATTTTTCTCATGAGGGCATGACCAGCATCGGCTTTGGGGTTCTTCAAGATCGCCCCAATACCTTGATCTATCTGATGGACCACAACAGTGGTGAAGTCGCCAAGACAAACTTGGATGAATTTAGGGATGGCTTTAGGGTCTGCACTGCGTGGGTTAGCATCAAAAAAACTTCAGAAGCCCATGGACCTATCGTTGACGCCGTCGGGGACGATGAAAAAGCGCTTTGGGGGGGCGTATCGTTATTACTTTTCTAAGCGATTCAACTCAGGATTGTTCCACCAACCCCCACCCAGTGCTTGAAATAGTGCAATCGAATCGGCATAGCGGCTGGCACGAGCCTGAGCCACCCCAATTAACGATTGTTGATAGGCTTGCTGAGCATTCAATACAGCTAAGTAACTCACCGAGCCCAACTCGAAACCCTTTTGGGCAAACGAAAGACTTTTTGCGGTCGCTTGTTCAGCCTCACTTTGGGCCTTCAACGCCTGTGCATCATATTCCAGCGCTCTTAGTGCATCAGCTACATTCTGAAATGCACCCACCACGGTACTACGGTATTGTGCCGCGGCTTGTTCAAATGCCGCCTCAGCCGCTAATTTTCTATGCAACAACGTCCGCCCATCAAACAACGTCTGCGTAGCACTGCTTGCTATCCCCCAGAAAACATTGTCGGCGCGAAACATCTGTGAGAACACAGTGGAGGCTCCCCCCGCTGCGGCTGTAATACTAAATTGCGGTAGCCGATTGGCCATGGCCACCCCAATTTGAGCCGTGGCGGAATGTAAAGTAGCCTCGGCAGCGCGCACATCAGGACGTTGATCCACAAGGCTCGAGGGTAAGCTCACCGGCAACGTATCAGGTAAATGCAATGAATTTAATTCAAAAGACTGTTTAATACTGTCTTGAGGTAATTGGCCCGATAAAGCCGTCAATAAATTGCGCTGTATGGACAATTGCTGTTTCAAAGGTGGCAACAACGCCTGCGTTTGGGCTAACTGGGCCTCTTGTGCAGCGATGTCATTCATTGACACCGCCCCCAAATTTAACTGTTGATTAAAAATACTCAATTGCTCTTTTTGTATTTTGATCAACGACTCATTGGCCTGTATCTGACTACGCAAAGAGGCTTCCTGTACGGCGGCTTGCGCCACATTGGCCGTAAGGGTAACGTAAGTAGCCTGCAATAAGTGGCTTTGAAATTCGGCCTGCGCCTTTAAAGACTCCACTAGACGTCGATTTAACCCGAATACATCAGGGGCATAAGAGATGGCGACTTGAGACGTGTATAAATTGTAAATCGCATTACCCGAGGCTAAGGTCGGCGAGAGAGTTCCTACCGCATTTCGCTGGCGGTTAGGGGAGACACCGGCCTGAACCGTGGGAAAGAAAAAGCCTTGCTGCGCTTTGACATTTTCATTGGCTAGGCGAAGGGCGGCCTGGGCAGCCTTTAAGTCGTTATTGTTTTTAAGCGCTTGCTCTATCAACTCATTTAACGACGGCGAACGAAACAACTGCCACCACTGGGCGGGCAAATCCAAACCTTTGACAAAGCGTTGCGATTGTCCATCTCGGCCCGCTACAGCCTCAGTACTGGTAGCTAAGGGATTTTCGGCAGAGGAATAATCAGCATGATTAGGACTCCCGGGACGAGAAAAAATAGGGCCTAGAGTGCAGCCTGCCATACTCAATCCCAGACTCAGCCACACGAGTTTTTTCGCCCACGACATCCAATATTGGGGAAAGGGCACACGCGTGCCATTAATACGCCATACGCTCATACCCGTTTCACCTCTTGTCTGCGCCAAGTCCCGGCCCGTAGAATTCTCATATTAAGCGGCTTCATCCCCACTCCTGCGCCGAGAAAATAAGCGAATCAATACTGGAAAAACAATCAAAATCAAAATCGGTGCTAACAAAATACCTCCCACGACCACCATGGCTAAAGGCTTTTGCACTTGGGAGCCAATACCGCTAGACATCGCTGCCGGCAATAAACCGACACAGGCAGCAATACAAGTCATCATGACCGGACGAAGTCTCGTTTCACACGCTTGAGTCAAGGCCTGGATCCGGTTAGTGCTGTTGACAACCAATTGATTGTAATAAGACAGCACCAGAATCCCTTCCATAACTGAAATACCCATCAAGCCTATAAACCCGATAGCGGCTGACACACTAAAGTGAGTCCCAGTAAACAACAGGGCTAATATCCCCCCAATCACGGCCATCGGTATCACGCTCACGGCTAATAACGTGTCCACAATTGAATTAAAGTTAAAAAATAAAAGCAACGCGATCAAAGCAACTGTGGCAGGCACCACCACCTTCAATCGTTCAAGGGCTTGCTCCAAATCATTAAATTCTCCCGCCCATACAATCCGATAGCCAGGGGGCAATTTGAGCTCTGCGTCCAGTTTCTTTTGCGCCTCCTTCACCACTCCGCCCAAGTCACGGCCACGAACACTAAATTTGATCGGCACATAACGTTGCTGATTTTCACGATAAATGAAAGAAGGACCGGTCACCAATTTCACATCAGCGACATCACTTAAGGCAATGGGCACCACCCCGTTACCATTGGGGTTGGGCGCGCCGATCGAGATCCGTTTCAGTGCCTCAATACCGTCACGATTTTCATGCGCCAAACGAAATACCATCGGGAAATTTCTATCACTTCCTTCTTCATACAAATTGCCTGCCTCCTTGCCTCCAATAGCCGCCTGTACGGTCGCATTAATATCCCCAGGCATCAATCCGTAACGTCCGGCCTTTAGCCGATCGACATCAATGTTAATCGTCGGTTGACCTAAAGAATCCAACACCAATAAATCTTCGACGCCAGGAATCGCCCCCATAATGGCTTTAATCTTGTAGGCAATATCTTGCAAAGTATTTAAATCATTGCCGATTAATTTAATCGAGTTTTGTCCTTTTACCCCCGAAGCTGACTCGGCCACATTATCTTGAATATACTGAGAGAAGTTAAATTCAATGCCAGGAAATTCTTTTTCAAAACGATCACTAATCTCATTGGTCAATTTAACTTTATCGACTCCGGCGGGCCACTTATCAAAGGGTTTTAATGGCACAAAAAACTCGGCGTTAAAAAATCCCGTCGCATCGGTCCCATCATCCGGCCGACCGTTTTGAGAAATCACGGTTTCGACTTCCGGGTAAGACTTCAACATATTACGAATTTTATTAACATACACATTGCCCTCTTCCAAGGATATAGAAGGGGGCATCGTCGCCCGAATCCACATATTGCCCTCTTCCAATGTCGGCAAGAACTCTATGCCTAAACGAGAAGCCCCGACTAAGGACATTGCGAAAACAATCAATGCTAATACAAGAGTCGATTTGGGCCAACCGATTGCGGCACGCAATACAGGGGTGTAGACGCGGCGCATAAAAACCACCAAAAGAGTATCTTTTTCACTTACGTTTGCCTTGAATAAAATCGCACTCAACGCAGGCGAAATCGTAAAGGTCGCAATCAATCCACCAATAATGGCATAAGCATAGGTGGTGGCCATGGGTCCAAAAATGCGTCCTTCTACTCCCGACATGGTAAAAAGTGGCAAAAAGCTTACCACTATAATCAAGACAGCAAAAAAGATTGCCCGATTAACTTCTGTGGCCGAATGAGCAATGACAGCAAATTTACCCGTAAGCCCAACACTCGTATTGTTACCGCGCTGAGCAATAGCAGAGTCTTTAAAACTAGTCCCATGTGACAAGTGTCGGAAAATATTTTCTACCAAGATCACGGTCGCATCAATCACTAAGCCAAAATCCACTGCACCCACCGATAGCAAGTTAGCTGATTCGCCACGAGCCACCATAATCAACACCGCGAAAAAAAGTGCAAAAGGGATGTTAGCTGCAACAATCACAGCGCTTCGTAAGTCTCCCAAAAAAATCCATTGTACGAAAAATATTAACAATATACCCACGACCATGTTGTGCAATACGGTATTGGTGGTCACATGAATCAAATCGGCGCGATCGTAAATTCTTTCAATTTGTACGCCAGGAGGCAAGATGCCGGAAGTATTGATTTTTTCAATTTCCGCCTCTACCCGCTTGATCGTTGGCAGACTTTGTTCCCCGCGGCGCATGAGCACGATACCTTGAACAATGTCATCATCTCCGTCTTTGCCCGCAATGCCTAAGCGGGGATGATGGCCCACGCTAATTGTTGCCACATCAGAGAGCAACACCGGCGTACCGTTATTGGACATGAGCATCGTGTTTCGGATGTCATCCAAGGAATGTACCCAACCGGGGGGGGGGGGGGGGGGGGGGGGG
>CAITMU010000119.1 GCA_903893565.1 uncultured beta proteobacterium | reverse complement strand
TGCTGCCTCTGCTACCTCTGCTGCCTCTGCTGCCTTTGCTGCTCCTATGTTCACAGCGCAAAGGCTCATGAAGGCCAGTCCAAGAACCATAGGAATGATAAAGACAATAATGCGGCTTGAAATCGCACGGAAATTCATTACTTGTCCTTATTTTTGGTGATTATTTTTTTAGGGTTCTTGTCCGATGAATTGATGAGATTTTAACGCGATATTCTGGATTGACTGAGTTTTTATCAATATCAGCCTGCCATGTTTGCAACCGAACCCTGGATGAGATGAGCCGCATTGGTTGAAGAGGGCTAGGCCGTTAGCACCAAGTGATAGACGAATGCGTGAAGAGATTATTTTTTTCGACTTTTAATTCATGTAGACCCTTGTTTTGATCGCTATCGCCAAAGGCTAACCGCCGCCCTGAGCGATTCATCCTTTTCATCTTAAGGAGTCCATATCGCGACATTGCTTTTAGGGAGCGCGACAAGTTAACGTGTAAGCACCCGGAGACGCCCGCTAGTTCGCTAAGGGGGTAAATCGGTTGGAAAAAAAATGATGTAGACTATAGCGTGCTAGGCCAATCGCATTTAACGGCTCTTTGTACTTTTGATTGTTTGAATCTATTTTTTGAGTCGTTTCGCACTATTTCATCCTCATTTTAAACGGAAGCTCGCCCTATGATAGAAAAAACCCTCATGATCCCCACCTCTGCGGGTTTCATGGAAACTTTCGTTACTCATCCAGAAAAGTCCTCGCCCTTTTCTGCTATCGTGCTTTATATGGATGTGTGGGGACTGCGGGAGGAGCTCTTCGATATGGCAAGACGTATTGCGGGAGCGGGTTATTACTGCTTGGTGCCGGATCTTTATTATCGCTTTGGGCGTATTCGACATGCGTTTCGTAATGACAAAAATCAAATGATTTCGATGGAGCTCTTAGAACCCCATCAACAAGAGGCTGTGCGTATCCCGATGCGCCAATTAACGGACCCGATGGTGGTGGAAGACACCGAGGCGTTGCTGCGTTTTATCGATCGCACAGAACCCGTCAAGCCCGGCGCTATGGGCTCGATTGGTTACTGCATGGGAGGGCGCCATGTGTTTCGCGTTGCGGGGGCTTACCCCGAACGGTTCCGTGCCAATGCGTGTTTACACGGCACTCGGCTAGTGACACCCGGGGAAGACTCCCCGCATCGCTCGGCGATGAAGGCCGAAGGCGAGCTTTACTGCGGTTTTGCGGAAAAAGATGTGTTTGCATCGATTCAAGATGTCGATACTATCGCCCAGAGCATGAAAGGGGCAAAAGCTCGTTATCAGTATGAGCTGCACCTCGGCGCTGATCACGGCTATGCGCTACCGGATCGGGATATTTATCATAAGAGTGCCGCTGAGCTGGATTGGCAACTCATGTTTGCAATGTGGCAACGACAACTTGGAGCATGTTGATGGGACGTATTACTAAGAAAGAAGTGCGCTATTTTTTTGGTCTGGATATGAGTCAGGGTATGAATCAGGGTATGAGTCAGGGTATGAGTCAGGGTATGAGGCTGGGTTTGGGTCTATTACTACTGGGGCTTCATTCATTGTCATCGGCGGAGCCTTTGAAGGCGAGCCCTCAACGGGATCTGCTAGGAAACTATCCCGTTAAACCTATCCGTGTGGTGGTGCCCTTTAATGCAGGTGGGCCCAATGATTTTGTGGCGCGCGTGGTGGGTCAAAAGTTAAGTGCAGACTGGGGCGGTCAGCCCTTGGTCATCGATAACCGTGCTGGAGCCGGTGGTAATCTTGGGACAGCACTGGTGGCACGAGCCCCAGGAGATGGCTATACGGTGTTGTTGGCAGGGCTACATTTTGTGGTGAATCCAGCGCTGTATGCAGATAAGAGTTTTGATATTGAAAAAGACTTTGTCGGGGTCACCAATGTGGCGATCTCTGCGGTTGTTATTGTAGCCAATCCCCGTTTTTCAGGGCGCAATGTTCAGGAACTACAAACCTTAGCCAAATCCAATCGAATCAATTATGGCTCACCGGGTAGCGGCACTGCAGGTCATTTAGCCGCTGAGTGTTGGTCTCAGGTGGCAGGGGTCTCGCTTCAGCACATCCCCTACAAGGGGGCGGCACCGGTGTTAAGTGATTTATTAGGGGGCCAGATCGAGTTAGCTTTCACTGCCTTGCCACCCGTGGTGCCGCATGTCAGAGCAGGGCGCTTAAAGGCGTTGGCCGTGACCACCCGCCAGCGCTCGAGCGCTTTACCTGAAGTGCCGACGGTAGAGGCCTCAGGATATTCTGGATTTTTTGTCGACAATATGTACGGCTGGCTTATGCCACGCGCGACCCCACCGGCCATCGTGAAATTTCTAAACACTCGAATTGCAAATGCCGTAGCCTCTTCAGAAGTCAAACAGCGTTTAAATGATCAGGGCTATGAGACGATTGCCAACCGTTCGGAAGAGTTTGCCAGTTATCTGCATTCAGAATTGTTGAAATGGACCAAAGTAGTACATGCCTCCTCTATGCGAGTGGAGTAACAAAAATCGACAGTAGCAATGAGATAAAGGAAAAAAATTCTTAATTTTTTTGCTATTGGCACAGCTTTTGAGTCAGAATAAGAAAAATAATAAAACTAAACGAGATCCCCCCCGCTCAGTAGATTGGGAATGAGGATTTCGAACGTGGGGGGCCTAGTCTTTGATTGCATCGATCGATTGGGAGAGGATGTAATGATTCGTAAACTAAGAACCGAACGCGATAATCAGCAATGGATGCTGGAT
>CAITMU010000118.1 GCA_903893565.1 uncultured beta proteobacterium | reverse complement strand
GCTGGAGCCGCCGGTGGAGCAGGTGGAGCCAGTGCAGCAGGAGCGGCCGGAGAAGCGGGCGCTGCCAGTGCAGCCGGAGCCGCGGGTGAAGCGGGTGCCGCGGGAGCTGCCGGTTCGGCTGGAGCCGGAGCCGGTGCTGCCGGTGCAGGAGCTGGCGCTGCCGGTGCAGGAGCTGGTGCTGCCGGTGCAGCTGGAGCAGCGGGTGCAGCCGGTGCCGCGGGAGCGAGCGCTGCGACGGCGGGTTTTGCAGGCCTGAGTGCCGGGGCAGCGGCAGCCGTTGCGGCAGCAGCAGTTGCCGCCGGAGCTGCTTTAGTATCCAACAATAACAACAACGCAATATCGACTACAGCGACGGCCACTTCGACTAGCACTAGCACTAGCACTAGCACCAAATAATCAAAGCACCTTTTGAATCCCTTGCCTTTTTTACAAGGTGAGGGATTAATTTAGGGTAACTCTCATCTTTAGAAATAAAGATTCAGACTCCGCTCATTGTTAAACGATCGTTATTAAAAGTGTTTCCAATGGATTTACGGGTGAGCCTTAGAAGAGTTTTGGTTACCTGCATACTGCTTGTTTGTGTCTCCTCATGTTCTACAGGTATGGAGACGGTGCTAACTACTTTGAAAGAGTCTCAGCCCTTTTATCGCCCTGCCTCAGTAAAACCTAATAATTCTGGATACCAGTACCTGCGGGTGGTATTGAATGATAAAGAGACTTTTTTAGCATTAGGTTACGAAGATCCCTCTCCGCAAGGCCCTATTGAAGTTTGGTATAGTTCAGCCCAACAAGTATTAAAAATTCAAAATGGCCGGCTCAAAGGAATCACGGGTCTTAATACAGAATGGTCTCAAGTAGACCTCTCCCTTGCCCCAGCTTGGGATGAAATTTTAAGTCAATTAGCTAAGAACGCACATCCCCTACCTTATCGTTGGGTTAGGACGAGAGACGAGATGCCCGGATACAAAGTGGGTATTCAAGAACAGTTGGAAGTCATTCCAATGGTGTCCCCATCCCGTCCAGATATCAGAGAGGTTGATCTTCAAAAATTGATTTGGTTTGAAGAGAAAAAAGTCAATGATTCCAATCAAAATTCATTGATCCATAAAATTGTCAATTGGGCCACGAAAGAGGATCTACCCGCCTCACGTTATGCAGTGATGAAGCAAGGAGCGCGAACCGTAGTGGTTTATAGTGAACAGTGCATTAAAAAAGATATTTGTTTTAAGTGGCAACGTTGGAATGCACCTTAGTTAAAGTACCCATAAAGAAGCAAGGTAAAAAAGAGTGTCTAGCGCAAAAAATAGCCATGTAACTTGCGCTTATTCCTTATCCTCACCCGAGGTTCTGATTTTAACGAATCGAACCTAAAAGTAACGTATGACTTCGTGTACACTCACAACATTTACAATTTAAATCAAGAATTGAAGCCTACCCCGTGTTTGAAATCTATAGCATTGAATTGGTATTTGTCGATCCCGATGATTTGATCTTTACCAAAAGGCTTGATTGATGCAGCCCTGGGAGGGTGGAGTGTTGCCCCATAAGCTCAACCTTAGGGCCAGTGATATGTGGTCTATTGAAAAAAGACTAAGCCCAAAGAACAAATTTAAACTGTTCTGTTATCGAACGGTTGCTAGATTGCCATGGTTTGTTTTTTTGTTAGCTGGGCTTACGCTTTACTCGGTTATAACTCGAGCAGAAGAAAGCTTAAAATCGAATACGACCCCTTTACAACCGCAGCGCTTGAGCCAATGGTTGTTACAACATCCCTACACCCCAGAGCAATTTCCGATGGGATTAAGTTGGTTAATCCCGCAAGAAATGCCATCGCAAAATGCGTTACGATTGGACATTCTTAAAGTTCTAGCAGGGCCTGACAAGTCAGTAAAAGCGCCCTTAGAATTTAAACAAAACTTAAAATCATGGTTTGAAAACTTACCCGTTACAGGCCGAGTCGCGGTTGCGAGTACTGAGGCTCATTGGTTAGAAGTAAATCCTAAGAAAGACCCCCTGCTGTTAGCCGGACACCAGGTGATTATTCCGAATAGACCAAGCTCGGTGCTGGTTATAGTCTCTAAGGGCGAAACCTGTCGAGTGGCTTATGTGGAAGGACGTGAGGCCAGAGATTACATACGGGAATGTGACCCGCAGTGGAGTCGTGTGGATTGGGCTTGGGTGGCGCAGCCCGACGGACGTGTGGACAGAGTCAGTGTGGGTCGTTGGAATGCCCATAAGCAGGATCTGATTGCCCCAGGGGCTTGGGTTTTTGCGCCCCATAGAGGGAGTGGTTGGTCGCAGCGCTTTGCACAGCAACTCATCCAGTTTTTAGCGACCCAAGGACCTTCAGAAGATCGACGAGAACCTTTTAAAGAACAACAAAATCCGATTCAGATGCAAGCTATAAGGACGGATACGCCGGGCAGTATTTCAACCGGATTTGAATTATTTGAACCCCCGTCGTTAAGTCGCTTGGAATCGAAACCCGTGATCGGTGGACTGCTTAATCAAAAAGAAAATAACCACTCCGAAAAAAACAAAAACTTAGTGTCCTCACCCTCTCAATCGGTACCAGTGGGGGTGGCCGAGCCATTAGCTTTAAGTTTAAAAACATTACAACAAAATTCCTTACAAAAAGACTCTGCAACGAGCAAAAAGCCACCCCCGGAAGCCAGTTATAGAAGTCGAGATCCTGATTTATCCACCAATGACTGGGGGGTAGTGGGGCTTATACAAACGCCCACGGCTAGGATGCAAAAAGCAGGACACTTTGCTTTTAGTTTTAGCCATGTCTATCCCTATGACAATGCCAACTTAATCGCACAACCTTTGGATTGGTTAGAGGGGGGGTTTCGGTATTCTACTATTGAAAACCGTCTTTACGGACCAACCTATTTTAGTGGTAATCAAACATTCAAAGATAAAAGTTTTGATGCTAAGTTTGGGCTTTGGGGTGAATCGGCGTATTGGCCAGCTGTGGCTGTAGGCTTAAGAGACGCAGCGGGCACAGGACTCTTTAGCAGCCAGTATTTGGTAGCCAATAAGCGCTTCGGAAACTTTGATGCGAGTGTGGGTTTGGCTTGGGGGTATTTGGCCGGGCAAGTACAACAACCGGTGGCAGTGGGATCAGGGGGAACATTTTCGATTAGTAGTTACTTTAGAGGGGTTTATAAACCGTTTGGGGGTGTGCAATACCGAACTCCCTGGGATTCACTCAGTGTTAAGTTAGAGTATGCCCCCAGTAATTATCAAAATGAACCTTTTGCTGATAATCAAAAAATCAATTCCCACTTTAATGTGGGTTTGGTCTACCACGTTATTAAGGGATTTGATGTGGCGGCGGGTTTTGAACGGGGCAACACGTATATGTTAGGGGCAACGCTACATGCGCAGTTAGATGGCATGTGGACCCCCAAAATAAATGATGAGCCTAAACCCCCCTTCGTAGAGTCAAGACCCTCACAGTCGCCTGACTGGACTAAAACAGCCGCAGACATCAGTCGACAAGTGCAATGGCCCGTTGGTCGTATTGAGATGGAGGGCAAAAAACTAAACGTTTTGATGGAAGATGCGGGCACTACCTATTGGCAAGATCGTGTTGAAAAGGTCAATGCCGTACTACATCGAGACGCACCCAGTGAAGTCGATCAATTTGTATATCAGTATAAAAACGGTGGAATGGTGGTGGCGGAACAGGTAGTCGATCGTCAGACTTGGGTGGCTAGCCAGTTAAGCCCCCAACCGCCCCATGCAATCGTCAATGCGGTGGTTTCCCGCACGCCGCAAGAACATGCACCCGATCAAGTAGTATTTGAAAATACCTCACCTCGATTTGAGTCAGGCGCTCGATTAGGGTTGAGTGAAGTTTTAGATGGACCGAGTGGCTTTATTAAATACCAAGTGTACGCTTTGGAGCAGATTAAATGGCGTTTGGGAGAAAAGACCTGGCTTGATGCGGGGTTTCAATTAAGGTTGATGGATAACTATGGAAGATTTGCCAGTGTTCCTTACAGCGCGTTGCCTAAAGTCAGAACGCATTTAGTGGAATATCTCAAAACCTCTCACCTTACGATGCCCAATTTGCAGATCACTCATATGGGGCAATTAAGTGATAGTCAATATTACAGTGTGTACGGGGGATATCTGGAACCGGAATTTGCGGGGGTGGGAGGGGAATGGCTTTATCGTCCCTTCGCAAGTCGCTTTGCCTTTGGCGTAGATGTGAATGCGGTGAAGCAGCGAAATTTCAGTCAGAATTTTGGTTTTAACGCTGCGGGCGATCAGACGGGTTATCGGGTGGCCACGGGGCACGCGACGGCTTACTGGGATACGGGTTGGAATGATGTCAATTTGAACTTAAGTGCAGGACGTTATTTGGCAAAAGACGTCGGCGCGACAGTGGGCGCCACCCGTACTTTTAAAAACGGAGTTTCGGTAGGGGCATTTGTAACGCGCACCAATGTCTCGGCAGCACAATTTGGCGAAGGCAGTTTTGATAAGGGCGTCTATTTGAATTTCCCTTTCGATGCCCTCATGAGTAAATCGAGTAATACCGTCGGAGATTTTTTATGGCGCCCCCTGACGCGAGACGGGGGAGCTAAGCTAGCACGGTCTAACTCTTTGTATGGCATGACAGGACCGCGAAGCCGTCGTACGCTTGAATTGGGCCCAGCCGACTTAGCGGACGAGAATGTGATTCCTGAAGAACGAAAAGCCTCCTGGGTTTCCCAACAAGAGGGCATTCCACCCTATACCGCTGTCACTGCAAAGTCCACGACCGGTGCTTGGTTGCAGACCCCACATTGGGAGCAACGGTTAATAGAAGCACTGGATCGGCAACAATTTAAAAATATACAACTGACGCTAGAAGCGTCGCATCAGATTAAAGTCACGTTAGCCAACGATGATATTTTGCCCTTAAGCCGTGCGGCGGGCCGAGCGGCACGCGTGATTTTATCTATGGCACCGGTGGATTTGCGAGAAATCCATATAACGCTGGCCACGCGCACTGACCCCCAAGTACGATATGAATTTATGGATTTGCCCTTACTGAACCGTTATTTTAACGGCGAGGTCAGTGAAGCTTTATTGGCGAATGTTGTCGCTGTGAAATTTCTGAATCCTGCCGCTTATGAGGTTAATCCCTTGAGCCAACTTGCCAACTTAAGTGCGGAGTCAGGCCCTCAACGATTAAAGGCCCTCATCCCAGAAACGCTCTCACCCGGTAGGCTAGCCAGCGACGTGGCCAATGCCGCACGCGAGACGGTTAGCGGTTCATGGATGCAGGGGTTAGCCCTAGCTGGTGGAGTGACCATTTTGAGTAGTGTTTTAGATAAACCTGCCGACCGTATCGCCAAAAATCATGCGACCAGCAGCCTTGTTACGCACGGCATAACGATCGGCAATGCCATTCCTTGGCTAGGTCTAGCGGGTGCAGGCCTACTGGCCTTTGATGGCAGTGATCCGCGGCGCTCGGTTACGGGTTACGCGGCGGCAGAGGCAGGCACGGCGGCATTACTATTGACCACAGGACTTAAGACCGTGGTGAGCCGAGCGCGACCAGAAACCGGATTGGGCAACAGTAATTTTAATTGGCTTTCGAGCCGCAATAATCACGATTCTTTTCCTTCCAATCATGCCGCTGCGGCTTGGGCAGTGGTAACCCCCTTTGCCAAGGAATACGAGGCGCCTTGGCTATACGGAATTGCGACTTTGACGGATGTCGCCCGCGTGGCAGGACGTCAACATTGGGTATCCGATACGGTGGCAGGTAGTCTCATCGGTTATGGTCTGGGCAATGTATTTTGGGCGTCTTCAAACTCAAAAGACAAGTTACACCCAAAATTATCCTTGGACATGAAAGGTATTCGCCTTTTGTGGCAAACCGATTAAGTAAAAAGGTAACCGTCCACGAAAACCGGTGAACCTAATCGTGAAAAGGCGTAAAGGAGTCCCAGGGGTATAAAGTTAGATGGTTAAGTTTTATTGAGGGGCCCACAGAAGACTTTTAGACGCCGACCTGAAGCGAGGACCTCAAAACACAAACTGTAGTCGCTGTAATGCGTGTTGTAGGGGGGGGATCACTGTTTCAAATAAATGCACGGTTGCAAAAGCATCATGGCCTGCAGAGGTCAATAGTTGCGCTTGCATGACGGGTGCCTCACCGACGACAGCAAATAGTCTGCCACCGGGCTTGAGTTGCTGCAGAAAAGAGGGGGGCATAACAGGGGTTGATCCCGTTAAAACAATCACATCAAAAAGACCGGCATCAGGCAACCCTTGTGCGGCGTCAGCCACCCTCAGCGTGACATTGTGGAGGTTGTATTGTGCCAACCGAGTGCTTGCTAAGGAGATGAATTCAGGCACAATATCCACGCTGGTAACGTGCGAAGCTTGGTGCGCTAAGAGGGCTGTCATGTAGCCACTGCCCGTGCCAATTTCTAGCACGTGATCCCCGGGGTTAATCGCCAATTCCTGTAAAACGCGGGCTTCAAGTTTGGGTGAGAGCATGAATTGTCCGTGTCCAATCGGGATTTCAAGATCTGCGAAGGCAAGGTCTTTATGCGCCTGCTCAATGAAATCCTCTCGGTGCACTTTGAGTAACAACTCTAAAACCCGTGGATCTAAGACTTCCCAAGGCCTGATTTGTTGTTCAACCATATTGAATCGGGCGTGTTCGATATCCATGAGGTAGGTCCGCTCTGACTAAGTAATGAAGGTAATAGACAACACGCTCCATCCATAACCGGCTTGGGTGGGCGATATCACTTGCAATTATCCCATAATTCCATTAGCGTAGGCAGAACACGTTAGGGGTCTCTGTGGGTAATGCTAGGGTTGGAACGGTGTGCGTTTTGGATGTTGGTTGTTATTACGCGCCTTTTCTGCTTTTAGGGTCATCGCAGAGTGAGATAAACCCTTAGAACCTGATGCGGGTCATGCCGCCGTAGGAAAGCGTGGTTAAGTGCTCGGTTTATGTTTCTAGCTCTTAGCCATTGCTACCTTTTACTCGAGGAGCAATAAAGATGAATGCCAATCCCCAATTTTTAAATACCAGTGCCCAAGTTGACGAGGCGGCGGTCAAAGCGCTGCCCAATTCGCGTAAGGTTTACGTCGAAGGCTCTCGACCAGATATACGAGTGCCCATGCGGGAAATTTCTCAATCCGATACGCCCGCGAATATGGGTCACGAAGTGAACCCGCCCATATTTGTGTACGACACCTCCGGCCCTTATACCGATCCTAACGCAAAGATTGATATTCGTTCGGGCTTGCCCCCACTACGTCAAGCGTGGATTGAGGAGCGGCAGGATACGCAAGTCATGTCAGGTCCTAGCTCTCACTACGGTCAGGAGCGATTGGCAGACCCCAAGTTAGCCAGTTTACGTTTTAACTTGCTGCGCCATCCGCGGCGCGCAAAAGCCGGCAAAAACGTATCGCAAATGCACTACGCCCGTCAAGGCATTATTACGCCGGAAATGGAATATATTGCGATTCGGGAAAATCAGCGTTGTGAGGGTCTTGTTGCTTTACTGACCCGCCAACACCCAGGGCACGATTTTGGGGCGAATATCCCTAAAGCGATTACCCCCGAATTCGTAAGAGAGGAAGTCGCCCGCGGACGTGCCATTATTCCTATGAATATTAATCATCCTGAAATTGAACCGATGATTATCGGTAGAAACTTCTTAGTTAAAATAAATGCCAACATTGGCAACTCGGCTCTGTCTTCAGGCATTCAGGAAGAAGTCGAAAAAATGACCTGGTCCATCCGCTGGGGGGGCGACACGGTGATGGATTTATCCACGGGTAAACACATTCACGAAACCCGAGAGTGGATCATCCGTAATTCACCCGTTCCCATCGGCACGGTGCCGATTTATCAGGCATTAGAAAAAGTCGATGGCAAAGCCGAAGAGCTCACCTGGGAAATCTACCGCGACACCTTGATTGAGCAGTGCGAGCAAGGGGTGGATTACTTCACAGTTCATGCGGGGGTCCGTTTGCCCTACATTCCCATGACGGCAAAACGCATGACCGGAATCGTCTCTCGAGGCGGTTCGATCATGGCAAAGTGGTGTCTCGCGCACCACAAGGAAAGTTTTTTATACACCCACTTTGAAGACATCTGTGAATTGTTAAAGCAATATGATGTGTCTTTTTCTTTGGGCGATGGATTGCGCCCGGGTTCTATTTATGACGCTAATGATGAAGCGCAGTTGGCTGAATTAAAAACTCTGGGAGAATTAACCCAAATTGCCTGGAAGCATGATGTACAGACCATGATTGAAGGCCCTGGTCATGTGCCTCTGCATATGATTAAAGAAAATATGGATCTTCAATTAAAGCTCTGTCACGAGGCCCCTTTCTACACCTTAGGGCCACTGACCACCGATATTGCGCCGGGCTATGATCACATCACCTCCGCCATTGGAGCGGCCATGATTGGTTGGTATGGCACCGCGATGCTTTGTTATGTCACGCCTAAAGAGCATTTGGGGTTACCGGATAAAAATGATGTCAAGGACGGCATCATGGCTTATAAGATTGCGGCTCATGCGGCCGATTTGGCTAAAGGCCACCCTGGCGCACAGATTAGGGATAATGCCTTATCGAAAGCACGTTTTGAGTTTCGTTGGGATGACCAATTTAATTTAGGATTGGATCCGGATAAGGCGAAACAGTTTCATGATGAGACACTACCCCAGGAAGGCGCGAAACTCGCGCATTTTTGCTCGATGTGCGGACCGCACTTTTGCTCGATGAAAATCACCCAAGATGTGCGTGACTATGCGGCAGCGCAGGGTTTGGCAGAAAAAGAAGCGCTTGAAAAAGGCTTAACAGAAAAATCCAAGGAGTTTTTGGAGCAAGGGGCAGAGGTTTATCGCAAAGTGTGATGCCGGATAGCGGATTTTTTTACGAAACGAAGTCCGTGTTGTGCGAAAAAATCATGCCTTTGCGCTCTAGGGCATGATTTTATCTAGACGATGACAGGGACAGATCTTCTCCATCATGTTGAGCCCCCCCTTGTGGTAGCATCATCGCAACTTTTTCGTGATGGATACCATGATGGATAACAGCCTCATTGCTCTGCTATTAGGGTTGGTAGAGGGTTTAACGGAGTTCTTACCGATCTCTAGTACAGGGCATTTGATTTTAGCTGGAGCGCTACTTGGTTATCAGAATGAAAAATCCAAGGTTTTTGAAATTGTTATTCAAACCGGTGCCATGTTCGCTATCGTTTGGGAATATAGAGCTCGTTTTATTAGTGTAGCGACCGGGGTTTTTAAGCATCGAGAATCGCAGCAGTTCCTCATCAATGTCATCGTTGCCTTTATGCCCGCGGCCGTATTGGGCTTGTTGTTTGGCAGTGTCATTAAAAAATACTTATTCTCAGCCTTGCCAGTAGCCTTCGCTTTTATCATTGGCGGTGTAGTCATTCTTTGGGTAGAACGTTCCGCCCACGTTCGCGAGCGTGAAAGGGTGCACACGGTGGAAGCGATGACGTGGCGTGATGCCCTTAAAGTGGGGCTTGCCCAAGCGCTAGCATTAATTCCGGGAACCTCCCGTTCTGGGGCAACGATTATTGGGGGTAGGCTTTTGGGCTTATCTCGACAGGTGGCCACGGAGTTTTCATTTTTCTTAGCCGTTCCGACTTTGATGGCGGCGGGCGCTTACACGCTTTATAAAAACAGGGCCTTGTTGAGTGCCTCCGACATGGAATTTTTTTCTATAGGGTTTATTGCAGCCTTTATTAGTGCTTTTTTATGTGTACGTTGGCTCTTGCGCTATATCACACG
>CAITMU010000117.1 GCA_903893565.1 uncultured beta proteobacterium | reverse complement strand
TGGTCCGTATTTCATTTTTAGCCTCCTCAGCTTAAAAAACCGTCGAATGATTAGAATTTTTTCTTTTTTCACTCTTTTGCTATACCGTTTTCCTTCCGTAACGCTTATCGTTAACATTACTCCTATCAGTGAGCATGCACGGATCGTGGTTGGCAAGGCTCAAAACAATTTTTACCATCGGCACAACATACTACCTAAACCAATGAGCCACTGAGGCCCTCATAGGATAACCCTATCGATCGATCCAACCAGGCAATTGCCTGCACCGCTGCATCCATTGAATGATCGCAGGATAAGACTCCAACGCGACCTGTGATTCCGGTGCTGTCTCGATATAGGGAAAACAAGCCGGCTCTGCGATAGTGGGGCGCCCCAAAGCCAACCACTCGTGGGTTTTTAGATGCGTTTCCACAACGTCGAGCGCTAAACGGCCAAAATTTTGTCCCTCTTCGAGCGTGCCCAGCGTTCGACGACCTAACACCAATAAGCGTCGCGCATATTGCAAGCCACATTGCAGTTCAGTTGCCGAAAGCGCAAGCCATTGCATCACTTCTGCCAGCCCTAAGGGATCGGTGGGCAACCACTGCTCTGAGCCATATTGACGCGCCACGTAGACCAAACAAGCGGCAGAATCCCAAATCATGTGACCATGATCTTCCAGAGCAGGTACCTCTCCGCGTGGGTTAATTTTTAAGTAAGCTGCCGATTTATGTTCTTTATTAGCAAAGTCCAGCCAAACCACTTCGTGGGGCACTTTCAATAAAGATAATAAAATTCTTAACTTATAAGCATTTCCCGATACTTTGGCCAAATACACTTTCATCAATAAACTCCTTAGGTTAAAAACATTGCCATTTGTCGCCTTGCCTATTTTTTTATTAACCAGTTTGATCGACGAAATATCACTCTTTTTACGATTCACATAAAAAAGGCAATAACTCCGCAATCGAGGCCTTAAGACAAGCATCCGCCATTGAATCAAAAGGGGTCGGCTGATTATTTAAAATCACCAAGCGGGCGCCAGACTCCTTGGCCAAGGGCACGACGCCTGCAACTGGATACACCCTCAAGGTCGAGCCCACTGCTAATAAAAGATCCGCTTCTTTGGCCACTTGCATCGCATGCTCAATCACCTCAGGGATCAGGGCCTGGCCAAACGAAATGGTGTCGCTTTTTAAAAGGCCTCCGCAGGTATGACACAAGGGATCACACTCACCGGCACGCACCCGCTCCAATGCCTTTTCCATGACATCTCGCCACCCACAACCTAAACACATCACCCGTCTTAAAGTGCCGTGCACCTCAATGACTTTTTCAGGCTCTATACCGGAAATTTGATGCAAGCCATCAATATTTTGGGTGATGATGGCATGTAATTTTTTTCGATCTTGCAATTGAACGATCGCCTGGTGCCCACTATTGGGCCTTGCCGTCCAGGCAGGACTATTTAACCGGTTTTGCCAAGACAGTTTACGCACTTCAGGGTCTGAAACATAAAAATGGATATCAGACATTTTTTCTGCTAAAGGGTTAGTCGTCCAAACCCCCTGCGGCCCACGAAAATCAGGAATTCCAGAGTCCGTTGAAATACCAGCACCCGTGAGCACAACAATCCGCTGAGCTTGATTCATCCAGCCACGCACGATATCGACTTCAGTTTTCATGAACCTTAACCCCGACAGATCCGCACACAAAGGAAAAAGAGCGCGCGCGATATTTTTTTATATTTTTTAAAATAGCCTACAGTGGTATAAATGTCGCTCAGCCAGTAATATAGATAGAGCGACTCAGCTAAAAGATACACTATAGCATCAGATTCTGGGCCTCATCTACTGACAATGGCCTAGGCACTCTTTTTTAAATATGGGGAGAAAAAATGAAAAAACCGAATAAAACCGCTTTACTTGCCTCGCTTCCGGTGCGTGCCGACGAAGATCCTTTTTCGGTCACGATCGGTGGTTTTTATCGTCGCTGGTTTAATCTTGTCGATGATCTGCAAGCCCTCATCGATACCGTTGCCACCTTGAAAAGTACTGAGGACGAACATTGGGTGCCGGCTTGGAGTGCTGTAGCCGCACGCTTTGAAAGCGTCGCAGAAAAAGCCCTCGCTAGAGGAGACAAAGCCAAGGCAAGAAAAAATTTCCTTGAAGCCAAGACCTTTTATTCCCTGGCTCGTTTTCCGGCCCCCTACCACTCAGGCTCGGCGATATGCCCACCCAACATGAGTCCGATTAAAGCGCATTCCTATCAAAAATATCTCGATTGCTTCCGAAAAGCCACAGCACTACGTGACGAGCCACAAATTGAATTACGCATCAAACGCAATGGGAAAGAAGCCGTAGGGTATTTACGATTACCCCCCGGTGCTTCCGCCAAACACAAAGTGCCTGCTGTGCTGGTCATGTGCGGGGGTGATATGTACAAAGAAGACCGTGAAAAATATGCCGATGGCGCAACACGCGAAGGCATGGCTGCCTTGGTCGTGGATGCCCCGGGTACGGGACAAACCAGTTTTGCGCATTCGCCTGAGGCTATCATCGCTTGGCAAGCCGCCTTGGATGCGCTGCAATCACGCCCGGAGATCGATGGCAATCGATTAGGCGCCTTTGGTGTCAGCCGCGGGGGCTTGTGGGTGATGCGATTAGCCGCACAAGACAAACGCATTAAAGGTCTCATTTCGTGTGCGCCGGGAGGAGTGGGTTACTGGGGAACTGCCGAAGAGCGCGCCGAACTGCGCCACATGGCAGAAAAAAGAGCCAAAACGAACTGGTTTGGTCCTAAGGGAACTAAACCCAAGAAATTTGTATTAACTGAAAAAGATCAGCGAAAAGATTTTCTTCTTTGGTCACTCAAAGATAATGGTTTACTCGATAATTTAACGATGCCCATGTACTTGGTTAACGGCAAGCAAGACCACCTGACTCCCATTGGCAACCTTTACATGGCATTGGAAAGTGGCCCCCCCACGGGCCGCGTCGCACGGGTATACCCGGACGACGGACACATCGCAGCGCGCAATGAACGGGAATGGGGGCCTGCATCTTGGAAATGGCTCAGCGACGTACTGCGTGCAGAGCGTCCCTCTAAAGGGAAAGGGCGAGTTAAAAAATAAATCTCCCCATCAAAAAAAACGAGGGGCCCCTCACTGGGGGGCTCTCGATTAGGCTAACAAAGCAGGAATTTCTGCCACACTGGAAAGGAGTATGGTATGCGGTTGAAGGAGCAATTTTTCTTTGCTGTGCGCTCCCGTTAATACTCCAACACTCAATCCAACACCGGCGTTATGCGCGGCTTGTAGATCTGAGACTGTATCACCGACGCTCATGACTTCCTGCATGTTAAGACTCTGACTTAACTCCATCGCACGAAAAATCATATAAGGCGCTGGTCGCCCCAACGGAACATCCTCACTACACACTACCCCATCTATCAGGTCCATCCACCCCAGCGTATGCAACAGTTGATGACTTAAGTGTCTGTCAAAACCAGTATTTAATACCGCATGGATCCCCTGTTTTTTTAACCAACAAAGGGTGTCGTATGCACCATCGATGGGTTGTGCCTCTCGCACAAATACTTCCATTAAATTACTTTTGAACATTTCAAAAATGAGTGCGACACGAGATTCATTCACCGACTCATAGGGTTTGATCAAGGTGGCTATGGCTTCTTGCTTGGCTACCCCTCTAACCGCATTGATTGCTTCGGTCGTAGCAGGGATTCCAAATTGAGCCAATGCCATAGAAAATGCTTTTTCAACTTCTCCCCGATCCTGAACCGTTGTGCCAGCCATATCGAGCACCGCCAAGCTAATTTTTTTTCTCAAGCTCAATGTCCCTAGATGTGCGAAGCAGACTCAACGTTCATTTAATCAAAATCTAGCATCCCCGTACTGATCAATCGATCGTCCACCCGAATGACACCCAGAACGGATAAAGCCACGACAGGAGCTTGACTGATCCATTCTGATTTGGCGACAGCCCCCGATAATATAACGACTTGGTGATTAACCGTTATACGGATATTTAGTGGTCTTAAGAGCGCTTCCCCGTCAAGCCATTCAATGGTGCCCTGTGGGGTCAATTGTTGGGTTAAGCGCTCACTGACTTTTTTTAATAATAGCGCATCGCTTTCAAACGGCACTACTACTTTGACGGGAAGATTTTGAACAACGAAAGAGGGTAAGGCAGAACCTTGGCTCTGTAACAGAGTCGCTGAGGGGGGCTCTATAAAGTCAATTTTTTCAAGCATAAAGTCCACTACCTGTTTGACCTGCTCGTCCGACAATTGGCTAAAACCGCCCTTGGCTCCCATCGCAGTTGATGCGATCCCTTGAAGCGCTGCGTTATATAGGGCTAATCGTCCGCGTTTCGTTCTCTCAGCCCAATCCAGGCTCACGCCGAGTCGCGGCGCTTGCCCAATACCACTATCATGACAGGCAATACAGTAATTCTTATAAGTTTTCTCCCCCTCTGCCGCAACCGCCTCGAGCGCAAAGCCCACGCCAAAGCTCGCCCATCCTGCTACCACGAGAGTGCTCAAAAACGGCAAAATACAACGATCGAATTTAAGCATGGCCTTTTAAAAATCTCATCAATTCCTGATTATAAGAATCGGCCTGGGTCTTAGTAAAAGAATGTCCCCCTCCACGACGCATCGATAACTTTGCCCCAGGAATCGCTTTGGCTAAAGCCTCTGAAAAGTAACTAGGGGTAATAAAATCACTGTCACTGCCCATCACCAAGGTCGGGGCTTTAATCGAGGCTAGGCCCGCCCTACGATCAAATTCGAGTAACGCATTAATACGAGCCACCGAAACCTCCACGGGCGAAGACTTCGTCGGCGCCTTAGCCTGTTCGGCTTCAATCAGATCGTCATGCGCGTTGACATATTCTGGGGAATATAAGAATAGGGGATGGAACTGGGCATGCAAATCAGGGCCGGCCTGAAGATACATATCACGGCGCGCATGAAATAAACGCCTAAACCAAGCATCGCAATGAGTCCAGGTGCTACACAAGGCTAATTTCATGACCCGCTCAGGATTTTCAATCGCAATGGTTTGTCCAATAGCCCCACCCGTGGACATACCAACAATATGGGCCTTATCGATTTTTAAAACATCCATCAAATCCACCAACTCGCGAGCCATCTGATCGACCGAAAATTGTCTTTGAATACGATCACTGCTACCCGTACCCCGCTGATCATACGTAATGACACGAAACGCTTTTGAAAAATAATCTATCTGAGGGGCCCAATAACGGGCGACCCCATTTAAACCACTTGCAAATATAACCGGCTCACCCTGACCCACATCCTCATAGTAAATTTCCCCCTCTAACACAGTGGCAATAGGCATATTCTTTCCTTTAAAGGTAGGTAAACATCGATACGGTTTTTCGCATTAAAAAGATCGGGGCTTTAATCCATCGATGAGTTCGATAATAATGCGGATAATTGAACCACCTCATTTGCGTCCAACGTTTCCAATTGATCCAGTCGATCCATCACCTCAGAGGCGTTGTTTGCTGATAATCGTAACTGTAAGCAATCAAGGATTTTGTTCTGATGCAAAGCCGCCGGAATAGGCTCGCCCCAGGTGCCCGGGGGTTTACGACAAACACAACGAATCTGTTCACCATTGTCTAGACTGACCTCCACCACCACGTGCATTCGTCGAGTGTCTTTAGGAATCGACACGTCGTATTCGAGCTTTATTTTACTGAGAAGATCCACCATATCTGGTTTAAAGCGTCGTTCATCAGTGAACGTACGAATGTCAATCACACCATCCAACAAGGCTGCTGCCGCTACATATTGGAAGCTAAACTTGCCCTCCAGACCCAAGCGAGGTTGAGGACGATTCGCATCCGTGATCTCAGGCGTGATGATCCGTATAGCGGTAATCTTGGAGCCCGCCTTGCGGCGCTCATGCGCCTCCAAAGCGGCTGCAATCACAAAGTGGGTGGGATATTTTGAGGGGTAGAATTTAATCGCCATCCCCGGATCGACACAGCGATGGGGATTGGCGTAATCTAATAGTAAAGCCTCATTAAAATGATCCTTAAAAAAAGTCGCAATATAACCGTGCGCTGCGCTAAAAATATCTGGGTTCGCGCTAAAGCCTTTCGCCGCTAGGGTTGCCGCCTCTAGACCTGCCGCGGCCACTTGGCCACAATGGGTACACTTGACCATGGAGCCAGTGTTAGCGGATAACCCGCTACAACGCGAAGTCGCAATCCCCAGAGCATGGGATAAAGGTAACGCCGCGAGGCCTAAGAGGTGCGCGGCAGCCACTGTCGAACCCATCACCCCGATCACCCCCGGCGTATGAAAGGGCAAAGAACCGCGTTTCGGGTCAGCGGCGATCAAAACACGACCCTGCATTTCAAAGCCCTTGGCACAAGCGGTCAAAATCTGTGCCCCGTTGGCATGAAGATGCTCTGCCAACGCAAACGCCACCGGCACCGTGGGCGATACCGCATGGGTGGGCGGATTAGACATCGGCTCAAAATCCAGCACATGCATTGAGGCGGCATTCACAAAAGCGGCTTGTGCCGGATGCGTTTTAAAACCGAACCCCCACACGCTCGCTCGGGGCGCCGAGGATAAATCCTGAGCATATTGAGCTAAAATTCGTGGCGGCTCTTCCAAACTACCCGCTATCGCCACCGCGACACCATCGGCAATTAATTGTTTGGTCATCGTTCGGGTATCCGAATCGAGATCTTTAAAGTCCACGGCACACACTCGCTTGGCTACAGCAAGCGTTAAATTCTCCACAGTCATTGAGGCCATTACCTTATATTATTTTTTCTTTTTCTACTCGCTTTAAACATGCTAAATAAAGGAATCACTCCCATTGGGGCATAGCGACAAATAGCCCCTCCCTCGCGAATGCTTAACTTACTTTTAGGCTTGCGGTGGCTATTTCACGTAATTTGGCTTTCTGAATTTTATTACCGTTTGCACTGGGCGTGAATGGAAAAGCATCAATAGCAAATATATGATGCGGCACTTTAAATTTCGCTATTTGCTTAGCGCAGTGGTCTTTTAACGTCTCTTCATCCAGTGTACAACCAGGCTTTAAGGTTACAAAGGCAACTGGAATAAGCCCCCGTGCGCCCTCAACACCGACGACCTGACTTACGCTCACAGAGTCATGGGCATCCAGCAGCGACTCAATCTCCAACGGATTCACCAAAAAACCCGACAACCGTAATACGTCTCCCATACGAGACAGGTATACATACGTTGAATCATCGACGGTATAACCTAAATCACCACTTTTAAAATAACCATCCTGCGTAAAAGCCTCTTGGGTTGCTTCTGGATTTCCAAAATATCCCATCATACAGCTAGGTCCTTTAAACTGTATCTCCCCTTGCTCGCCATGTGGCAAGACTTTGCCTGAAACCGTGTCACAAACACGTACCCGGGAGGCCTGAGTAATCATTTTGCCTCCGCCAATTTCTCGTTGCTCGGGCGTCGCCTCAGACGGCTGTCGTGACAAAATGGCCTGCATTTCACTCGATCCATAAATACCAATCATCAAAATCCCACGCGCATCGGCCAATCGCGCCTGCCCCGCTCTGACGCCCGTGACCATGCGTACACTGGGATAGGGAATCGGTTTTTTACTGTATTGCCTTAATTGGGCCACGATATCTCCGGTGGCCGGAAAGTGAGTCACCTGGTAGCGCTCAATCGCAGCAGCAGCGGTAGCCACTTCAAAGGTCGGAATAAAAATCAACAAACGACCCGCTGCCAGAGGACTTAAGGCATGACTCATGCCAAAAGTACCACACATCGGCACCGTCAATAAAGTACAGGCCCCTTCCTTATCAAACTCGAAAGCCCGTGCTGCCTCCGCCGCATGGCTGGCCATGGAGGCCTGGCTATGCAGTACGAATTTGGGTAATTTGGTGGTACCGGAAGTTGTGAAAATAAGGCATCCCAATTCGGCGCGGGCATGGTCTTTTTTGTAAGGTTCACACGCCAATAAATCGGCAAAACGCTGAATCGGCAGATGCTCGTGCGGCGACTGAATCGGACCTTGCTCGTCCTCGCCGTAAGCGATAATGGCCTTAAGTGCCTTTAATTCGCTCACGCGAGCATCACGCAAGATACCATCAAAATCAATGTGCTTGAAACCAGGCCAGTAAATAAGCACCTTCGCACCCGAGCGATTTAATATGTCAGAAATCTCTCCAGAACGAAAACGGGTATTGACTGCCACCACGATGGCGCCTAAGCGCGCGCAAGCGAAAAAACAACTTAACCAAGCCGGTACATTCGGCAACCACAAGGCCACCCGATCCCCTTCTCGTACACCCGCATCCCATAGCCCTTGTGCAACGCGCATACTCTGATCGGCCAATTCATCGGCGGTGACCGGATGGTCTCGATCGATTAAGGCTACGCCGCCCTGAGCGCAGCGACGGGATAATAACTCTGTGAGGGTTTGTGGGTTCTGTGACATATTTTTATAAGATATTTAAAATTAAAGAAGTGAAATGAGTTTTTTGGTTTTAATAAACTTAAGACCGATTGCCAATGTAAAACAAATAACGGAAAGTGCCTAGGCTTTACGCGGGGTCTATCACCGTGAGTGTGCCATTTTGATAATCTCTAAGCGCCTGCTCAACCTCATTTTGGGTGTTCATCACAAAGGGCCCATATTGAACCACGGGCTCTTTGAGGGGTTTACCCGCAATTAATAAAAATCGGGCGGGCCCCTCTTGCGCCACCACCGTTATCTGATCGCCATGACTGAGTACGCCTGCGCTTTGGGGTTTTAATTCACGCGATTGACCTATGGCACCCACTTGCAACGCGCCTTCATAAGGGTATAAAAAAGCACTAAAGTTCGATTCAAGGTAATAATGAAACGCCGAACCGTTGGGAAGCTCCACATCCAAATAGATAGGCTCGGTGGCATGGCCCGTAATCACCCCAGGGGTCACAATGCCTGCCACATTAATCGATCCGGCGATCACACGTGCACTGCCACCCTCGGCCAAAGTGACCTGCGGGATTTCATGCGGTTCGATGTCACGATACCAAGGAGGGGTCATTTTCTCCAGGGCCGGTAAATTAACCCATAATTGAAAACCTCTTAATCGACCTTGCGTTTGTTGAGGCATTTCAGAATGAATAATTCCCCGCCCCGCTCTCATCCACTGCGCCCCGCCACTTTTTAAGTCTCCACGGTTCCCCATATGATCCTCATGCAATAAATGCCCCTCAAGCATGTAGGTTACCGTCTCAAAGCCACGATGCGGATGGGAGGGGAACCCCGCAATATAATCCTCAGGGTTATCCGTAGAAAATTCATCTAGCATCAGAAACGGATCGACGTATAGGCCCCGTTGACTCCCGATACTACGTCGTAATTTGACACCGGCACCATCAGAGGTCGGTATCGATTCAATAACATGCTGTAATTGTCGAATGCTCATCGTCTATTTAATCTACGCGTATATGGGATTGTTTAGCAATACGAGTGAAAAGGGTAATTTGTGTTGCGATAAAATGATCAAAGGCCCCCGGAGTCGTGTGGCGCGGCTCTAAACCCATAGCACTCCAGCGAGCGGCTAATTCGGGTTGCGCCAACACCACACCGACCTGCTCATTTAAGCGTTGAATCAACCCACGGGGCACCTTAGCCGTAGTCAATAGTCCTGACCATAATTCCGATTGGTAATCATTCAGACCGGTCTCAGCAATCGTTGGCAGGTCTGGTAATAATACATCTCGCTTGGGTGAGGAAACGCCTAAAGCCACCAGGCGCATATCTTTCACCAGATTCATCGCGCTGGCAATAGGGGCCATAAAAAATTGCACACGGCCTGCGATCGTCTCCGTCATCGCCTCCGGTATCCCCTTCATGGGAACATGACTCACTCGAACGCCCGCCATGGAGTTAAACAACTCGGCAGCAAAATGCGTTCCACTGCCTACGCCTGCAGAAGAAAAATTAAGTTCTCCTGGCTTTGACTTTGCCAGTGCAATTAACTCTTTAATACTTTTAATCCCCAATCCGACCGGCACCACCAATACATACTTGGAGGTCGAAGTTTGAGTAATGGCTGACAAATCCAGTAAAGGGTCAAAGGGTAACTTGGCATATAGCGCTGGGGCCACCGCATGGGCGGTAGACACAGATAACCAAGTGTAGCCATCGGGGTTGGCATGCGCCACGAGGCTAGCGGCCAAAATACCCCCCGCCGCCGGTCGATTATCGATGATGACCGGTTGATGCCAGTGTTCAGACAGCCTCAAAGCGAGCGAACGCGCCGTAATATCCGGTCCCCCACCTGGAGTAAAACCGACCACAATACGAATCGGCCTTTGTGGAAAATTATCCGCACTGTGGGCCAACGCTAGGCTCCATACGCCATAACAACCAACCATCGCCCACTGCCACCAAACCCTCGGTTGAATCAGGGGCGCCGCCTTATCTTTTTTGATGCTCTGCCCCAACCCGTGAAACCATCGAGACACCACTCGGGGGGATTCAGACAAACACGCCTGCGTCTTTTTCAGCCAGTCATTTTTTCTCACGGCGAAAAT
Organism: uncultured beta proteobacterium; assembly: GCA_903893565.1. Lineage (GTDB taxonomy): Bacteria > Pseudomonadota > Gammaproteobacteria > Burkholderiales > SG8-41 > UBA5216. The sequence continues at coordinate 26,337 of CAITMU010000117.1, read as the reverse complement.
CCCTTGATCACAATTGCATTGACTGAATGGGGTAGGGCCCCGGTCATCTTTAACGGCAATACACTCTTTCACTTAAAAACACCGGGGCATTCATTGTATTAACCGCAACACTTATCGCTTTGGGTTCGCTATTGCTTTGGGCTTAATCAAACCTTCTTTTTCTAATAAGGGATAAATCCCGCCTGCTTGAATAATAGCCAGTAAAGGGGCGGGTAACGGCTTGGCTGATAATTCTCGCGATTGGGTGAGATTTCGCACCTTGGCGCCAATGACATCGACTTCAGCAATATCCCCTTCTTCAAATGCTTCATCCACCCCCTCACACTCGACCACCGGGAACGCGAAATTAACAGCATTACGAAAAAAAAGACCGTTGATGTAAGGGGCCACTAAACAAGATAGACCCAGGTTTTTAAGTGATCGCGCTGCGGGGCGACTTGAACCCATGCCAAAATTCTTTCCGCCAATCAGAATATCTCCCAACTGCACCTCTTCTGCCCATCCCGGACGGTTGGCACTAAAGACATAGCTGACCTGCTCTTCTGGGGGCAGATAAAATGCACGATTGGGTAAAATCAAATCGGTATTAATGTTTTCACCCACCTTCCACACTCTTGCCTTGAAAATCATACCCAACGCTCCCTCAATGACCTTAGGTCAAAGAAATTCTGTTTTTTAAGGGAAATATCCCTCACGCTGTACTGACCTATTATTGTAAAAAGTCTCTCGGATCCGCAATCGAACCCACAATGGCAGAGGCTGCGACCGTTGCCGGCGAGGCCATAAAAACTCGCGAACTCGGGTCACCCATACGTCCCTTGAAGTTACGCGTGCTCGAGGTAATGCAAGTCTCATCATTGGCTAATACTCCCATGTGCCCGCCGCCACAGGCCCCACAGGTCGGCGGGGCAATCATCGCGCCAGCTTCCATTAAGGTTGCAATAGCCCCACTTTTTAAAACATCACGATAAACCATTTGGGAAGCGGGCACGACAATCAAGCGCACGCCCGGGGCCACTCGATGCCCCTTCAATACAGCCGCCGCCAGTTCTATATCGTCCTGGGTACCATTGGCACATGAGCCAATGTAGGCTTGATCTATACGAGTACCTTTAAGATTTTTAACCGGCTGGGAGTTATTCACAACACTATCGGGCAGCGCCACCAAGGGCTCTAATTGCGACAAATCGACGAATCGTAGCGCTTTGTAGGACGCATCGCTATCGGGATTAACTGCACTAAAAGCCATCGAATTGCGGTCAGTTAACCAATCCCTGAGCGTTGCATCACATTCGAAGGTAGCAAATTCAGCCGACAATTCGGCAGACATGGTCGATATGGTCTTACGCGCATTAATGCTTAGAGAGGCAACTCCCGCCCCTCCATACTCTACGTTTTGGGTGGCATGATCGCCATACACACCCGCAATCTGTAAAAATGCGTCTTTAGCCGTCACCGCCGGAGAGAGTTTTCCGCTGAGCTCATAACGGATCGTCTCGCCACAACGAAACCAAGTCTCCCCTTTGACTGCCGCATAAATAATATCTGGCCCCCCCACCCCCCGTGCCAAGCAATTAAACACCCCACCACTACAGGTATGTGAATCGCTGCACACCAAGGTAGAGCCTGGAAGTGCATAGCCGTAGTCAGCAACGAGTTGATGACTAATGCCTTGCTCTCGTCCGACATCATGAAAACGCCGAATGCCAAAACGCTTTACAAACTCTCGCCCCGTTCGGTGCCCCGCCGCGGCCAATTGGTTGGGGGCTGGAACCCGATGATCAAAAACCACCACCAGACGCTCTGGGTCACATACATGCTGAATATCGCGCCAATTACTGGGCATGAAGTTATTATCAAATAAGATAATCGTATCCAGCCGCACGGTCACCACGTCTCCGGGAGAGACTTTGTTTTGTCCGCTTTTGGCCGCTAAAATCTTTTCAGCAATGGTCATACCCATAAGACAATTACCCCCCTACAAATTTGCTTTCAATGTCATCGAGTGCTGCCATGCCCATCAAGTCATTTAATTCCTCAAACCCTGCACATAAGTCAGGACGATTCACCACTTCATTTTTGCCTAATACATCGGTTTTGAAAACATCCAACGCATTCATCATCCCTTTGAGTGCAGCAGTAGACAACATCCTCGGATAACTCACCACCTTCACCCCAATAGCCTCCAATTGCTTGGGTGTCATTAAGGGAGTTGTACTACGAGCACGAATCCCTAATCCCATATTCACAATCAGGGGACGAGGAACATTTTTTGCCACATTGGCAATATCTTCTTGAGATAACAAAGCATCCGCATACATGCAATCAGCCCCAGCCTCGGCATACATATTTAAGCGATCAATCGCCTCATTCACCCCGAGCGGACCGGCTGCATCGGTCCGAGAGACAATCACAAAGTCGTGGTCACGTCGCGCATCTACCGCCGCCTTGACCTTTTGCACCATCTCTGAGGCCGGAATACAAGCCTTACCACGCATATGCCCACACCGCTTAGGCCATACTTGATCTTCAAACATCAAGGCAGCCATTCCTGCTTTTTCGAAGGCACGAACGACAAAATGCACATTCATCGCATTTCCGTAACCCGTATCCGCATCAGCGCGCAAAATAAGCTTATCGCAACAATCAGCCAAACGGCGAGCATTGTCTAAGTTCACTTCAAAACTCATGACCCCCCTATCGGCCCATCCCAGACGACTCTCAGATACGCCAGCGCCAGAAATAGCGCCCATCTTAAAGCCGGCTTTTTCCACCAAGCGAACACTATAACCGTCAAAAACACCGGGGGTCACCAGTATTCCAGGTTGCTTCAGTAACGCTCTAAATTCTGCCCCTTTACCTGCCATGATATGTCTCCTCTGTGGGTAGGGAGTTCATTCTACCAAGGGAAAGGTACATTGGGTTCTCACCCTTGAAAATATGGACTCCTATTTTGGCTATATGTAACAATGCGCTCACTAAACGCTAGGGAGAACAATATGCGCCAACGAAAAAGTACGATCTTAAGACAATTATTGAAACAAAAAACAACCTTAGTCAAACCAGGAACCTTTAATGCCATCAGTGCCCTGATGGTCGAAAAAGCCGGGTTTAGCTGCTGCGGGGTCAGCGGCTATGGTGTCTCTGCGACTCTTCTGGGTAAGCCTGATGCAGGACTCTTAACCTTGAACGAATTAGTAATGGTGTCGCGCTATATTGTCAATGCCGTCAATATACCGGTCATTGCAGACGCGGATACGGGATTTGGTAACGCCATTAACGTCATGCGCACCGTCGAGGATTTTATTGGTGCGGGAGTTGCCGCCATTCATATTGAGGATCAAGTCTCTCCCAAACGCTGCGGTCATGTTGCTGGCAAACAAATCGTCTCCTGCGAAGAAATGGTGGGCAAACTCAAAGCGGCTGACAAAGTGCGCTCGGAACTAGACCCCGACTTTGTGTTAATCGCCCGCTGTGATGCGCGAGGGGTGAGCGGGGGCTCGGTCGATGAACTCATTTTACGTGCCAATGCTTATTTAGAGGCCGGCGCTGATATGATTTTCCCCGAGGCGCTCGTCAGTGAAGCTGAACTGGAACGTTGCGCTCGTGAGATCAAAGGGCCATTACACTTTAATCGAACCGGGGTCTCGCCTCGACTAGCATTAACGCGCCTCAACGAACTGGGCATTGCCATGGTCAGTAACGCCACGGGTATTTTACGCACCGGGTTAGTTCAGATGTGGGATTACGTGCATGAATTCGCTCAGGATGACATCGAAGCGGTTAAACGCTTCGAAGCTCGCACGCAAAACCACCCAGCGGGCAACTTGCACGAACTCATTGGGTTTTCACAAATTAAAAAATGGGAAGAGGCCTATCTACCTGTGGCCGAAGTGCTCGCCAAATACGAAGGTTCTGTGGGCTTCCAACCTTGATCAATTTCTATTTTTTTTCACAAACCCAACCGCCTGACCTAGGTTTCGAAGCGCGTTTGTTTGGGCGGCAACGATGCCCTCGCCTTCCTCTCCCCTTGCAAACATTTCAAGGTATTGTCTTAACCAGTGTTTGCTTGGTGGGGATGCCTGCTTTTTCGCAATCATTACCCTCTCAAACTAGCGCCCCCTTTCCCACTCGCCCCATCCGCTTGATTGTGCCTAGCACCCCAGGCGGCAGTGTAGATACACTAGCCCGAGTCATCGGATCCGGACTCGCTGAAAAATTTCATCAACCAGCGATTATTGATAACCGAGCGGGCGCAGGCGGTGTCATTGGCGCAGAGATCACTGCCAAAGCACCGAGTGATGGATATACCCTTATGCTGGGCACGGTGGCCGGATTGGCCGCCAATGTCAGTTTAAAAAAATCCTTACCCTATCATCCGCTCATTGACTTTGCTCCCATTACCTTGGTCGCCAGTCAAAATTTAATATTAGTCATCTATCCGGGATTACCCGTTAAAAACATTAAAGAACTCATTGCCTTAGGTAAAAATAACCCTCAACAACTCTCGTTTGCCTCTGCCGGTAATGGAGTGGGAGGGCACCTATCGGGTGAGCTTTTTAAATTACTGACAGGCATGCCGATGTTACATATTCCTTACAAGGGCATATCACCCGCTTTGATGGATGTGATTGGCGGACAAGTCAGTTTAAGTTTTGCGAGTATTTCCACGTCCCTACCACTACTCCAATCAGCAAAACTGAAAGGGCTAGCAGTAACCAGTGCCAAACGCTCACTCGCAACGCCTGAAACGCCAACCCTTCAAGAGGCGGGGGTTGCGGGCTACGAGTCTTCTACTTGGTATGGCTTAGTCGCGCCCCGAGCGACCAGCGCAGCGATCATCACCGTGTTAAATGAGGCTGTTGTAAAGTTACTCAATCAACCCTCCTTACGGCAACACTTAGCTTCCGAGGGGGCTGAACCCGTAGGCAACAGTGCTTCAGAGTTTGCCCTGCATTTAAAAAATGAAATCGCCAAGTGGGCTAAAGTGATCAAGGCCGCAGGACTCAAAGCCGATTAGCGGGCAGTCCGACTGCCCTACGTTGGTTTCAGACTCACTCCGGTTTCATACCCGCCGCAAGACCCACCGCCCGCCACCGCTCAATCTCAGACTTTATTCGTCTACCAAAAGCCTGCGGGGTATCTCCCACCGCCTCCGAGCCTTCTAGCTGTAACAAGGCTTTGATCTCACTGGCTTGTAACGCGAGCACCACCTGTCGGTGCCAACTTTGCACTATCGTCTGCGCTGTTTTCGCTGGAGCTAACAATCCTATCCAAGACGAATAGTCGTAGCCCGCAACCCCCGCTTCATCGATCGTGGGCATCTCAGGCAACACCATCGAACGACGAAGCGTCGAAACCGCTAAGCCTCGCAAACGACCCGACTTCACATGAGGCAAAGCGGTAGAAATGGTGGCTAGGCACGCGTTCACTTCATGACTCATTAACGCAGCCACCGATGGTGCTCCTCCCTTATAAGGCACATGCTGCATTTGTATTGCAGTGAGATACTTAAATAATTCCATCGACATATAGGTGCCTGTAGCCAAACCGCTCGAACTGTAATTTAACTGCCCTTGATGCGACTTGGCCACGCGAATGAAGTCTCTGACCGAGTAAATGGGTTCGGCCGGATGAACCACCATGAGATTAGGCATGGACGTTAACAAAGAAATCGGGGCAAAATCGGTCAGTGGATCAAACGGTAATTTTTTATACAAACTCGGACTCATACTAAAGGAAACAGCCACCGCCAATAAGGTATACCCATCCGCAGGGGCCTTGGCCACCAGATCAGTGCCAATAATGCTACCGGCTCCCGGACGATTGTCTACCACGACCGCACTCTTAAACCCCTCGGCAGCACGTTGTGCCAAAGGACGAGCCACCAGATCTGTCGAACCACCTGCACTTTGCGGTACCACCAAACGTATGGGTTTAAACGGATAGTTTTGCGCAACACCGGCTTTGATAAGCCCTAAATAAATCACCAAGAGCGAAACAGTGGATACCCAGGCACAGCATTTTTTATTCATTATGAAGCGAGCGCATACGTGGGTATAACGCGAGGTTTATAAAAACTTAGCGCATTATCAAAAAATACTTTTTTAACCATTGCCTCCCCCACCTGCGCCTTGATTAATTCGATATCTGAGGGCCAAAAGGGTCGTCGTGCTCTTTGTGAAGGCAAATCGGTGCCAAACATCAAGCTATCTGGATTAACCCGCACCAATGCTTTCAAAGCCTGTTCGGGGTCTAGGCTGACGCGACCCAACCCGGTGGCTTTGACCTTCATTCCTTTTTCGGCAAGCTTTAATAAAAGCGGTAAGCCCTCGTTTGATAGGCCTAAGTGGGCAATACTAACTGCCGGCAGGGCTGACAGCACCCCATACAAAGGGGCTAAGTCTTGTGCGTCCGCATACAACTCAACATGCCAACGGGCTAAATCCCAAATTCGACGGGCCATACGATCTATATCTGAAAGATCTGCCGACCCCCCTCTGACCCAGTTAAAACGAACTCCCCTGACTCCAATCGCATCAAGGCTTAGTAAAACCTCATCACTCACATCCGTAGGCACTTGGATCACGCCAGTAAAGGTCGGGCCTAAAATACGCAATGCCTCATACATAAATTGAGTATCAAATCCTTGAAAGGAGCCCGAAACCACATTGCCCCCGGTAATACCCAAGCCCCGTGTTCGTTCCAGATAATCGGCAGCGGGAAAAGAAGGAGGGAAAAATCCCTGATTCTCTTGTACCGGGTAGTTCATATCAATAATATGAAAATGTGTATCGTACATAGAGAGATCCTAAAAAATCCCCAATCCGTTTATCGCAGCTGAGGTATCGTCGAATGAAAGATCTAACACTTGCCCTGAATCAAAAATTAAAAAATATCTAGGATTGAGGGGGTATCCAGAATCGTTTTTTTTGCTTTCATCAGTGCCTAATAAAAATTAATCCATACGCTCAAAAAAATGAAACTTCCGCCGCCCTTAAAAAATGCCTACAATTAAAACACTGGCCTGACAGGAGGGGATCAACTCCCCAAGACCCACCATTATCCCTACCTTTGAACGTATCTGTAAATCCTCTTCAAATCTACAAAAAATTAAGGCTCCTAGACAACTATGCTCGACCATATCCCCTGTCTTGATATTCACGCCCATCATGTGGGTGAGCGTGTGGTGGAAAGAATCCGCCTCGAAGGTGCAGGCTACGGCGTCATTCTACAAAATAACGACCAAGGTCAAACCCGCATTGACATCGGCGGTCGGCTCACAGGCATGCCTCTCATCCCGACTTTATTAAACGAAGCGGCTCGACTCCATTGGATGGATCAGAACGGAATTGATATTCAACTGCTTTCTGGTTGGATGGATCTAGCCGCCTATCATCTGGAGCCCAAGGCCGGCCAATGGCTCTCAAGAATTCAAAATGAAGCGCTCGCAGAGTTGGTCGTTAAACAACCCGATCGCTACAAGGCTGCCGCCATGGTGCCACTGCAATTGGGTTCATTGGCAGCAGAAGAGCTACGCTATGCGGTGACCCAATTAGGTCACCGCGCCGTACAAATTGGTGCTCGCGTTGAGGAAGAAGGACTCGATGATCCGTCCTTGGATCCCTTCTGGGCCGCCTGTGTAGAACTGGATGTGCCGGTTATCATTCACCCGGCAGACCTTAATGTGCCACCTCGAATCCGCCGCTTATTTTTACAAATCTTAGTGGGTAATCCGAGCGAAACCACCTACGCTGCTGCAGCCCTATTATTAGGGGGCGTATTCGACCGATTTCCCACGCTTCGCGTTTTATTGGTGCATGGTGGGGGATGCGTCCCCTACCAATTCGGTCGCATCGACCGCGGTCGTCTAGCCGCCCCAGCCTTTGCTAAAGGGCCAGTCATGCACCCATTAAATCATTATGCAAAGAATCTTTTCTACGATAGCATTTTGCATGATGACTTAGCATTAAATTACCTCATCGAACGGGTCGGGGCACAGCAAGTGGCACTTGGCACAGATTACCCCTTTCCGTTGCAAGAACCGAATGCCTTAGCGCGCATCCAGCAACTCACAAAAGAACAACGAGAAGCGCTTTGCTGGAAAACAGGGGCTGCACTTTTAAAGCTCTAAGTGCTGGAATAAAAAAACTTAACCCTCCGAGGTACCTCAAGATGCGAGTCTCGTTTACATATTCCGATCAATGGGCGCTTTGTTTAGGTCTCATGGGATTTATTTTTATAGATCCCTGGATCGCGCAGGCTGAAAACTATCCATCGGCACCCGTGCGTATTGTGGTACCTTTTCCTGCTGGAGGCGGCGTTGACAGTGCCGGTCGGTTGATTGCCCAAAAACTGTCTGAAAGTTTTAATAAATCCTTTGTAGTGGACAATCGCGGAGGTGCCAATGGCATGATCGGCAGTGAAGCGGTTGCTAAATCCACAAAAGATGGATACACCCTTCTGGTCAATGGTGCTAATTTTGTGACCTCTCCGATTCTTTACCACAAGGCGCCCTACGATCCAATCCATGATTTTGATGCCATTAGTCTTATAGCACTCGGTCCTAATGTTTTAGTGGTTCATCCCTCCTTACCCGTTTACTCGGTTGCCCAGTTAATTACCCTGGCGCAAAAAAAGCCAGGGGAAATTGGCTTTGCGGGTTCCGGCAGTGGTAGCACACCCCATTTAGCCGGGGAGCTATTTAACACCATGGCCCAAGTGAAAATGGTCCATATTCCCTACCGGGGTTCGGGGCCTGCCATCATCGGTCTTCTTGGAGGAGAATCAATGAGCATGTTTTTACCCGCTATTAACGCACGCGTTTTAATGTCAGGTCATAAAGTGCGGCCGTTGGCGGTCACCAGTCTGACTCGCTTAGTGGCAATGCCAGAACTACCGACTGTGGCGGAGTCCGGCATCAAAGGCTACGAATCGAGCCAATGGTATGGGCTACTGGCCCCAGTCAACGCACCGGCTGAAATTATGAATTTACTCAACGCCCAAGTTTCAAAAATTCTTCAGCAACCGGACATTCATGAACGACTCATTAAAGACGGATTGATTCCCATGGGAGGTTCAAGAGAACAGTTTACCCATCACCTAAAAAGTGAAACGATCAAGTGGGCAAAAGTCATCAAGCAATCAGGCGCGCGGGTCGATTAAAACCAAGCGCGCCTGAGTTCTAGCAAAATAAGCTAGGCGGTTAATGAAACTTCTTCACCACATCAAGCAATTCATCCCCAGGAATCAATGAAGGGGATTCTATTTTCATATACCGTATGACCCCTAGCTTATCGATAACAAACCAAGCCCTTTTCGAACGCAAATAAGCGGCCACCCCTGGCGTCTTAATCAATGCCGCATTCTCATTTAAGGTCTCGTAGGCGGTCGCCATTTTCCTCTGCGCATCGCTTAGAAGAGGGTAGGTTAAGCCAAGCTTATCCGCCCAGGCACGGTTCGTATCATTAAAATCTACGCTGACACCCAGGACCTGGGTGTTCTCGGCTTCAAACTTAGGTAAATCTAGTTGAAAAGCCAAGGCTTCTTGCGTTCAAAGGTTAGTGAATGCGCCAATATAAAAAAACACCACCAAATTTTTCTTACCCACAAAATCACTTAATTTGACAGTGCCAGTTGTTGCAGGCAAAGAAAAATCCGGCGCTTTATCCCCTACTTGTAAGGCTTGACTCGACTGGGCTACCAACAACAGCGCCGTGGCGAGCAGTAATACTTTGAGCCGCTTTAGTAACATACAGGACCTCCTGGGTTAAGAACGTGGCTGAGCCACAAGGGTTTGGATCAACTTTTTCACATCCGGGCGCTCATAGTCAAGTGGCCCAAAACTGGTCGCTACCAAATGATGCTGACGATCCACAATAAAAGTCGTAGGCACGGCGCGAGCATTAATTTTACGACCATAAACCATCCCTTTGTCATGTACCGCAGGCATGGTGTAGTGATTACTATCTAAGAATTTTTTCACACTCGAGGCCTCTCCGCCATCGAGAGAAATGACTAACACCACTACATCTTTACCAGAGTATTTTTTATAAGCCTTCTGCACGGAAGGCATTTCGCCGCGGCAGACGTCTCACCAAGTGGCCCAAAAGCGAATCAGAATCACCCGGCCTTTCATGTCGGCAGAATTTAAGGTGCCCCCATGAAGATTACTGAATTCAAAATCCGGCATGGGCGTGCTTTTAGGGTAAAGGGTCAGTGGAGCGGGTGGTTGAACTCCAAGCTCCTGCGCCCCTAGAAAACCAAATGGGAAGATAAGAAACAAAACACTCACCCACCCAATCATGGCATTTTTGATATTCATAACGAACTCTCATTAAAAAATAACTGTAGAGATAATACTCTGATATCTGAATATCCCGTTTACAAAATTCATTTTATTCTTTTGGTTTTTCCGTTCTCACTGTCCTTATTTCAGCGACAAATCGCCGTCTCCTAACACAGGCGGCTCAAACCGAGTCTCCGGTTTAATGCCCTTTTTCAAGAAAAGCTGACTGTTTTTTCCGTTTTCTAAATATTGGCCATTCACTGCGCGCTGTGCCGCCGCCTCCCAACGCTCTGACCACTGCCCTTCGCCAGAACTAAACCAGGGCGATTGCGCATGCCGGGAAGGTAAACCCAATTCATCCCAAATCTTTCCTGCCTCAACCATGTATTGCTCTTTAGGCAGAGCGAGCGGGGGTAATTGCTCTTTTTTCGTCGCATCCATCAACAAAGTCGCGTCCTCACGCTCTGCTTCATGCTCACGCTCGGGTCCATGCCCGGGACTACGGTAGCGAATGACCTGCAAATCCTCGGCTGGATTCATTCGAAAGGCCATCGCCCAAAAAATAGCATCGGAGTTTTCAGGATCTATATCCTCATTAACGGCAATACAAAATTTTCCGCAATCGGCACGAAACGCACTCGCTCCCTGAAGGGCTCGCCAGATTTCGGTGCGCGGTGCATTGTTTTCCATCACAATAATAATGATGCGACGCAAAGCGGTCAGTCGCTCATGTAACTTCACGCGCTTAACGCTACGTATGCCCAAGCTTTGCCGTAAATGCGCCAAAAACATCGGTTCATAAGACACGCGTTTAATCGCACTCGATTCACTCGGGGTAACCTGAGACAGATAGGAGACAATCACAGCGTTCTTACGGTGGGTAATGGCCGTCACGTGCATCGGAATATTGTATTCCTCCAAAGCCACATGACCATGGGACTCACCAAAGGGTCCTTCGGGCTCTAGGTGTTGCGTGTCCAAATAGCCCTCAATCACGATCTCTGCTTCAGCTGGCACCAATAAGTCCACCGTTAGCGCCTTGACCAAATGAATAGGCCCCCCAGCCAAAGCACCCGCCACCCCCATCTCATCCACATCGACCGGCAACTTCATCGGCGCCACATAGGCAACCAAAGGCGGGGCCCCTAGCACAATCGCACAGGGCATTTTCAAGTCGCCCCTTTTTTGGTGTTTAAGATAATGCCGGTATCCGCCTGCCCCGCCCGTTCGGGTGGCCATACGGATCACCAAGCGATCCGTCGCCTTCAAAGCCGCACGATAAGTGCCATGGTTGTGAATCCCTGAATCCGGATCCTTGGTAATGACATTGGTAGCGGTGAGGGTTGGCGCACTATCAAATCCAGGCGTTGAAATTGGAATCGGCAAGCGATCTAACCCATTGCCCTCTCCGCACAACGCTTCCCCCTGTATCACCACTTCTTGGCAAACCCCTTGGCCTACCACCACGGGGGCTATGGGATGGGCTGTTGCCTCATCCCATTTCTTTTGCATGTTCTCTGCACTCGTTTGCATGCCCAAGCAATACACCGCCGCACTGGCCGCCAGAGCGCCCACCACCACCGGGAACGGGTAATGCCGACCTCGTCCATCTACAACGTGATTAAATAAAAAAGCTTTGCGATCCTTTTCTTCAATGCCACCCACATATTGCCAACGCACCAAAGGGTGCATCTGAGAATCCTTGTCAATGGGTCGATCCACAGTCAACAAGAGCCCGGCTTTTTCAAGCAAGGCAAGGTGCTCATGTAAATCAAGGTAGGCTCTAGGTCGGGTCATCACGATCTACCAGGCGACCGTTCCGCCATCAACCGGCATAATAACCCCGGTCATAAAGTCTGAGGCTTTGGAAGCTAACAAGACCGCAGCTCCCTTCAAATCATCAGGGCCCCCCGTGCGATGCAAAGGCACTTCGGCCTCGAGGTTTTCTCGATTACGTTCAAACAATTTTTGATTCAAGGGTGTTGCAAAAAAACCGGGGCAAATACAATTAACCTGTATATTGTGCTGGGCCCATTTAACCGCGAGATCTCGGGTGAAATTCACTAGTGCGCCCTTACTCGTACAGTAAGCTATAGAACTGTAGGCCTTCGGGTTTCTTCCGACCAAACCCGCAATTGACGCAATATTGATAATTTTCCCTCGCCGCTGACGGATAAATTCTCGACCGACCACCTGCGCACACAAAAAAGCCGCTGTAATATTTAAATCGAGCACCTGCTGCCAACGATCTAAGGGAGTATCTTCGGGTGCTGCCACCCAAGCGCGTCCGGCATTATTCATCAACACATCCATACGCCCGAAATGTTTCATCACCGACAGCTTCATCGCCTCCACTTCTTCGGGTTTTGTCACATCACAGCTTAGCCCCAAAGCTTTGACCCCGAGGCGCTCTAGTTCATGAGCCGCACTTTCACACGCTTCTAGCTTGCGGGAACAAATCACAATGTTGGAACCGGCCTCCGCCAAGCCCATCGCCATCTGAAAACCAATGCCTGTGGCCCCGCCAGTAATAATACTGACTTGGCCTTCTAGATCGAATAATTGTTTAACGCTGGTCACGGTATCTCATCCCTTTCTAGTCCCTACCACTAAAATATCAATCCTCTTTTAAGAGTAATGAGCCAATAATATTGCGTTGGATTTCAGAGCTACCCTCATAAATTCTTACAATACGTGCATCTCGGTAAATGGTCTCAATACCCACTTCCCGCATGTAGCCCATACCACCATGAATTTGCACCGCACAATCGACCACTTTACCCAAGGCTTCTGTAGCATAAAGCTTACATACCGAGGCCTCCATCGTGCCTCGTTCGCCTTTCATCAACACATCGATAGCCCGATACGTTAACTGTCTGGCCGCATCTCGTTGAACTGCCATATCAGCCAACATCCATTGTAAGCCTTGATGTTCGGCAATTTTTTTGCCTCCCTGAGTTCTGACTTTCATAAATTCCACACAACGCTTTATCAGGTGATCCATCATCCCACAACAACGCGCCGAGACGGTCACCCGTCCCGCGGTCAAAGTCTTCATGGCCTGTATATAACCCATACCCTCTGAGCCCAGCAAATTCTCAGCTGGCACTTCACAATCAGCAAACGATAAGGGGGCGGTTGTGCAACCATGCATCCCCATTTTCAATTCATTTTTACCGATTGAAAATCCCTTGAAATCGCGTTCGATGACAAAAGCCGAGATGCCTTTAATCCCCTTGGATTTGTCGGTCACCGCCATCACCGTAAACACATTGGCTATACCAGCGTTGGTGATATAAATTTTTTCTCCATTGAGCACATAGCGATCAGATTTTTTCACCGCCATCGTGCGCATATCAGAAGGGGATGAGCCCGCTTGCGGCTCCGTTAACGCAAAAGTACCCACCCATTCTCCAGTTGCCATACGGGGTAAATACTTTTTTTTCTGCGCTTCACTGCCTAGAGCCACAATACCCGCAGTACTTATACCCGTATGATTACCAATCACAGTGGCAAAACCATAATTGGTCGTCCCCATCACCTCTTCTACGGCACACTTCCCAGCAAGATTAAGACCACTGCCCCCATAGGCCTCGGGGATCGTTAGCCCAAATAATCCCATTTTTCGGGTCAGTTGCATCAACTCTTCGGGGATCGCATCTGACTCCTCAATCAATCGGGAGCGGGGGTCGACTTCTTTACGAAGAAAACGGGCAATTTCATCGCAAAACGCTGTGATTTCTGCACTGACATGGTTCATTTATCGTACCTTTTTAATCATCAATTAAATATGTGAGCCCAAAAGCAATCTCAGGTTTTTCTAAGCCGTCAAAAACGCACCGATACTCAGCCCTTACCCTTGCCATAGCCCCTTACTTTTTATCATTCATCTCAACCGTTTTTGGCCTAATCAAAGCATCAGCCGCCTTGACTCCACGCGAGTCAGGAAAGACAAACAACGGATTGATGTCGAGCTCTGCAAGGCAGTCTTTTAAATCAACCGCCAACGCTGACACTCTCACAATCGCTTGCGCTAAGGCCTCGATATCGAGCGCGGGACGACCACGTGCCCCCCTCAGTATCGGGTAAGCTTTTATCTCCTCAATCATCTCTTTGGCCATCGCCAGTGTCACGGGGGCTAAGCGAAACACGACATCTTTCATGACTTCCGCAAAAATACCGCCCAACCCAAACATCACCGCAGGACCAAAAAGCGGGTCATTGATCACCCCGAGAATAACCTCCGTTCCTTCAGTCACCATCTCCTGAACCAAAACCCCATCAATATGTGCATCCGCTTTGTAGGCTTTGGCGTTGGTTAGAACCTCATCATACGCCAGACGTAAAGCCTCAGCCGAACTCAAACCCAAACGAACCGCCTTGGCCTCAGTCTTGTGAGAAATGTCGGCAGACTGCACTTTTATGGCGACGGGAAACCCGATTTTCTGGGCAATCTCTAAGGCCTCTTCATAACTGCTCGCCAAGGCCTCTTTGGTCACCGCGATACCATAGTGCTCCAGTATCTGCTTAGCCTCATACTCAGCAATATCGTCTGCTCGACCTCGTAATTTTTGGTGGGCCTCAACAGAATGAATTTGTAGGGCTTGATCATGTCGTTGATGATCGTTACGTCTTTTAGCCTGCGCATACCAAGAAAGCGCAGCAAACGCTCGGCCACAACGTACCGGTGACTTATAGTGAGCAATGCGAGCCTCATCTAATAGCTTGTAAGCTTGCGCTGCCTTGACGTCCCGGGCACTCCAACACAGGGCAATCGGTTTATCAGTTGTAGCCGCTACGGCCACGATTTCAGCGGCGATTTTTTCCGCAATGTCACCTTGTAATGACGCATTTAACATCGCGATGCAATCAACCCCTGGGTCTTCAACAATCGTCTGTAACGTACGATTAATGAGTGTAAGGTCGTTAAAAATGGCCGCCGTGACATCGACAGGATTGCCAAGTGAACCAAATGCCGGCACAAAAGCCCTTAACTTCTCCACGGACTCGGGCGCTAATTGAGCCAAGCGCATACCGCGGGACACACACTCATCGGTCATTAAAATCCCAGCCCCCCCCGATACCGTAATGATCGCTATGCGATTGCCTGCGGGTAATTTATTCGAACGAAAAATACGACCATAATCAATAACATCCTGTATATCTTCGACTTGAATAATACCTTTTTGTTTAAATACCGATTGATACAAAGCCATCTGCCCGCCTAAATTGGCAGTATGAGAAGCAGCCGCTTTTTGCCCTTCTTCGGTATTGCCCACTTTCCACATGAGGATCGGTTTTCCCGCCAATAAAGCCTTATCTCCAATCTCAGACAAGCGATAAGCTTGCTGCACGCCCTCAATGTAGCTAGCGATCACCGAGGTATGGGGATCACGAATAAAATATTCCATAAAATCGAGCGTTGAAACACCAATTTCATTGCCAGTGGTCACCATTTGGCGAAAAGCCAATCCACCGTCTAATGAAGAAAGATTTAACACTGAAAACCCAAAGCCCCCCGATTGCGAGACCATACTGATGGCACCGGCTGGATAATCTGAAAAAAATACGGAGCCAAAGCCTGCGTATACCTTTTCAGCCACATTGAGTAAGCCCTGACAATTGGGTCCAATCACTCCGATATTGTATTTTTCTGCTATCTCGACGAGCCGCTTTTGCAATACCACACCAGCGCCACCCGTTTCAGAAAATCCAGAACTAAAAATAATGACATAAGCAATGCCTTTTCGACCGCATTGCTCCAAAACGTCCGCCACTCGAGAGGCATTAATCAAGATAAGGGCTAAATCAGGCGTATCCGGTATAGCCTCGAGACTCGGAAAACAAGGATGCCCAAGAATCTCTTGATATCGAGGGTTAACGGGATAGAGCTTACCCTTAAAACCATGACTCACTAGGTGACTAAAAGGCTGTCCGCTGATCGTAATGAGATCTTGAGAGGCGCCGATAACGGCGATGGATCGGGGACTGAAAAAACGTTCGAGGTCAGTTCGCATAAAAAAAATGAAAGTCAGTCAATTTTAAAGGTCATCGTTACGATGGCGTGAACAAAACAATAAGAGCGGTCGAATCCAGTAAAAATAACATTCGAGGTGCTATGATACAGAAAAATTTAAAGTAGGCCCGATATGAACACCACGACCCTCCCTATTCCCAAAAAACAGTATGTCAAAGAAATCGGTCTCATCGCCGCCGGACACGGTCTCACGCACTGGTATCCGGCGACTTTTTATTTACTATTGCCCTTGATTGGTAAGGAATTTGGCCTGAACTACACGGAAATTGGTTTTATCATCAGCATGCAATACATTATTGGAGCCATTGCGAACCTACCTGGGGGCATGGTGGTGGATGCCTATGGTAAGAAAGGCTACTTAATGGTCTTGTCTTTATTCTGGGTGGGCTTCCCCTACGCTGTCATGAGCTTAACGAGCAGTTACTGGGTATTACTCATTTGCGTGTCTTTAGTGGGGATTGGTAACAATATTTGGCACCCCGCCGCTATTCCGACTTTGGCCTATCGTTACCCTGAGCGCAAAGGCTTTGTGCTCGCACTGCACGGCATGGGGGGAAACCTCGGTGAAGCCATTGCCCCTTTAGTCATTGGAAGTTTACTGACTCTTTATACTTGGCGCACCGTGGTCATTATCAACGTTGTGCCTGGGCTCATTATGGCCTTTTTCATTTTACTGAATGTCGGCGCTTTTACTGTTACAAGACAATCACGCCCCGATGCGGTCAATGGATCTGCGCCAGAGGCTTGGTCTGCAAAACGTTATAGACAAGATTTTTTTGCCCTTCTTAAGAATAAGGGCTTAATTCTCATTTCTTTTAGTGCCATGTTTCGAAGCCTTACCCAAGTCGGACTGCTCACCTTTTTGCCCGTCTTTCTCGCCTACGAAATGGGTTACAACTCGATGATTGTCGGCGTGTGTATGGCGAGCTTACAAATTGCCGGCTTTGCCGCTAGCCCCTTAGGAGGCCACTTATCTGACAAATGGGGTCGTCGACGGGTTGTGATGTCCAGCATGATGCTAACGGGCATTATGATCATTGGTATGGCACTAGCGGGGCACTCCATTTATTTCGTTATTTTTGTAGCGCTGGTCGGCTTCTTTCTCTACGCAATGCGCGCTGTATTACAAGCTTGGGCCATCGAATCTACCCCAAAGCATCTGGCAGGCACTGGCGTCGGATTACAATTTGGCATCACCGCCTTAGGCGGGGTTATTGCCCCCTCCGTATTTGGCATAGTCGCTGATGCCCATGGGCTTTACGCCGCCTTTTATGGAATGGCCATCACGATTATATTGGGTAATTGCCTTGTATTTTTCATCCCTGAAACGGCTCACCCCTCCCCTTCCACATCCACTCATTAAGACACTGCCCATGAGGCTCAACCTTACAAAGTGGGGACGGTGGCTGGGAGCCACCAGCGTAATGCTCACCTCATTACTCACACACGCACAGGCCCTTGATTTACCCTCCTCCCTGCCGCCGGCTTATCCTTCCAAACCGATACGCGTCATTGTGGGCATTACCACAGGAGGAGGGCTCGATATGATGGTTCGACTCGCCGCAAAAACACTCTCAGAGCACTGGTCAGTGCCAGTGATCGTGGATAACCGACCCGGAGGAGGCACTCTCATAGCCATGGACCTGGTCGCTCAAGCACCCAACGATGGCTATACGTTTTTAGGAGCCTCTGAAACTTTAATGTTAAACGGCGTTTTAAAACGAACGACTCTCGATGTGCGTCAGGCTTTTATTCCCGTCGTCCAACTCACCACGCAGCCCTATGTACTGGTTATCAACCCAGCTCTTGCCATCAACACTGTACGCGAGCTCATTGCCTATGGCAAAGCCCACCCTATGCAGTTAAGCTATGGATCACAAGGCATGGGAACCACAGGTCACATTAGTTGGGAACGATTTAACCGCATGAGTGGCATTCAAACCACCCATGTTCCCTATAAAGGTACCGCTTCGGCATTAATCGATGTACTGGCCGGCCATATCCAGATGACTTTTTCTACGATCTCGGATATTGAACAAAACATAAAAGCTGGCAAATTGCGAGCACTGGCTCTGACTGGCACCCATCGTTTTGAAACTCTGCCCCAACTGCCCACCATTGCCGAGTCCGGCGTCCCCGGTTTCGAGTCTCACAATACTTACGGCTACCTCGCACCTGCACGCACGCCCCTTTCAATTGTCGATGCCACCAATAAAATTATTCGTGAAAAAATAAATAAACCCGCCATTAAAAAAAGTATTCTCGATGGCGGCAGTGAAGTCGTCCCCCCTGCTACTGCACAAGCCTTTAAAGCAAAATTTGCTCTCGAGTACGATGCGCTGGACCATCTGATTCAGGGTATGAAAATAAATTTTCGTCCCGAATAAATTGGGCTACCCCCCCACACTTTTATGACCTGTATCCTAATGCGTCGCAACCCTGCCGTATTGTCCTTCTCTAGCTTCGCAGCCCGAACCCTGGGGCTCATTGCTTTTTTAACGTCATTGTCGCTCCAAGCGACCCCGTTGCAATACCCCTTGAAACCCATTCGCTGGATTTGCCCTTATCCACCCGGATCTAGTGCCGATGTGATTGGACGCATTTTTTCTACTCCCTTCAGTCACAGCGTCTCACAGCAGGTGATTGTTGATAATCGGCCCGGGGCTTCAGGCAACTTAGCTGCTGAAATGGTGGCCAAAGCTTCGCCTGATGGCTACACCCTCTTACTTTTAAATACTCCGATTGTGAGCAGTCAATTTTTATTTCCTGGCTTACGTTTTGATCCGCGCAAAGACTTCGAACCTATCGCCATGCTGGGTCTGACCGCCTACCTTTTGGTCGTCAACCCCCAAGTGCCTGCCAAAACGGTACAAGAGTTAGTCAGCTTAGCCAAAAGCCAACCCGGTCAGCTTAACTATGCCTCCACCGGCACGGGTGGGGGTTTGCATCTGGCCATGGAACTCTTTCAAATGCTCACCGCTACCCGACTCTTACACGTTCCCTACAAAGGTAGCTCCAGTACCGTGCCCGATTTAATCAGTGGTCGCATTGACACTTTGTTCGGTTCTGCTCCCTCCTTATTACCCCATTGGCGTTCTGGAAGAATACGCACACTGGGCATTTCCCTCTTACAAAGAAGCCCCACATTGCCGCAAATTCCAACGCTATCAGAATCAGGGATTCCCAACTTTGAAGCGATCACTTTTGTGGCGCTCGCCGCGCCCAAAGGGGTTGATCGAGCCATTGTCAAAACAGTGAATCACTGGATTGAAAAAATTGCGCTCTCCGATGATACGGTTCAATCATTGCAACACCAAAGCACCGAGCTTTTGATCCTAACTCCTGAAAAAACCGCCGCCTTTATTGCAAAAGAAAGTATTAAATGGCAAAAAGTGATTGTCACTGCCGGCATTAAAGCAGAATAATTATTTTTTCAGACTCAGTCGTCAGACATTACAAGAATTGAAATTTTTACCTTTTATTAATTCAAAATCCTTCTCAATCTTCCAACAAAATACTGCTTATGCTAATACAAGACAAAATAGTATGGGACGCCGATGTAGAAAAAAACCTGGCCTTGATGAGCACACTTGGGGTCGATTGCGTATCTCTTGATTTGCCTGACGGATCTCATCCCCAACAGGGGATTGATCTACACGACCAAAAGGCCGCCAATCTTTTTTTCAAACAAGCAAAAAAAGACGTCAGCCGTCACGGCATGGTGCTTAAAACAGTACTCGCGACCAGTGGTTTTGAACACATCAAAAGGGGTAGCATCGGACGTGACGAGCAAATTGAATACCTGATTCGTACTCTCCAAGCAATGGGGGAAGCGGATATTCCTATTCTGGCTTATAACTTTAAACTCCTCAATTCTAAACTTCTACGCTCAACACCTACCCCAGGTCGCGGCATATCCTCTTACATCTCCTTTGACTACGAAGATTATCTAAAAAATCCCGCTCCCGCGATCGATCCGCCTTTAGACCGCGCGCAAGTCCTTAATCATCTTAGCTATTTTTTAAAGGCCATCATCCCCGTAGCTGAACAATACGGCGTACGTTTAGCCCTTCACCCCGATGACCCCCCCATGCCTGCAACATTGCCGGCCCTGGCCGGTGCTGCCCATGTTGCGTCAAGTTTTGAGGATTATCAAAAAATTTTCGATCTCGTTCCTTCCTCCTCTAATGGCATGCTCTTTTGTCAAGGGTGCGTCAAAGAGATGCAGGATATGAACGTCTATGAGGGTATCCGACACATGGGGAGCCTTAATAAGATCGTGATGGTACACTTTCGTAACGTGAGAGGGGCCTTCCCTCGTTTTGCAGAGACTTTTGTCGACAACGGCGATGTGGATATGTTTAAGGCCATGCAAACGTACCGAGATATCGGATTCAAAGGCCCCTTTTCATTAGATCATTCGCCTATGTTTACTGGCTCCACCATCGCTAATCAAGCCTTTGTTATAGGTTATATTCGGGCTCTCATTCAAGCCGTGTATCGATAATTTTTTAATGATGAACTCACTACGTAAACTCTAAAAAAGTCTCATTCGTTTGCTCGATCGCTTTTGAAGTAGCAGGGGATACCTTTTGGGGGCTTAAGCTTGATGCCAGGATTGGATTGACTGCATAGGGCTTATAAGGGGGCTACCCTTGCCAAGCAGGATGTCATGAATGGCCAAACTTACTGGACCTCGGTACCCATCGCTGAAATCATCCCTGCTATACGATGGAAAAGACTCGAGGTCCTCGGTGCATTTCTAAGGGCACACAATCATCAAGCAGACTGGCATCAAGGGCTAACCTCGCCAATGGCTATTTCATGTTTAGCCAGGCCAAAACACCACTAGACAACCATTATCCCCGCCTCAGGCATGAAAGCGGATGAATCAACCCATCTAATCGTCTACATTAAGGACAAAACCCGCCCCGGATGTGATCTCGTCCTTCATATGAGCGCCCTCCCTCTCTGTTTTACTGTTATCGTCTTCATACGACAATTCCTCAGTTCCGGTGTTGGGCTGAAGGCATCAACAAAACGCCTACTTGACGTCTCCTTGACAGGGGAATGGGTTTGTTAGCCTAATCATAGGTTTACGCTATAATGTGCTCAGCGAGGGTGGAACAGGGCAAGATTTAACCGTCAACCATTCTTTTCGCCTATCGTTTAATAGGACAGTCAATGAGATCGGAAGTACACGTACACGGCTCCATATTCCTGTGTAAAGGAGTTCGACTCAAACAAGTCGAACTCGCACTAAAACCTTGGCTGGAATATCTTGAAGTCGATACCTTGTTGGAAGCGAAAAGTGTAGAACAAGATGAGGCTGGCATTCACTTTGACCCCCGGGAGCGCACTGTCAATATTTGCTGGACTGGAGAAGTCGACGCGCAGTTTCAAGAAAAATTGAGTATCTCTTTACAAAACATTGGCCCTTTGTCCGAATATGCCTCTGAGATCGAGGTCATTTACTATAATGAACTGACCGACGACGAAGTGTTCCAAGTCTTTGTCGGTCCAAGCCCTGAGGCTATTCAGGAATTTCGCCGTCAATGTGTGATTGAAGATGCCACGGATTTACTATCCCGGCATTTAAATAAATCTGCGGTAGATCAAGTGGCCAACCTCATCAATGAATTATTTGTCAAAGAACAATCTGCTAAATCTTCCACCACGACCGATTCGAGTGCCCCCTCCTCAGTCATCCCCCTACACCCACGAAACAAACACCTACACTAAAAAAACTGTCACAGGCCATCCCAGTCTCGGGCTCATTTTGTGCCAGTGTTTAAAAATGTGCATGGTCTAAATTTAGCTGCCGTTAAGCAAGTGGCATAGGTGAATGACAGAGCGGGCTAAGCCCGCCAGAAAACGCAAAAAAACATGACTCTAGAGCAGTGAGCCTATGCAGTTTTACTTTTTTCCTAATACGGAAGGGTTAAGAATATTAAGCGGCTGACCTGCTGCATAAGCTAAAATATTTTCTACCACCGATTGGTAATAAAGCTCATAAGTCTCCCAAGTCACGTAACCTAAATGAGGGGTACAGATCACGTTCGACATACCGATCAAGGGGTGCTCTCGATTAAGCACCGGTTCCGTTTCATAAACATCCACAGCAGCAAATCCGGGTCGCCCCTTTTGTAACGCTTGCACTAGAGCGCCCGACTCAATGATGGGAGCACGACTGGAATTAATCAGACGGGCCGTAGGCTTCATGCACGCGAGATCTGCAGCAGTGATCAATCCACGCGTTTCTTTATTCAAGGGCAAATGCACGCTCAAAATATCGGATTCTGCGAAAAAGGCTTCTCGGCTTTCTGCCACTGCAAAACCGTCATTACGCGCCTTGGTTGTAGAGCCTTCGCGACCCCAACACAACACTTTCATACCAAAAGCGCTGCCCACTTTTGCCACACCACTGCCAATCTTTCCATAGGCATAAATCCCCAAGGTTTTACCTTGCAAGCCGATACCTGCACTCGTCTGCCAACGACCCTCTTGCATATTTTTTATTTCCAAGGGCAGTTGCCGCACGGAGGCCAAAATCAAAGCCCAAGTCAACTCTACGGTTGGACTAGAGTTACCACCCCCGCTGGCGGAGATGAGGATGCCTCGCTCCGTACAAGCCTCCGTATCAATATGAGCCACGTTACGGCCCGTTTGTGTCAATAATTTGATTGAGGCCGGTAATTTTTCAATGACAGAACGCGGCATAGGTGATCTTTGTTGGGTCAAAACAACAACTTCAAACCCCTCTAATCGTTTTGCCAACTGCAAGGGATCTTTCAGCGAGTCCTTAAAACTCACTATCTCATGGCCCTTGAGTGCCGCAGTACATTTAACTTGACGAAAAGCGTCCTGATAATCATCAATCACGGCAATCTTCATAAAAACTCCTCTGCTTTAAATGACAAAAATAAATGCCTAAAAATCTTACTCATTTTTAAGCTGGCTGACAATCGAGTCCTTTTTCTTTCTTCGAGCAAAGCGCTTCAAAATCAATACCTATTATCTTTCATAATTGTACTCCACGATGGGAGGTACAATATGAGGAGAAAAAAACAAAACCTCTCTTTTTTTCATTCTCGAACCGACATCCCGTTTGGATTCCAAATGAATTTCCGACTGCCCCAATTAAAAGCATTGAAGCATCGAAATTTCCGATTCTTTATTGGCGGTCAAACATTGGCTTTAATCGGCTATTGGATGCAAAACATAGCGCTATCTTGGTGGCTTTATAAAACCACACACTCTGCCAGCTTGCTGGGACTCCTGGCTTTTGCCAGCAGCCTACCCATACTTCTATTATCGCCATTAGCGGGACTGTGGTCGGATCGTTGCAACCTGTATAAAGCCATGTTTGCCACTCAAGCATTAGAAATGCTGCAAGCCGTGACCCTAGCTAGCTTAGCCCTAACAGGGCTGCTACAACCTTGGCATGTCATTTTTTTATCCATGCTCATGGGTGTCATGGTCGCAGTGGAATTACCCATTCGCCATGCTTTTCTTTTGGAACTTGTAGAGCAAAAAAAAGATCTTCCCAACGCCATAGCTGTCACTTCCCTAATGGCCAATTGCGGTCGACTAGTAGGCCCCGCCTTAGCGGGATTGGTGATTGGCTGGTTCAGCGAGTCGGCCTGTTTTGTGATCAACGCCTTAAGTTTTAGCGGTGTTATTGTTAGTTTTTTCTTTATCCATGTCACGCCTACGATTCGCACGATTACCCCTCAACCTTTTTTTAAAGGGCTATGCGAGGGCTTTAGCTACGTTTACCAATCTTACCCCATGAGAAGCTTACTATTACTCTTAGTAGCAATGGGGTTACTCGCCAATCCTTATGTCAGCCTCATGCCCGTCTTGGTCAGTGAAGTCTTTCATGGTGATGCGCATCAAATGGGATTTATGGTCGGGGCCTCAGGGATGGGAGCGGTAGCAGGCACGTTGTATCTTGCTATGCGCACTTCTGTCAGAGGTCTAATTAAACTGCTAACAGTGGCCTCCATGGTGGCAGGCATTGCTTTGGCCTTACTGCCTCACTTACATTGGGTTTGGCTTTGCTTGCCTTTTTTATCCTTTATCGGCTTCGGTATTTTAGTCACATCTGTCTCGGTCAATATGATTTTACAAACCATCGTTGATGACGACAAGCGCGGCCGCGCCATGAGTCTTTATACAGTCAGTTTTATGGGGGTAGCTCCCTTTGGCGCATTGGCGCAAGGCGTGTTGGTCGACCACATAGGCGTAGCCGCTACATTAACCATAGCTGGCTTAGGTAGTGCGCTTTGCGCAGGGTTACTCGCATTGCAACAAAAACGGATTCGAGGTGAATTAAGCGTCTACTACGATCGTTTGGGAGTGGCACAAGCTCCCACTAAAGATCCACCATAGTGCCATGCAACTTAATCCGGTTTCGCACCCGACGTTTTCACTACTTTTGACCATTTCAATATTTCAGCGCGGATATAAGTGGCTAATTCGTCTGGGCTATTAGCCACGATGTCATAACCCGCACTTTCTAAGCGATGCTTAACTTCTGTGTTAGATAATGCTTTAAAAAATTCTTTTTGCAAACGAAGTCCGATCGTTTTAGGCGTTTTTGCAGGTAACAATACTGCATACCAAGCCGTTGCTTCAAAATTGGGCACTAAAGATTCAGCCACAGTAGGCACGTCAGGTAAAGCACTCGATCGATTCAAGCCAGTCACAGCCAAGGCCCTTAGTCGTCCCGACTTGAGATGGGGCATTACAGAAGAAAAGCCTCCGATCAACATTTGGATTTGCCCGGCGACCAAATCTATAACACCCTGGCTACTTCCCTTGTAGGGCACATGGGTGAAAGAAGCACCGAGAGCTGAATTGAAATACTCGCCCGTCAAATGTCCAATACTTGCAACACCGGCTGATGAAAAATTAATCATTCGTGGATTTAGCTTTGATAAAGCAATGAGCTCTTTCATCGACCTTGCATTCACATTAGCATTCACTGCAATCACGTTGGGTGCAGTAGCTATCAATGTTACAGGCTCGAAATCTCGAATCGGATCATAAGGCAAATGACTCACCAAGCTAGGCGCAATGGCCACATTCGCTATATAACCCAACACCATAGAATACCCATCGGGTGGCGCATGGGCGACAATCTCCATGCCGATGTTTCCGTTAGCCCCTGAACGGTTATCGATCACTATTTGCTGACCTAATGATTCACTCATTTTTTGGCTAGGGGCGCGAGCTGTCGTATCGGCATTTCCACCCGGGGCAAACGGCACGACAAATCGAATGGGGCGGGTAGGATAGGTTTGCGCCATGCTCAACAAAGGCAAAACACACACGGCTAGGCTCACTAAGCTGATGAGTTTTTGCCTTATAAATTTTGAATGTTTCATTATTTCCCCGAGATCAAATCAGAAATTTCTACAGCCCTACTTTTTTACAATCAAAACATCATAGGACCGATGATCTTTTTATTTTCAACGCCATCCTAAGCCTAAAAATATATCGCTTCGGTCGTTCGTAAAAAACACCATTCTCTCAAAAAAATGCATAAAGAATATCTGACAAGAACACGCCCTTAGTAAACTCGTTCACTACTTAGGCTAATCCGTTTATTTTAATTATTTAAGGCTGGTCGGATCATTACGCCAACGCTCCCATGCGATGCGCTGGTCTTCTTTTATTGACTCATCCTGAAGCATTGCTCTCACTAGGGCAGTCACCTCGGATTCGTATATGCCCTTTTTTTTAGCAAATTGCCATTTATGCCCTTGGGGTAAAACAGGTGACTTTACAAACTTACTGGATTCCATCGTCCATTCCTTTTTACGAAAAGTAGATACTATCGTTTTTTTAAGTTTTTATATCAAATGAAATACGTTCCCTAAAAGGGATTTTTTATCTCAACTCGCGATAATAGCAATAATACCGTTACATTACCTCTCGTTTTCGGTTTTTTACTGAGTATGAATAACCTTTTATGTGGAAATAGACGTGACAAGGGGGCAATTTG
>CAITMU010000116.1 GCA_903893565.1 uncultured beta proteobacterium | reverse complement strand
TGATGAAAACATTACCTATGCTGATGTTGAGGCCTTGGTGGGAAGCGCTTTAGCGGCTCAAATACGTGAGGTTTCCATTCGCCTTTATTCTGAGGCAGCCGATTTTGCTGCCACCCGTGGCGTGATCATCGCAGACACCAAGTTCGAATTTGGTGTCGATGAAGCGAATCATCTGGTATTGATTGATGAGATCTTAACGCCCGACTCCTCGCGATTTTGGCCCGCGGCCGAATATCGCACGGGAATTAGCCCGCCGAGCTTTGATAAACAGATTATTCGTGATTGGCTAGAAACAACCCCTTGGGATAAAAAACCGCCCGCCCCAACTCCTACGAAGGACGTGTTAGCCAAGACATCCGAAAAGTATCAAGAAGTTCAACGCTTACTGACTCAATAATTTTTTTACTGCGCTTTAGGCGCTCTTTTAAAGGCATTATTTCCCCTTGGTTATGCATCGCGATATCGGTAATCTTTTCCCTGAACTGAGTAAGGACCTCGAGGCCTATACGGCGCAATTTACGACGGGCATCTTACCCTTTCAGGACATTGCTCGCTTAATTGAGGGCGGCAGAATTCAAGCACGAGAAGCCATTGAAGATTCGCAGCTACAACCCGCCAGTCTAGATTTGCGGCTAGGCGCAAAGGCCTGGCGGGTCAGGGCCAGTTTTTTACCCGGCAAAGATTCTCCTGTCAGCGCTAAAATCGGGGAATTAATGATGCATCCGATTGATCTGACACAACCCACCGTTTTTGAACGCGGCTGTGTCTACATCGCCGAGCTCATGGAAACCCTACGTCTGCCCACGGATATTTCGGGTAAATCCAACCCCAAAAGCTCCACAGGCCGTTTAGATATTTTTACCCGCTTGATTGCCGATGGTGGCACCGCGTTTGAAAGTGTTCCCGAAGGCTATTGCGGTCAACTGTATCTCGAAATTGTACCCCGCACTTTTAGCATTTTGGCACAACAGGGTACGCGCTTAAATCAAATGCGCTTTGTGCGCGGCCATCCCCCAGCGTCCGATCAAAAATTAGATGAATTACATTCAATGGATGCCATCGTCTACTCCGATAATCAAATGCCGATTAACGCGATTGTTAACGATGGAT
The DNA here is from genome assembly GCA_903893565.1 of uncultured beta proteobacterium. Lineage (GTDB taxonomy): Bacteria > Pseudomonadota > Gammaproteobacteria > Burkholderiales > SG8-41 > UBA5216. The sequence goes on along the minus strand of CAITMU010000116.1, from coordinate 33,601 downwards.
TATGGATCTCAGTCGATCTTGAAGGTCAAGCCCATCACGGTGTTGTCGGCTATCGGGCGAAACAACATGCCCCTTTGATTGATTTAAATCGCATCAATCATTACGACCCCAAGCTTTTCTGGGAACCCATTACTTGTGACACTTCTCGTAACCTCGTGTTAAACCCGGATGATTTCTACATTTTAATGTCCCGGGAGAGGATTCGTATTCCCCCCACCTTTGCGGCCTCAATGGTGCCTTATGACCCCTCGGTTGGTGAGTTTCGCATTCACTATGCTGGTTTTTTTGATCCCGGATTTGGCTATGGCAATAATGATGTGAATGGGGCCCATGCCGTGCTCGAAGTTCGCTCTCATGAAGTGCCTTTTTTAATCGAACATGGACAAGGGGTGGGTCGCCTCATATACGAGCGGCTATTAGGAAAACCCCAGCGTTTATATGGGGTCAATATCTCCTCTAATTACCAAGGTCAGGGCTTGAAGTTAAGTAAACAATTCAAGATTCCGAATCCCGTATAAAAAACGGGGGCTTCTTGCAAAAATCATATCCGTCTCATCTTTTGAAGATCCCCCATGAGACTTATTGACATCGATACCGCTGCCGCCCTTTTGCGTGATGGGGGAGTTGTCGCATTTCCCACCGAAACGGTTTACGGTTTAGGCGCTGATGCCTCTAATCCTCGGGCGATTAAAAAAGTATTTACCGCCAAAGGTCGCCCTCACGATCACCCCTTGATTGTGCATCTGGCAACACACACGCCCTTAAGCCTTTGGGCACAAAATATCCCCGCCACTGCCCACGCGTTAGCTCATGCCTTTTGGCCGGGTCCCTTAACGCTCATCTTGCAACGTCATCCTTCTGTCAACGACTGGGTTACGGGTGGACAAGACACCGTAGCGCTTCGTGTGCCCAATCACCCGCTCACCCAAGCGTTACTAAGCGCTTTTGGGGGAGGGCTAGTGGGGCCCTCGGCCAATCGCTTTGGGCAGATTTCTCCCACCACAGCTGCCCACGTATTACATGAGGCGATGGAAACCATTGATGGCGTCATTGATGGAGGAGCCTGTACGGTAGGGATTGAATCCACCATTGTGGATTTATCCGGTAGTCAACCCACGCTACTGCGTCCGGGTCATATCAGGGCCGATGAGATTGAGGCCCTACTTGGCACCCCACTGCAATCACCCCATCAACACTCACCACGCGCGCCTGGAATGCTCGCCAAACACTATGCCCCACACACCCCGATCCTCTTAGTAGAAAAAGACCTCATTGATACGCTCGTGCGTAGTCTCACCCATCAGGGTCAGCGTGTCGGGGTGCTCGCTCGCGAGGCACTTTCCCCTTTCATTAATAATATCGTATGGTTGAGCGCTGGCTTAACTCCCAACGTCTATGCCAGTAAGCTTTACTCAAACTTGCGATATCTGGATGAAGCACACTGTGATGTATTAATCGTGGAATCCTTGCCTCTGGAAAACGATTGGGCCGCCCCACGAGACCGTCTGGCAAGAGCCGCCGCTAATGAGCGCCTTTAAAAAACCAGAATGACCACCGTACGCTTGGCAATCACCCGAAACGCCGACCATCTTTACCCTAGATCTCTTTTTATTTTAGTATCGAAAGGCTGGCCTTGGATCACTCCCCCTTAATAAATGGAGGGGAACGCTTCTTTGCTCCTCATTGATCGTTTTTGCGAGATAATGCCACCAACAATACCCTTCTTCTTATCATTGGCCTCGACTTTGAATATTATTCCAACCCGTCTACCTGACGTATTAATTTTAGAACCGACTGTCTTCGGCGATGATCGAGGATTTTTCTTTGAAAGTTTTAACGCGCGCACCTTCAAGGACAAAACTGGTTTAAACGTTGATTTTGTCCAAGACAATCATTCTCGTTCACAAAAAAATGTCTTACGCGGGCTTCACTATCAAATTATTCAACCCCAGGGCAAACTCATTCGTGTGGTGGTGGGAGAGGTCTTCGATGTCGCTGTTGATTTACGTCGCCATTCCCCCTCGTTCGGCCAATGGGTAGGGATGCATCTGTCTGCGGCCAATAAACGTATGGCCTGGGTTCCACCAGGATTCGCCCATGGGTTCGTCGTCTTAAGTGACAGCGCTGAATTTTTATATAAAACGACCGATTTTTATGCTCCTTCGCATGAGCGGTGCATTCTGTGGAACGACACGACACTACAGATTGATTGGCCTTTAATTGAAGCGCCTCAACTCGCGGCAAAAGATCGCAATGGATTTGCATTTAAAGATGCGCCTTACTTCGATTAAGCGGTCTTTGGCAGGCGTTATTCACTGGGGCTACTCGGGTCTTATCCATAATCCGCTCTTTGTTGCCTTTGTAACCACTCTTCTTTCCGCCTCTTTCTCACAGCGAAAACTGTATTTCGTTTTCGGCTCATGCCATAAGCGCTAAAGGGTCTCACATGTTTACAACGCAAAATCGCTTCTCACGCATTCTCTTAACCGGAAGCCAAGGTCAGGTGGGACGTGCCCTTTACCCTTTATTAGGCCAGCTGGGCCCTGTTCTACCTGTGACAAGAAATGAGTTAGATTTAACCCAACCCCATGCGATCCGGACCTTAGTAAAAACCTTTAAACCCACTCTCATCATCAACGCAGCCGCCTTTACCGCCGTGGATCGCGCTGAGACCGAGTCGAATATCGCCATGCAGGTCAACAAAGAGGCGGTCAGCATACTGGCTGAAGAAGCACGGCCATTAGGCGCGCTCATGGTTCACTACTCCACCGACTATGTGTTTGACGGCAAAAAGAGCGATCCCTATCGAGAAACCGATCCCACTGGCCCCTTAAATGAATATGGAAAAAGTAAGCTCGGCGGTGAAATCGCCTTACGAGAGATTTTACCGGCGCATCTCATTTTTCGTACGAGTTGGGTCTATGCCGCCGAAGGGGCTAACTTCCTCAACACCATGTTGCGCTTGGGCCAAGTGCGACCTGAACTACGTATCGTCGATGATCAGCGGGGGGCGCCCACCAGCGCCAAAGCGATCGCGCGAATAACCCTACAGGTCTTACAATCCCCATTAATCGCCTCTGGTGAGACGCCTTCCGCCCACCCTCACTCTCATTCAGAGCCTAATACCATGGCATACGGCACCTACCACCTCACCGCTCAAGGCGATGTCAGTTGGTTTGGTTTTGCAAAAGCCATCTTCTTGGCGGTCAAAAACCCTAGCGGCTCCCCCCGCCTCACCCCCATCCCAACGAAAGATTACCCTCTTCCGGCAATACGCCCTGCCAATTCAAGACTCAATACCGACAAAATACAATCTACCTTTGGCTGTGTTCTACCAACCTGGCAAGCCCAGTTGGAGGAAGTGCTTCAGGATAAAAACCTCCGGCCCTCCTCTTGAGTATTTTTTTCGTGCCATCAGCGCCCTTTTAACCGGCGCACTTACTTTGAATTTTCTGCATATTGCCTAGGGGGACACCTCCCCCTTATAATAGCGTCCATCAAAAAAGGGCATAAAGGACACAACGCGGTGTTGACCCTGTCCGTGACCAAGGTTGATGAGCCATTGACAATAAGCCGACGTGACACGAAATAAAACGTTCCCCTCAGGCCCTAAGCCTTACCGCTAAACGAAGGCTTTACTGCACACCATGTTTTGGTATCTCGTCCACACAAAACCGCGCCAAGAAAAAAAAGCCCAACTCAATCTCTCTTATCAGGGCTTTGAGTGCTATTTGCCGCTGCTCTTGACCGAAAAAATTAAGCGCCGAGAATTAAGTGTGGTGGAAGAGCCCCTATTTCCCCGTTATCTCTTCATTCAACTGGACAGTGGGTTAGATGCAAAAAGTTGGTCTCCTATTCGCTCCACAATAGGGGTGAGCCGGTTGGTTCGCTTTGGCCTAGAACCGGCCAAAGTGAATGAGCGGCTTATTGCAATATTAAAAAATAACGAAAAGCGTTTTCTGGAAGCGCCTCAAGAACTATTCGCCGAAGGTGAAAAATTGCAAATCACCGACGGCCCCTTTGCGGGGATTGAAGCGATCTATCAAATGAAAGATGGGCAAGCCCGTGCCTTGGTGCTGATTGAATTCATGGGTCGAAGCGTGAAAGTGCCTCTGTCACCTACACAACTGAAAAAAGTGTCGTAATCTTTTTTTAATCGATTGGCACAGTGCTTTTTGTCAGCGATTGGCGGGTTCACGGCAAAGGGGTATCCTTATGCCTTTTAAAGCGCTTTCTCGACTTTCAATAAGGAACTTTTGACCATGACCGAAGCCGTTGTTCTTGCACAATACCCGCAAGAAGGGGTGGGATTGATACGCATTAATCGCCCCGATGCCCGTAACGCCCTTAATCTAGAAGTGCGTAAACTACTCGCCCACTATCTCACCGACATGGGCAATGATCCGGCCATCCGTTGTATCGTACTCACCGGTAATGATAAAGCTTTTGCCGCTGGCGCAGACATCAAAGAGATGGTGAATGCCGGTTCAATTGAAATGTTGTTACGCGGCACTCACAAACTCTGGCGCACCATTGGTGCTTGTCCCAAACCCGTGATTGCGGCCGTCAGTGGTTTTGCCCTCGGCGGAGGCTGTGAACTGGCTATGACCTGTGACATCATCATTGCAGGGGAAGGGGCGCGCTTTGGCCAACCCGAAGTCAAAATCGGCATTATCCCTGGGGGGGGCGGCACACAGCGCTTACCTCGCGCCGTTGGCAAATATAAAGCCATGCGCTACGCGTTAACTGGGGATCTTTTCACGGCCAAAGAGGCGCTCGACATGGGGCTTGTTAGTGAAATCGTGCCCGATACCGAAGTGGAAAGTCGCGCGATTGCGATGGCCCATCAAATAGCACAACTACCCCCACTGGCCATCGAACAAGTTAAAGAATGTATCCTACGAGGGCTCGATGCTTCTTTAGATACCGGGCTTGCCTTGGAAACCAAAGCCATACAAATGCTCTTTGCCTCTGAAGATAAAAAAGAGGGCATGAGCGCTTTTATCGAAAAACGTAAACCGCATTTTAAAGGTCTCTAGCTCGCTTAGTGACAATGCGCGGGTTTATTCTTGGAAAAGGGGGCCTGTTAGTCCAGTTAAGGCCTTCTTTTTTCCCCTTTTTTTCCCTTTTTTTCCCTTTGCTTCTCAGATAAAACGCATTGGCACGCGAACTAAGACTCAAATGGTCCAACCTTTTGCCTAATGCCCTAAGCACCCGTCACCTGGCTTTGCTCGCTTTATTCACAGGGGCAAGCTGCATTGGCACATCAGCCCTCTTTGTCAAAGTCAGCGAAACTGGCCCCTTATCGACCGCCTTTTGGCGCGTTTTTTTAGCCCTTCCTTTTTTGTGGCTATGGGTCTTCAAACAAAACAGAGCACCACCTACCCAAGAACGCAGCGCTAAGACTGCCTACCTGCCGCTTCGTGGCCTCATCACGGCCGGGGCTTTCTTTGCTGGCGATCTATCGGTATGGCACACCGCTATTATTTTAACTTCCGTAGCCAATGCCACATTACTGGCCAATCTAGCACCGATTTTTGTCACCCTCGCTTGCTGGCTCTTATGGCAACAACGCCCCTCTCGCCGTTTTGTACTGGGTTTGATGGCCGCCCTGTGTGGGGTCATCCTCTTAATTAAAGGCCATTTTCCTCATACCGGTAAAGCGCTTTGGGGAGACGCACTGGGGTTACTCACCGCTTTTTTTTATGCGGGCTACCAGCTGATGGTCGCCCGTTTACGCCCTTTCGTCAGTACGGCTCATATCATGGCGGTCAGCACGACCGTGACCGCCGTATTGCTATTACCGATCGTAGTACTGTCGGGAGAAGGGCTCCTGCCACAAAGCGCTTACGGTTGGAGCCTTTTAGTGGCCTTAGCGCTCATTTCGCAAGTGATTGGGCAAAGCCTTATTGCCTATGCGATGGCTCATCTGCCTGCGATGCTCTGCTCTGTGGGTCTCTTGCTACAACCGGTGATGGCAGGACTTTTCGCATGGGGCCTTTTAGGGGAATCCTTGGGTCCAAGTGCCTTGGTGGGCGCACTCCTCGTTCTCTGGGGTATTCGGTTAGCACAATCCCCGATCCAACCCGCAGCCGTAGCACAAGACCCCTATAATAGAATCAAAAACAAACCGCCATCGTCGTAAATCCTACCGAACCCTCTTCGTCTTTTTATAAAGCCTTTTCATGAAAATCACTCGTGTTCGAGCCGTTGGCTTATCAGACCCCGTGCCTTTTGAACGCCGACATCGCACAGATCTCGGTACCAAGGTTAAAAGCGATGCGACCCTCATTTTTGTAGAAACCGATACGGGCCTTTGTGGCATGGGAGCCTGTCTAGGCACCCCACCCGTGATTGCCGCCATTGTCGAACATGAACTGGCCTTTGAGCTTATCGGTGAAGATCCCTTTTTTAGCGAACGACTTTTTGAAAAAATGTATAACGGCTCTCGTAGCCAACCGGCACTGGAACGAGGTGTTGCCCAAGCCGAAACCAGTCGTCGTAGCGGCATGGTCATGGAGGCAATTTCAGGGCTTGATATCGCCATCTGGGACTTAAAAGCAAAAGCCCTCGGCATTCCCCTGTATCAAGCCATCGGTGCAGCCAGGCAAAGCGTTCGAGCCTATGCCAGTGGGGGATGGGCGCCAGGCGCCGAGGCTGAAGCTGAAATGGGGGGCTATGCTGCCAAGGGCTTTAGCGCTGTTAAAATGCGGGTTGTTGGGCGAGAGGGGTTTTCAATAGATCATTGTGTCCAACGCGTTGAAGCGGCCCGACGTGGCATTGGCCCTTCGGTGGAACTCATGGTGGATGCTCACGCCAGTCTGGAAACCCCCGTCGCGATCGAGATCGCGCGTGCATTAACCCCTTTTCGTATTGCTTGGTTTGAGGAGCCGGTCTCCCCCGATAATCCCTGGGGTATGGCCGAAGTCCGACGATCCACCTCCATTCCCATCGCCTCCGGGGAGCGTGAGTTTTCTCGCTTTGGATTTAGAAATTTACTAGAACACCGCGCCATTGACATTGCACAACCCGATGTAGCCCGGGCTGGGGGCATCACAGAAATTCGTCGCATCAGTGCACTCACGAGCGCTTTCGATATTCGATTAGCCCCCCATGCCTGGGGTTGTGGGGTATTGTTTGCAGCAAGCCTGCACGTTGCCCTCTCTGCGGTCAATTGTCATATTTTAGAAGTCAGTCAAGGCTATATGCCGATGATGAATGAGCTTTTTAACGAACCCTACGATATTCGTAATGGACGCGTATTTGCGCCTGACGCGCCCGGTTTAGGATTTACCCTGCGAGCCGATGCCTTAGAACGGTTTCAATATGTTGACGGACCCGAATATACTTTTTAAACACCGCTTCAGTTACATTATGATTCCCATCCCTATTTTTTTGGAGGCTTACCCCGATGATTGAATTACACTCCACACCGACACCGAATGGCCAGAAAGTTATGATCATGCTCGAAGAGACGGGCCTTGAATGGGTTCACGTGGATGTCAATATTCGGCTCGGCGATCAATTTAGCCCCGAATATTTACAATTAAGTCCCAATAACCGGATTCCTGCGATTGTGGATACCGAAGGGCCTGGGGGCGCACGCTACACGATGATGGAGTCCGGGGCGATTCTGATCTATCTTGCAGAAAAAACCGATCAATTTCTATCTAAAGATCCTCGCACCCGCTACGACACACTCCAGTGGTTAATCTTTCAGATGGCCCATATTGGACCCATGTTTGGACAAGCGAATCACTTTAATAATTATGCAAAAGAAAATATTGTCTATGCCAAAGAGCGTTACAACAACGAGTCCTTACGCCTTTACCGTGTATTGGATAACCGCGCTCGGGATAGCCAATGGATAGGCGGGAGCGAATACAGTATTGCCGATATGGCGATTTACCCTTGGACCAAGCTACATCCAGACCGAGGGGTTAACGCCAAAGATTTTCCCCACTTCATGCGCTGGTTCAATGCTATGCAAGAACGCCCTGCTGTCAAAAGAAATGATCAAATGGCCACAGAAATTCGCGCCCGAATGAACCAAGCCACAGAAGGCAAAACCATGATTAATCTTTATGACACCAAAGACAATGCGGCCCGATTAGCCAGCGCCACCAAAACATAATACTTTTACGGGGATACAATCATGCTTTATCCATCCCCTCATACCACCCGATGACCTTTCTTGCCTACCCACCCCGCAACATGACGCTTGGTTATTTTATGAGGTCATTGATTTTTTTCCCCCTATGGGTTTTTGCTCCTCTTGGGCTCGCCGCCCCCACTGGCTCTTACCCGGTCAAACCCGTCCGAATCATTACCGCGTCGGCAGGCACGAGCGGGGATTTACTGGCTCGTTTTTTATCCCAACGCATCAGTGAGCGTTGGGGGCAACCCGTCGTGGTCGAAAACCGCCCGGGTGCAGGCGCTGTGATCGCCGCTGAAATTGCGGCTAAAGCGGCCCCTGATGGCTACTCCTTGCATCTCGGGCAACACGGCTCTTTTGCTGCGGCCCCCTCGCTTTACAAAAAACTGGCCTATGACCCCGAAAAAGATTTCGCCCCTATTGCTCAGTATGCTCAAGTCCCCTTTCTGATCGTAGCCCACCCGGCCTTACCCGCCAACAACATGAAAGAATTTATCACTTACGCCCGCACCCACCCGGGGCAGATTAATTTTTCTTCAGGCGGATCCGGTGGTGTAGGCCATTTAAATTTTGAACTTCTTAATTTCAACGCGCAGTTGAAACTCGTTCACATTCCCTACAAAGGCATTGCCTTGGCCACCAGCGCCGTCATCAGTGGTGAAGTCCAAGTCACCGCCAGTCCTGTGCCCGTCGTTTTACCCTTTGTCCACTCCGGTAAAGTCAAAACGTTTGCCTTAACCGGTAACACCCGTTTTGCGGGCGCCCCTGGGGTGCCCACCGTTGCCGAGGCAGGGTTTGCCGACTTTGATGCCACCACGTGGTTTGCCCTTTTTGCGCCAGCGAAAACGCCCATGCCCATCATTGTTAAAATCAATCATGACATGGTTGACATCATCAACACCCCCGCTGCTCGCCAATGGTTGCTCACCCAAGGTGCGCAACCCAATCCGGGCACACCAGAGGCCTTACGTCTTTTTCTAAAGCAGGATATTGCCAAATGGGCCAAGGTCATACAAACCGCGGGGATCAAGGCGGATTAGGTCTTGAGGGTCTATCAGAATGAAAAACGCTCTTACTTGCTTTTTTCCTCCTGTTTTTCAAAACCCACCTAACCCCCGCACCCCTTCACCTCTTATCCCCGCATTTGTTGCGCTTTTTGTGCGGCGGCTCGCTCCCAACAGCGATGAAGCCAAGCATTTGTTTTGGGCCACAACGAAAGGTCCAATACCAAACCTCGATACAACGCTGAGGCAACATTAAGATCTGCCACACTAAATTGTGCGCTAGCCAGATACGGCGTTTTATTTAAAGCCACTTCCAATACATCAAAAGCGATGACACATTCCTCCCAAGCGGCTTTAGCCACTTCGGGCTTTCTTTCCGCTACCGGCAAATCCTGCGTATGGCGAGCATGGTTAACAATCTGTCGATCCAATCGATCTGTTTCCCAAAGGCTCCATTGCCATGCCAGAGCCTCCTGATGGGGATCGGTTGGATACAGGGGGCTTTTGTGTTTTTTAGCTAGATAAAGATTAATTGCCATTGATTCGGATAAAACGAATCCCTCATCATCAATGATAGGCACTCGTCGATTCGGATTTAATGCACCAAACGCAGCCGTTTGGGTATCCGTACTGCGCGGCAACCAATTTTTATGCTCATAGGCAATACCCAATTCCCCCAACATCCACAATGTGCGTACTGCTCGCGATTTGGCTGCCCCATAAACAATTAACATCCTCTGGATCTCCTTTTTTATATTTTATCGATAAGTATTCATAGTCTACGCGAGTCCTGAGTGGAACGTCACCTCTACTCTGTCTCGCCGCCTGCCGAACCCTGCTTTTTCGTTCGCTGACCTTTCGCGAAACGAACCCTCTCATCCCTTTAATCTGGTTTAGCCCCTGACAATTTAACTGCCCGTGCCCACCGCACGATCTCCTCTTGAATAAATTGTTTAAAGGCTGCCGGTCGACTGCCCACAATGTCCACCCCTTGCGCGGCCAATTTTTCTTTTACCTCAGCTTCACTCAATAAATCGCTAATATCCTTTTGAATTTTTTCTGTGATGGCGAGACTCGCCCTTGCCGGCAATACGACCCCCCACCAACCACTGGCCTGATATTCCGGATAGCCCGATTCCGCTATAGTGGGAATGTCCGGCGCCGCCTTAGAGCGAACCGATCCAGTCAATGCCAACGCACGTAAGCGTCCCGCTTTGATCAGCCCGCCCACCGCCACCAACGTGCCAAACGTACAACTGACCTGACCTGAGCTCACATCGGTTAAACCGGGCGTTAACCCCTTATAGGGAATATGCGCCATATCGATTCCTGTCATCGCCTTTAACATCTCCCCCATCAAATGGGCGGATCCCCCACTACCCGTTGAGGCATAGGACAAAGTGCCCGGATGCGCCTTTGCATGAGCCACCAAATCTTTGACATTCTTGATGGGTAAACTCATGTTGCACGCCATCACATAGGGGCCCGTACCAATTTGCGTGACTGCGGTAAAGTCTTTGACCGTGTCATATGGCAATTTAGGATAAAGGGAGACGTTAATGGCAAAAGCCGTCGGCACCAACAACAGGGTGTAACCATCAGGGCTCGCCTTGGCCACTAAATCGGTTCCAATCAAAGTGCCCCCACCCGGACGGTTATCAACAACCACTGATTTACCCCATAAATCGGTTAATTTCTGCGCAACCAGTCGCGCCACAAAATCATTAATCGCCCCTGGTGTGTAAGGCACGATAAAACGTATCGAACGATTCGGGTAAGGCTCCGCTGCATGGGCCGATAATCCCGTGAGCCCAACGTATAACCCAATGACAACGCATTTATGTTTACTCAATCCATCCCTCCTTATCCCACTTTTTTCTTTGGCACTTCGCTTTACAGTGCCTCCACTTACAGTTCACACATCAAAATTTCAAACGCCTCATCCCGTTCATCCTGGCGCTGGTGGGTGCTTTTTTAAAAACGCTTTACACGGATCCTCGCGAACGGCGCTAACCGTAACCACCGCCTCATCAAAGGCCAATGCCATCGAGCCTTTATCCTCCTCTTCTAGATAGCCCACCGTCAGTAATCGAGATTTTAGCGATTCATCGAGCCACCGAGGCACGCCCAAATCCTTACGCACATGCCCGTTGCCTGCAATCAAAACCACACCCTGGTCCGCCACTTTTAATACGATCGACGCCATCAGCGCGTCTCGTGCCGATTGCGCTCGCACCATCGCGGGGATCAGCCGCTCGGGAAGAGCATTACAATGGCCCCATTGAATTTCTTGTGCCTGCGCTGCCTGCCAAGCGGCGTCCATGGGACGAAAAAGTCCTAAGGCTTGCTGCGTCTTCGTGTCAAATACCGCCTCAAAGCCAAGACGCACCACTTTTGATGCCTCTGGGTTCGATAAATTAGCGCCCATCAATGGCAGATCATAATCAAGAGCCAAGGCAATAAAAGGGCGGTAATCATCCCAGTCCCAGCCAGGAGCCCCTTGAGTGGATTGGTCAATCAGGTATTGCGCATCCCGGGGGCGCGCTTGACGGGCCTGATCTATCTGCATCTGTCGATTCTGATCCAGTTGTTCCATCACGATCGCCGGTCGCCACCCGGCTTCCAACGCTCGGCGTAAAACCTGCCATCGCAAGCGGTGATGCTCCGGATTGTCATGACGCTCCCCCATAAAAACCAGCGCCCTGCCTTGCAGTCGATGTTCCCAACTCGCTGGCTGCATCGCACAAACCGACGTGCTCAGCAATATCCACAAAACCAGTAAGGACGGAAAAACGCCTACGACTCGCCCTCCAGAAGGGGCGCTTGGTAATTTTTTTATTTTTTGCTCGGTTGTTTCGCCCGACGATTTCCCACTAAACCGCTGCATATTTAATTCACCTTAGCACTTGCATCGCGCACCGCCTTACCCCGCGCCGCATGAGTAACGATGGAAAGTCACCTGTAAAGTCCTCTGGGCTATTTCCCATGGGGGCAAACGCCCAATGAAGTAAGCGTTCACGAACCTCTTCAATGGGTGGCATCCAGACTCGATTGAAAATCCGCACAAAACCTGGATAGGACAAGAAGCGGGCTTAAAATACAATGCGTCTGCGCTCCCGAACACCCTCGAAGAGGCCATCGTCAACCGATCACCATTGGCGGTGGGCCGTGCTGCCAATTCCGTACCCAACACCTTTGCCGCGCAGGCTCGGTGAGTCACCAAAACCTGTTGATCACAATCTTGCATCCGCTTTTGCCCCATAACTTCTCTTTCCTGTCCCACGCTTTTCGCCTTGACCACCCATTAACCGCCTAACATCGATCTATCATCCGAATAACATCCTGAGAACATCCCATACTCAACCCCTAAAATAATGCCCATTTCTCCGGTTTTTTAAAAACGAAAGAATGATTCCGTTTAATTACCGGACCATTATGATCCTATCCAGTTCCTTGCGCGAAAACGAGCAAAACGGGCCCTTGAACATTATCTAATGTAATTGCATACTTCAACCCACTTTTCTTGCCCAATCGAAACACCGTGACTCACAAAAACCACTGCTCGTTTACAGCAAGGCGTCATTTCCACTAGTATCTGTTTCATGTTAATCCGAAAACAACCCTCGCTTTATCCCTGCTACCGTCTTTGGACGGCATTAGTGCTATTGTTAAGCCCCCTATTCGCACTTGCCAATGATATGCCTTGGTCGCCTACGCGACCCATCCGTCTCATTGTCCCCTTCCCTCCTGGGGGAGCCGTCGATACCATCACACGCGTTTTTGCCTCTCGCTTATCAGAGCGTCTCGGGCAAAGCGTGGTAGTCGATAATCGGGGTGGGGCGAATGGATTAATCGGCACCGATATCACTGCCAAAGCCCCCGCCGATGGTCATACCCTTTTAGTGGTACCGGCTGGGCATGCCATCGCCCCCTCGGTGAATAAAAAACTACCCTACAATACTCTCAAAGACTTTAAAGCCATTGGGCTCATTGGTCATGGCGCGTATGTACTCGTGATTCCGCAATCACTACCCTTACAATCGGTCGGAGAATTAATTCAATGGGCTAAAGCACGTCCTGGGCAATTAAATTACGCTCTCACCGGTTATGGCAATGCGACCCATTTAGCCGGTGAATTATTCAACATCTTAGCAGGCGTTGATCTTGTAGGAGTAAGTTATAAAGGAGGCGGACCCGCTTTAGCCGATTTAATAGGCGGGCAGATTACGGCCTTTTTTTCAGGGGTTGCCTCCGGCCGTGCTTTCATCAAAGCCAATAAGATCCGCGCTCTCGGAGTGACCACCCTTCGTCGTTCCAGTGGATTACCTGATGTACCCACCCTCTCAGAGACCGGAGTTGCTGATTACGAAGTCGACGGGTGGTATGGCTTAATCGCGCCTGGTAATACCCCAGATCATGTGATTGATCGACTCAATCGCGACCTAAGCTTAACCGTGTCGACCCCTGCCATGAAAGAGCGCCTTCTTAACGCGGGCATTGAAGCAGAGCCCTCAACACCCCAAGCCTTTCAAAAGCTGATCAGCCATGATATTGCGCGTTGGGCCACCCTGATTCAAAAGGCTCACATAGCGCCTTACTAATCGTATTGCCCTCTCCTAACCTTTCCCAGTGGGTATGCCTACCAACAGTTCTCCAACACACCCATCAAATAATCTTTTTCTTTCTCAAACTCGCGCTTAGGGTCGGCATTAAAGTTTTTCAGTGCATTGTTTAAAATCGCAGGAAAACTTTCACGGGGAATATTTAATCCACTCACCCGGATCGGCATGCCCACCGATAGAAAAACCCGCTCCAATTCACAGGCTGCTTTTTCGCTAGCCGACTCTAACGGGTCACCATCACGCCACACGCCTAGACCCTGGGCAATCAAGGCCATGGACTGCGGGTCGCGTCCCCCCAATTGACGCATCACCATTGGGGTCAGTGCTGCGTTGGCCTCGCCTTGTCCGACCTGTGCATGTTGCTGAAAAATCGCTGTCGCAAACGCATAGACCACCCGTGAGACCCAATTTTTAGCAATGCGCATACCGCCTTCATCGGCATCCCGATTTTGTAAAAAGGCGGCCGTACAGGCAGCAATACGCGGAGTCACCTCTCCCACGACCTGCCAGTTTTCTAGGGCGTATTGCGCTAAGCGAAAGGCTTGCAACCGATCCCCCTCAGCTAAAGGACCCATGCTCGGAGCGCCTAAATTGATCATAGAGCGCCAATACACTGAGACGGTCGTTGTACGAATTAAACTTAAGGGGGCGGTCATTAACGCATCGTGGTCCCAAAAAAGAGCCACCGGTCGGGTTTTCGGATCAAAAAATTCCATCCGGTGATCTCGCTTCGGATCTTTCACGCCGGCCCCACCGCGATTTTGCGCCGAAGTGGCTGCAGTCAATACATTAATAATCGGCACCTTCCGGGCTAAGAGCTTAGGACTGATCGCTGGGGCATTGGGTGGGTACTGAGTGATTAATGTTTCTATAGGGCGTTTTTCCGCCATCAGGATCGCAACCACTCGAGCGCCCTGGGTCACACTACCGGCACCCACACTAATCAAAAGATCGGCTTGCGCTGCCTCTGCGGCAGCAGCAGCTCGCACCACACAATCTAACGAAGTATCTTTATCCATTTCATCAAAAACGCCGGCACAGTGTTCACCTAACAGCGCCACCATGCGTTTAATCAAATCGGTTTGTCGTGCAACGGTGCGGCCAGACAGAATAAAAGCCCTCTGGGCTTTTAGGCGCTTAAGCTCTGTAGGCAATTGCTCCAAGGCCCCCTCTCCGCTATGAAGTCGCAAAGGGTAGCTCGTGGCACTGAAAGTGTTGGTATAGGTGGGCCTCATAGGGATGCCTGTGTCTTTATTTATGTCATGTGGCTCGGAGGATTCATACCGAGGGCTTAAGGCGACGCTTAAAACAACGCCGCACCGATTGAATCGATTCCTGTATGGGCCTAGGTTGGAAACTAAGTTAATGAAGTTCTTTTACTGGCGGCTCACACAAAAACTTTCGTGCCATTGTAATGCAGCCAGCGCCTGTCCGACATTTGACATTTCATCATAGACGGGAATCGCATGGGCTAAAGCTTTTATTCTAAAATCCCTTTTTCGAGCTTCCATGTCGGGGTCTCCGTCGGCCCGTAGCACCAATAAAAAATGGGCTTTATGAGGATAGCGTTGCAAAACGCGCAGAGCCGCAGCCATTAAGTTATCCAACACCTCCGGTTTAGATCGACCTAAAAAAGCGGACATATTTAAATGCATCACCAAAGCATCGGGTTGGCCTTGGGAAAATATAATATCGAGAATTTTTTCCGCAACCGCCCCGTCCTCTTGTTGCAGCGTGCCAACCGGACAATCCACTGGATTGGTAATACAAGTGCCTGGCGGCAAGTGCAAGTCCGCCAAAGCCTCAATCGCTGGCGTTTCAAATGGCGTCACATCCAAACCTATTCGGGCAAAAAAATCTGTTGCCAGGACACTCGTGCCCCCTCCATTGCCAAACAAACAAACCCGACGTGTGGGATGCTGCGTATGAGGCTTTAGCTGCTGAAAAATTAACAAGGTATCGATAAACTGATCGAGCGTATCCACTAAGACGCAACCCGTTTGTCGGGACAGCGCGACCCAGACTCGATCATCACCGGCTAGCGAGCCCGTATGAGATGCCGCTGCCGCCAAGCCTTGTTTCGTGCGCCCACCTTTTAAAATGACCACGGGTTTTTTAGCTTTTGCCTCGCGAAGCAGTTCAAATAAACGTCTTCCATCTTTAGCCGATTCGATATAAAGACCGACCACTTTCGTCTGCGGGTCAGCAAAATAAAATTCAACTAATTCGGTGGGCAAGACATCCGCGCAGTTGCCGACCGTCAGTAGCCCTGAGAATTGAATACCCCGTTGCAAACCCCGTCGAATCACATCCGTTCCCAAACCGCCACTTTGCGAGACGATTCCCACGCTGCCCACGGGCTGGGGACCGACCTCAGCAAAGGTGATATGACCACGGGGACTAAATAAGCCCAAACAATTAGGCCCTATCAATCGCATCCCACTTTCACGTGCCGCTGCGACGAGGGCTTCTTGTAGATCACGTCCTTCATCGACTTCCGCAAAACCACTCGAGACGACTTGGGCAAAGCGTACATGGCCCTTACCGGCTTTTAAAATGTCAGGGATCAAAGCGCCTGCGACAGCAATATAAGCATAGTCGACCGGTAACGGGGTATCGGCCAAGGTTTTATAGGCCGGCATACCATCAATGGTGCTAGCCGTCGGATGGATGGGATAAATAGGTCCCGTAAAGCCAAAAGCCCTGATTCTTCGCATGAACGTATTAGGCAATGCCAAGCCTTTGGCTGAAGCTCCAATCACTGCTACCGTCTTGGGTTCAAACAAGGGTTTAAATTGTTCTACAATGGACTCACTCATGATGGGCCCTTAAAATTATTCGCGCATCGACTGCCACGGCCTGTGTTGCACTGACTAGCAAAGGGTTGATATCAAGCGCTTCGATATCGTGCTGATAGCGCATTAACAACCCTTGCTCGCCCCCTATGTTCATCAACACTTCTACAATCGCCTCCATCGACACGGGCGGGTGACCGCGGGCCCCCTTCAAAATCGCAACCGCCTTCAGTTCACTTAGCATCTGTCTTGCATCCTGTTCATCAATGGGACAGATACGAAAAGACACATCGGCCAATATTTCTACAAAAATGCCTCCCAGTCCCACCATCACCATTGGACCAAACTGCGGATCTTGATAGCCTCCGACGACCATTTCTTGACCGGGGGGTGCCATCTCTTCGATTAAAAAACCCTCCACCTTGGCCGTTTTAATCCCTGGTTGTTCCTTCATCAAAGCCATCGCCGCCTTCACCGCTTCCAAGTTTTGTAACGACAGCTTTACGCCACCCACATCACTTTTATGCAAAATATCCGGTGAAACCACTTTCAAAACCACGGGGGGGGAGAATTGACTCCATTGCGCTTCCAACTCTTTTTCGTCTTTCACTACCGTTGAGCTCGGCACGGTAATGTGAAACTCGGATAGAAACGCTTTACCCGCTTTTTCATCGAGCGCGAGTCGCTTTTGTGCGCGGGCTTGTTTGATCAGTTGTGTGCTTAGCATGGGTTATTTCTTTTTGGTAAAAAGTTCTGGCATTAATCCCGTGTGAACCCGTCCGGACTGAAACGCTTCGGAACGCAATATTGTGAGGAGCGCTGGAATGTTATGCTTAAGTCCCTGAATGTCAAAGCGCTCCAAGGCTTCGATTAAGCCCTGAATCGCGGCAGGGCGATTGGCGGCCTTTACAATGACTTTGGCCATCATAGGGTCATAGTAAGGCGTAACTACTTGGCCTTGTCGATAACCGGTTTCCACCCGAATGCCTGTGCCGACCGGGATTTGAAAAGCAGTCAAAGTTCCCGGTGAGGGATAGAAATTCTTCGGGTCCTCGGCATACACTCGCGCCTGTATGGCGTGTCCTTGAATGTCGATGGTCTGAGGCAAGATATCGGTCAAGCGAAGGCCGGCTGCGCAACGAATTTGCGCTTGAACCAAATCCACCCCGGTAATCGCCTCCGTCACACCGTGCTCGACTTGGAGTCGGGTGTTCATTTCTAAAAAATGAAAGGCCCCCTGCTCATCCATCAGCATTTCTACTGTGCCAATATTGTCGTAGCCCAGCCCTCGCATAATGGTGGCAATCTTCTCCGCCAAGGCGTTCACCGGTCCTCGTTCCAAGCCCGGGGCACAGGCCTCTTCAATGACTTTTTGATTGCGACGCTGGGTTGAGCAATCTCGCTCATACAAGTGCCTTAAATGACCATGCTGATCACCGAGCAACTGAAACTCCACGTGCCGGGGCCGAACAAATAGTTTTTCCAAATACACTTCTTGACTACCAAACCCACGACTAGCCAGTGAACGAGATCGCTCAATGGCTCCCATCAACTCGCCCGCTTCAAGCGCCGGTAACATGCCAATACCTCCGCCGCCACCGGCTGGCTTCACTAACACAGGAAACCCAATGTCGTGGGCCATGGCTTGCAATTGCTCTGGCAATAAATCAGCCCCGAGCACGGAAGAACCCTTCGCCATCGGCATACCATGCTCGGCTGCCAACGCGCGTGCCCGCGTTTTATGTCCCATGGCATCAATCCACCGTGGTGAGGGGCCAATAAAACCAACGCCCTGATCAATTACTTTTTGAGCAAAAGCCGCGTTTTCTGATAAAAATCCATACCCTGGGTGCACCCCATCCGCACCCGATTTTTCAATTAATTCCAATAACCGCTCTTGATTCAAATAACTGTCGCGGACCGGTGCGGGCCCTAATAACAACGTTTCACTGGCCAGTTCGAGATAAGGTGCGTTCTGGTCGGCCTCTGAATACACGGCGACCGAGGCAATACCCATCTCCTGTAGCGCGCGCAATACTCGAGCCGCCACCGCGCCCCGATTAGCCACTAACACTTTATTAAACATATCAGTAACTCGTCGGCCAATTACGCATCAAATGCTGTCCCACCCCGTGCGTCATTCTAAGCTTGTAGACCTCCAACATTCGAATCAAGTAGTCGCGCGTTTCTTGCGGCCGGATGACCGCTTGTGCGGCATACACAGCCGCTAACCCCCACACATCAGCGCCCTGTTGAATCGACTCTAAGGCCTGCTCGTATCCTGGTTCTCCCACGCCAACCCCATGCACAATCTTGGTCGCAAAATCGGGACTCATGAAACTAATTTCCGCACTAGGCCACGCCGCTACATCATCAGAATGGCGCCCACCTCCCATACAGACATAAGCCCGACCATAGCTTTTACGAATGATCACCGAAAGATGCGGCACGGTGAGTAAAGTCATCGCATTCATGAAATTCATAATGCGCCCTGGTGCGCCGGCTTTTTCCGCTTCCGTACCAATCTGAAATCCTGGGGTATCGACCAACAAAATAATAGGAATATTAAAGGAGTCACACATCACCAAGAAATCCACAATTTTACGACACGCATCGGCATCTAAAGCGCCCCCCCGATGCAAGGGATTATTCGCAACAATACCCACACTCTTCCCTCCCAATCGAGCCAGCGCTGTCACGGCACTTTTACCAAATCGGGGCTTTAGTTCAAACAAAGAGTGTAGGTCCACCATGCATTGGATCAGCTTTTTCATGTCATAGACTTGGGTGCGACTTTCCGGCAACCAATCTAGGATTCCTGCCATTTGACTGCCTGAGCCGTCTGGGATCGGGATATCTGGGGGCGCTTGTTTGTGATGGCTTGGCATGTAAGACAAAAATTGCTTAATGGCCACTAGCACGTCTTCTTCGCGTTCGACCACTTGATCCACTAAACCCGTGACTTCCGCGTGTAGTCGCCAGCCCCCCAATTGCTCGGGATCGACTTTTTCTCCCAACGCCATGGACACCAATCGGGGGCTCGATACGGCGACGGTCGCCCCCTTATGCATTACCGCGAAATCAGACAAACACATCATCCAAGTGGAAGATCCAAAGGACGGTCCAAAGGCCGCCGCCACCATCGGGGTTTCCCGATTACGCCGAAACTGCGTGTTGTCATTGCCGAGCAATTGACCCATCCCTCGCGAACCCATGGCATCGGGCAAGCGCGCCCCAGTGGACTCTCCGAGCAACACCAACGGCATGCCGCGCTCTGTGGCCGTGCGCTTCATATGACCGACTTTTTTACCATTGGTGGCCGAGGTGGAGGCGCCCTTGATCGTAAAATCATTGACGACTAAACAGACGTCTCGCCCATCGATTTTAGCGTAACCGGCCAGTTTTCCATCCGTTGGGGTTTCCTCTGCTTGTTCAGGGTAGACCCCAGAAGACCCAAATAAGCCCGATTCGATAAAGCTACCCGCGTCCACTAATTGATCAATTCGTTGTCTGGCATTTAACTGGCCGCGCGCCGTACGCTTAGCATATTTATCTTCGCCAGCCCCGGCTAAAGCTTTTTTTAACCGCGCTTCATATTCTTCCATCATGGTTTCAAAAGCCATCATCTATCCTTTTTTTCTATTCAGGTCTTTTAACTTTTATTACTATGTCAGTCGTTACTTTTTAATATTTGTTGTTGCAAAACAGCATCTTATATTTTCTCTTACGAGCTTTGTCTTGTCTGAGGGTTTTTGTGTATCGCCCTATTACGGACGCACCCCCGTTTTGTATTTAGGCCCTAACTGTGAACGCAGCCGCCCTTGCAACGCATCGACAAACTGACAAAGATACGGGCGGGTCTCCCGTGGATCGATCAAGTCCTCCACCGCAAACGCCTCAGCCGTACGAAACGGAGACGCCAGGATACTGAGTTGCGCTTCCAATTCTTTTTCTCGTTGGAGGGGATCTGCCGCACTTTCAATCTCACGCTTGTAGGCGGCCTTAACGCCGCCTTCCAAAGGCAATGATCCCCAATGGGCTGATGGCCAAGCAATTTTAAAATTAAGCCCCCCACGATCGGTAAACCCACCGCCAGCCACCCCATAGCATTTTCGAATCATCACGCAAAACATCGGCACACTGAGCTTAAAACCGATAAATCGGGCTCGAACCCCTTCGCGCAATATCGCGTCCGACTCTGATTGCACCCCCACCAACAAGCCGGGCACATCAGCAAACAACACCAAGGGAATATGAAACGTATCACAAAGCTCCATAAAATGACCTTGCTTACGAGCCGCTTTCGTATCCATAATCCCACCCACCATGGGATTACTCGCCACAATACCTACGACCTTACCATTCAATCTTGCCAACGCGGTGATCACTGCACGCCCAAAACTAGACTGTATTTCAAAAAAACTCCCCAGGTCCACAATGAGCTGTATGAGTTTTTTCATATCGTAGGCTTGTCGATTGGAGCGCGGCACTATACTGGCTAATGCTTGCTCACACCGATCAACCGGATCACCGGTATGGACTTCCGGAGGCATCTCCCACACATTCTGTGGCATAAATGACAAGAAACGTTTGATTTGGTCAAAACAATCCGCTTCACTCTGCGCTACATTATCAATCGTCCCCGCGGTATCCACTGCGATACCGGCACCGCCCAAATCTTCTTTGCTCCATTTTTGACCAAAGGCTCTTTCCACTACGGGGGGGCCGGCGGCAAAAATCTGGCTACTCCCCTTCACCATCACCGACCAATGAGACATAATCGCTCGCATTGAAGGTCCACCGGCTGTGGTCCCCATTACCGCGCTGACCACAGGCACTATCCCCAACAGCTCTGCTGATCGTTCCATCCCATCTTGGCCGTAGCCTGGCACCACGCTATAGCCCTTGCGTTGTGTGGTATTAACACTCCCACCCGTTCCATCCACGAGATTAATCAGTGGAATCCGGTAATGAAACGACAGGTCCTCAATAAATCCCCCCTGCCCACCCTTACGTCGATCACTCCCAAACCCCGTGCCCGCACGAATCGTGTAATCCTCACCCCCTATGGCTACAGGCCGCCCATGCATGCGACCAATGCCCATCACATAAGGGGCGGGCTCGACATGCAATAACTGTCCCGTAGCATCATATTGGGCCTTACCCGCTAACTGACCCACCTCTTGAAACGACTGTGGGTCCAAAAGGGTATTAATACGCTCTCGTACCGTGAGCTTGCCGTTGGCGTGGTGCTTTGCCACTGCCGCCTCGCCCCCACAGGCTTCGGCCCATTTTCGTCGCCGATGAATTTCCTCAATCTCTGGCATCCAAGTCATCAATTAACCACCTGAGAACGCATAAAAAACCCCCACAAATAAAAAAGAAGACTACGCACCGACCTCTTTGTTGTCAAGAATATTGTTGACAATCATACAAAGAATGCCTAAGGTCTTCTACATTATTGCTTGTTTCTTGCTTTTCTCCCATGACCTTTAGCCCACGCACCCTCTCTCTAAAAGATAATGAGCCTCTCACACGTTCCTTGGTCGAACAGATGGCCTTACGACTATCGGATCGCATCTTGGAAGGTCATTACCATCCGGGGCAACGTATTTTTGAGCAAACCATTGCCGATGAATTTCAAGTCAGTCGAGGACCGGTGCGCGAATGTCTCAGACTATTAGAAAAAGATGGACTCATCACCCTTGTCGCGCGTCACGGCGCACAGGTGACAAAACTCTCGATTGAAGAGGTAAAAGAGATTTTTGATATTCGCGCCCCGTTAAATGGACTACGCGATCGCATGCTGGCCGAGGACCCACAGCGTGAACTGTGGCTACCGGAATTAAAAAAAATTGTCGCAGAATTATCTCTTCTTGCTTGCTCAACTCAAAGCGCTGATCGCTACGTGGCCTGTGTTGCGAAACTAAATCATCAACTCGGCGTTTGGGTGAGTAACCAACGCTTAAAAAATATCTTGGCCTCTCTGGCTCGACAAACACGTCGTTACTCGCAACTCGGGTTATCCACTCCCGCCCGACGCCAACAGTCTATTCAGCATTGGCAAAAAATGGTTGAAGCCATTGAAAAGGGTGATGGCGATACGGCGCAATCTATAGCGTGTCAACGCGTCTACGATTCGCGCGATGCGGCGATCCATATCTTACAAAATCAGCCCGCCAGCGCATCCAACGATAGTCCCACTGAAATAAAACAAGACCTCGAGGCTCGTGAGGCATGAGACACGCACTCGCTTTGAAAAAAAGGGGGTAAGGTAGGGTAGGGTAGGGTAGGGTAGGCACCTTACTACGTTTGTGACGTTTACACTAAACCTCTCACATTAAACGACACACTGGATCTCGGGAAAGTCTCGTCACGTAATCCGAACCCCATAACAAAAGGGCTCGGTGCCGTCTAACCCTCTAGTATCGCCACCACTTGACCCTCAGCAACGGGATCTTTTTCCTTCACTAGAATTTCTTTCACGATACCGCCATCCTCAGTAATCACAGGGATTTCCATTTTCATAGACTCAATCACCATCAACGTGTCTCCCTCCTCTACGGTGTCTCCCAGTTGCGCTTTCAATTGCCAGACGGTGCCTGTGATTTCCGATTTAACCTCGACGCGTGCCATTTTTACCTCTTTAAATGTGGGCTAGTCATTGAAGAATGGCTTTTATTATAACGCCTTTCATTTTTCTTACGTCGCATAAAGACCCCTCCTACCAATCCCTTTGCTATCGATACAGATAGGGAAGGGCGCCTTTAGGGGGAATAACCCCCGGTTGTTTTATCGCTCATCTAAGCCTAAGATTCAAAGTTGTCTCGGTGGATGAGACTTTACCGGAGCAAACCCCTTTTGATGACTTTGTTAAGAAACCAAACGCTCTTGTCACGAAATATTATTTTCTATGTAAGCCTTTTTTGGACCGGGCTATGGCTAGGCACGCCTTATATCTGTATCGCCCAAAAAACCCGGCCAGCCGCGCCCCAATCTATCCCATCAACCGCAACCTCATCACCACCCACAATAACAACGAAACCTGAGGCCAGCGCCTCAATCAATAAATTACTCCCAACAGATGATGGGGCCTCGGACCCGTCGTGGGTCAGTTTTCGTTCGGCTCTCTTGTCTAGCCTTCAACGGCGCGAATTTAATACGCTACTGCCTCTTATTCACCCCAAAATCATCAACGGCCTAGAAACGCCCGTAGGCCTTGTGGAGTTTAAAAAACAATGGGGCAGCGACAGCCAAAGTGAACGGCTTCTCCACGATTTATCAGCCGCCTTACAACTGGGCAGCGTCTGGTATGACTCGTCCTTCGCCAAAGGCAGCCGATTATTGTGCGCCCCCTACGTGCCACTTCGCTGGCCTCTCGAGGCTATAGACCCCTACGATAACGGGGCCATTATCGTTAAAGAAGCTCTCATCAAAAGTGCTCCCTCTCATACCTCACAGACCTTGGGTTCCTTATCCTACGACATCGTTAACGTCTCAGACTGGGAGGTCGAAGACAACCAAAAGGGCCTTCAACAACACTGGGTTAAAATCCGCCATCAAGGGATTGAAGGCTTTGTGCCCGATCAACATATTCGTAGTGCTATTGAATACCGCGCCTGTTTTACAAAAACCCCCGCCGGTTGGCGATTAGCGCAATATGTACTGGGCATTGAATATTTAGGTATGCCCTAAAACAAGCTCCCCCTTTTTAATGACCCTGCAAATCAATATGCGCCGCTTTCACCAAGCTTTGCCATTTACGCATTTCCGCTTTGATATAGGCACTAAAGGCCTCTGGCGTTGAACCCACCGTCACAGAACCGTCCGCAGCCAAACGCTGAATCACCTCCGGCTGCTTGAGTCCTTGCCGCATCGCCTCTGACAATTTATAAACAATCGCCTTAGGCACCTTAGCTCCCGTAATCACACCGTACCATTGATCAATTTCGTAGCCAGGGATACCCGACTCCACTAAAGTCGGGATCTCCGGAACCGCTGCCGAACGTTTAGACGCCGTAATCGCCACCACCCGCAATCGGCCTGCCAACATATGGGCTTTCACGCCAAATAGGGTTCCAAATCCGACCTGTACTTCATTAGACAATGTGGCGGTGATCACCGCCGAAGTGCCCTTGTAGGGAATATGGGTCAATCGAGCACCCGCCAAATGATTCAACATTTCACCCGCAAAGTGTTGAAGGCTTCCGGTTCCTGAAGAGCCGAACAATAATTTGGTCGGATTGACCTTAGAGTAGGCAATCAATTCCTTCGCATTTTTAGCTGGAACGGCTGGGTTGATATACACCGTATAAAACAAGGAGCTCGCTTGAGTAATCCCTTGCAAGTCCCGGCCCAAATCAAAGGGTAATTGGCTATTAGTGGCCGAATTAACGGACTGGGAGGCGGAAATTAAACATACCGTGTAACCATCAGGGGTCGCTCTGGCGGTTAATTCCACCGCAATGGCACCTGCCGCTCCCGTACGATTGTCTACCACCGCTTGTTGCCCCCATGTATCGGTTAACTTTTGTGCCAGCATTCGCGCCGTTACATCCGTCCCAGCCCCCGGCGTAAATGGCGCCAGAAAACGTATAGGCCGTTGGGGAAAGCTTTTCACTTCCTCTTTTTGCGCTAATACGGTCGCTGAAAGCACAAACCCTAACACGGACAGCAAAACCCCTACCCCCCTAACGTGCCAAGAGCCCTCAACACGTCTAAAAAAAAGAAAGTCACCACTGAATTTTAATAACTGGCCTAAAAAATAACCCATTTAATACCTCATCTTAATTTACAGGGCCAACAAAGAAAGCTTGGATTCTACACGCCCCTTTCTAGCATCCGTTGATTTAAAGCGAAATGCCCAGAGTATTGTTTTCGCCGTAAAATGCAGCCTTAATAAGTAATCCGATGTTTCACCCTTAGACTTTTTTGTACACTCTCTGAACCCTCACTTCATTTTTTTATCCAAACACACCCATGAAATTATTCGGCTCTCCTGGCAGTCCCTATGTACGCAAGGTCCTAGTGGCCCAATATGAAAAAAATATTGCTTGTGAATTCATCTTAGATCGGCCCTCCGATCCCCAAACTCGTGTCCCTCAATACAACCCTCTGGGTAAAGTGCCCGTTGTGCTGCTCGATGATGGCCAATCCCTTTACGATTCCTCGGTCATCGTGGAATATTTTGATGGACTGGGTTCGGGTGCTCGATTAATTCCTGATTCTTTTGTAGAACGCATCAAGGTTCGTCAAGGTGAAGCACTCGGAGACGGAATCGTCGATGCCACGGTGGCACTGACCCACGACTCGCGCTACACAAAAGACACAGATCCCCATTCCACCTGGTATCAAAAACAGTTACTTAAAATTAACCGCGGCTTAGCTGAACTTGAAAGTCTGGTTAAAAAGAACTCATTTTGCTATTACAACCAATTTAGCCTCGCTGATATTTGTGCCGGTATGGCCCTAGCTTATCTAGATCGTGCTTATCCCGTATTAAATTGGCGCCACCAATACCCCGGGCTTCATACTTATTCAAATCTATTATTTCTTCGTCCCTCTTTTATCAAAGCCTATCCCAAAGAAACCTAAAAAACTGCTCATGCGTCTTCCCCATCCCAAGTCACAGAACCTAAACCATAGGACGTCACGTTATTGGGATGCGTATTTCTTTTTTTACGCAGGTTTATTTTTATTAGCTCTGGGCGGATTTTGTTGTCAAACCCCTTACGCACAAAATACCCCACCGAGCGCCGATTCCGTCTCCCGTTTCCCCATCAAGCCCCTTCGGTTAATCGTCCCCTACGCCCCAGGGGGCAATGGTGATATTGTGGCACGCCTCATTGCACAACCTTTGAGTAAACAACTCGGCCAACCCTTTGTCATCGATAATCACGGCGGCGTGGGCGGAAATATCGGCGCGGAATTGGCTGCCCGCGCTCCAGCCGACGGCTATCATCTTATGCTGGGCACCAACACCCATGCCATTAACATGAGTTTGTATCAAAAATTAGGCTACGATTTGGAGCGAGATTTTCTAGCGATCTCTTCTGTAAGCTCTGCCCCCCTGGTTCTCATTATCCATCCGACTTTGCCGGTTAATCATCTTAAAGACCTCATCGCACTGGCCAAGGCACAGCCCCGAACGCTCAATTACGCCTCCGGCGGCAGTGGCAGCTCAGCCCATGTGATTGCCGAACTGTTCTGCTCCATGGCCCGTATTCATTTAACCCACGTGCCCTATAAGGGCATAGCGCAAGCCACCACCGACTTAATTGCAGGCCAAGTGCAAATGTCCTTTAATTCCACCGCTACGGCACTTTCCCATATAAAAAATAAACGTGTTCGAGGACTGGCCATTTCGACCGCAACACGTTCTGCACTCGCGCCTGGATTGCCCACCGTCGCGGAAGCTGGACTGCCCGGATTCGAAGCCAGCATTTGGCAAGGTCTTTTTTTCCCTATTCATACCCCCGAAGCAATCGTTAACCGCTTAAATCGTGAAATCAATAAAGCACTGAGCAGCCCCGAGATGCGCCAACAATTTAAAGCGCAAGGGGTTGATTCCAACGCTTCGAGTACGGAAGCGTTTAGTCAGTTTATTCACTTCGAAATTAATAAATGGCGCTCTGTCATACAAAAAGCTGGCGCCACCTTGGAGTAAGTCCCATGCCTTTCATTTCAGAAACCTTGGCTCAATTTGTATTTGATCTTAACTATCAACGCCTACCCGAGACGGTTCGTGAGCGATCCAAAGACTTAATGCTTGATGCCATCGGAATTGGATTTGCATCGACTCAATTTCCCTTTGCCCAAAAAACCCTTGATGGATTATCGTTTTTTGGTCAAGGATCTAGAGGGGTCATCGGTATGGATGCCAAACTCAATCTTCGCGATACGGTGATTATGAATGGGGTACTCATCCACGGTCTTGATTATGATGACACCCACTTAGAGGGCGTTGTGCATGCCAGTTCCAGTTGTTTTTCCTGTGCCCTTTCCGTGGCAGCAGAAGTCGGCGCCACAGGCGAATCATTAATGACGGCTTATATCGCTGGGCTAGAAGTCATTGCCCGATTAGGCATGGTCGCCAAAGGCGGGCTCCATCTAAATGGCCTTCACCCCACTGGGACGCTAGCGGCCTTCGCTTGCTCGCTCATTGCGGGTAAGCTCATGCAATTAACCCAAGAACAGTTAGTCATGGCCCAAGGCATTGCTTTAAGCACGGCCTCCAGCAGTAGTCGCCAATACAGCCAAGAAGGGGCTTGGACTAAACGTCTGCACCCCGGGTGGGGGGCTGCTGCAGGCATTAGTGCGGCGGCCCTCGCTCGAGGAGGCTTTGTCGGTCCCAAAGAAATTTATGAAGGTCCTTACAGTCTTTATCGTACCTTACTCCCAAATCGCTATGAGCAATGTGACCTCACCCTAGCGACCCAAGACCTCGGTCAAGTTTGGCAGTCTTCGCGAATCGCTATCAAGCCTCTACCCGCCTGCCATCTAGTACATGCCTGTGCTGATGCGGCAATGTCGTTACAGAGCGCTTACTCGATTAAGTCTCAAGATATTAAAAATATTCATGCCCTTGTTCCCCATCAGGCCATCCCCATTGTCTGCGAGCCTGCCACAAAGCGGCGGCGCCCGTCCTCAAGCTACGCCGCCCAATTTAGCCTCTACCATGCCGTGGCGGCTAGCTATCTCAAAGGTAAACTCGGACTGGCCGAAATGGAAGAGGGTGTTTATAACGACCCTGAGATCCTCGCCCTCAGTGACAAAGTCACCTATGGGGTGGACCCCGATTCGACTTATCCCGAGTATTTTTCTGGGGAACTCATCATGACATTAAAAGAGGGCCAACAATTAAAACACCGCAATGCAATCAATCGTGGTGCGGCCGAACGGCCCATTGTTCGTGACGACGTGATAAAAAAATATCAGGACAATGCACAATGGGCGATTGCTGCCGTTCGTTGCCAAACCATTGCAGAAACCGTTTTCGATCTTGAAAAGCATGATGCACGGCACTTCGAGTCTCTACTAACAGGCGCTTAATGTTCTGACTATTTTTTATCTGATCACTTTATTAGATATTTCCTATTGGGCCATAATGCTCAAAAGATCCTTTTCCTCAACGCCGCTATGACCCTACGTCTATGTCACAAAAAAAAACCATCGATATCGTTGCTCTCTACCCCCAAATTAATCAAATCAAAAATGCGGATCTAAGAAATGCCGTGATCGCGGTATGGCAAGCCTTATGGGATCAATCCTCGTGGTCTGACCCCGCACAAATCCCCACCTCGAGCGAAATTAGCTACCCCAATCTACCCCATACCCAATGCGTCGTCACCTTATGTTTATCCATGGCAGATGCGCTTGAACACCATCATGGCACACCCATTAACCGCGACTATTTAATTGCTGGTGCCGTCCTACAAGATGCCAGCAAAGTGGTCGAGTACGCGCCAGGGCCTGAGGGCAAAGCCATCAAGTCAGCTATCGGACGTCAATTTCCACATGGGTTTTGGTGCGCGCACTTAGCCATTGAAAAAGGTATCCCCTATGAAATTTGTCATGTGATGTTGACGCATTCTTCCAGTGCTGCGCAGTTTCCTTCAACCTTAGAAGGAAAAATACTCTACTTTGCCGATCAACTGGATGTGATCGCCATTCATGGCGATCGCTGGAAAAAACATCTGCTGATTGGCAAACAAAGCTAATCGGCAAAACTGTTTTTCTGTTGACTTGTCTACCCCTTCAATTCCTAAGACATAAATGACGACAAAACAAGGCCACCCACGCCTTTAAGCGATTAACCTAAAATCTAGATCATCGATTTTTTAAAACCCATCCTTTTCTCCATAACGATTAGCAAAACTAAATTCTTCAAGATTTTTTCGTGTTCGTGGCTTTAAATCTTTGACCCTGACCGCCTCTGGCAGTTGTTCAACCACGCCTCGATATCCTGCCACCATCAAAGCCACAGGCTGTGCAGAAGCAGGAATATCAAAAGCGTCACGAATTTTATTCGCATCAAACCCTGCCATTGCATGTATCGTTAGGCCCATAGCATAGCCTTGTAGCATCATATTTTGCATAGCAAAACCGACATCCAACAAGTAACTTTGTTGTCCATTTTTTTCAGGCTGCTCTTCTGGTACACCCAAAATTATCATCTTCAATGAGGCTGCTGGAGCCCAAGGGCGATTACCTTCGGATAATGCCGCATCAAAGGCTTCTTGTGCCGAAGCACTCCTTGCCAAGACCACTCGCCATGGCTGACGATTGTTACAAGAGGGCGCCCAACGAAAGGCTTCCAACAAATCTTTAATATCTTGGTTCGATACGCTTTGTTGGCTAAAGTGCCGGTCACTGCGACGGGATTGAATCAAGTCTAATAATTGGGACATGGGTTTTCTCTTTTCTTCTAAAAGGGTTTATTTAAAAATACATTCATTCAGATGTTTTTTCTAGTGTGTAATACTTTGTGTCTGAAGACTGGAATAAAAACATAAATCTACCTCAGTCCCTGAATCTGGTTTTTAGGCCTTTGTCCTGTGATTTACATGAATGTTCACGATATTGGCTGATTGAGATCATAAAGAAGGGGGGGGTTCAATAAAGGCTAAAACCGCCTGGGCGCAAGCGTGTGGTGCAGTGGCAGCCACATGATAAGAGTCTCCTGGTAACACTAACAATTGTGATTGCGCAATATTTTCTTGCCAAGACCGCACCATCGATACCGAATATAAGGGGTTATCTTGTGTTGTAATAACCAAAGTAGGGCATGTAATCTTTTTAAGATCCTCACTTAAGTCTACCGTTGGCACAGCCCCAATAAAGCCCAGTTGCGTTGAACTTGCGGTTCGCCCCATCAAATCAATCCACCACTGAATCCCTGCCGCGGGAAAATCGCGTCCTAAGCGCTTAGCCATCGTCTGCTGTGCCCAACCAATAACACCACTTTCTTCTATCACTGTGACCCACCCTCGATAGCGATCCCCCGCAGACTCTCCCCGAGTCGGTGAAGACAATACACATAAATGCGTAACCCGTTCAGGATAACGCGCTGCCAAATGCATCGCCATCGTTCCACCAACTTTAGCGCCAACTAGATGAAATTTTTCTATGCCCAGATGATCCATGAGTTGTACGAAGTCATCCACAATTCGATCTAACGACCAAGGATAATCCCGCTTCATTGGGGTAGAGCGCCCAAATCCACGCATATCCGGACGAATCACACGGTATTTTGCTGTCAATGCAGGCATCCACCCATACCAAGCCTCTGAGCTTTCGGCATTACCATGTAAAAGCAAAATAGTCTCATGCGACTCCCACGGGGGAGCAAAATCCGTGACATCGTAATATAAATTTAAATCAGAAGTCACTTGCCAATAGGCCATCGTAGTGTCCTTTTTCTCATTGTTATTCTGTCTTTAATCCCAAATTTCTGATTACCTGCCCCCACTTGGCGATATCCGCCGTCATGGTTTGACGAAAATGCTCAGGGGTATCTCCGACGGGAACAATACCTTCAGGGGCGAATTGCTCAGCAAATTGTTTGGTCTTTACAATACGAGCGACTTCGTGATTTAACCGATCAATCACCACGGCCGGTGTGCCGGCTGGCGCCAAAAGACCGTTCCAACCCCTTACGTCATATCCTGCCACCGTCTCCGCAATGGGTGGGATGTCTGGCAAAAAGGCGAGACGTTTAAGACTTCCCACCCCTAAAACCTTTACGCGTCCGGATTTCAAATGCGGCAACACCGTTCCCATGGAGGCGGAAAAATATACTTGGATTTCTCCTCCTACCAATGCGGTGGTTACCTGAGGGCTGCCTTTATAAAATACTTGGGTTAACCGAATCCCCGCCATTGCACGAAACAGTTCTCCCGACAAATGCGCCAGACTGCCACGACCGACCGATCCACAATTAATCAGTTCTGGTTGCTCTTTTGCCAAGGCAATAAAATCCCGTACTGAATGGATTGGGGAACTCGCACTCACTACAATCGCAGGTGAAACTTCACTGACAATCGTCACAGGAGTAAAACTTTTGATACTGTCATAAGGTAGGTGTGCGACCAAAGAAGGATTAAAGGCGTGAGACGGAAATACCATTAACAAGGTATAGCCATCCGCCAAGGCTGTGGCCACTAACTGTGAGCCAAGAACTCCCCCAGCCCCCGGTCGATTATCAATAATCACCGGTTGCATTAAAGCCTCAGCCAACTTTTTAGCCACAGCCCGAATCACCACATCCGTCACGCCCCCAGCCCCAGTGGGCACGACCACCCGAATGGGGCGCATAGGGTAGGTTTGCGCATTTAGGTTCAAACTGAAAAAAATCAATCCCGCCATCAGCCCACCAACGCTTTTATCAACCCAATTGCTTCGCATCCTTTGACTCCGGTCAGACATCTCATTAACTGGTCTATCTTGCGAGGACAAGAGACCTTGTTTTCCTCCAATCAAGTCATTTTAACTGGTAGCTTACTTTTGCAGTCATCCTTTATTGCAAAAAATGAAATCCCCGCCCGTGTAACTCGCCTATTGTATCGATGGCCCTTGGCTTGTATCCTGTTGTTTTCTGGGATCCTCTTGGAACAGAGCCGCTTTATTCTCGTTGACCCACATTCCGCTAAATCCAAGTGAATTGTGTTGTCTTTATTTATTCCTCTTTTCTCCTACGAAACACTTTCCATGCCCCGAACAAAGCCCGTTCTTTCAAAAATCCACGCCGCTCAAACCGTAGAGGCCGCTCTAGATCTTAAGCCGGGGCAGTCCATTGAGCTGCTTAAAGCGTTACATATTTTGACCCAAGACGGTCGCATTAATCAGGATAGTCGGCGAAAATTAAAGCAGGTCTATCATTTATATCATTTTATTGAACCTCTTTTAGAAGAGGTTTTAAACACCCAAGATCGCCTCACGCTGGCCGATATGGGCGCCGGAAAATCTTATTTAGGTTTTATTTTATTTGATCTTTTCTTTAAACATCACTCGACTCGCTCTCATCTGTATGGGATTGAAGCGCGCGAAGAGCTCATCCAAAAAAGTCAGATCCTCGCCAACACCTTATCATTTGCACAAATGAGTTTTATTCATAGCCCAATTGGCGAGGCGGCACTGCATCCTTCCATACCCAATAAGATTGATATCATCACTGCCTTACACGCCTGCGATACAGCGACCGATGAAGCCATTGACTTTGCTCTACAAAAAAAAGCGCGCTTTTTAGTCTTGGTCCCTTGCTGTCAAGCCGAATTGGCACAATGGTTACGTCAGAATAAAAAGACTACTGTGCCACACAACCCCTTAGCAGAGCTCTGGCGACATCCCTTACACACCCGTGAATTAGGCAGTCACCTCACCAACGTGCTTCGTTGTCTACTGCTGGAAGCGCATGGTTATCAGGTTCAAGTCACCGAATTAGTGGGGTGGGAACATTCTTTAAAAAATGAGCTCATTATCGCAAGCTTTAAAAACCTGCCAGTGACCCGAGCCCGTGAACGATTAAATAGCCTTTTAGATACCTTAGGACTAAAACCGGGGCCCTCTCGCTTTTCTAAAGTCTTTACCTAGCGCTGCATCCTAAAAGCTATCGCCGCGGTGATTAAAACCCCACACCTTGCCGTTTTCACCAAAAATTACGAAAACCCTGCCTATGCCGCAGCGCGTCTAGGCGCTGAACGCGTTGCAGCACATTGGGGTGCGCACGTGATTCATTACGTCCCGCAACGGGCAGACAACACCCAGGAACAGCAAGCCCTTGTTCTACAAGCCATTGCTGCAAAACCTGATGCTTGCATTTTTGTGGCCGTTGATGCAGAAGCCATGATAAGTAGTGTAGAAGCTTTCAATAATGCACAGATCCCCGTTTTTTCTTTTATCAATCGATTACTCGGCGGTCAGGTGATCTGTCATGTCGGTGCCGATGATGTAGCCTTAGGCCAAAATATTGCCCAGTATTTATTGTCACGCCTGCCCTTGTCTGCCCGTATAGTCGTGCTTCAAGGT
>CAITMU010000115.1 GCA_903893565.1 uncultured beta proteobacterium | reverse complement strand
CGGTAGTAGCCCGTGGTGCCAATAAATTGAGTTAGCTGGGTTGGATCAAACGTTTTACGCATTTGAGACCTCCAGCTTTGCCAACTCAGCTTGGCTGTCTGCCAAAAGGTCAATGCGCAAGTTAGGTTGAATGTTGCAGTACAGATGATTGATCGCGTAGTTCACAACCTTCCCACGCTCGTAGTCCGTGCTTGCGTTATCAAACTTGTCTGAGTACACCTCTACCGAGTAAAAATCACCATGGTGATTTGATAAGTACTTCACCACAATTTTTCGTAGCCCAATTTTTTAAGAGCTGCAGTACCCATTTGGACTGCAACGATCGTGGCTAAGAGCCCACAGAACTCAGCTTCATAGCTGGTCCAAAACCAGTGACAAATAAGCCCTAACAAGCTAAAATGGACTCAAAATTACACGGGTCTTGCCATGCCAAATCCAGCTCTAACCCAGTCTGCGCGCCAGAAAAACGTTGCCAATATGCTGGCTACTCTGCGAATTGAAAAGCTCAGTCCGAGCGAAAGTCTCAAGCCCTCGTTACAGGCCTATGTAGATGGGCAAAAAACGACCACGGATTTGCTTAACGAAGTCAAGGCAAAATATGTCGCGCTACGACGCGGATGATGTCTATTGCATCCCAGGCACTGCTGTTCTCAAGAACAAAGCTGGGATAACTGATCAAGACCAGCTTGATGAGTTTGAAGGTGACTTTACAGCCATTCGTCTTCTCGAACTTACTCAAAACCCAGTCGAAGGGTCTTTCGATTTAGCGCATCTTTGCAAAATTCATCAGTACCTATTCCAAGATGTTTACGAGTGGGCTGGCGAAGTTCGGACCGTGGACATCATCAGGGGCGATAGCCGCTTTTGTAACGTTCGTCATATCCAGTCATACTCCAATACAGTCTTTAGCGCCCTCGCCGCTGAGAAATATTTGGTCAACTTAGAACCAAAAGTTTTTGCAAACCGTTTAGCTCACTACTTGTCAGAGATCAATGCGATCCACCCGTTCCGCGAAGGTAATGGTCGAGTACAACGACTCTTCATTTCGGAATTAGCAGAGCACGCAAGTTACTCATTAGATTACTCCGCATTGGATCAAGCTGAGCTTTACCCCGTAATGCAGGAATCATTTCTTGGAAACGTGAAGCCTCTAGCAGACTTGATTTTGAAAATCATCGACTGAGCACACAACCAAGGGGTAGTTCACGTTTTCCTAATTCTTGACATAACAATGTCACTGAACAATTATTGGAGCCGTGGTGCCTTTATCGAATTGCTCAGTGGGCAAGTGACGTTGCTATTTGGCGCATTATCGACATCTTTACCTTCTATTAAAACAGGAAAATTAAAAGGCTTTGGTGTGACCAGTGCGTTACGCACACCCGTTGCCCCCGAATTACCCACTATTGCCGAGTCCGGTTTGCCCGGTTACGAAGCCTTGCAGTGGTTCGGTATTGCGGTGCCCAAAGCAACCGAAAAAAAAAGGGTGGACAGACTCAGTGTTGAGTTTAATCGGATCTTAATCATGGAGCCCATCAAGCTTCGCTTGCTACAGGCAGGTCTTGAGTCGGCAAAAACGAATAGTTCGGTAGAGTTTTCACGTTATATTCAGTCAGAAGTGATTCGATGGTCCCGCGTGGTCAAACAAGCTGGGATACGAGCCACCCCCGAAAAATAAATATTATTTAGAGGGGAGGGCTTCTCGCTGGGCTCGGTGTTGATCTTTCGGTGCAAAGTTGGGCCTAATCGGGTTTGATCTTTGCTTCTCGTATGATCTTCTCCCACATCTTAGATTCGTTCTTAATGATTTTACCCAAAGCTTCTGGGGTGGTGTCTGTCACGTCATAGCCAATGTTATGAAATAGCTTGGTGATCTCACTGGTGGCTAAGGCTTTGCTGGTCTCCGTGTGGATCCGCGCAATGATGGCCTTATCGGTGCCGACCGGTGCCACCAGACTTTGCCAGGAGGTGACATCAAAGCCTTGAAACCCCGACTCGTTCATCGTGGGTAATTCTGGCACCAGGGTTGATCGAGTCAGTCCTGTCACAGCCAGAGCACGAAGCTTATTGTTTTTGACATGGGGGAGGGAGGAAGTCATGCTGCCAAAAACCAATTGAGATTCGCCCGCTAATACAGACGCCGTTGCGGGCCCACCCCCTTTATACGGTACATGGGTGATTTGTATGCCGGCACGGTTTTTAAAGAGCTCTCCTGCTAGGTGTAGGGGACTGGCTACACCCGCTGAGGCGAAATTAAGACTATCGGGTTTGGCCTTGGCTAGGGCTACCAGTGCATTCACTGAATTGGCCGCTACAGACGGGTGTACTGTCAGCATATAAGCCGATGCGGCCATATGGATGATGGGATCAAAGTCCTTGATGGGATCAAACTGCGCCTTAGGATAAAGGCTTTTATTAACAGTCATGACGGTTGAAAAGCCCATCAATAAAGTATACCCATCGGCAGCACTATGGGCTGTGATTTCTGCCGCAATGTTACCCGCAGCCCCCCCACGGTTATCAACAATCCAAGCTTGCCCCGTGGCTTCGGTTAGGCGAGGGCATAGCATGCGAGCCATCGCATCGGTGCCGCCACCGGTTGGAAACGGAATGAGTAAGCGGATGGGTTTATTGGGCCAGTTTGCAGCGTTAATGGCTTGGGTTGATAATAGACCTATAGCGCTAGTAGTGAAAAAAATGAGGGTTGTGTATTTCATTGATAATCGACGTATTTGACTGATTGGGGATGAAGAAAAGCGGGTAGGTAATACATAGGCCATGTTGGATCCTAGATGCCATTTTTTTGAATAAAAAAACTATAACAAAGATACAGTAAAGCCGATAAAATGATTCTCCTCTGGACCGCATTTCGTTTTTTTACTTTTTTGCGATTCACTATAATTGTAATACTTTTTAAGTACTGAATTATAGGCTTTAGCCTTGTTGTGCTGCATCACCCTATAAAAGGTCTTCTCGCCATGAAGCTTAATCACATTCTTTTGATGCTTGTAGTCTTATTGGCAAGCCCTTTGGGTGCTTGGTCTGAGGGGTATCCTTCCCGCGCGGTACATTTGATTGTCCCTTTTGCTGCCGGGGGACCTGCCGATGGTATCGGTCGATTGATTGGGCCTCGATTAAGTGAAGCGATGGGACAACCCGTGGTGATTGATAACCGGGCTGGGGCCAACAGTATTGTTGGCAGTGAGTTAGCCTCCCGTGCGCTCCCCGATGGTTATACGCTCGTTTTGGTTTCTGCAGGGTTTACCGTCAATGCGAGCCTTTATTCCAAATTACCCTTTGATCCTATCAAAGATTTTAGTCCAGTGAGTTTGGTGACTTTAGGCCCTGGCATTTTAGTCATCCACGCCTCTTTACCCGTTAAAAACTTACTGCAATTAATTGCACTGGCAAAAGCCAAGCCAGGAAGTTTAAGTTATGGCTCCTCTGGTTCAGGGGCACCCACTAGCCACTTGGGTATGGAGTTATTGAAAGTGATTGCGGGCATTGATGTCGTGCATGTGCCTTATAGAAGTATGTCGCCTGCGATAGTGGATCTTCTTGGTGGACAAATTCAAATGGCCATTCCCACCATTAATGTGACTTTGCCCCATATTATTTCTGGTCGGTTGCGTGCCCTAGGGGTGACGTCCCGAGAAAGATCTTCCGCGGTGCCCCAAGTGCCCCCTTTGTCTGAACAAGGGATGCCTGACTACGAGGCCAATAATTGGTACGGTCTATTGGCCCCTGCGGGTTTACCGAAGCCAATCGCAGAGACTATTTATGCTGATGCTGCCAAAGCTTTACAACTACAAGACTTAAAAGATCGGTTAAGTGCGGTGGGTATGGTCGCTAAAGCCATGTCGCCTGAGAATTTTGGCCTTTATATTAAATCCGAAATTGTGAAATGGGCTAAGGTCGTGCGGGCCTCGGGGGCTAAACCTGATTGAAGAGGTTTTTCGATAAGGTCGTCAATTTTTTAGATTCGTAAAGACTGTTTGATGATTGGCGCATCGGGTCTCATTGGCCATGATATGAGATGAGTCATCTTGTTTTTTCTCTGCGTCGCTTCATTAGGGTCAATTTCAAAGCTCGGACACTCTATTTTGGGTTGACGTTGGGCTTAGACCTGTGTAGCCTAAAATACATAAAAAATAGGATAAAGAAGTTCGAGATTGTTTTTGTGTAAATGGATCGCTTAATGATGTTGTCCTCTTGGGTTACATCATCCTAAGCGATGGCCGAATGATCAAAAATTGAATGGGAGGAAAATCATGCCCTTTGGAAGCAATGACTGGCACGCACTGACTGTTGAACCGGTATTAGAACCCGAATTGCCGATATGTGATCCGCATCATCATTTTTGGGATTTTCGTTTGCCTCGGATTCCTTATCAACGTTATTTATTGGATGAGCTATCAGCCGATGTGCATGGGGGACATCATGTTCGTTCCACCGTGTTTATTGAGTGTCGTTCCATGTATCGACCCGATGGGCCTGAAGAATTGCGCCCAGTCGGTGAGGTAGAATTTGTGCAAGGCCTGGCCACGGCCAGCGCATCAGGGCTTTATGGACCCGCGCGGGCGGCTGCAGCTATTATCGGACACGCCAATCTTAACTTGGGGGATGCTGTTGCACCGGTGCTGGAAGCATTACACGCTGCAAGCCCTAATCGATTTCGTGGTATTAGACATTCTGTGACTTGGGATCCCCATCCTGAAATCGAAAATACGGCAGCACATAAAATGCCCGGTCAATTGGGCCAGGAAAAATTTCGGGCGGGTGCTCGTGTTCTGGCACGGATGGGTTTTACGCTCGAGGGTTGGGCTTATCATCCCCAACTCGAAGAGCTCGCAGCCTTTGCTAAAGCGGTGCCCGAGTTGACGATTATTTTGAATCATGTGGGGGGCTTACTAAGAGTGGGACCTTACGCGGGTCGCGATGAGCAAGTCATGGCGCAGTGGCGAAAAGGGATTGCTGCCGTGGCCGCCTGCCCGAACGTTGTCGTTAAATTGGGTGGCATTGGCATGGCGCGTAATGGTTTTGATTGGCATACCCGAGAAAAGCCGATTGGATCCGAGGAGTTAGCTGCCTCGATGGCGCCGATCTTAAATTATTGCATTGATCAATTTACGCCAAACCGTTGCTTGTTTGAAAGTAACTTCCCCGTTGATAAAATCTCTTTTTCTTATAACATTATGTATAACGCTTTTAAACGTTTTTCAAAAGGGTTTTCGAAGACGGAGCGCGCGGCTATGTTTCAGGACAACGCGACCCGTATTTATCGAATTGCTCCCTAACTCACTAGCACTGCGGCCATTGAGTGGGTTGCAATAAAACGTTCAGCGCTTGTTTTGATAGTAGAGTACCCATTTCCCCCTAGATCGATCGAGGGGGAGTGGGCACTGGGTGAGAAGTGTAGATTAGGTGCTTTGTGATGATCAAGCGTTAATGAAAGAACGAGGGGCGGTAAGCCCCCCTTTTTTTTAAACACTATGACCGTCTTAAATCAATCGGTGCCAATCAGATGACATGGATGATGATCATTGAATAACTTTTGCCTTTTTTAAAGCGTCTATTTTTGCATCATCATAATGGCCAAGGGTCGAGAGCAATTCAGTGGTATGTTCCCCAGGGGTGGGAACGGAGCCTAGTTTCCCCGGTGTTTTAGAAAATTTTATTCCTAGTCCTGGCACGTGGATTTCACCAGCGGTAGCATCAGGGACTTTTACCAACATTTCGCGCGCCCAAAGATGGGGGTCTTTAACCACTTGCGGGATATTGAGGACGGGGGCTACAGGAATGCCGAGTGCGATAAATTTATCGCAAATCTCTTGGGTAGTGTGTTGCAGACACCATTGAGTCAGTACGGGATTATTATGGCCGAAGAGAGAGCCTGAAGCCCCTTGGGGTTGGCTGGAACTTTGTCCGATCATCGTTGCTAATTTTTCAACCAGTTTTGGTGTGACACCCCCAGTGACCACGACCCAGCCGTCTTGGGTCTTGTAGGGCAGACGCCCTGACTCCCCCCCTTCCTCACCGGTTTCAAGATAGTAGCAGGCTGGGATTTCCACCATGCTCAGAGCTGAATCCATGAGGCACACATCAATGATTTGACCCTCGCCTGTTTTATCCCGATGCCGTAGCGCAGCAAGAGCGCCGATGGTGGCATTTAAGGCGGTGGTCCGATCGACTAACGAAAATGCCGTGCCCACAGGTTGACCTAGGGGTTTGCCGGTTAAGCTCATGAGTCCACTCATCGCCTGTCCTAGCGGATCAAAGGAGGGGCGATCTTTGTAGGGACCATATTGACCGAAACCGCTACAGCGCACGAGAATAATGTTGGGTTTGATTTTGGTTAATGTTTCAAAATCAAAACCCATGTCTTCTAGAGTACCCGGGCGAAAATTTTCAATCACAAAATCCGCCGTTTTCAATAAATCAAAGAATACGCTCTTACCTTCATCTTTTCTTAGATCGACACAAATACTTTTCTTGCCCCGATTGTAGACACTGAAATAAACACTTTGTCCCCGAACCATGGGCGGGGACTGACGTGTTTCTTCACCGTTTAATTTTTCGATCTTGATCACTTCGGCCCCCAGATCCGAAAGAATCATCCCCGCCCGAGGACCCGCTTGAAAGCGAGCCAGTTCCAAAACCCTAATGCCATCTAAACAGCCTGCCATGTTCCTTGTCCTTTAATTAATTTATTCCGCTTTTATTGAAGTCGATTGGATTAAATCTTTCCATTTACTGATATCGTTTTTAACATATTGTTCGAAAGCGTGCTCGCTACCGCCTTGGGGTTCTGCGCCTTGTAACTGTAAGAGCTCAATGAGTTCTGGGGAAGTGAGAATTTTGTTAATCTGCTGATTGAGCGTTTTGATGATCATTCGGGGTGTGGCTTTGGGCGCCATCAGTCCATTCCAGCTCACCGCCTCATAACCGGGAATACCCGATTCATTAAAGGTTGGTATTTCCGGGACCGCGCGCGCCCGAGATTTCGAGGTGACTGCAATGGGATTGACCCGTCGAGCCTTGATTTGAGGTAAAGCACCCGTCAGAGACAGAAAGAGCGCCTGGACCCGACCTGCAAGCAGGTCGGTCATCATCGCCGAGGAGCCGCCTTTGTAGGGAATGTGGGTCAATTGGATATGGGCCATGTGATTGAATAATTCGCCCGCCAGATGAGAGGTGCTGCCTGTGCCACTCGACGCAAAATTTAAAACCCCGGGCTGGGTTTTAGCCAAGTTCATGAGTTCGTTCATGTTTTTTACCGGTAGTCCGGTATAGGCTACCAATACTTGAGGAGCGATGGAGACCAGTCCTATGCCAGCAAAATCCTTAATCGGATCAAAGGGCAAGTGTGCATGCAGGCTGGCGGTCAAGGAAAAGGTGGTGCCTGCCATGAATAAGGTATAGCCATCGGCTGGCGCTTTAGCGGTTATGTCACTGGCGATGACGGTGCCTGCCCCGGGGCGATTGTCGATGACAAACGGGGTGGAAAGGGCCGCGCTTAGTTTTTGACCCAACGTTCTTGCCATAAAATCACTCACGCCACCAGCCGGAAAGCCCACGATCAGTCGAACCGGACGGTTGGGGTAGGTGTCAGCCAAGGTGTCGGCAGCGCAGCCCATCGACAAGATCGCGCCTATGGCCAGTCCATGCGCTAACGCAGACATGGAGTGGCCAGTGATGAAGTCATTATGGCAGATCTTCTTGAGGTTTACTTTTAGCATAGAAGGTCATTTTGATTGGTTTTAATTTGGTTTTTGTTTTTTACTGGGTTTGTGTGGGCGCGTTCAATGTTCTATTCTTTGCCCATTGTTTAAAGGCATCTTTTTGTGCGCAGGCTTGACCCCATGCCAGAGTTTTTAAGGCTGATTGATACTCATATCGATCAATGATTTTGTCTTCGAGACTATCAACACTTTCTCCGGCATCGGTCATGCATTCGAAGTGCGCTTTGACTCTTTCGGCCCAGCCGATTTCTTCTGGGGTGGGTGAGAGCCCGCTGACCAATGGCTCGATAAAAGCCGGATGCAGGGCGCCGGCATGATGAATACCTGCTTCGTGTAAGGCAGCGGCCTGTCGATTGGCTTGATCGGCCTGATCCACCCGCCCAGAAGGGTTGGGAACAAACACCCCGCCGGTGGCCTCGATATCTAAGGCCATAGCGGCCAAAGCCACATGAGCCACGGGAAAGGCATATTGGTCAAAATCGGCAAACATCTCAATACCCATGTTCATCGCCATATCATAGCCTCCGGCGCCACCCATGGAGCTGAGTTTTCTGGGCAGAGCGCTCAAAATTTCATAGATATTGACCGCACCCAGTGTGGACTCAATCATGGGATACAGTTCGATACTACCGGGTTCAATGCCTCGTTCTTTTTCAAGTGTGCTGATGATCTCGTGGGCGTGCTGTACTTCAGCCGCGGTTTGTGTTTTGGGTAACATGATTCGATCGACCCCGGGCCATACCGCGTAGGGTAAGTCAGCATCAACAAAGGGTTTGTTAATGCGTACGTAAATGCTCGCCCCACCCTTGTTTGCTTTTTCGATTGACTCTTGAATGAGTTCACGGCATCGTTGTTTTTCGGCCGGTGCTATCGAGTCTTCGATATCTAGAATGTAGACATCGCCACCTCGGGTCCATGCTTTATCGATAAAGCGAGGGTTGGTGGGTGTGACGAACATGGAGCAGCGTGAGACTCGATTATTCATTTCAGGGTTTTTTCTATTTTCAATGTTGTGAATCGATGTCAGTCAGAGCTTAGGCAGTCAGGGGGCGTTTTTTGTTTGAAGCCTGTATTTTTTCTTCATCCCGTTGGTGGGCTCTTTGAGCCCACTGTACATAAAGTTTTGCCCGTAGATCCACCGGGACATCGATCATCTTGCCCTCTAGAGGTACGGAGGCCATGCCGCGGCGGATGCCTTCGGCAAACACTTCAATCACTCGTCGATAGTAGTCAACCTCTTCGGGGCTTGGTTGAAAACCCACGTTGCAATGGGAGATCCAGTTTTCATGAGCACATAGCGCGCCCTTAAAGCCCGTGTCGCGAGCGCGTTTTATGGACTGTTTTACAGTTTCTGGGCTACTATTTTCTCGAGTCAGACCCAAAGGATAACTCATCCCCATGGCTTGGGCACCCACCGAGGTGGCGACCGTGATCAACTCTGATTTGATGTATTCCAAAGGATCAAATGACAGGGTGGGTTGCGTTTGCATACCGAGGGCACGACATAAGGTTTCGTCATCGATGATAAACCCTCCAAAGCGTTGGCTTTGACGTGCAATCGATAGACATTCGCCCACTCCCACAGCGTTATCGACCCATACTTGAATCTCAAGGCTACCTACAACAATGCCTCGTTCGTGCTCGATTTTAGTCAGATGGTTTGAGGCGCACTCCAGTGTTTGGGCGCCTTCGATAGACTGTAAAACAATTCCGGTAAGCCCACTGTAAATGGCCACATTCAACTGGGCTTCGAGGTGTGAGGACTCGATGATAATGAAAATTTCTGCACCAACTGCTGCCGCCGCTTCGATGGCGCTGGGAAGGGTGGTGGTTAATTGGCTAGGCCAGAGTGGATTGCCGGGTTTGATGAGATTTAAAAAAATGGCATCGGCATGACTATTGAAGGCTCGGGTAGCGAGTTGAGGATCATGGGCATCCAACACAAAAGCCGAGCGCCGAATGTTTCGGGGCATCGGTTTTTCAGCAGGCTGATGAGAAGTGTCTTGGGCAAGGGTCATGATAGTAGGCCACTTTACTCGGATGAAAAACCATGATTGATAGCAGCAACCTGATCGGGGTTGACGCAAAAAGAACCTCTATATCCCATCAATTGCGCTTCACGGGCCGCTTCTTGCGTTTGTGTGGGATTGGCAACCCCGCCTCGCGTTCCCGGTCTCCAAAAAGCCCCTAGGGGCTGTTTGCCTAACATTCTGGCCGCCACCACGGTGCGACTCATGAGATAGCGAGACAGTCGAAATTCGTTTTGCGGGAGAGGCTTCAGATCCATGGTTAAATCAATACGCCCGACCCCCAATGCACTGACTCTGGGGCTTGCTTGAGCTAAGGACTGCGCGTTCCAAAAACCACGGGCTGACTCGAGCATCAGTACGATCTGTGTGGACCCTTGATTGAGTCCTCGTTCCCGTTCCATTTGACTCATGAGGGTGTCGATATCGGCAATATCTTCTGGGTTTTCTGGGCCGGGTAATACGAGACCTTGGATACCTCGATACATGGCTGCCCTGACATCGGCCCAGCGCGTAGACCAGTCGATTCTTACAAAAGCGCTTTGCTGAATTGCATCAAGGTTCAGGAGTTGTTCGCGTAGTGCTTGGCGCGCGCGACTCTTTAGTCGTGTGGCTACCGAATACTCTAGATCCAGTACGAGGACATCGGCCTTCTCGCTCGGTTTGTCTTGGTGCTGGGTTGAGGGGAGGACCGATTGGATTAACCAGGAGCGTCTACAAGGCATCGTGTT
This sequence comes from uncultured beta proteobacterium, assembly GCA_903893565.1. Taxonomy (GTDB): domain Bacteria; phylum Pseudomonadota; class Gammaproteobacteria; order Burkholderiales; family SG8-41; genus UBA5216. Next base: position 13,475 of record CAITMU010000115.1, on the reverse strand, counting down.
TTCAGTTTTGTTTTTAAAAGGGATGCTTATTCGATCTGGGCACGGGATTCTTTAACCACACTGACCCATTTTTCAGTTTCACTTTTCATGAAATCACGCATCTCATCCGATGTACTAGGCTGTAAGTCGATGGCTTGGTTAATGAGCGCGGCTTTGGTCTCGGGTTGATTCATGGATTTTCGGATTTCGCTGTTTAATTTGTCGATAATGGGACGAGGCGTACGGGCAGGGGCCACGACGCCATACCATACGCTTGAAAAGTAACCCGGCACAGCCGCCTCATCAATAGTTGGCACCTCAGGTAAGAGAGGAGTGCGTTTTTTAATACTGATGGCCAGAGCCCTGACTTTGTTGGCTTTGATGAGGGGATAAACGGGGCCAATACCCGTGAGCATAAATTGCGCTTCACCCGATAAAAGTCCAACCATGGCAGGTCCAGCTCCTTTATAGGCGATGCGTACGGTTTCAATGCCGGCCATTTTATTGAGCAGTGCCATTCCGAGGAATGTAATACTAGCGGTGGCGCCAAAATGCAATTCGCCTTTTTTCTTTTTTGCTAAAGCGATAAATTCCTTCATTGTTTTTGCCGGTATGCTAGGGTGTACGATCAGCACATTAGGAACGTCCCCCACCATGCAAATAGCGCTAAAGTCTTTGTTGGCATCGAAGGTGTTTTTTTTGTAAAGACTGGGATTAACCGTGTGGGCACTGGAAATGAAAGAGATGACATAACCATCGCCTTCAGAGCGAGCGACCAGCTCAGAGGCAATCAGACTATCCGCGCCTGCGTGGTTTTCGATCACAAAGGACTGTCCCAAAGAGGCCGCTACGTTCGGACTGATATAACGGGCGATAATGTCGGTGGCCCCTCCTGGGGCAAAGCCCACAATGACCCGTACCGATTTTGTGGGGTAATTTTGAGCATTCACGCATAAAGCACTAAAAAAACAGATAAAAAGGAACGTAGCAAGGTAATAACTTGAAATTCCATTGTGCACTGGCTTCGTTGGCGAGTGAGTGGCTGACAGGGTAGACATAAAAAATTTCCTCTCGATAATGGGCAGCGTTTTTTTTCTGTGCTTGCCTGCGCCTTTAATAGGCGCTTGGGGTGGCAATCTTATACTGGAGAATATTTTAGCGCTAATTAGCTCAATGTATCATGTGGTTTTAATGGTGTTTCATAACTTTTTTTAATGATTAGCCTCAATCCCGGATAACGATTGCCCAATGGCGGCAGATTTGTTAATCTAATGCCTCTTTTGGATGAGAGGCAATCATCCAGAGCATAGAAAATTAATTGTCGCTGGTGACTGTAAACTTTAAGCCCTAGCACCTAGCACCTAGCACCCAACTCGTAACACTTTAGTGTGATTCTATTTTGTTGATAACTTTCTCTTGTTGGTATAACTGGCATTGTTGCGGTTTATTAAGCCAACGGCTTCACCCCCCCTCCGCCCGCTGAATACTCAGGCGCGTGCCCGCTTGATGAAATAAAAAAAATTCTCAATCATAGAGTGAGTCGATATAGTTAGGTCACTTAATGAGTTGATGACTGAATTTTTTTTGGGGATTTAACTTCATTGATTTTCGTTATTGGACTGTGATCCCAATGCCTTGGCGTTCGTTTCATATTCTAAAAGAAGAAGCCGCTTGTAACGGCAAAGTGAAGTCCACGTGTGATTTGAATGTAATGAACAATTTTTTATTTAAAAACAGAAGAGGTGATTAAATGGCTGGAAAATTTGTAATTAGTTTAACCCGTGCCAAAGACGATGCCGACCGTGCGACGGTGGCTTTTGTGGTGGCTAATGCCGCGGTAGCCAGTGATAAAGAAGTGGTGGTTTTTTTAAATATTGAGGGTACGAGATTGTCGCAAAAAGGCTATGTCGATGGCATTCATGAGGCGGGGTTTGCATCGCTTAAGGACTTAATGACGAGTTTTGTAGGGGCGGGTGGTAAGATGTATGTGTGTTCGCCTTGCTTTAAAAAGCGTGAGTTAGATGAAAACAACCTCATCGATGGGGCAACCATCGTGGGTGGGGCCAAACTCGTGGAATTTATGGGTGAAGCGTGTCCCAGCCTGAGTTACTAAAATCAAGAAAAATCGAATAAGATTACATGCAATCTGTTTTATGAGGTCTTATATTTCAGGATAACAATGTTATTTTCTCATTCTTATTTTTAGAGGAATTTTTTTATGAGTGCGACCTTATTCCACTTCTCCTTTGCTGTGAATGATCTAGACCGTGCCCGTCATTTTTATGGCCAAGTATTGCAATGTGTGGAGGGACGAACGCTCCAGGGCCGGGTTGATTACAATTTTTTTGGCCATCATATCGTCGCCCATCTCGCCCCCGATGATATCGTTGGTGAAAAGGGGAGGAAAATTGGCGGGGCGTTATCCACACCGCTACGTCATTTTGGCGTGGTAATGAGTTTGGCTGATTTTCAGCAAACAGCAACGTTGATGGAAAAAGCCGGTGTGACTTGGATTAATAAGCCCAGTGTTACGCAGCAAGGTAGCGTGCGAGAACAAATGTTAATGACCGTTAGTGATGACTGTGGCAATGCTATTGAGTTTAAAGGTTTAAATACCATCACCGATGTTTATGCCGTGCGTGCCGCAGAATCTGTAACGGCCTAGTTTTACCTGATACCTTGGTTGCGGCAAAGCTTACCGCTTTGCCTAAAACTCACTGGAATCATTCTATTTGCAGGGGGTGTAACCCTGGGATTCGTATTGCAGCGGATTATCATGATAATGAAAAACGCATCAATGCTTTCATGCGGGAAAAAATGAAGCAATGATTTTTACAGGTGGGTGCTGTGAGTGTGGCTGAAAACCTCATGGGTGCGATGAACCCCTCAAGGCAGGCGATTGGAGGAACCAGAATGGGCAATCATCCTGACGCTAATGTGGTTAACGTCTGGGGTTTTACCCATGCAGTGCCTAACTTTAATTATTTTGGGAGGTTCGGTGATGGGCACGAGTGGGGCGCGTAATCCGAGGCGCACGAGATTCAGGCACTGGGTTGGCGTAGGGCTGATTATTTGAAAAAAATGGGCAATATATTGCTGCTTAAGCCGTTTGCGTAATCCAGTCCTGCCCCTTTGTGCCTAGGATCGAGGCTTATCGCTGGATAGATTGTTTTGTTGTAAATCATCGAAAGCTTATAAGGCCTTCTTTTCTTCTTCTAAATTCCCATTCACCGCTATTCGACTTTGGCGCCGCTTTGTTTTAGTACTTTGGCCCATTTTTGTACGTCCTTCATGAGAAATTGCCCAAAGACTTGGGGGGTATTGGTCATGACTTTTGAACCATCGAGACTGATACTTTCTTTAAATTTTGAATCGTTGGCCACAACGATAATATCTTTATTAAGACGATTCAAAATCAACGTGTTAAGTTTTGCCGGCGCTAGCATGCCATACCACCCCATGAATTCAAATCCTGCCAGTCCTGATTCATCGAGTGTGGGTAAATCGGGAAGGCTTTTGGATCGGGTAATGGAGGTAATGGCGATGGGTTTGAGTCGGGCCGAACGTAGGTAGGGAGCGGCTGTTTGTACGCCGGTGAAATTAAATTGGTATTGATTAGCGGCCAAATCGATTAAGGCAGCACTAGAACTTTTGTAGGGGATATGCTCTGCTTTGACGCCGGTCATGAGATTGTAGAGTTCTCCTGATAAATGTCCCCCACTTCCGATGCCCGCAGAGCCGTAACTTAAAGGCCCTTTAAAGCTTTTGGTCCAGGTGAGAAACTCCTGCAAGTTTTTAACCGGTGCCGATGGGTGCACTGCGAGTATTAAAGGGGCTGCAGTGACTTGGGTGATGGGGGTGAAGTCGTCTATAGCCCGATAGGGTAATTTAGTAATGAGGGTCGCATTGACCGTGTGCTGGTGATAAGTCATGTAAAGGGTATAGCCATCCGGCGGTGCTTTGGCTACAAGGTCGGCGGACAATACTCCGGAGCCACCGGGTCGGTTGTCTACAATCACGGGCTGGGAGTAGATCGCGCTTAGTCCGGCACTGATTTTTCGGCTAAGAATGTCAGGTGTCCCACCAGGTGCTCCAATGGAAATGAGGCGAATCGGTCGTTCAGGATAGGTGGCTTTAACCATTTGTAACAAAAATAGTCCAAAGAATAAGACAAGACCGGTCATCATGGCGTTCTTGGGCCAATGGGGTATGAGGAAGGTCATCGAGAGGAAACCTTGTGAATAATATTAATTTTTGAAGAAGTTAGTGTAATCATTTTATGACGTTCGGGTTAATCGTGTCGATGGCCATTGCAATACGTGTGTCAAGCTATGCTATATTGCCTACCGGGTTAAAAAGAAAAGGGCGCTTCATACAATAGCCTTAAAAAAGTCATATAACCGTTGATTTTCTCACCGTGGGGGAGATTTTGATGCCATATTTGATTCGGCGGGTCAGTGTTTCGTTTTGGGTTTTATTGCTCGGTATGTGCTTTTTTGTGAGTTCGATACATGCCCAGCGTTATGTAAAGGGCCCTATTTTTCCTGATCCCTCCGAAGAGGTCTACGGGGTAGCAGCGGGAGGAAAGATGTATGTGTTGGGTGGGTTGGCTCCTGCTTGGAAGCCCAAAGGATTTGTCTACGAATACGATCCTGCCATTCAGCAATGGAATAAGAAAAAATCTATGGCTTTGGCCTCTCATCACGTCGCGTTGGTGGAGATGAATGGCAAGATTTATGTTTTTGGAGGATTTAATCTTCCTGAGTCGGGTCCGCCGGCTTGGGTACCTTTGAATAATGCCTGGGAATATGATCCCGTGGCGGATTCTTGGAAAGCGCTCGCACCCTTGCCCACTAAACGGGGTTCTCCGGTAGCGGTAGCTTCAGGAGGGAAGATTTATGTGATTGGTGGGGCCTCAGTACACCCGGGGTCTTCGGCAACGGCGATTCGTCCCGATCTTCCGCATCGTTCGTTGGGAACGGTCGAAGAGTATGATCCCAAAACCAATACTTGGCGTGAAAGAAGTTCTATGCCGACACCGCGAAACCATGCTGCAGTGGGTGAAGTCAATGGCAAGATTTATGTGATTGGGGGACGTTTGGGCGCGGCTTTCATTGGGGTCGCCAGTAATACCGATTTAGTGGAAGAATACAATCCCAGCACGGATCAGTGGGGTACGGCTCGTGCCCGTATGATTACGCCACGAAGTGCTGCGGCGTGGGGGGTTTATAACGGTCGGATTTATGTGGCGGGTGGCGAATTTCAAAATAGTCAGTTGATGGCGGCTTTCCGTGCGGTTGAAGCCTATGAACCAGCCACCAATACTTGGAGCGCCTTGCCCCAAATGCCTGTGCCACGACATGGCCTGGCAGGTGGCATGATAGGAAGTCATTTGCATTTGGTTAGCGGCACCATCCAGTCTTCGGGCATTGTGGGTATGCATATTGACTCGGATTCGAATGATATTTTGGAATTGGAAGCCAAGTAAATGTCTTTGAGCCTTGGGGTTTCATAATGCGAACTCTAAGGCTTGTTAAATTGAGTTGATGTGCTTTGCTCCTTTATTGGGGCAATTTGTTTTCAACGACCATCAATGATGTAAATTTTTTTTCAAGACGTTGAGAAATTTTGACTTGAACGGGAGTCAGAACTTTGAAATATAGAAAACGAAACTTTGGATACAAACAACGTTTTTTGGCGTTCCTCGTGTGGGTTGTGCTAGGCACGGTGGTGATGCCTATTTCACTACCTTGGATGTCGTTTGGTTTTGCGCAAACGCCTAGTGCATTAGTGAAACGTATAGCTCTTCGTATAGTGCAGCGAAAAATAGATCCCGCTTCACGTCTCATCCGAGTTAAGCAAGGTGAGGCTCTAGAGCTGGTTTTTCAAACCGATGAAGTAGTTGATTTACACTTACACGGCTATAACCGCGCATTTCGCGTAAAACCAGGTGAGCCTGCGGTTTTAACCTTATCGGCGCACATTGCAGGTCGATTCGCAATCGAAGCCCATCGCTTTGCCGGTAACCCGAGTATAGGCCTTAAACCCAAATCCAATGAAATCACATTGCTTTATCTTGAAGTCTATCCTCGATAGCCTCTTCGCAAGTCTTCGCGTTTCGATTGTTGTAAGGACTCTTGGGGGGATGTTTTTAGTAATCCCAGGCTTTGCCGTAGCGCACGGCTTTGGGCAACGTTATGACTTGCCGTTGCCTTTGTGGCTATTTGTGTTGGGCGCAGGCGCTACGGTAGCTTTATCCTTTGTGACGGTGTTGGTTTTTTTTCGAAAATCAGTCAACCAAACCCCTAGCGCTTGGATCGAGATGAGGCCTCATCGGTGGGTAACCCGAGTCGCCGGTATTGTGAGGTGGATAGTCATTGGATTTTTGTTATTGAGCGTAGTTGCAGGATTTTTGGGAGATCAAAATCCGGTTCGAAATATTTTACCCGTTGTGGTGTGGATTGTATGGTGGGTGGGTTTGGCACTACTGAGTGCACTGGGGGGTAATGTGTATGAGTTTTGTAACCCTTGGGATGTGATCTATCAGTCGATCGAGCGTTGGCACCCGCGTTTTCGAAAAGGGTGTTGGCAGTATCGAGAGAGGTGGGGGGTATGGCCTTCGTGGTTTTTTTTGCTTATTTTTTCTTGGATGGAATTAGTCTGGGATGGACGTACGGTGCCAGAAAAACTCGCTCTCGCTGCGTGCTTATATTCTTTCTTGACGTGGGGGGGGATGTATTGCTTCGGTCGCCAGCAATGGCTTGAAAAAGGGGAAATGTTTCATGTTGTGTTTGGTCTTTTAGCCCGTTTCGCCCCCTTACGAATAAGGGTTATAGAAAATAGCCCCGTCATTGGTTTTCGTCCTTGCGCGGTGGGGTTACTTGAAAGGATTACGATCAGTCCTTCTGCGGTGGCGTTGGTGTTATTGCTTTTGTCCACAGTCAGTTTTGATGGCTTTATGGAGACACCGCTTTGGGCACGAGTGGATTTTTTGATTTTAACCGCCAGTGCCGACTCGTGGTTATGGACCACCCTTCATTTACAAGAAGTTGAAGCACTGCGAGGAGCGCGGACGCTAGGACTTATGATTTTTATTGTTCTTTTTAGACTGATTTATGCGCTCTTCTGCCATAGCATGCTGTGGTTTTCATCCGATAACGAGGTTTGTGTTAAGGATTTATCACAGCGCTTTGTGTTAAGTCTTATTCCCATTGCCGTGGCCTATCATATTGCGCATTATTTTACGTTTATGGCGCTGGGCTTAGCTGCGTTGATCCCTTTATTGTCTGACCCTTTGGGGTGGGGATGGAATCTTTGGGGGGCTGCCTCTTATTCCGTGGATTCAGGCTTAGTGGGGCCACAATACCAATGGTATGTGGCAGTGAGCGCAGTGGTGATCGGACATGTGTTGGCCGTTTATGTGGCACATAAAATGGCGCAGCAAGCCTTTCAAAAAATTTCTCATATTTTAAGATCCCAATGGCCTATGCTATGCCTCATGGTGGGCTACACGATGTTAAGCCTTTGGATTCTTTCTCAACCTATTGTGGAATCAGGGCTCTCGGGTTAAGGGCTTATCCCTGTACATAGGCGTACTCGCTATTCACTGTTAATGAGCCCTTTAAAAAATTCTTTATTTTTTTTGGGGTATGATCGGTAGCAGTAAATAAGAAGCCGTTTTGCCACCGGTATAGACGGTATTGGTGCCTGAATTGTAGTCGGCACTGTAGTGGGTGTAAGGGGCTGATCCCACGCCATCCCGCGGTTGAATGTCTAGACACAGACGGTGCCCTTTGGCAAAAACCATGCATGTGGGCCAAATTTCTACTTCGACCCGAACCACTTCGTTGACTTTCAATGGCCAGCGTTCATCGTGGCTGTGCCAGGGGCGATAGGGCAGGGATTTTTTGTCATCCATTTTGCGGTGCGAGACCCGAAGCCACCCCTTAGCTACCGGTACGGTTTGCTGCTGCTGACCCACTTCCCATACATCGTTTCCTTTTTCATCAACATTTCTTATCGTTGCAAATATATCCATATCTTCACTGGTGCTGGAAACCCACAACACCAAGTTGACGGGACCGGTGACTTCGAGTTCTTCTTCCATGGGATCCGTTTGAAAGGAAATTCCCATGTGAGGTAGGCTTCCGGGCAACACTGTGGATGTCCATGAGGCCGAGGCCACTCCGGCTTTACTCATGCCGCTCGCGGCATAGGTCAGTGCTTGCGATTGTCGTGGTGTGATTCGTTCGAGTAATCCCTCGACGTTTTTCTTGGGAGTCTTTCCGGGCTTGACGGGCTTTAAATAAAAGCGTGTCCACTGCGTTCTTTTAATTGGCCACTCGTTTTCGTAGCGAAATTGGTAGCCTTTTCCGCCCCCAGTACGAATCAGCAGTTTGACGGGTGGTTCATCCATGACTCCATTTTTTTTGCCTTTTAACCAGTAGTCAAAAAATCGGATTTGATCCACCCGTGCTTCTTCAGTATAAAAGGGATGATAATGGGTGCCAGCGTGGATGCGTAGTTTCTTGTGTTTTGATTTCGCGTGCATGAACGCTTCTGTGTTACCGCGTAGATGCAAGGCCATGCCACTCCAGTTACCCACCGAATAAATAGGCAGTTCCATTTCATCCCAGTGTGCTCTTCGATCGTGATATTGGCCTCGATCAAGATTGTCATGCATAAACTGCCATACCCAGTTTTTGGAGAAGCTATCGGGGTTAGCGCCATACAGATTTCCGAGCATATGGTGAGCCGAGTGATTCATATACCAGTTATTGACAAAACCAAAACAAAAAATGCCGCCATGGAAGGCAAAATCGCGGTATAAATCGGCCGCTCCCTCCCAAGGAATAATCGCTTTTAGTGAAGGGGGCTTTTGGTTAGCCACCAACCACTGCGTCATAGCAAAGTAGGAGATGCCCAATAGGCCCACGTTGCCGTTACACCAGGGTTGGCGTGCAGCCCATTCAATAGCATCATGAAAGTCGAGTGACTCTTGTAGCGAAAATGGATCAGCCAAACCGGGTGATTTGCCAGAACCACGTCCATCCACCCGCATCGCCACATAGCCCCGGGGCACCCACCATAAGGGGTTGATGGTCTCCCAGTTCATATAGGGATTGTCTTTTTCTTCCAGATCCGTGGGTGGGGTCCAGTGCTTATCTTTTTGATAGGAGCCCAGATTTAAAATCACTGGAAAGCGTCCCGAGCCTCGGGGGCGAAAGACATCAGCCTTTAAACGGGCACCATCGCGAAGTTCAACATCTATATCTTTATCAATCTGTACGCGATATTGCGCCCTGGGAACTGGGTGGGCAATAGGAGCTTTTTGGGAAGAGGGTCTAGTGGGGCGCATGTTGGAAGGGATTTTGTTATTTTTTTATTGAAGGGAGTGGACAGAGAAATCGAGGACGAATTTCACTCCATCACAATATTATTTTCACGAATGACGGCGGACCATTTGGTGACTTCATCGTTCACAAACTGCACGTATTGAGCAGGACTTGTACTGGTAACCACATAAATGAGTTGCTTGGCTAAACTTTCTTTCATGCTACTGGACTCCATGGCCTTGATCGCCGAACTGTAGATTTGATTAATCAGCGCGGGAGACATTTTTGCGGGACCAAAAAGACCGTTCCAGGCATTGGTGCCAATACCGTTAAAGCCTGCTTCTGTCATGGTTGGAATGTCAGGAAATTCGGTGCGTCGTGTGGGCCAAGTAGTAGCCATCGGCTTTAAGCGCCCATTCTTAATGTGTGGCATTGCTGAGGCCAAGTTAATCATGGTGAGCTGCACCTCGTTACTGATCATGGCTGGGATTATTTGTCCTGCTCCTCCTTTATAGGGGATATGGGTCATGTCGACGCCCATGACTTTCGCTAACCGGGCCCCATCCAGATGTGGGTAGGAGCCGATACCCGCTGAGGCGTAAGCAAGGCCCGTAGCTGTTTTGGCATATTCCACCAATTGCTTGATGGTATTGACGGGAATCGACGCGTTAATGAGTAGCATATGCGGGATTTCTATAAGATTCGTGATGGAGGCTAAGTCGCGCGAAGGCTTAATGCTTAAGGTTTTAGCAAAAGCACTTTCTGTAATGGCGTTAGTAGAAACGTTGCCCACCATCAAGGTGTAACCGTCCGTGGAGGCGTGAGCTACGCTTTCTAAGGCAATGGTGCCTGAGCCTCCTGCTCGGTTATCAACGATGACTTGTGAGCCCCAGTTTTCGCTTAAGCGCAAGGCGAGTTGTCGAGCGACGATATCCGTAGCGCCACCTGGGCCATAAGGCACAATTAATCTTACGGCTCGTTGGGGATATTTTTCGCTGCTCTGGGCATGTGCCAGATGGATGCACCCGAAGCTCGCGAGGAGGAGATGTAAGGCGCCAAAGACAGATGATTTTTTAGGAAGATGAGATAAGCTTATAGGCATGATAGACCTTCTTGGTTAAGGGATCTAGACAGTCAAATATTATAGATTTGCCCGAATCATCCTGGGCGAAAGTTTTCTTATTTCCCCACGATCTTGGTTTGCAAGTCGGAGGGGATGGTATTTTTATTCACTTTTTGCCTAGTTAGTCTAGCCCAGTTTGAGTAGTAACTCAATATTTGATTGGCATAATAGATCGATGCGGTAAAGCTTCATAGGTATTGGCTGGACTAGATAGGATCCGGCAGGGCTGATTGGCGCTGATTGGCTGTGGGGATGAAGGTGAAAGTGAAAGCGAAGCGGTTGGGTGTTGGCAGGTAGGGGTGAAATAGTGCGGGAGACGTTTTTATGGGTTTATTTACTAAGGATTCTTAGTTTTGACAACTTGCTTCAGGACTCATTATAAAATTTAATTTTGAGACTTAAATTGAATGACGCAATACACCCTGTCATTGGATAGGTTAGACAGATCTGTTTCCGAAGAGGCTTTTTGGTAATGATCGCTTACATGATGAAGACCCATCAAAGAACCTGCAGGGTAGTCAAAAAGGACTAACTTTAGATTGTTTCGCTATTGTTGCTCGGAGGGTTTGTAACGAAGGGGGGGGGTAGTCAGTTCAAGCGCAATATTGAGCCTGTTGGATGAGTTGTTAACACTAGCAATCCAATTGGGCTATTGAATGGAGGGTTAAACACATCGTAAAGAAAAAAAAGCTGTTTCGATGGAAATTGGCATCGATGAGTATTTTGAAAATTCGAACTGCTGAAGATCATTCAAATTCAATATCCATCCATGTAACTATTTGAAAATATGTTGGATTAGATGATTATAAGACTTTACCCAATAATGCTTTGGAAGCCATTCTACATCTTGGCGTAAAAATTCCTCATCTCTTGCAATGTAAGGTTTTTACTGTAAGAATTTTTTGGCTCAGAACTTGATTTATCTAACGCAGGTTCTTCCCCACGAAGAAGTTGGCTTTCAGTTAATCCATATTTTTTCATTAAGGTTTGTAAGTTAGCTTGAACCTCTGCAATCTCTGCTTTTTTTATTGCTAATCGTTCAGCTTCAATGCGCCGTTGAGTTTCTAATTCTTCAATTCGAGCTTGCTCAATCATTCTTTCAAGAGCCATTTTTTGATTCAGTAAAACTTGAACGCTCGTCATAGAATAATCCTTTATGAAACAAATTAGTGGGAGGCAAATCAATTGAATATAAAAAAATAATAATATTCCAATTCTTAAATGTCTGACAAAGTCTGACCTTTCTTGCATATTAAAAAAATAATTCGCAAAAAACTGAAGCTAAATTTAATTTGTCTTGTTTACGGTATTGCTTTGAGTAACTTTTTTCGGCTATAAGAATAAGATTGGTCCTGTGGGATCAAAATTTTGTAGCCACATTTGAGCTTAGCGGTATGAAGGATTTCTTAGAGTTATACCAATCTCCCTCATAAGGATGAGGTCGGACTAGCATGAAAAAAATAATTCAGAAAATAAACCAAAAATGTTAGCCTTATTTTATGAAAAAAAACTTTCAAGATTAGTCAAATGCATTTTGATTTGCGTATTTGCTTGGATAGCAAATGCTTCAGCGGGTGATGTTCAATACAAAATTGAGACGTTTTATGACGATTCTTCTGCAATGCAGATTGAGCAAATTTTAGACTCAAAATTTGTTCTCACCTCCGAACAAATTCGACTGCCTTATCAAAAAGGCAGTCTTTGGCTTAGAGTAACTATAGAAAATAATGCGCCAGAATTTACTTTGTATTTTGAAAACCCTGCCATTGATGAGATATCAATTTTTTCACAAAATTCAATAGCGACCGACTCATGGAAAGCCAATAAAATACCTTTTCGAGACTTGTTGCATGGTTATAAATTGAATGAAATTATCGACAAAAATTTTACTCATCCGATTCAATTTTATTTAAAAATTCGAACTTTGTCCCCCAAGCAGTTTAATGTCATGGTGTTAAGCGATTCGGAAATGCGATTGAAGGAATACACAAAATACGCTGTTCTCGGTTCGCAGATTACGGCAGCTATTCTTTTGGTATTTTGGGTTTTCATGCAAAATTGGCTGGGAAGGTCAAAAATTTTTATCACCGTCATAATCTCTGCACCCTTATTTGTGTTGAGTCGTTTAAATTATTTTGGATTTTTTCTGAACGAAGCGAGTTCCAACGCACTGATGTATTTAAATTTAAATATGATTCTTTTTTTGACCCTCACTAGTGTCGGAACGTTGATGATCAAAGAAAGTTTTGGAAGATTAATTAGCGACAAGCAAAATAAATATTTTTTATTTTTTTTTGCATGTGCATTACTTCCTTCTTCAGGATTGCTTTTTGGCGTTCCAAGAACTTATATTGTGATGTGTTCGCTGGGCTTTAATTTCGCAATGTTTGCGACTTTGATTTATTATCTCTTGACAATTTTTTTTACACAAAAAAATTTGATACGGCGCTATAAATTCCAGCTGATCATTTTTTTTGCTTATACTCTAATGTCAATAGTACCTAGCTTATATTTTGTAGCCCCTCAACTATTTTCCTTCAAAATTGGCATCCCGGCGTTTAGAGACTTTTTTTATCCGGTACTGGCTTTTTTAATCATGGTGCTGATGCTCAACGAACAAAAAGAAAAGGAAATGGACATTATTTTCAATCTTGCTTTGACAAAAGCTAAGGCAGATAATGAGATTGAAAAAAACGAAAAACAACGTATGTTCTTAGGTATGTTGCTGCATGAAATAAAAACGCCTTTGAGCATCATTAAATTTGGCGCGGCGGCTCTTACCACTGATGCTCCAAAGAGTCAGCGTTGGACGGCAAGAGTGGACACTGCAGCTGATGCGATCAATCAAATATTGAATCAGTGCCTTTTGGCGGACAAGTATGAATTCGGGGCTTCTGGATATGTAAATGAACGAGTCAATGTTCATCTTGAAATTTCGAAAGTCGTTGACCAAGTCAGTTATTTGAATCCAACTTATCTTGAAAGAATTCAATGGCAATTCAGCGATGACTTGTCAATTGATACAGCAACCTTCGTTG
>CAITMU010000114.1 GCA_903893565.1 uncultured beta proteobacterium | reverse complement strand
TGTAAAATTAACGGTTATCTGAAAACAGCATGAAGCTTAATTAATCTATTGATAATTAGAACTATACAACATTAATCTCCAAGTTTGCATAGTATTTATCAGCAATTAATTAGGGAAACTACTTAGACGACCTACTACTCCATGGAGCATCCAAGTAAATACAATGGCTTATTAAGCTTTTTATGGTTTTTCGATATTTCGATACTGCGTCATTCAATAGGTTTTATAACACCATATGCCCCCTAAAGTTGCGAAACGCAAAATAAGCAAGAAAACGCCGCAAAAGTCGCGTGTCAGAATGGCGCCTAGCCAACGACGCGAGCTCATTTTGGCGGGGGCTATCGATTATTTTGCCGAACTCGGGTTTACTGGTAAGACCCGGGAACTATCCGAGCGGCTCGGCATTACCCAGCCATTACTCTATCGCTATTTCCCCTCAAAGCAGGTGTTGATGGAGGAGGTATTTGAAATCATCTTCTTAGACTCTTGGCAAAAAGAGTGGGATGCTTTATTAGAAAATTCAAGCATTCCCCTCAAAAAAAGGCTGGTGACCTTTTATCAGCAGTATTTTGAGGATAGCTTTTCGCGGCGCTGGATTCGGGTGTATTTGTATTCAGGTTTAGCGGGTACAGGCATGAACCAGAAATACCTCAAAATGATTCGTCAACGCCTCATTGACCCAGTCTGTATGGCCTTAAGAGCCCTATGCAGTGATGATAAAAACTGGGGGCCCATCTCCGATGATGAGCGTGAATTTGTCTGGGTACTGCACGGCAGCTTCTTTGCTTATGCAACCCGAAAATATATTTTTAACCATGAAACCAAAATTAATTTTGAGGGCTATTTAACACGCTCAATTGAAAATTTTCTAGATGGCGCTAAAGCCAACTATCCTAAGTTACGCTCAGTTAAGACCTCTAGTTAGCTTTTTTAACCCATTTATTACACGCCTTTTTTTAAAGCCACATTCTTCGCCAATTTTGTGTATCCTACATCTTAGATTTTAATTTATCAAAAGCTAAACAACATGTTCAAACTATTTTCCAGCGCCCCCGTCCATGATCCTATTGGCAAGCAAAAGCCAATTGATGAGATTAAGAAAACCACGTGTTATATGTGCGCCTGCCGCTGCGGTATTCGTGCCCATCTGCGCGAGGGCGAGCTAGTTTATATCGATGGCAACCCGGATCACCCCCTAAATAAAGGCGTGATCTGCGCCAAGGGCTCCGCAGGCATCATGAAACAAAAGTCGCCTGCGCGAATTACCCAGCCCCTCTTACGGAAAGCCGGTAGTGCCCGAGGCGAAGGTGCTTTTGAGCTGATTAGCTGGGAACGCGTGTTTGAAATCTTAAGCGAGCGCTTAGGAAAAATTCGTGCGACCGATCCAAAGAAATTTGCTTTGTTTACGGGTCGCGATCAGATGCAAGCCCTAACCGGTTTATTTGCGCGTCAATTTGGCACCCCGAACTATGCCGCTCACGGTGGCTTTTGTTCTGTCAATATGGCTGCGGGCATGATCTACACGATTGGCGGC
>CAITMU010000113.1 GCA_903893565.1 uncultured beta proteobacterium | reverse complement strand
GGATGTAATGATTCGTAAACTAAGAACCGAACGCGATAATCAGCAATGGATGCTGGATCTGGCATTGAATATTCGTGGTCGAGTGCAAAATTTTGAGCGTGATGACTTAGAAGTGCCTGTAGGCAAACGGGCACGCAATTATCGTATGTTGCCTAAAGTCTGGACTGAGGCGGCAGAGCGTCACGAAAAATTGGCCAAACGGGCACAAGCTATGGGGGCTAATGAAACCGCCTGCTACCACTACGACCATGCCATCGAATCCTATCGTTGGGCCCAGCACCCGATATTTTTCGATGATCACCCGGTTAAAAAACGCCTTTGGAAGAAACTCTCCGAAATGGTGGATCGCCGGATTGAAGTGGCAGCTTACCCCATAGAACGAGTTGAAGTGCCCTTTGATGATGGGAAAACGATTTCTTGTTTATTTCATCTCTTGCCCGATCGTCGTAAGGCACCGGTCGTGTTATTCGTGCCTGGCATGGACATGACCAAAGAGGCGTTCCCTCGCGCTGCCGTGAACGTGGGGATCGCGCGCGGCTTTCATGTGATTGCGATTGATGGGCCGGGACAGGGTAATTCCAATATGCAAAAGATCCGCTCCATTGGAGATAACTACGAACGGGCCGGAGCAGCAGTGATCGATTATCTGATGACCCGTAAGGAAGTGGATAAGAAAAAAATTGCCATTTACGGTATTAGTATGGGTAGTTACTGGTCGCTGAGACTTTCGAGTTACGACACCCGGGCAGCAGCAGTGGTGAGTTCGGTTGCTTGTTTTAATCCCAACAACACCATCTTTACCCAATGTTCCCCTCGCTTTAAACAAATGTTTATGTATATGTCTGGCTACGAGGATGAAGAAAAATTTGATGTCGAAGTCGCCCAGCACATGTCGGTTCGCGGACACTTGCAAAAGATCAAAGCACCGACTTTGTTAGTCACCGGTGAATTTGATCCCTTGTGCCCACTGGAGGAGGCAGTCGAGGCCTTTGGTGATCTTCAAGTGCCTAAGGAAATGTGGGTGGTGGAAAATCAATACCACCCGTTATGGGCACTGCCTAATTTTGGGGGATTGGATTGCCACGAATATGTGTTTGATTGGTTAAAGGCTTTGTTTTCTGGAAAACGCGTTCCTAAAAAACGCGGCAGAATAGCCTATATTAAAGAAAATGGAGATGGCCCCTGGGGCGATTGTGAATGGACTCCCCCCATTAAGAAAGGCCAGGCGTATTTTTAGTGGATTTTTCGGCAACGTTTAGTGCCTTAGGGCTTTGCCGAATATCACGGATAAGATTAAGATTCTAAAAAAAAAGTCTGTCGTAGATATCCCGAGTGATTGTCATTTCTTTTGCAGTGAGGAGATCATAATATGTCTGTGAATCGATTTAAGTCTGTGGGTTTTTTGGTTTCAAGCGTGAGCCTTGCCTTATCTTTACCTGTGGTTGCTCAGAGTAATCTTTCGGCAGTGATGCCTAAAAAGGCACTCGTTATTGTGGTACCCAATGCTGCTGCAGGTCCAACGGATTTTTTGGCGCGCGTGATACAAAATCGTTTAGGTGAAGCCTTGCACCAAAGTGTGATTGTGGATAATCGACCCAGTGCCAATGGAGTGACTGCAGGGGAAATAGTCGCTCATGCCAATCCCGATGGCAGCACCATCGGCGTGGGCAATACCGGCACCCATGCGATTAACGCCACTTTATACCGTCACTTAAGCTACGACCCTGGTAAAGATTTTGCTCCGATTGTGAACGTCTTTGATACGGCATTGGTGTTGGCGGCCCATCCTAAATTAAAAGCCGATACGATTAAAGACATCATTGCTTTATCGAAGAAGGCACCCGGAAGTGTTAATGCAGCCATTGCTGGGGCAACCGGTGAGATTGCCACCAACGCGATCAAAATGCTCGCGGGCATAGATATCAATAACGTGCCCTATAAAGGCGGATCACCCGCTGTGATTGCAGTGATTTCTGGTGAAGCGCAGTTTGTCCTAACACCCTACGGGGGTGTAGGGCCACAGGCCGATGCTGGTAAGCTCAGAATTCTAGGTGTCACCGGAGGCAAACGAGATCCCTTGTTGCCCAATGTGCCCACCTTATCGGAGAGCGGTTTGCCAGGCTACGAAGTCACCATGTGGTATGGGCTTTTTGCGCCGGCTAAAACACCCACCTCAGTGGTGGCTGCACTGAATCAGGAAATCTCGCAGATCGTGAATTCAACCGAAATTAAAAGCAAAATTACCTCACAAGGCTATCAGATTGTGACAGGTAGCCCAGAAGAGTTCGCTCTATTAGTACGTAAAGACTTAGAGCGTTATCGTAAGGTGATCTTAGAGGCTAAAATGCAGCAGGACCTGTAGCGTTGAAGGGAGGAGGGCGATAAACTATTGCCTTTCATCCCTTTGTTAAATAGCAAAAAATGAGCACCAAAAAAGCTCCAATTGATCGCGCCCAAGGTTTAATACGATGGGTTAGGGTATGGCTTCTAGGCCTATCTTTAATGCCCTCTGCCTCCTTTGCAGGGGAGGCTATCCCCTCCTTATCTGATGTGTATGCCGGGCGATTCCTCTTCGGTTTTGGGGGGCTTAACGCGCCGCTAGTGCGAAAAGGCTTGTTGGATCCACAGTCTCCAATGTCCCAGATTGTAGAAAAACAAAGCAATATCCTTAGTGTGAATTGTTTTTACCCCAATCAGATTCACCCCAGTGCAGACACTTGGCAGTGGCGAGGCTGCGATAGCCTGATGGCCTTTACCGAAAAGCATCCCTCCATGCCATTAAGGGGCCATGTTTTGTTTTGGCCCTCGAACAAGAAATTCAATCTTGAATGGATGTTAAAGGATGCTGATGGGCGCACCGTGAGTCGCGAAGAAGCTATTCTACGGCTCACCCAGTACATTCAAACCGTGATGACTCGCTACCCCCATCGATTCGCCTACTGGGATGTGGTCAATGAGGCTATAGAAGGTAATGGCCGAAGCGTATTTAAAGCAAGTTTGTGGCGCGATGTCATAGGGGATGATTTTGTTGAAATTGCCTTTAGAGCCGCTCGAGCGGCTGACCCGCAGGCAAAGCTTTTTTATAATGATTTTCAGGAATGGCGCCCGGTTAAACGCGAGGCTATTTTTAAGCTCTTGCAGCAGCTTAAAGCCAAGGGGCTTGTGGATGGGATTGGTTTGCAACAACACGTGTCTGAATTCGAGCCCAGTGCGAGAGATTTAGATTTGACTTTATCGCGATACGCCCAATTGGGGCTAGAGATTCACATCACGGAGCTTGATGTTGAACTGAATAATAATGCTCAATTTGATTCGCCCACTGAGCTCATGAATCAAAGGCTTGCAAAACGCTATCGTGAGTTATTTGACGTGTATGTAAAGCATGCTGGGTCGATCAGGGCGGTGATGACTTTTAATGTGACAGATCCCTCTAGTTGGCTTCGACACCACCCCATGGATCACGAAACCTGGCCGCTGCTTTTTGATGAGCTAGGGCAACCCAAGGCCGCTTTTTGGTCGATTGCCAAACCGATAGCAAAACCTTAAGGTTCCTGATGAAAATGGGGAAAATGAATGATCCCCTGTCTTCATGCTCGGCGCTGATTTGGGAATAATGATTATTAGAGGAGAAATCTGTCCTTTTTAAAGGACAAGTCATGACGCAGAGTTCACCGTTACGTAACAAGAGGCTTGCCCCCAAATGCGCACTAAAAACCATTTTTATCTAACCACTCATTAACTACGGGGATCCAAAATTTACCTCCCTGAGTTTGAAGCGAGTGTCCATTGTTACCAACAGCTGGGGCAGCAAAAAATTCTACTGTAGGTTTTATACCAGCAGCTTTTGCGGTATCTGTGAATGCTTTGAACCAAAGTTTAGGCGCCTCTTCACCCCAAAATTTATCGTTAGCAGAATAGAGCCAAAGACTAGGAACAATAGTTGTTTTGGCTTGGTTACTGAATGCTTCACTGAGTTTGTCTGGTCGACATGTATTACCTGGTGATTCCTCGGGATTTCCTCCTGCCCCACCAGCAAAATTGATGCAACCTTTTACACCCGGCCAGTTTTGACCGCAGGCATTAACAGTAGCAAGTCCTCCCACAGATTGTCCCACTAATAAGAGACGATTTTTATCAGCCCAGTTTTGAGTTATCAACCAGGTATGGACGGCTTTTGTTGCGTAGCTTGCTGCATTAGCCGTCTTACTAAAATCAGCTTTGCCTATACAAGTATTCCCTTTCCATCGAACACCATGGTCTTCTGGGTCTTCTGAATAATTGTCACCATAACCTGGGCGTATGGCTGCAACCACGGCATATCCTCTATTGTTCCAATAACGAACAATCTCCAAATTCACAGGGCTTTTCAGTGCTGCTCTTTCAGTTGATGAACTAGATCGACCGTGTGAAAAAATTACAACAGGCCATGATTCTTTAGTTTCATCATCCTTACTCTTTGCCGGCTTAAACACATGAACTGGAATTGTGATGTCTGCTGAAGAATAGGGTGATGTATTAACGATTACACTGACAATTTCAGTGCTTAATATTTTTTGATTGCTACTTCGCGAACTGGCAGTTGTCGTAACAAGGCTAAAAGTTACGAAAAGCAGAGGCAATAATAATTTTTTCACTTGCATAGTTTTTCACCTTATGTCGCTGGTAGATATAGGTTGTGAGTTTTTAAACCGTTAAATTTAGTATACTGCAGTTTTTGTAATGTGTCTACCTTGAAAACACTCCATTAATGACTCTAGGTGAGTGTCTATCAACTAGAGGCTGACCCCAAACAAAACCACCCCTATCGTAGAAATTATCTAGTAAGATTTAGCATCATTGAAAGACCAAGCGTCTAATTCTAAGAGGCTGAGCTTTTTTGGTTGATTGGAGTCGCATGAGTCGCTCATGATCCAAACGGTCAAACACGATAAGGTATCCCCACTTGTAAGGTCGGTACTCTTAATGACTTAGAAGTGCCGGTAGGCAAACGGGCGCGCAATGAACCTATGTTGCCTAAAGTCTGGACTGAGGCGGGAGAGCGTCACGAAAAAATTGTCTAAACGGGCATAAGCTATGGGGGCTAATGAAACCGCCTGCTACCACTAAGACCATGCCATCGAATCCTATCGTTGGGCCCAGCACCCGATATTTTTCGATGATCACCCGGTTAAACGCGAGGCTATTTTTAAGCTCTTGCAGCAGCTTAAAGCCAAGGGGCTTGTGGATGGGATTGGTTTGCAACAACACGGGTCTGAATTCGAGCCCAGTGCGAGAGATTTAGATTTGACTTTATCCCGATGCGCCCAATTGGGGCTAGAGATTCACATCACGGAGCTTGAGGTTGAACTGAATAATAATGCTCAATTTGATTCGCCCACTGAGCTCATGAATCAAAGGCTTGCAAAACGCTATCGTGAGTTATTTGACGTGTATGTAAAGCATGCTGGGTCGATCAGAGCGGTGATGACTTTTAATGTGACAGATCCCTCTAGTAGGCTTTGACATCACCCCATGGATCACGAAACCTGGCCGCTACTTTTTGATGAGCAAGGGCAACCCCCAAGGCTGCTTTTTGGTCGATTACCAAACCGATAGCAAAACATTAAGGTTCCTCATGAGAATGGGGAAAATGAATGATCCCCTGTCTTCATACTCGGCACTGATTTGGGAATAAACCACTAAGAGTTGATCGACTTAATTAATGAAGCCTTAAGCTCTTTGCCCGGGGTGAAATGAGGCTTACAGGTAGCGGGTGTGGAAACAGATGCCCCCGTCTTCGGATTGCGGGTGATGCGGGCCTCGCGATACTTGAGTTTAAATACGCCAAAACCCCGAATTTCAACTCGATGCCCTTTTTTGAGTGATTTTACAATGGCACTCAATATCGTGTCGACCAAGACTCTACGATCTTTATCATTAAGTTGTGGGAGTCTATGGGCTAATTTTTCGATGAATTCAGATTTGGTCATAAAAATAAATTAAAAAAAGACGACATTATCGTCAATAAATGTGACAAATTTTTAATTGATATCTTTATCAAGATAGAAGCGAAAAATTATCACTTCTACTTTAATGGCCTTAGTCATAAATCTGAACTATTTAAATTGGTTTGTGAAGCTATTTCTCTAAAAATACTTGCCCCGCCTGTTCGAGTTCGTCTCCAATTGATTTGCATGCGTTGATAAAATTTCTAAAGCAATTTGTTGATGCCTCACCCCTTTCGCCCAAACAAAAGCCAAACCTTGTCTTACCAAGATTAATATGAGTTTTTGCCTTAGTCTCATCTGTCCAGTCACACATGACGGAAAGCTTCGCGTAATCTTCCATATATTGATTAAAGTAATTTGTTTTATTATAAAAATCTTGCCCAGAAGTAATAAACCCCCAACAAAAGGCATGAGCTCCTTTATTTTCATCAAGTAGCGGAAAAATTTGTTTGGATTGTCGATTGCCAGGCTCACAAATACTCTTAATCCTAGCTAATTTTTTTTCGATTTTATTATCTCTTTCTTGATTTGTTGGCTCAGTCTTTGGGTTTCGTATGTT
>CAITMU010000112.1 GCA_903893565.1 uncultured beta proteobacterium | reverse complement strand
TTAGCCTTGGCATAGGCAATAAACTCTGCCCAAGTTTTCCATGGGGAGTCGGCTCGCACAACCACACCGAACGTATAACCGGTGACACCCACAATCCAGCTAAAGTCTTTAAAAGGATCCCAGCTCACTTTCTGCATATGCGGATAGCGAAACACTGTGATCGGCATTTGAGCAATGGTGTAACCATCAGGGCGTGCATTCAAAAGGCTTGCTGGCCCTATAGTGCCACCCGCGCCGACTTTATTTTCGACCACAATACTCACCCCTAGCTGTCGACCCAATACTTCAGCCAACTTACGCATCACGATATCGGTGCCTCCGCCCGCAGAATAAGGAACGATGAGGGTAATCGCACGATTAGGAAAGCCTTGGCCAAATGAATAATTCACACAAAGGATAAAGATTACAATCGCCTTGGCTGTAACGAGAAAACGTTGCTTCATAATGCTCCCCCTTCAATGACTCACCAGACCTTGAACGTTTAAGATTAAGGATCTTTATTTTTATTAAGTCTCTTCAGATCCCACGATGATATTGAACTACCCCCGCCCCCATAGCGGAAGCAGCGCCCTCATGGGATACACGCACACCTCTAGCATACAATGAATTAGAAACCCTATTGCTTTTTTATACTGCAAAAAAAACACTCAGGACCACTTCATGTCTAATTTTGGGGTTATTGGGAGCCTTAATTCCTTTAAGGTGATGATTTTATTGGCAGAATCTATTTCCCATAGCAATCCCTTCTAAAAAACGACGCGGCCTTTTTACTGTATCGAATAAATCAACCCCTGATTCCATTCGACCCCCTATGACTTAACGACAAGATCTGGCTTGTTAAACACGATCAGATTTTTTTTAAGTTTGATTCTTGCAACGCAAGAGGACAAATATCACAAATAATATTTTTTCTTCGATAGCACTTGATGATTAAATCATTTGTCAATCTTTCATTCATCCACAATTTCTGTGGATAAGATTGTGCATAAAATACGAAGCATTTTTTTCACAGGGGCTATAGCTTCTTAATTGATCCGTTGCTTACATTTTAATCTTACCGGTAGAACATTTATTCCTTGCACCTATATTTTTTCCTTAAAGGATTGACTTCGACTAAAACCCTATGATCACACTCCTTTAGAAAGTGCTAGCAAGCTTATTTTAATGACACGGCCTGATTAAAAAAATAAAACAGCAAGTGATGGCAACCTTTGACAGAAAGATCATTAGTGGCCACAATAAGCTGAGAGCGTTCAAAAAAAACTCGAACGCATACCTCATTAAAACCCTAAGCTATATCACGCATATTGTTGATTGGCTCATCTGCACTACAGTGATTTTAATGGGAATTTTGAAAAAGATGGTTTCATTAAATGTAAGGTTGACAGACTCCATGCCAATACTAAATCGTGTGATCTATGGGACGTGCCTTTTACTGATCTTTGGAGCGGCTATCAGCCAGAACTATCCGTCTAAATCCGTGCGCGTCATTGTGCACTACCCTCCGGGGGGACCTACCGATATCGTTGCCCGAACGGTCAGTCAAAAACTAAGCCATGCTTTGGGACATCCATTCATCATTGATAATCGTCCAGGAGCCAGTGGCATCATTGGTCTAGAGATCGTGGTTCGCGCGGTACCTGACGGCCATACCTTACTTTTTGGTACGAGTGGCAGCCTCTCCATTAATCCTGCCAGTGGTGCGGTTCTTCCCTACAATGTCCTCAAGGACTTTGCCCCCATTAGTTTAGTCGTTATCAACCCACAGATATTGGCGGTGCACTCCGCCTTCCCTCCCAATTCGGTCAAAGAACTCATCGCCTATGCTAAAGCGCGACCGGGGCAAATCAACTACGCCTCCGTCGGAGTCGGTAGCCCCAACCATCTGGGGGCTGAAATGTTAAATGCTTTAGGCGGGGTTAAGCTCGTGCATATTCCCTATAAAGGCACTGCACCGGCATTGACCGATTTGCTCTCCGGACAAGTATCTCTGATGTTAAATAGCATGCCCACCGTTATCCCTTACGTCAAAAGCGCCCGCCTAAAAGGGATTGCAGTCGGTAGTGCCAAACGCTCTGCAGCCATGCCTGATATTCCGACTGTGGCTGAATCGGGTGTAGCGGGATTGGCAGGATTTGAATACGTCACGTGGTATGCCATGCTCGCACCCGCCAATACCCCCAAAGCGATCATCAATAAGCTCAACGCACAGATTAATCGCCTATTAAAGGATCCAGAGTTAGCGCAAAGCCTCGCCGTTCAGGGCTCAGAGCCTGCTCCCAACTCACCCGAGCAAATGGGTCGCTACCTACAAGAAGACCAGCAGCGTTGGCGCAAAATCATTAAAGGGGCTAACATCCAATTTTAATGTAGTGCTTAAAAAAACGCAGACAACTCGATTTATGTGGCACCCCCTTCAAACCGGCATTTCTAACCACGATGAAGCGAAGCAGATTGTGCTACCCTCTTTTGTTACACCGAGACTACGAAACCACTGGCAACTCCATCCAACAAGTGGTGTAACGTGAAGAGCGATTATTCGAGCGCATCTGCCAAGCCTTCTGCGACACGCCGCAAGCCGCCGATTGAATAGTGCCCGAACCAAAATGTTGATTAATTCGGTCTACCGTACCCATCAATCGTGTGGAACGATCTTTCTCGAGGTTTGACTCAAAAAGACTCTCCTGACGCTGACTCGCCTGCGTCAATCCACAAAACATAACCCCTGTTTTTTTATAACGGTATCCCATTTTAAATATTTGCGTCAATGCGCTCGATGCTGCTCGCGTTAATTTCAATGTGTCATCCGTGGGCTCCATCAACGGCACCAACACGGCAGGGTTATACTGAGGCTCATTTGGTTTAAACCGATTGGTTTGTAAAAACACCTGTAACGCTGCACACAGGCTCTTTTGCTCGCGTAGTTTTTCTGCCGCGCGCGCCACATGTGAGGACAAGGCTTCCAGCAACTGGGCTTTGTTTTCGATTGCCCCCCCAAAACTACGTGAAGCGATAATTTGTTTTTTAGCGGGGGCCATCGCTTCCAAGGACAAACAAGACACTCCGCGTAGCTCCTGACAGGTGCGCTCCAGTACTACCCCGAAGTGCGTACGAATATCCATGGGGTTGGCACGTCGCAGATCTAACACCGTGTGGATGCCTAAAAGGTCTAAGCGCTGCGTCAGACGTCGCCCTACACCCCACACCTCCGACACAGCAATCTTAGACATCCACTCCACCCGTTCGGCGCGCGTCATATCGTTCAAATCGCACACACCGTTAAAGACAGCATTTTTTTTTGCCAAATGATTCGCCAACTTAGCGAGCGTCTTGGTGGGCCCAACGCCCACACACACAGGCAAACCCGTCCACAAAGCCACGCGTTCACGCATGCACTGTCCCATCGCGCACGCGCCCCCATGCAGGTGCGCCACACGATCAACACGCAAAAAACTCTCATCAATACTATAAACCTCAAGATCGGGAGAAAACGCACGAAGAACCGACACCACCCGATTACTCATATCGGCGTAGAGGGTATAGTTGGAAGAAAAAGCTAAAATGCCATGCTCCCGGGCCAGATCTTGCATCTTAAACCATGGGGTGCCCATCTTGACGCCAAGCGCCTTGACTTCATTGCTGCGCGCCACCGCACAACCATCGTTATTCGATAACACCACCATCGGTACGCATTGCAAGCGGGGTTGAAACACGCGCTCACAGGAGACGTAGAAATTATTCACATCCACGAGTGCGAATTGTGGGCCCAGCATTTTTGTCTACACTCCACTTTTAAGCCGGCGCACCACCCCTACGACCACCCCCCAGAGCTGAAGCTCATCGTCCTGCGAAAAACAAATCGGTGGGTAACGTGGGTTAGCCGAATGCAGTTGAATCACCCCCGCCTGACGATGAAAAAACTTAAGCGTGTAATCCCCACCGACCACCGCCACTACGATATCGCGGTGCTGCGCGATCAACGAGCGATCCACCACCACCTTATCCGCACTCAAAATACCCGCCTCTATCATCGAGTCGCCTTTGACCGTGAACAAGAAGGTAGCCGGCTTATTACGGATTAAGTATTCATTTAAATCCAATTCATCTTCCGCATAATCGGCCGCTGGAGAAGGAAACCCAGCAGACAATTTATGCACCACCAGTTTTACCTGACTGGGTCGTGGCCAGGACAGAGCAGAGAGCGGTTTTTGCGCAAGATTACCCTCATGCTCGACGTTGTCAGCCAAACAGGATGATGGAAATTTGACAGAATTAGGCATATATAATAACTGTATAAATATACATACTAATCCAAGTAACGCCAATGATCAACTGTTCTTTAGCACCCAATGTCGGTCTAAAAAAAGGGCTTCTATCCCTCCTCGAGGCGATAGAGGTGATGGTCGCGGTTTCGCACGAAGTACTTTGATGATGCGTTTATTGATGACCCATGATTGCAAAACCAACCACCCTGAAAATCACAATAGCCCGAATCAAGAAACTTTATTTAGCGAGCGGCGCTCCACGGCCGCAGCGCCGAAGCTGAGCACCGGGAGATTCTGGCTGCCTCACTGCGTCGCCCTAGGAAATGCAGCTTCAACGACGCGCTTGCCGCCAGACCAAACGTCGGGAAGGACGCAGATTTCGCGCGTGGAAACGACACCGATGAGGCACCGGGTGTAATGGGTTGATACCGGCGTAATGAGCGAGGTCCGGAAGCGCACCAAAGCAAACAAGGGGGTCGTGAAATTTTTCCGGCAAGCCGCCAAAAACGATACAGCGTTATATCTGTCTGCGGTCACGGTTGGCGAGCTCAGGCGTGGTGTTGAGTTGATTCGTCACAGCGGCGATGGCGTGTAGGCGGAACGGCTGGACGATTGGCTTACGCTGATTTTGAGCCAGTACCAGGACAATATCCTTCACCAAGATGAAAACGTCGCACAAATCTGGGGTCGGCTGCGCGTTCCCTATCCAGAGAATGCGTTGGACAAGCAAATCGGGGCGACCGCACTTATTCACGATTTGAGCATAGTGACTCGCAACGAGAAACACTACGCCGCTACAGGTACCAGACTGCTCAATCCGTTCCAGGACTAACGTCAAAAACCTTCGATAAGTCGGTCACTTTTAGCCCCGTCTTCCCAGAAACGCTTTTAAGTTAATTTAGGCAAGCTTTTTTGACGGCACTTAGTCACCATCGCCTTGGAAAGACCATCATCGAACCTAAGCACCAAATCTTCATAGATAAGAAGAGCGTCATCAACAAAACCATCTAAATATAAATTGAACGCTTTTTTAGTCAAAAGACACAATTCTTTTTCAATCTCTGTGGGGGCTAATTCTAAATCCCTATCCTTAATACCCATAAGTTCATAAATAATTAATTCACCTTTTCGTCCCTTGACCGCAATATGATCAATAGGTCGAACCCAGAGACGCTCACCGGCTTCCTTAAAAAGTGAGTGACTAATACAAATATCGGTATTAAATTCCTTGTTAATCCGCTCTAGGCGAGCCGCTAAATTAACCCCATCTCCCATGACCGTATAACTTAACCTTTCGGTGGAACCAATATTACCCACCAAAACGGCATCCGAGTGAATACCAATACGCACGACCAAAGGAGGATTTTGCTCAGCCACTAATTTTTCATTTAAAGAAACCAAACGTCTTTTGGTTTTGAAGGCTGCCACACAGGCATGGTAGGCATGATTTTGATTTAATAAGGGGGCGCCCCAGAAAGCCATAACCGAGTCACCGATAAATTTATCGATGGTCCCTCCCTCCTCTTTAATAGCATAGGTCATTAACTCTAAGTATGAAGAAACCCGTTTGAGAAGTTCGCGAGAAGGGGTGATTTCGGCAAGAGAAGAAAAGTCCTTCAGATCAGAAAATAAGACAGTGAGGTAACGACTTTCACCTCCAAGCTCAATATCTTTACCGGAACTTAATAGATCATTCACTAAATCTCTAGGAACATAGGAGGTGAAAGCCGCAATCGTTGACTTTAGATTTTTAATGGCTTTGGAAAGGGTACTGATTTCATAAATATTAGACGATACGTGTTGAACGTTTGAGTGTTTAAACGCAAGAATATTTTGAATATCAATGGTGAGACTTTCTAGGGGTCTTGTGATTAACTTTGAAAGGTAAAAGGTTAAAAAAGTAATCACCAAAAACGTAAAAATACCAAACAAAATTAATTTTTGATTAATTTTATTTAGTTCCCCCATAAAATCATCCAACGGCACAAAGGTCATGACACTCCAAGATTTCAAAAAAGAAATAGGGAATGCATTAAATATGGCCAGATAAGATTCTTGATTTTCACCAAAGGTGAAATCCACGAAATTCTCACCATTAGCATCATGTATTTTTTTTGCAAGAGAAGCCGGTGATTCGACGAGGCTCGAGACTTGTCTAGGGACTAAAACCTCCTTCATTTTGACAAAATTCAAACTTAAATCCGGATGCACGACAATTTCACCTCCGGCATTTAAGATAATAGTTTGACTGTTCTGACTAATTTTGTTGCTCATTAAAAAATGAGCGAACGATTTGACCTGTACTTGTGCCGTTACCGTTCCAATCATTTCATTTTTGACCATGATGGGGTAAGAAATCCCAATAACGGCTTGCTTCGTACTGGTTGTAAGATAGGGGTTTTCTACAATAGGCTCATCCGTTTTTCCTTCTTTAACTAGTTTGGTTGTTTTTATATAAAAAGGTCTTTGTCGTGGATCATATTTTGTCGGTGCCGAAAACTGTGAAACCACATCCCCCCAAGAGCGTAGAAAAGTGTAATGAGAATCCGCTTTTTGATTTCGGCTCCGATCGATGACCCAGCTCACATATACTGAACCATCCGGAGGCACCCTTTCTCCTATAGGAAAAGCCTTATACGCTCTTTGTATTTGTCTAAAGGATCCATCTTTCGAAGTGACAAAATAGCTCACAATATTGGGATTATTTTCTAAATTAACTAACAAGTGTTCAGCAATTTTTTCTTGATTAATTAATTCTGGATTTGCAGCAATCAAACGAGAGCTCACTCGGACTGAATCAGCAATCGGATCTAGAAATTCGATTAAATTACGAATGGACTCTTCATTATTACGAACGACCAAATTGATGGCGTTTTGTTTATAAATAGAATAATTGTTTTTATAGGAGTAAAAAGTAAAAGCAATAAAAACCGGAATAATCAGCAATAGAAAAATAGCACTAATACTTAACCGCAGTTTAATATTTTTTAAAAACCCATTTGAAATTTTAGCCACCATATATAACGATTACTGTCTCAATCTATAAATTTTCTTCAAAAAAGGTCTACTAATAGAATCTATTGGCCCTTAATTCTTAACAATAGTTAACAATCTGCAGTGTAATCGAGGATGCTTGATAAGGCTAGAGAATTAAATATTCAAATAAAATCAGAAAAAACCATTAAAAAACAATGATCTTATTCACAGTGTTGGTAGAAAAAAACCATAAAAACATAATGAAAAATATAAGGATATGAACTCAATTCATATAAAAATGAATCTATTGAATCGTTCTAATCGTCTCTCTCTATTGATCAATGATAGGGGGGTAGGAACGACAGTCAGACAACGCTTGACTGATTCATCTCGTATTGGAATCGCTCATCGAGCGGTTTAATTTTTGAGCAAAAAAATCGTTGACCTACATCAATAAAATTTCAAAAATACTTTTAATCCAATTTAGATTTCATTTCTCTTGCCGGCCAAAAGAGTAGATTACTAGCAAGACACTACTCCAACCCTTAAAGGAAGAAATGGATTCATTAGGATCGAATTTACCCATGCAATCGATTAGCATTGCTGTGCTGAAAGAAAAATATGCCAAAGGAACAGAAAAGGACGAAGACAGCATTTTTAAACGTGTGGCCAAGGGTCTAGCCTCTGTAGAAAAGGAATCTTTACGAAAAGAATTTGAAGAAAAATTTCTTACTAATATGCGAAAGGGTGCCATTGGTGCCGGTCGGATCATGAGTGCTGCCGGTAGTGGCATTCAAGCCACCCTAATTAACTGTTTTGTACAACCGGTCGGGGACAGCATACAAGGCATTGATCAAGAGGGCATGCCAGGCATTTATGTCGCATTAAAGGAGGCTGCCGAAACCATGCGTCGGGGGGGGGGAGTCGGATATGACTTTTCCCCTATAAGACCCAAAGGCGCTGAGGTCAACAGTACAGCCTCCCTAGCCTCCGGCCCCTGCAGTTATATCAATGTTTTTGACCAATCGTGCTCAACGGTTGAGAGCGCTGGTGCAAGACGCGGCGCTCAAATGGGGATCTTAAGGATAGATCATCCCGATATTTTTGAATTTATCAACGCCAAGCGAACGCTGGGGCGTTGGAATAATTTTAATATATCCGTCGGTGTGACCGATGCTTTCATGAATTCGGTGTTGAACAATGAGACATGGGAGTTAACCCACCGCGCTCGGCCTGGAGCCGCCCTCTTACAATTAGGCGCTAGGCAACGCCCGGATGGCCTATGGATCTATCAAAGTGTTCCCGCACAAGTCATTTGGGAAAAGATTATGCAATCAGCCTATGATTTTGCTGAACCAGGCATTATTTTTCTCGATCACATCAACCGCGACAATAACTTATCTTACTGTGAATCCATTACTGCAACGAATCCTTGCGGCGAGCAACCCCTACCCGCCTACGGTTGTTGTGATCTTGGACCTGTCATATTACCTAAATTTGTCAAAAATGCTTTTGGATTCGAAGGGGAACCCACCTTTGACTTTACGTCCTTTGCAGAGGTTATTACCATTCAAGTTCGTATGCTGGACAATGTGCTAGAGGCAACCTATTGGCCTCTTCCAGAACAAGCGGTAGAAGCGAAACAAAAAAGACGTATTGGGGTCGGATTTACCGGTTTGGGCGACGCGTTGATCATGTTAAAGCTACCCTACAATACGATAGAGGCTCGTCGCATGGCACAAAGCATTGCCAAAGTCATGCGTGATGCCGCTTACAGCGCCTCCGTGGAACTGGCCAAAGAAAAAGGCCGTTTTCCTTTATTTGATCCGCATCAATACTTTAATGGGCAAAACTTTGCCAGCCGACTTGATCCTAAATTAAAAGAACAGATTAAAAAGCACGGCATTCGCAATAGTCATCTTCTGTCTATTGCCCCTACCGGCACGGTGAGCTTGGCATTTGCAGATAATGCTTCCAATGGAATAGAACCGGCTTTTTCTTGGATTTATCACAGAAAAAAACGTGAACCCGATGGAACCACTACCGCCTATACAGTGGAAGACCACGCTTGGCGTATTTATCGACAATTGGGGGGCGATGTTGAGCATTTACCCGTTTATTTTGTCACAGCCTTAGAAATGGCGGCTACCGATCATATCGCCATGATGGAAGCCGTACAACCCTATATCGACACGGCGATCTCCAAAACCGTTAATGTTCCCGTTGATTATCCCTATGCCTTATTTAAGGATCTTTATCTTCAAGGTTGGAAAGCCCATTTAAAGGGTCTAACGACTTACCGCCCTAACGCTATTTTAGGCGCAGTATTGGAGCCAATCGATACGGATCCAAAGGAACAATCCTTTGCACAAACAAACCATGACCCGATGCGTTCGGTCATTCATAGTCGTCCTAAAGGTGGGCTACCTGCCATCGCAGAAAAAATAGAGTATTGGACACAAGAAGGCCACAAAACGCTTTATCTGATTGTGTCCTTTATATCGATTATTAACCCCAATAAAGAAGGCATAAAAGAAAGAGCGATTGAGTTTTTTATGCCTGTGGGACAAAATTGCGAGTCGCAGCAATGGATCACCTCCAGCATGCGTTTGCTCTCGCTGGCGGCAAGAGGAGGATTTCTTGAAAGAGCCCTCAGTGATATGCGAAAAGTCGCCTGGGATAGAGGACATGTGCGCTTGGGCAGTTACGAAAAAGAAGACGGCACTCAAATCCCGTTATGGCATGACTCTGAGGTCTCCGCGATCGCCTATGCTATTCAAAACATCATAGATCGAAGAAACGGTAAACCCTATGATGACTTTTCCGCTAATCCCGCCTCAGCCAAGGCGGCCCACCCGGTGATGGTGGGTAAAAAATGTAATGAGTGCCATATGAATGCCGTGATAAAAAAAGATGGCTGTGAATTTTGCACTCAATGCGGACATATTGGCTCCTGCGGCTAAGCTTCGTAATAAGCCCTTTCGTTTGCGTAAAATCAATCCTCTGAATTCAACCACAACTAGAATGAAAGCGGGTAAAAGCATAATGAAGGGTAGCAAAAAAACTGCGGGAGTCGATCATGGAGAATGGCAAACTAATCATTAAACATCTAATAGGCTGGGTTTTAATCTCTGGATTTTCGCTTTTCATGGTCAGTACAGAGGCGGCTTCGCAAAGGGAAGGTAAAGCGATATTTAATACGACTTGTTTTAAATGTCATCTCACGGGCGAGACAGGAGCGCCCAAAGTGGGTAATAAAGAAGATTGGCAGAAAAGGGCAAGCAAAGGTTTGACGAGTCTCACCCAAAATGCCATACAAGGCATTCGACTCATGCCTGCCCACGGGGGTAATGATAGTCTTTCCGACTTCGAGATTAGCCGTGCAATCACCTTTATGGTGAATCAGTCGGGCGGTCATTGGATTGAACCGCTAAACCTACAAACGCTTGCCGCCCCCTTACGCACCGGCAAACAAGTCGTGCAGGAACAGTGTTATAAATGCCACCAAACGGGGAAAAATGGCGCACCTCGCATTGGAGATAACCTAGCGTGGATCCCAAGATTAAAAAATGGTATTGATTTAACCGTCAATTCAGCCATTCATGGTCATGGGGGTATGCCTCCTAGGGGGGAAAGGGCTGACTTAACGGATGTAGAGATTCGTGCAGCCATCATCTACATGTATCACCCGGTTGATAATTAATTTACTTGTAATGCGCCCCATTGACCATGGTCAAGGGGGCATTACCATAGCTATTATTTTTTTTTAAACTCTCTTCTAGGCCCCCTTAAGACGGCTTAAGGCTAGAGGGCCCTAGAAAATCAACACACCGAACCTATTTTCATTAATCATACGCCATACAATTTTCGCATACGGTGCCCTTAATGTTTTGCTCCAAATGAGCTTGGCGTAAGCTTACAAATTGAGGTGCATTCCAAGCTTGCATAAAACTCATTTCATGTAGGTTACCCATCGACCAATGATTCGTGGCATCGAAACAACAAGCTGATAAATGACCTTCCGTCGTGATATGCGCTTCCGTAAAGACGGACCAACAGGGCAAAGGATTACGAAGCTTATCCAGACGCCCTTGGTTGCCTGCAATGGGACGATAGCCCAGTACTTTTTCTCGCTCGGTAGCAAAAGAACCCATCGAGTAAAGAGGTAGCCAATAATGCTCATCAACGAAGGGGAGAATAGAAGTTTCTAACACAGGCTGCATCGCCTTTTTTTGTTTGTCGTCATACAAGATGGAAGAAGCATATAGACCTGTTTGATAACTTTCCGCTTCTCTTATTTTCCAAGCACTTCGAATGTGATGTAAACTTTGTGTGTAAAAACGACTTGATACCCCCATGACTTTAGAAAATTGACTCGCATCGCTGGCGTTGACTGACCACTTTAAGGAATCCAGTCCAGAGGCCATACAAGCATTAACGATTTCAGGGTAGGCCAAGGACGCATTGGAGGTTAAAAAAACATAAGGAAATTCCAGTTCTTTTTTAGCATAATGAATGCAATCGACTAAGGCACTGGGATTCATAAAAGATTCACCCAAATAAAAAAGCCCTAGTTCCTCAACCCCGGCTTCCCGCATTTGATCGGCTACACGTGTAAAAAAAGAAAACGACATATCCTCTTTTGGCTGTGATTCACGAGTACGTAATGCGCAGAACCCACACCGATAGTTACATCGCCCGGAAATTTCTATTTTTACCGCACGAGGTGCGGGTAAGACTGCTTTCAAATACGATTGCGGGATTAATGTCACTCGGTCAATATGCTCGGTAATGGATGCCATTGATTGAATCCTTTTAAATAGCTAAAAACAATAACAACAAAAGGTCAGGAGAAATCTCATGATAGTGATTGAGAATTGACATTTTTCGGTTGAAGATTAAATATCAATAAATCGATTAACTGTCTAACGGTTCGAATGTCATGACCAAAGGGCAAGGGGCTTGCCCCTCGGAAAAATAAGCCATGTTCAATATCCCCCTTAAATGCCGCTTGAAGATGGTGGTCGATACAAAACTGACCAAAATGCGCTATGCCATCGCGTAGCCCACAATGCTCTAAGCAGTCAAACGCTAAGGTGCAGTCCACTCTTTTTTTAGCTCTTTTTTTTAAAATGTCCAGATTTTTAAGATATTTAACAAGCCAAGGGGTTTTCACTGCCCGAGCCGGTAAACCGGCGACACTCATAAAAGTGACAATATCTTCAGCTTTAGCATTGACCAACACTTGCTTAAAATTCTCGTGAGCATCCCCCTCCTGCGTAACAGCAAAAGCCGTTCCCAATTGGACAGCACTAGCCCCTAAAGAGAGCAAAGATTTAATTTGTTGATGGGAATTAATACCGCCAGCCGGAATGAGTGGTATTTTTTCGGATTCAAGCCCCATTTGCTTCAAGAACTCCAGGGCTTGCTCCAATACGATAGCAAAATCAAATCGTTGATCGTTGATTTGCTCTGGTTTAGTCACTCCCAGATGCCCCCCTGCGTATAAAGGGTGCTCAATCACAATGGCATCCGGTAGTCGAGTCTTCTTGATCCACCGTTTTACTAAAATACTAATGCCCCGGACATCAGAGAGGATTGGGATCAAAGCGACCGCGGGGTAATCCTTGGTCAGTTGGGGCAGCTCTAAGGGTAAGCCCGCCCCCACCACCAGCGCTTGGGCACCGGATTGGCAAGCCTGAATGACTTGAGCAGAATAAGCACTAATCGCTCTCATTATATTAACGGCCACCAACCCTTGGGTATCGGCAAGCACCAAAGCGGCCTTAATTTCACGGTCTAATGCCACTAAGTTCACTCGATCAATGAGTGCCTTATCACGACTTTTATGGGTTTGCTGCATTAAATCAGGATGTAAGCGCCGCAGATCGACACTGGAGATTGTCCCAACGGCTCCACACCGTGCCACGGAGCCGGCCAAGCGGTGCGCAGACACCCCTAACCCCATTCCGCCTTGAACGATGGGCAATAGTGACAGTCCTTTGATCTGCCATTTTGGCAAAATATCATTAATTAAAACGGGGTTAGGTTGAAGCATTGGCAGAAAGACGAAACCCTGACATATGAAATCCCCCATCGGCATACACAATCTCACCATTCAAAGAACTGGACATCCCACTACACAAAAAGGAGGCCACATCTCCAATCTCCTCAATATTGACCATGCGTCCGAGTGGTGTATTTTTTTCAAAAAAATCAGAAAGTTGATTGAAATTAGCAATGCCTGAAGAGGCTAAGGTCTTCACAGGTCCTGCCGAAATCCCATTGACACGAATACCCAACGGTCCTAAGCTAAATGCTAAATATCGAATACAAGATTCTAAACTCGCCTTCGCTAATCCCATCACATTGTAGTTTGGCACGGCCCGTACAGCGCCCAGATAAGATAGAGCCACCACAGAGGCCGTGCCCCGATTCAGCAGTGGCAAACCTGCCTTGACCAAAGCAGCTAAGCTGTAAGCACTGATATCGTGTGCAATTCTAAAATTTTCACGGGTTACGGATTCATGAAAAGAACCTGAGAGTGCGTCTCTGGGTGCAAAAGCAATGGCGTGAACGATTCCATCCAGTTTTGGCCAATGTAAAGACAAGGAATCAAAGAGTGCTTGAATCTGCTCATCACTGGATACATCACAAGGTAGGATAAGCTCCGCGTCAAACTCATGGGCTAACTTTTCAACCCTAGTTTTTATGGCTTCATTTTGGTAAGTAAACGCCAATCGCGCTCCTTGCCGTCGCAACGCTTTAGCGATGCCATAAGCAATAGATCGTTCACTTAATAAACCTGTAATGAGAATTTTAGAGTTTTCATTAATGCCCATGAATGACCATATAAAGTGTAAGAGTGCATCGATAAAATATGGAATGATAATAATTGGGATTGAATCAAAATAAATTGATGTGAATCAACGATCAACAACGCCATAGGGAAATATCGTCATTACCATAATGAATTTACACAGGGAAAGAGGCGTTATGTATTTAAACGTTCACAAGAAAAAAAAGTCAGGAACGCATCTTCATGAGTCTTCGCATCATGGGCATTTGACAGGCCCACCCCTCGAATTGAAAAAAGTCGCTTAAATACCAACGACATCAACAGGGTGTGAACTCATCCATCACATCAGAAGTTACTAAAGGCCCAGCACCTGAAACAAGGAAAGAAAAAAAGCAAAAATAATGGGAGAAAATCCTCAGATAAAACATAAAAACGATAACAAGGCCACGTCGAAAGCGACTCAATCCTCAACTATAAAGCAGCTTAAATGAGCCCGTTGGAAGGATTGACCAATCGAGTATTGGCCTTGTATAAGAGGTTCTTTTAAAAAATCATTTCAAATTTTAAAACTCGATACTAACGTTTTCAGTTGAGAAGCTAATTTAGCCAAATCGCTAGCGGATCTCTGAGAGTTAGATGCCCCTTCAGAAGTGCTCTTGGCCGCCTCAGCCACTGAGCTTATGTTATTGGCAATATCCGTACTGCTAGCAGCAGCCTCAGATACGCTCCCCCCCATTTCACCTGTGGTTGCCGCTTGCTCTTCGACAGCACTCGCAATAGAACTGGAAATATCACTGATCTTATTTATCACGTCACAAATTTCTTCAATCGAAGTCAAAGCCCCTTTCGTATCCGATTGAATCATATTAATATTGCCACCAATCGTTTCCGTGGCCTTTGCTGTCTGACGAGCCAATTCCTTAACTTCATTAGCAACCACGGCGAATCCTTTACCGAGCTCCCCCGCCCGAGCAGCCTCAATCGTTGCATTCAAAGCCAGTAAATTTGTCTGCTCAGCAATACTGGTAATAACCTTTAATACGTTTCCAATTTCTAGACTACTCGTATTCAATTTAGTCATAATGACATTGGTTTTTTGAGCGATTTCCACTGCTTTTCCGGCCACTGAGGAGGCTTGAACCGCATTAACAGAAATCTCACGAATACTGACGCTCATTTCCTCTACGCCAGCTGCAACGGACTGAGTATTGCTACTCACCTGAACTGCAGAATTCGAAACCACTTTAGCCTGTGAGCTGGTTTCTTCAGCATTAGAAATCATTTGTAAACTTGATGCAGACAGTTCCTCAGCCGCACTGGCTAGAGCAACCGAAGTCTTAGAAATCTCAATAAATGCTTTTCGCGCCGTCTCAATAAGACGATTAACCTGTTCACTAATGTCTTTAAAAAATCCTTCCTTACCTTCTAATGGCACAGAAGCGGTAAAGTCGCCTGCCGCAGCTAAACCAATAATCCTTCCGATCTGCTCCGTCGTTTCTTTCGCTATGCGATTTCGTTCTTGATCTTCTTTGGCTAAATTGTCCGCTTTTTGCAGGCTGACTTGCAAATGCACCGTTGCATTGGCCATATCACCAATTTCATTGGTGTAATCGGTATTTGCAATCTGCGTATTTAACTTTGACTCGGCTAAATCATTTAAACTTTTTTGTAAACTCGATAACGGCAAGTTAATGGATCGATTAACCAACACACAAATCAAAATAGAAGTGAATACGGCAAAAGCAAATAGGGACCAAGAGGTCAATTGTAAAGTTTTAAAATCCTCATGAGCTACTTCTAATCTTTTTTCAGCCGCTTCTTGCTTCATTGTATTCACACGGGCTATTTTTTCCGTCATAGATGCGAAATGCCCCTGATACTCCTTATTCCGTATTAAGTCATAGGCCGCCACGGATCCGTCTTTTTCGGCTACGGCAATCACTTTATCCACCATGGTAAAATAGGTTTCCAACATCTCACCAATTTTCACATAATCGGCTAATATTTCTGCGCGAAAAATAGTGGTCTTACCCTTGGCGTAATTGCCCATTACAATCGTTTTTGTTTTTGCGATGGTTTCTTTCGCCGCATTCACACCACTGTCTTCATTGGCATTGACCGCCAAGACTAATCGATTAAGCACGCGCCCTATAATATTTGCGTCGCGACTCAAGGTCCTAATAGTTGAAATACCGACAAGGTCGCGATCATACATCGTTTGCGTGGCTTGCATCATTTGTCCCATACTCGTAATAGTCATGTAGGAAATGACCAACATGAAAAATATGACAATTGAAAAACCAAAGATTAATTTTGTCAGGAGGTTCTTTTTTTCAAACGTTTTAAATAAACTCAATGCCAATCTCCTATAATTTCATAAAATAAAGCCAAGATTAAAAAAACTCTTGCACATGAAACAACAAAAACAATATGCCCTAGAACTCGCCACTCTATTTTATGGGCATTATTTACTTCAGTGCATTTCAAAAAAACGATTAAGAGCAAGACATCTAAACACTATAGTTTAAAAAATACTACAAATCAATTACTTAGATATTATTTCACCATTTCACACAAAAACTTCTCGAGAAGAGGATTTCTTATCATGAGGCGCTTAATTCCCTCAATAAAGAGCCCAATTCCTTGCGTCAATCGCACCACACTCATATTAGCTCTCTCACCCAACCTTTTACCGCACCTCAACCCTAATCCATGGGGAAGAAATAGATCTCATGATTTTTAGATTTTAATTTTTTTAAAGAAATTTAAAATTCTCAGCGCAATAGATTTACGATTCGTATCGATCATCTCATTTTTATCGGCTTGGCTAAGGGCGGCTTGATTTTGCGCCATCCGTTCAGCAAGCAGTTGCGACAATCGCCCTACTAATAATGACCCCTCACGTAACAGGGGTTCAATATCCTCTTTATTAATAATAATGAGATTGGTGAATTTATTCGCAATAATACTAGCGCTTCTAGGGTCTCCAGTTAACAAAGACATCTCACCAAAACAATCCCCAGGCCATAATTTCGCAACGGCAAACTCCTTACCCTCTTTGTTAATCAAGACTTCGACTTCCCCTTCTGCAATAAGATACATCGAATTGTCCGTATCACCCTGTCTAATAATATATTCTCTGGGTGCAAATTGTACCAAATGTAATCGAGTAGAAAGCAATTGAGCTTCCTCGACATTTAGTGCCTTTAGAACACCAAATGAATAAAGCTCTAAAAATCGAACTGCGGCACTTTGAAAAGTTTCCTCAGTACTTCTTGAGTATTCAATGGTATTGAGAACAATCCCAGCCCCTTTTAAAAATCGCAACGCCTGCCGAAGCATGATTCCTCTAGTTTTCGCTAGGCTCAAATCTGGGTCACAACGATACGTAATCCGATACGTCACCACATTCATAGAGACACTCAGCACGATGGTGGAATAATTATTGATAAAGCCCGTTGTGTGATTGCTGACATAATCGGCTGCTGCCGTCAGAATATCAATAA
The DNA here is from genome assembly GCA_903893565.1 of uncultured beta proteobacterium. Classification (GTDB taxonomy): domain Bacteria; phylum Pseudomonadota; class Gammaproteobacteria; order Burkholderiales; family SG8-41; genus UBA5216. The sequence goes on along the minus strand of CAITMU010000112.1, from coordinate 17,311 downwards.
TCCGATCTTCGCTGTTATGAATACCCAGCTGTAAATCAACGACCCGCAAACTACCATTATTTTGCTGAGTGATATTGACAAACATCATATTTAAAACACGTTGATTCGGAATTCTGATTAAATGATTGGCATCATTCATCATCGTCACGTAACGAAAATCCATTTTTTTTACCTGGTATCGAACCACCTCTCTATCTCTAACTTCAATCCAATCCCCAATCGACATCAGTTTATTTTTCTGCAGCGAAATACTCGACACAATATCTGAAATGAGATTTCTTGCCGCATAGGTGGCTACCAAGCCAAATGCACTGGTTGACGTAATAATAGTACTGATGGAGTGATCAAACAGTGCAATGAAACCAATGAAGGCTAAAAGTCCATAAACACTGAATACACTAGCGTGAATTAAGATTTCAGACCAAGCATCATTAGGATATTTTTGGTTATAGCGCTTGACGAAAAATTTAAAAAAAGTATCAAACGTCAATCCAATAAATCCAAATTGGCAAAGCGCCAGAATTTCATGTAATACTAATTCGTCATCTTGACTTAAATTAGCCACATGCCAGCCAAAGGGCGTTCCCTTGGAGTAAAACAGCCAACCGGCTACAACAAAGTTGGCGCTCGCCACCAAAAAAAGATAAAACCAGAATAAATATTTATTAATCATGGGTCATTTAAGGATTATTTTTATATAGACAGTTTTCAATCTACCCCCATCATGAAGCTTTTCGTTTGTTCACAAAAAAAGTCAAAATAGAACCGAGTCCCTTACATTCCATCATCTCACGCTCTTCAACCTCGAAATGGTCTTCTAAAAGATCTTTGGTGATCGAAGTCATCTGAACCCGGCCAGGAACGGAAGTTGATTCCATTCGACTGGCGGTATTCACCGTATTGCCCCAAAGATCATAAGAGAATTTAGTAAATCCAATCACCCCAGCAACAACCGGACCGGAATGCATACCAATGCGCATCTTAATGTCCATATTGTTGATTTGATTAAATTTATCAAGGTCCTCAAACATTCCCAACGCCATATCGGCTGCAATCAGTGCATGGTCCGGACGAGGAATCGGTATCCCCCCCACAGCCATGTAAGCATCTCCTATGGTTTTAATTTTCTCCAACCCCAGATCCTCCGCACGCTTATCAAACAGGGTAAAAATTTGATTGAGCAGTTTAACCAGTTCAGTAGCTGTTTTTTGTGAGGACATCTTGGTAAAACCCACTAAATCGCTAAATAATACGGTCACTTCAGGGTAGGCTCCAGCGATGTTGCTCTCTCCTTTTTTTAAGCGCTCAGCAATCGGCTTTGGCAGAATATTTAACATAAGCTTCTCACTTTTCATCTGCTCGATATTAAGGAGTTCCTTTTCATGCTGAAGCTGCAAGATATGCTCGCGGTCTAAATCACGCAAACGTTTTTTTTCTAATGAGGAAAAAACCCTCGCACGCAGTAAAACAGGATTAAATGGCTTGGGCAAATAATCCTCTGCGCCGATTTGCAAACATTCTACGGTCTTTTCAAATTGATCCGCAGAAGACACCATAATAACTGGTAAATAGCTAAGCTTTGGATCGGATTTTACTGCTTTTAGAACTCCCAGTCCGTCCAACTCTGGCATCTCCATATCCAGCAACATCAAATCGACTTTGTCGATAGGTAATTTTGCAAGCGCCTCATTACCATCACCAGCCTCGGTTATAAGGGTAATGCCCATACCATTGAGTTCACGAATCAATAACCGTCTGAGAGTACGACTGTCATCGACCACCAATACCTTCATTGATTTAGCCAGTTCCACGAGCTCTGGCGCTAAAGTTGCCAATATTGGACCGGCTACACCAGGGATTTCAGTTGTCATGATGTTTCATACCTTCTATTTTTCTATACCTTGCGGTAGTAAGTGACTCGATCACTGCGACTGGCGATAAAACGATTATCAAAAAGAATCGACTCCGAGGATCCGAGCATTAAATACCCAGTCTCATGAGACAAATGGTCATGTATTTTTTTTAAAACAGCCATTTTTTTTTCACGATTAAAATAAATGAGTGTATTTCTTAATAAAATGAGATCAAACAATGGCAGCTTCGGGGATTCCTTCAGAAGGTTTAAACGATAAAACTGTATCCATTGTTGTAATGTCGATTGAATACGAAACTGTCCGGTTTCTAGAACATCAAAATGAAGCTTAATTTGCGCTTGGCTTAAACCTCGATTGATTTCAATCGGGTTATAAAGGCCTGAACGAGCCTGCGCAAGGCAGCTTTCTGACATATCCGTCGCATGGATACGCACTTGCCAATTTTGCAATACCGGAAACTCCTCTTGCAACAATATGGCTAAACTATAAGGCTCCTGTCCGGTAGAAGCGGCTGCGCACCAAATGTTCAGCTCACGTCTTCCTGCATTGACATTTAGAAGTTTAGGAATAATTTCGCTTTTAATCAATTCAAATGGCAATTTATCTCTAAAAAACAACGTTTCATGAGTCGCCATCAAATCAAAGGCCTGCCAGTGAAGATGACCTACTGGGGTTCTATTTAACTGACCGACAAGCGCCGCTACGGAAACCAAGGCAGAATCTCGGGCCAGGCCTGATAAACGAGAATTTACAAGATAGGCCTTAGTCGCATCCAACGCTATGCCTGTATTGGCCTCTAATAGCGAAAAAAATAACCCCAACTCTTTAGGATCTAAATCTGTGGTTGATTCTAATAGACTCATTTTTTGGGAAGCCGCGCCACAACCTCTTGCGCCATTTCACTTAAGGGCAGAACTTTGTCTGCCAGATTGGCATTCACTACGGCTCCAGGCATACCCCAGATAACACTGCTGGCCTCATCCTGCACCAATACCCTACCCCCTTCTTGCACAACTTGAGCAGAACCTTTCAGCCCATCATTACCCATTCCGGTTAAGACCATGGCCAGTAACCGATTACCATACACTTTTGCAGCACTTCTAAATAGCACATCGACCGCAGGCCGACAGGAGCATTCAGGCGCATTATCATTTAATCGAATAATGACTTTGCCAGAAGCGCTACGATATAGCTCCATATGACGCCCGCCTGGAGCCAAATAAGCATGACCCGCTTCAATCTCCTGTCCATCTACCGCTTCCACTGCGGGTACAGCCCCAAGAGTTGATAGGCGAATAGCAAGCAATTCGGGGAATTTGGGGGGCATATGCTGAACAATGAGAATGGGCACAGACAGTGCCACTTTCCAATCACTAAATAATTGCGTTAAAGCCGCTGGCCCTCCCGTGGACACACCAATACACAGGGCCTCTAATGTCACTCGAATACGACCTGCCCGAACGGAAGAGACTTCATTACTGGAGCTCTGAGCTGCTAAGGGGCTCAGGCTTTGCGGTGTCACTGTCTGGGCACGCGCCAAAGAGCGAACAAATGTTTTTTTGCTCCCTAATTGCTTTATCTTAGGAACCAATTGTTCATTTAGTACACGAAAAGCTTCATCACTATCAGTGAGGTTTGTGGGTTTTGCCACGTAATCACTCGCCCCAAACGTTAATGCGTCGAGAGTTGCCTCAGCCCCTCTCAAAGTCAGTGAGCTAAACATGATAATGGGTAAATGTTGGTCGAAACTACGGATTTGCTTAAGGGCTGTCAGACCATCCATCTTTGGCATTTCAATATCCATCGTGACCAAATCAGGCTTAATGCGCTTTATATCCGCTATTGCATCTAAACCATTGGCAGAAGTCCCTACCACTTCAATTTCATCATGCTTTAACAGTGTTGACATAATGATGCGCCGCATCACAGCCGAATCATCAACGATCAGAACACGAATTCTTTGTGCGTAACTCAGATTATCATGGGTAGACATTAGTAACAAAAAATCATAAAACTTGCGTTGAAGTTAAAACGATATACAAATGTTCCGACTAAGGAAAGAGGACTCTACAATTGAGTATCAGCCAAAAATTTTATTAAGGGTGGTATTAAAACCTTATAAAAACTTAAAAAATCAGATCAAGGGCGAGCAGGCCCATTGATTTGTAAATTTCGATGAATATCGATTCCCTTAATAATCTCTTTATTAAAGGGTAACTCTCGAGTAGCTTTCAGGCCCCCAATGATTTTCTGTCCATCCAAAATATGTAACAATCGATCGGGCAATTTATGGACTCCAATAATCAATTCTTTTAATACAGGGGAAAAATTATTGGGGGGCGGCTCAAAACTATCCTCATCCAATGGCAAAATTTGCCCGATATTATCGACCAACAAAGCAATCACTATCCCCGTACAGCGCAATATCACACTAATGGATTCATTTTTATTGGGGTGGTCGCCTAACTTTAATCGTTCATACATATCGATGACTGGTACTATCTGCCCTCGCAGATTAGTAATACCTCTTAAGTGCGAGGTCGATTTGGGCACAGGGGTGAGATGGAGATTTTTATTAAGCTCTAGCACCTCTTGCGTTGAGATTCCGAACAAAAAATCTGCCAATTCAAAACTTAAATAATCTCCTTTGTAACTCATTGGACGACATCCATATCAATAATTGACTGACGCGGCATCTCATTGTCTTGCAGGCTTCGCGCCATTAAAATCTCCTTTAAATCAATGACATTAATCACTTTATCATTCAGCAACACACACCCCATCAAGCCCCTTTGCCGCGGATTAGTCTCATGTGTCATGTTCGGCACGTGAATAATGTCATGCACCTTGCTCACCACCAAACCCACCGGTGTCTGATTCATATAATGGGTAATGACTGACAAAGGCTGATCCGACGAAGCAGCCCCGTTAGAAGTTTGCGCTCCATCCACATATTCATTTAAGCGTAAAAGATGCATGATGCCTTCCCGATACTTAACGACTTCGCGCTTACCATTACGCTGAATCTTATCTGGGCTGATACTCTCCAACCGATCGACATAACCCAGTGGTATAGCCAAACGCTCAAGCCCATCCAATTCAAATAGCAACATGGGCGAGGTTTGTTCCGTCTCGACTAAGGTTTCTTCTTTGATCTTTAACGACTCCAACTGCACCTTTTCAACCAAGCCGCAAGATTGAGCAATCCCATCAGGGTCCAATATCAAGGATACCGTGCCGTCGCCAAGAATCGTCGCACCGGCAAAGTCGACCGTGCCTTTAAACACAGGGCCCAGAGCTTTGACAACCACTTCTTGCATATTCATCACTTCATCGACCATCAATCCGTACTGGATTCCGGCCGATTGCAAAATAATGACGGTCACCGGTTCGTCCTTACGCGGCTTACGATCACTTAATTCCAAATGCCAGTTCAAAAAAACCACCGGAACTAATCGGCCACGCAGACGAAATACGGGGGTGCCATAAAAATCTTCAAGCCCTGTTGGCTCGTTTTCCGCATCTAAACGCACAGTCTCCACAATGCTATTTTGCGGGATGGCGTATTGCTGATTCTCACAACGCACAAAGAGGGCTGGCATAATCGCCAAAGTCAGCGGTATCTTCATTCGCACTGTGGTACCGACCGAGCGTACTGTATCGACCTCGACCGAGCCACCGACTTGGCTCACATTGGTTTTCACCACATCCATCCCCACACCACGACCTGACAGATTAGTCACTTCAAGCTTTGTCGAAAAGCCTGGTAAATAGATATAGTCTAATAACTGCTGTTCGGTGAGGTTGACTGCCTTTTCTGCGCTGAGAAACTGTCGACGTACTACGGACTGACGCACAGAATCAAAATTGATTCCAGCCCCATCATCCTTGATTTCAATCAGAACCATTCCGTTTTCGTGAGAGGCCTTTAGCAAGATCTTACCCATCGGCGGCTTACCCAACGCCACCCGATCCTGCGGCGATTCAATTCCGTGATCTATACAGTTACGGATACAATGCACTAATGGGTCTCGGATCGCATCCAAGAGCGTTCTATCTAACTCAGTCTCCGTCCCCTCCTGAATGAGACGCACTGACTTTTCGCAGTCATTAGACACATCCCTCACCAAGCGCGGGAACTTCGACCAGACTTGCGAGATCGGTTGCATGCGGGTCTTCATCATCCGCTCTTGCAGTTCCTGTGTCAGTAAGTCGATCGTACGCACAGTTGTCGAAAACCCGTGATCTTCTAAGTCGTTGGTATAGGGCAACAAACGGTTACGCGCCAGCACCATTTCACTAACGATACTCATCAACTTATCTAACAACTCAAGACTCACCCGTACCGGTGCCGCCACTAATTCATGGCCCTTAGCGACAGTGGAAATAGCCTCATGTATGGGTTCTGAATCAGCCTTAACTGCCTCTTGTAGCGTTAAAGACTGCTTGGAAGAGCCTTCCTCTACTACGTACTCTATATTATTAGAGCCCGTCTCAATATCTGAATCGATCGGCTCGGTTTTGGAGATTGGGGTTGCTGAGGCAATTGGGGCGGCAGGGGCAGAAGGAGAAGGAGAAGGAGAAGGTGTAGCAGTGGCAATCGGTGACGATACCGGGGCTGGCGCCGCAGTTACTCCCACGATTCCATTCGCTTGATTTAGCAACTGCTCAATCAGCCCCGTATCATCTCCAGCAGGCTCCTCATTATTCGTTTCGACTCCCGTGACGATCAATCTTAAAGCATCGAGCGCATCTAACAGGAGGGTGATCTTTCCCGAATCGAGCCCAAACACCCCATCCCGAATCTTCCCTAAAAGCGTCTCACTCGCATGGGAAACTTTCTCCATTCGGCGAAACGCAAAAAAACCACTATTTCCCTTTAAAGTATGCATCCCTCGGAAAATATTACCCACCAGCTTCTTATCCTCTGGTGTCTCTTCCAATTGCACGAAATCCAAGTCAAGCTGGTCAAGAATCTCCCGCGCTTCAATAATGAATTCGGCTAAAATCTCGTCAGTATTTTCCATGCAAGTCGACTCTATGTAAAAATTCGTGTGCCTTTGAAGGCTTTACCCCAAAATTGGACTGCCTCATATCTTCCCAAGTCACTTAAAGCAAAAGCGAGACACCGTCACCTGCAATTGACTGGCTATTTTTGACAATTCGCTCGAAGTCACTTTTGTATTTGAAGCGCCCTCGGTAGTACTTTGCGCTGCCAAGGCAACGGACTGAATATTAGAAGCGATTTCATCACCACTTTTAGCAGCCTCTGAAATATTACGATTAATTTCTGACGTTGTAGCTGCCTGTTCTTCCACCGCGGCGGCTATTACACCGGAAATTTCATCGATTTTGTTGATGATGGTCGTAATTTCCTCAATCGAGGACATAGCGCCCTTTGCGTCATCTTGCATAATACGCATGCTAGCTCCGATTTCCTCGGTCGCTTTGACTGTTTGCCGGGCCAATTCCTTCACTTCATTGGCCACCACTGAAAACCCTTTACCAAACTCTCCAGCACGTGCGGCTTCAATCGTTGCATTTAAAGCCAGCAAATTAGTACGCTCAGCAATTCTTGATATGACGGAAAGCGCTTTGCCAATTTCCATGGAACTCTCACCTAATTTGACCATTGTCACATTGGTCTTCTTGGCAACATCCACGGCTTGATTGGCTATCGAAGACGCTTCAACAGTATTACGCGAAATCTCACGAATACTTGAACTCATCTCCTCAATACCAGAGGCCACGACCTGTGTATTCACACTCATTTTTTGGGCGGCATCAGAAACGGCTTTGGCTTGAAAAGCAGTAGCTTCCGCATTAGAACTTAACTGTGAACTCACCGCCGCCAATTCTTCAGAGGAACTGGCCAAGTATGTGGAGTTAGAATTGACTGACTTTAAAGACTCAATTAAGTTTTTTTGCAATAAGGCAAGGGCTTTGGCCATATCACCGATTTCATTATCAAAATCAGTATTTTTTACTACGGTCGCCAAGTTTGCATTTGATAGGTCAAAAATCGTTTCATTAAGACGAAGCAAAGGACGTTTTACTGAAGCCAAAACAATAAAAACAATCAAAATTGAAAAGATAATAGCCAAACCCAAAAAAAGAAGAAAAGTTATTTGAATGTTTTTCATCTTGGCTATGGTGATGTCGTTTTCTTCCTTGGCCAATTTCACTTTTAAGTCCACCATCTGTTTAATATAATCCGAAATAAAATTCATCTCGTTTCTATATTCTTTTGTAGAAATGATCGCATAAGCAGTTTTGGCAGAATCTTTTTTACCCAGTTCAAGCAATTCAATCTTCGAAATGGTTACAAAAGCATTTTCTAATTTCTGACGCATTTCGAATAATTGAGATTTCGCTGATTCCCTATTCAACGTCGATTCATACTGCGCCAGGTTATCTTTAAGATTGAGGGTACTCGCAGCCATTTTGTCATAGGAGATCTTGTAGCCCTCTCGATCTTCCTCATATAAACAAATGATCATCCTATTGGTATACCGTAAAACACTTTGCCATTCACTACCCACAGCACGTGCCATAGACACGCCGATCAAGTCATTAGAATAAGATTTTTCCATGGACTTTTCGATCGAATCAAAAGCATAAAAAGCAGCACCCGTCATCGACAACATAAATAAAAGGACTAGTGAAAAGCCTGCAATTAACTTCGTACTAAGATGTAATTTTTCTATTGCTTTTATAATGGACACTTTACGTCTCTTTATTGAATATTTTAATGAAAATAAACCCAATGTTTATAACAACTTAACGCTCTGTATTTCACAATTATATAGAAGTTACTGAGTTGTCTGTTATAGCAACAATTGAATCTCGGCAAAGCCTGCCAATCCACCCACTAGAAAGACCCAAGTGCCTACATCAAAAATTTTACTTTTTTTGATTATGTTAAAAAATACAGTTTAGCGTTCAAAATGGTCTGGGAAAACGATACCGTCTCGTTTAGCTAGTTTGTCGTTTTCGTCAATATTTTTGGGCAACCCTATCCTTCGCCCCTTAACTTTTAATAACCTACTGCCCGTCATTTGTTGACAAAAAATAAAAAAACCTTTCAAATTCATCACTCCTGCCTTGACTGCGTTTTCACAGCAAAATGACTTCAAAGAATTAAGCCTATGATATTACAGGGTATTGAATCAGTCTGTGACTTTTATTCCAATGCATTTTGCAAGATGATAGTCGCTTCGCTTTTTCGTCAAAAAACAAACAAAACATTGAATAAATGTCACATTTTGTGGGGTTTTCGAGACTTTTTTTCATCAACTCAGCATAATAAAATTATAACCATATGATTTACATCATATTTATACCTAGAAAACCAAAATTGTGTGATTACTTTCTAAAAAAGGCTATTGACTAAAAAGGTTGTTTTTAATCTATCAATAGGTCAGATATAGAAAATAAAAGAAATAATTCAAGTTGTTGCCTATCAATTATTGGGTGCCTTCACCTTCCATTTTATTTTTATTTTTCTTAATCTGCACTAATCCGTGTCGATTTAATCAAAGCCCCCCAACGCGTCACCTCAGCGGCGATGAAAGCCTGTGCTTTTTGTGTGGAAGTGGGCCATGGCTCTGCGCCTAAGGCGAGTAGCTTTTCCTTGATGGGAAGATATTCAAGCGCTCCTGTCATTTCCGCGTTCAACTTTTCCAGAACGACCGAGTTTATACCGGCCGGGACCAGAAAAGCATACCAACCCGTAACATCGTAGCCTGGCAAGCCATCCTCCGATGCGCTCGGCAGTTCAGGTGCAAATGCCGCTCGTTTTCCACTGGAAACAGCAAGACCGCGCAACCGCCCCGCGCGCACATGGGGCATTGTCTCTAGCACGGTTCCGAAGATCATAGAGACCTGGCCACCGATCGTGTCATTCATCCCAGGCCCTCCCCCTTTATAGGGCACGTGCACCAAGTCGATACCGGCGGTTGCCTTGAAGAGTTCACCCGCCAGATGATTGGTCGAACCAGTACCGCTAGAGGCATAGGTTAAACGCCCGGGATTGGCCTTGGCGTTTGCAATGAGTTCCTTGACACTACGCACGGGAACAGCCGGGTGAGTAGCGATCACGAATGGGAAAGAAATCGCTAGGGTGATCGGTTGAAAATCACGAATCGGATCGTAATTGACTTTGCGATAAAGCGTCGGATTGATCGCATGAGAAGCTGAAGCAATCATCAAGGTATAACCATCGGGGGCGGAGCGCATCGTAAGCTCAGTGCCCAGCATCGTACCGGCCCCAGGGCGATTATCAATAATAACGCTCTGCTTTAGGCTCTCCGCAACCCGCGCCCCCACCAGTCGCGCAGTCAAGTCTGTGCCACCACCAGGGGCAAAGGGCACAATGATACGAATAGACTTAGACGGATAGGGTTGAGTATTCTGGGCTCCGAGCGTTGATACACACAATACCAAAACCGAAGATAAGACGAGATAAAAATGTAATCGTTGCAATTGAAATCTTCCTAAAAATAAAGCGAATTAACCCAATAATTTAAGCCTCATCGATCGGCTGCCGACCCCGCTGCATCAACTCTTGGGCCAAATCGGGTGGCACTTCGATGGGAATGGTTAAAATTAAGGCCGAGTAAGATTTTCCGTGTGGATCAATTGACAGGGAGCGGGTCACCCCCCCTCCCAAGGCCCCCTCTAGCACAAAATTAAGCGCATGCACCTTCGGCAATTCATAGCGGGTCACCCCCCCTTTCACAAGGCTACCAAAATGCGCCTTCACCCGATCAGTCGTCAACCATTGGCAAATCAATGGGTAGTAATGCGGTTCATAGGCAACCACACCAATGTTATTAATGTCCCCTTTATCTCCAGAGCGGGCATGAGCGAGTTCGCGTAGGTAAAAGGTTTTCATGAGACTTCCGACAGGATAACTTCATGCTTTATGATGTGACGTGGAACGAGCACTGAATAAATCGCAAGCACTTCGCGTATGGACTTAGTCGGTATTGAAGAGCTCGCCGGGCCTTTCCCGACGAGTGTCTCTACTTCGTTGGCGAGTTTAACGGCATCACGTTTTTCCCGTGAGCGACCCGCAAAGCGAAGGCATACCTCATAGGGTGCGTCTTTGCAGGGTAGCGAGGATTCGCGATGCAATGCATTTAACCCCAAGTAATCGACGCGTAACTCCTGCAAATGAACCCCTTCAATTTGCAACCGTTCTCGAACAATCTTCTCGGCAAGTTTTGCCCGCTCAACACAGCCAAGCCCAGCATAAGTAATCATCGCCTCACCCACCCAACCTTCAAGTATACCCACTGAAACCTTCAGCTGTTCGGGCCGGGGCTTACCTCTACCGCCTTGAATCCTAACGCGATCCGGTCCCACTTCATCTAATGACACATCGGTAAAATCAACAATAACATCAGGGGTAATGTAATAGGCGGGATCGTGAATTTCATAGAGCATCTGCTCAGTGCAGGTGGCCCGGTTAATCAAGCCGCCCGTACCAGCGACTTTAGTGACAACGATCGTGCCATCGGCTGAGACTTCGAGGTATGGATAGCCTAGATTGCCAAGATCTGGAACGTCTTTGTAACCCGGATCAGCGAAAAAGCCACCGGATACATTCGCGCCACACTCAACCATATCCGCCCCGGTCTGCCCTTTTCCGAGCAGATCCCAGTCATCCATCCTCCAGCCAAATTCGTGAATCATCGGAGCCAAAAACAAAGAACAGTCCCCGACTCGTCCGGTAATGACAATATCCGCACCTTTAGCCAGGGCATCCACCATCACATCGGCGCCCAGGTACGCATTAGCAGAAACAATTTTACCCTCGAGGCTTGCGAGCGGAAGGCCGTTTTCCATCAACTTAAGCGCATTACGATTCGCAAGACAGTATTCGAGAACATCATCACCGAGCACAGCCGCCACCTTCATCGGACCGAGTTTTAACTCTCTAATGATCTCGGCAGTTTTCTTTGCTGCCCCCAAAGGATTGGCAGCCCCCATATTTGTCACAATACGAGTGCCTTGTTTACGGCAATGGGGTAAGGCCTCCAAAAAACGATCTTCCAAGAGTTCGTTATACCCCCCCTCCGGTTGCTTCAGTCGCTGAAGCTGCGCAAGCGCAATAGTACGCTCGGCTAGAGTTTCGTATACCAAATAGTCAAGCTTAGCGTGCTTGGCCAGTTCAGTGGCAGGACCGACTCGGTCGCCCGCGTAGCTAGCTCCAGCGCCTATGCGCAATATGCGATCAGTATGCGTTTTATTCCCCTTACAAATGATGGAATCCCGTAGCGCAAGCATCCACTGCTTGCATCGTTGTGTAGGGCCTACATTAACATTTTTTCTAACCTGATTGATCAATTCACGCAAAAACAAGTGAAAGCATAGCCTTACTTAAAAAAACCCCTCATCATCACTCCAATGTAGCCTCTTTTTTCCCTATTGAATGCAAAAGGTTGAAAACCTTACCGCATAGAGGTCAAAAAAACGAGCTTCGAATCTCAATCATTCAATACAAAATGAGAGACGCATCAAACCGGATGAAAAAGTCATTGGCTGTTACAAAAAAATTTAGAGCCAATGAGGTTTTAGAATATTATGCTAAAGTAATGTGATGCATTAAAAAAAGTGGCCATTAGAATAAATCAATGCCATTAACAAAAAAAAGGGAATCAATCCCACGATCCAATGCATTTCGATGTGTTTTTGAGGAGATTTAAAAATGTCAATGTTAAACGTGGCACGAATTTTAATAGGCACTTTTTTACTCACCGTCCTTTTTCAGGCTTCTTGGGCGGCTGAAATTGTGATTGTAGACGCTAAGTCTCAACCTGAGAGCCTAACAGTGACCTCGGGGGGAGATATCATCGTCGGAAGCGCTAGCACACCCTTTGTTTATAAAGTGCGCGCAGGCTCAGTCACCGCGGAAAAATTCATCGATTCGAGTGCAGAAGGTGCTGGTACTTTTTTCTTCGGAATGCTTGCAGACGACTCCCATCAAACCTTATGGACTTGTCAGCTAACCCCAGTGCCAAAAAGTAATCCAATACAACGTCAATCAGCGCTCAGAGGATTTGATCTTGTAACCGGCGCACAAAAAATAAGGTGGGACCTACCAGGAGCCAACACGACTTGTAACGATTTTGCCATAGGTCCCGATAAAGCACTTTATGTTACCGACACCGCGAACGGAAAAATTTATAAGTTACCAGAAGGTGCCAATGCTGCTGAGCTTTTTCTAGAACACCGAGCCCTTTTGGGTATCGACGGCATCACCTTTTTGAAGGGTGTTCTTTATGTCAATACCGTAACCACAAACAATCTATACCGGATTCCTATTGATGCACAAGGTAAAGCCGGTATTCCCATTGATATTTGGATGGACCAACCGATCAAAAGTCCTGATGGGATGCGAGCGGCCAATGGAAAGTTGATCGTCTCTGAAAATGGAAGCGGAAAAATCTCCGTCATAACGGTTAATGAAGACAAAGCCACAGTGCAGGTGATCAAGGAAGGACTCAAAACCCCGACTGCCGTTGAGCCCGCGGGCAAACTCATCTGGATAGCCGAGCGAGGTTCTGGCAAAGTGGTATCGATTCCGATGCCCTAGTCATTCAAAAGCAGCGAAGTTTTAACTTTGTTCGGCAATCCCGCACGCTAAAGATCGAGAAGGTAGAGCACGTACAACAAAGCGACGGGCCAGAATATTGAACAAATAAAAAAATAACGCTTACTCATTCTCTCTATTGTTATTAACGAATTTTTATATAAAGAAAACAGATTACTCATGATACCAGGTACTTTTACATTTAGTTCTATTGAAAAAATAATTTATGGCCAACCAGCTGCGCAGGCTTTATTGAATGAGGTAGAAAGGTTAAATGCAAAAAAAGTCTTTCTCATCGTCAGCGGAACTATGAATCGAACCACGGATGAAGTTTTAAAAATCACTCAATTATTGGGCCCCTTGTTTTCGGGTTTATATGACCGAATGCCCTCTCATACCCCCAGAGAAGCCGTACTGGAATCTAGTGCTCTCGCACGAAGAGCGCAAACGGATCTGATTGTTAGTTTTGGAGGTGGCTCGGTCACGGATGCTGGCAAATTAATGCAAATTTGCCTAAGGCATAATATCCAAACAAGTGAGCAACTCGATCAATATCGCACTCGAGTCGAATCGGATGGCAAAGTCACCTCCCCTTCTTTTGAAGGACCCTTGATTCGTCAAATTGCGATACCCACTACCTTATCAGGGGGCGAATTTCAAGCACAGGGGGGCTGCACTGATACACAATCGAAAATGAAACACAGCTTTCGTCATCCGCTTATCGTACCGAAGATCACTATTCTTGATCCACTGCCCACTCTTCATACCCCGATGTGGGTTTGGTTATCGACTGGGGTGCGTGCCATTGATCATGCAACAGAGGGCCTTTGTTACCCCAATGACAATCCCGTGAGTGACGCCCATTTTATCAAAGCACTGAATTTACTCAGTCAAGCACTGCCCCAAGTGTTTAATGATCCCAAAGACATGAAAGCTCGACTGGATTGTCAACTCGGAGTCATGCTCGCAATGAAAGGTCGGGAGGGAGGCGCACAAATGGGGGCTAGTCATTCCATTGGGCATGTATTGGGCGGCAGCTTTGGCGTGGCTCACGGTTTTACGTCTTGCGTCATGTTACCGGCTGTTTTGCAATTTAACCGTGATGTCAACCATGAACGACAAAAAAAGGTGGCCAAAGCAATGGGCTACCCCGGCCAAGAGGCCTTTGCAGTGGTTGCCTCTTTGATTGCAAAATTAGGTTTACCAAAAACACTAACCGAGGTAGGCATCAACGAAGATCAATTTGACATGATTGCCCACAAAGCGATGCATGGGAGTTGGTTACATACCAACCCGAAGAAAATAAACTCGCCCAATGATGTATTAAAAATATTGCGTTTTGCCTCATAAGTTCTTTCTAATAATAACTGGCCTTGCCTGACTCCATGAAAATAATAATTATCGGTCTAATGAGCTTGTATACAACATCCTTGATACCTTTCGATGCAAAGGCTGAGGCAATAAAAAACACTTACCCAGAAAAACCCGTGCGTTTAGTCGTGGGATTCGTTGCAGGCGGTGGGACGGATGCCATTATGCGTACCATCGGCAAAAATTTAACGGAAAATTTTAAACAACCGTTCGTTATCGATAATCGGTCCGGCAGCGCAGGCATTGCGGCAGCTGTTATTGTTTCAAAAGCGCCAGCCGATGGCTATACTCTTTTCGCCGGTAGTGTGAGCACTTTAGCCGTTAATGTTAGCTCCCATGCTCGTTTACCCTACGATCCGCTTAATGACTTTGATCCAGTCACTGTCGTGGTTTCTTCCCCTTACGCTCTCGTGCTAAACCCTTCTATTGGCGCTAACAGTGTCCAGGAATTTATAAGCTTAGCAAAAAGTCATCCCAAGAAAATGAATTTTTCTTCTTCCGGATTAGGGGGAAGCAATCATTTATCTCAGGAATTATTTAAGTTTATGGCCGGAATTGATGTTGTCCATATTCCCTACAAAGGGGCGGCAGAACAATTAACATCAATTTTATCCGGTGAAGTTCAGATGAGTTTTATTCAAATACAAGTGGTCTTGCCACAGATGCGCGCTAAAAAATTAAAAACTTTGGCGATCACAAGCGCTGAACGCTTAACCATCCTACCCGATCTACCGACCTTAAGCGAATCTGGTGTCGAAGGGTATGATGTCACTTCATGGCAAGGGATTGTAGTACCAAAAAAGACCCCTAAACCCATTATCGATCTGTTACATAGCTCCATTTCCAAAGCCTTAAAAACTCATGAAATTCAAGATCGCATTATTAATGAGGGAAGTACTCCTGGAGGAATGGAACCCATTGCTTTTCAGAATTACATCAACCATGAAATAAAAAAATGGGAAAAGGTTTTTAAGTTTTCAGGGATAAAAAAAGAGGCGTTTTGATTCGAAAGCAATTCTCTTTCTTCTAATCAATTAAAGCTTACTGAATCCCCCGTATCGTCAAAATACCCATCACCACCGATTTAGGCTAAAACAACAGCGTTTTACGACCCGATTCTGTGCTCAGACCTATGTTTCGGCCGGCACTAAACGGATGAAAATCGACTACATGTCGGGGTGGAGTTTATGAAGTGCCCAACACTGGGGGCTTTTGACCGGCCAACTGGGCTTAATCGACCAGGAAGTCGGTTATTACGAGCACTTACTTCATAGGGTTTATAGGTTCTGCTGAATTATCATGGCCCATCTGCATTTTATTGGGCGCCCTGTAGCCTAATAGGCTTGGATCAATCATTCCCGATATCATTGCTACATGCCCAAATACGAGGAATAGAGCAACACATATCGCATGAATTGTTAACTTACGCTCATTTTCTAAGTGTTTATTCACCAACCCCAGTTCTTGTAATGCAATCCATACTAAAGGTAGTCCAGCTATCACATAACTACCTACAGCGATTACATCAATCGCTGTCCTCCATTAGCCGGCTTTAGTAATTGGAATGACTACTTGAGTCACGATGTAAGCAATGATGCCAATAAAGTAAAGGCCCACTGCTATTCCTGAGAATTTATTGAGATAAAAGACAAATCCTTCAAACTTACGAGTAAATAGCAAGTAAAACTCTGTAATTGCTAAGGTTTCAGCCAAAATAATTGGAATGGCCATAAAAATAATTAAATTCCAAGGCTGGTTAACTGCCAATAACTCCATGTAGTGCGTCATGTTCATTTGTTTCTCCAAGGGTGAACCATTCGAACGATCAATACCAGTATTAATCTTTATGCTCGACTCAAAATACTCCAATACCGCAAGGTATAAAGGGAAAATCCTAATGACCAAAAAATTGCAGACAATAAGACAGCGTTCATGATCAGGGAAGGATACATTAACGGGACAAACACTCTAATCAATGCTGCCGTAGCCACGAATACGTAGCATGTTATTTCTACCTTACCCGCTACTAGCTTTCTTCCAGTATGACCTAGGGCAGTACGGGTCATCATCCCTATGGTCATGCTACCAATCGCACCTACCGTCAGCGCATGGGTGGCAGCAGATGAAGAAATCCACGCCATTGCACCCATTGAGCGAAATATCAAATGTAGTGGAATCCAAGCATAAGCGACATGTAAGACCCAAACCAACGGCGTATTTAACGTTTTCCAAGGGGTCCATAGTAGCCAACGAGTCAGATGGGCAAAGAAAGCAACCAACAACAACAGCGCGAATAAACTACCAGAGGAATTAAATAAGTCAGCCAATATCACTAGTGTCCCAACGTTTGGAACAAGTCTAGTTGAACAGGAAAATCACCTAATTGTGACCCACTTGGAATTTGACCCAAAAGGTCAGCAATTGGGACGATTTCAAACATGTTGAGATCCAAAACTCTGAGAATTTC
>CAITMU010000111.1 GCA_903893565.1 uncultured beta proteobacterium | reverse complement strand
CGGCCTTCTGCCTCCCAGCGGCGCAATGTCGTTATCGACACACCCAGGGCTTTTGCTGCATCACCAATGGCTACAAATCTTTCCATAATGGATAGTATAAATTAGGTTTGAATATATTTTAAGCTAACTGCTTGTAACCCTTTACCGTTCTGATGGATTCATTATTAATATTGAAGGGTAAGGATGTTGGCATCGAAGGTGAGGATACTAGTGTAATCTTATACAGTAATATTATATTCTCTGACTTAATGCCACAAGAGTTTTCTAGCAAAGGCAACCTACGGTTGGCTTAAGATATTGATTTTAAGAACATAAAATTTACTTCCTCGTTTACGCTTTGGGATGAGATAGACTTGGCTCTAACTAGATTAGTTGTTATAATCAAGGGCTATTGTGAAGGGTGTGGTTTTATTAGGCATTATTATTGTTAGGCTAGGGTGGAACAGAAGACTCAGTAAAGTTGGATGGGCGGCAAGCCCATTTTTTGTTTCTGCCGTTCGTATGACGATGTTTTTAAAAAGTATCGGTTGACCATGGATTTATTGTCTTTGCTTGACACGACTCTCACCGGTTTGGGTTTTGAACTGGTCGATATGGAGCGCTCTACCAAGGGCCGCTTGATTCGTGTTTTTATTGATAAACCAGGTGGTATTTTGCTTGATGACTGTGCCACGGTAAGTCAGCATTTGAGTCGCTTGTTATTGGTTGAAAACGTTGATTACGACCGTTTGGAAGTCTCATCGCCAGGGTTAGACAGGCCTTTGAAGCAGGAAAAAGATTTTTTGCGTTTTGTAGGTCATAAAGTGCGTGTGAAGTTAAGAGTGGCCTCAGAAGGGCAGCGAAATTATGTAGGGATGGTGAAACAAACGTTTGGGGGGAAAGTCGAACTGGAGGTTGAGGGAAAGACGGTGTCATTTGACATACTCAACCTTGACAAGGCGCGCTTAATCCCCGAGATTTAATCATGGGTGTCAGTGCATTAGCCTTTGAGATGCTTAGGATTCAGGAGTGTTAGTATGAACCGTGAAATTCTGCTGCTAGTAGACGCGTTGGCGCGTGAGAAAAATGTCGACAAAGAAATTGTTTTTGTTGCATTGGAGATGGCATTAGCCTCGGCGACTAAAAAGAAATTCCATGAGGATGTGGAAATTCGTGCTCAAGTCAGTCGTGATACGGGTGAATTTTTATTCTTTCGTCGTTGGGAAGTGGTTCCAGACATTGAAATTGAAACGCCCTCTCGTCAATACAAACTGCACGAAGCCGTAGAGGAAAAACCTGACTCTAAAGTGGGTGATTTCATCGAACAGGCCTTAGAAGGCTTTGAAGTGGGGCGTATCGGCGCACAAACAGCCAAGCAAGTCATTTTACAGCGGATACGTGACGCTGAGCGGGAGCAGATTCTGAAGGACTTTCTGGCCCGTGAAGAACACATGGTCACTGGAACCATTAAGCGCATGGAACGCGGTAATGCCATTATCGAATCGGGTCGCTTGGAAGCATTACTGCCGCGCGATCAGATGATTCCGAAGGAAAACCTACGGGTTGGAGATCGCGTAAGAGCCTTGGTTTGGAAAGTGGAAAGGGTGGCTCGCGGTCCACAATTGATATTGTCCCGTACGGCGCCAGAATTTATTATTCGACTCTTTGAATTAGAAGTGCCTGAGCTTGAAGACGGTTTGATGGAAATTAAAGCCGCAGCCCGCGACCCAGGACTTCGTGCCAAGATTGCCGTATTAACCAAAGATAAGCGTATTGACCCAATTGGAACTTGCGTGGGGATGCGTGGATCTCGGGTGCAAGCGGTGACCGGCGAATTAGCCCAAGAAAGGGTTGATATTGTCTTGTGGAGTGAGGATCCCGCCCAATTCGTCATCAGTGCTCTGGCCCCAGCTGAGGTTAGCAAAATTACCGTTGATGAAGAAAAGCACAGTATGGACATCGTTGTTGACGATGAGAACTTAGCCCAAGCCATTGGCAGAGGAGGCCAAAATGTTCGCTTGGCCAGTGAGCTAACCGGTTGGGAGCTCAATATTATGAAGGAAGAGGACTGGAAAGCTAAGAACGAGCAGGAAAGTTCTGGTATCCGGGCCATCTTCATTGATAAATTGGATGTGGATGAAGAAGTGGCTAACATTCTGATGGAAGAAGGTTTTTCTACATTAGAAGAAGTGGCCTATATTCCTTTGAATGAGATGCTTGAGATTGAAGCGTTCGATGAAGAAACCGTGAATGAATTGAGAAGCCGCGCACGAAATGCCCTGCTCACTCAGGCCATCGTTTCAGAGGAAAAAGTCAATCATGATATTGACGATCTTATGAAAGTGGAGACCATGGATCACGACACAGCATTATTGCTGGCCTCCAAGGGGATCGGCACACAAGAGGACTTGGCAGAGTTTGCCACCGATGATTTGGTCGAATTGACCGCAATAGAGGCCGCTCGCGCGGCAGAACTCATCATGGCGGCTCGCGCCCCTTGGTTTGTTGAATCGAACGCGTAAGACTTAGACGCATATAGACGGGATCGCATGGCGCAACTGAATGTTACAGATTTTGCTAAAGAATTGGGACTTTCCCCAGCGCTGCTTATTGAGCAGTTACAGGCTGCGGGGGTAAAAAAAACCCTATCCGTAGACACTTCCCTGACTGAGGAGGATAAGACGCAACTCTTAGAGTATTTGCGTCAATCCCATGGGCAGAAGGAAGAGAAGAAGAAAATCACGCTGACCCGTCGTCAGACGACAGAAATTAAAAAGTCAGACACAACCACCGGTAAGGCACGCACAATTCAAGTCGAAGTGCGTAAAAAGCGGGTACTCATACAACGTGAGCCACTGCCGGTGCGGCCCATTGCCATTGCGAATGAAAGTAACACGGAAGGGGAAGCCGCTAAGGATGCATTAGTAGGAACGTCGCTCCTTCCAGAGCCTACACCGGGGTCTGAAGATACGACTTCATTAATGCAAAGCCCTGTAGAGGCCAACCCGACTCCACCAGCGGTGGAATTAGCCACAGCTGCCGTTAGCATTGAAAGTGCGCCAACCGCCCCTGTAGAGGCTGCCTCAACCACAGAGTTAAGTCAGGACAATGTTGTTGCCCCGCACACCGAGCCAACAACCCCTTCGATAGAGATCGCACATACTCAATCCGATTCCCCTACCATTGGTCAGGCAAATGCTGAGGCTAGCTTAGCCCCCAAAGTAGAAGATCATCATAAGGATGATCAGCCGGCATTAGCCTCTACGTCAGATGAAATCCAACCGTCAGCAAGTGAGCCTATCGCTAGTGACAACGTGGCTGCGAATGAGAGTAAAGAGGTGGATGGCGCCCCTCCTGCTGTAAAACCCGCTCCCAAACCCCGCACGCCTCAAAAAATGATTCTGGATCCGCAGGAGATTGCCCTGCGTGAGGCTGAGGCAAGACAACACGCGTTATTAGCGCAGTTGCAGGCCGCCGAATCTCTGAAAAAACAGGAATTGGAGTTAGCTAGACGTCGCCGTGCAGAATTGGCTGCGCAAGCCGCCGCAAAAGCGGCCGCCGCTGATGAGATCAAACCGGTTGCACCTAAAAAAGCAGAAAAACCTTCCTCCCCTGCAAAACAAAGTGTTGAGGGCACTTTGCACAAAACGGCTGCCACTCCAGGATCAGAAAAGAAACCTCCTAAAAAAGCAGCTCCCGCAAAAGCAGAACCCAGTGCCTGGCGTGATGAGTCCAATACCAAGCGTCGTACGATTAAAACCCGTGGTGATGCCACGGGTGGATTGGGTTGGAGAGAAAGAAAAGTCAAACACGGTTCTAATAAAGACGATTCTGATCAACAACACGGATTTTCGGCACCCTCAGAACCCGTCATCAAAGACGTTGTGATCGCTGAAACGATTTCTGTGGCAGAACTGGCTCATAAAATGTCCGTCAAAGCTGCAGAAGTCATTAAAGCTTTGATGAAACTCGGTAGCATGGTGACTATTAATCAGGTGCTTGATCAAGAAACGGCCATGATTTTAGTCGAGGAAATGGGGCACAAAGCAGTACGGGCTAAGTTAGATGACCCCGATGCATTTCTGAGTGAAGAAAATGTTTCCCACGCACAGATCATTGCCGAACCTCGTGCACCTGTTGTGACGGTGATGGGGCACGTCGATCATGGTAAGACTTCCTTGCTCGATGCCATACGTCGCACTAAGGTGGCCTCGGGTGAGGCTGGTGGTATTACTCAGCATATTGGTGCTTATCACGTTCAAACCAGTAAAGGCATGGTCACTTTCCTTGATACGCCGGGTCATGAGGCTTTTACAGCCATGCGCGCAAGGGGAGCGAAAGTCACCGATTTGGTTATCTTGGTCGTAGCAGCCGACGATGGTGTGATGCCACAGACGATTGAGGCGATTAATCATGCCAAAGCGGGTAAAGTGCCGATCGTCGTTGCCCTAAATAAAATCGACAAACCAGAAGCGAATCCCGATCGCGTTAAGCAGGATCTGGCCGCCCATGAAGTGGTGCCCGAGGATTGGGGTGGTGATACGCAATTTATTAATGTATCAGCGCGCACGGGTGAGGGATTAGATGCGTTGCTCGATGGAATATTGCTGCAAGCGGAAGTGCTCGAATTAAAAGCCCCTAGAACCACCCCAGCTAAAGGTATCGTGATTGAATCTCGTTTGGACAAAGGTCGTGGTCCGGTGGCAACGATTTTAGTTCAATCGGGTACTTTAAAGCGCGGTGACTTTGTACTCGCAGGAACCGTGTTTGGTCGCGTTCGTGCTCTTAATGACGAAACAGGCGCTTCGATTGAAGAAGCCGGTCCTTCCATTCCTGTTGAGGTGTTAGGTTTATCCGATGTACCGGGCGCGGGAGCTGATGTATTGGTTCTCGCTGATGAGCGTAAAGCACGCGAAATCGCCTTGTTCCGTCAGGGCAAGTTCCGTGATGTGAAGTTAGCCAAGCAACAATCCGCCAAACTGGAAAATATGTTTGACCAGATGGGGGATGGCGAGAAGAAGATGTTGCAGTTAATTATCAAAGCCGATGTTCAAGGCTCTTACGAGGGGCTTGCCTATGCACTGGGCAAACTTTCGACCGATGAAGTCAGAGTCAATATTGTGCACTCCGCGGTTGGTGGCATTACGGAATCCGATATTAACCTCGCACTCGCTTCCAAAGCGGTAGTGATTGGCTTTAATGTACGTGCCGATGCAGCTGCCAGAAAATTGGCTGAAAGTGGTGGCATCGATATTCGGTATTACAATATTATTTATGAAGCGGTTGACGAGATCAAATCGGCTATGACTGGCATGCTCTCACCCGAACGCAAAGAAAGCACTCTGGGATCGATTGAAGTTCGAGAAATTTTTAAAATATCTAAAATTGGTACGGTCGCCGGATGTTTCGTTTTGGATGGTGTCGCCAAACGCAATTCGAAGCTTCGATTACTCAGAGACAATGTCGTTATCCATGAAGGTGAATTTGATTCGTTAAAGCGTTTCAAGGACGACGTGCGCGAAGTCAAGGGTGGATTCGAATGCGGTTTGTCACTGAAAGGATACAATGACCTGAAGGTCGGTGACGTGATCGAAGTATTTGAAGTGGTTGAAGTGGCTCGATCGCTGTAGCCAAAAGTAACTAAAAAGTTTTTTGTATTTCGGGGCTGCCTTCCAGTTAAGAATCAAGGAGCGCGCCCCTCCTTAATACGTTCTCACATTTCCCTTCAAAGCGTGCATGCCAAAAGACTACCCTCGTAGCCGTCGTATCGCTGAACAGATTCAGCGCGAGCTATCCGACATAATTCGACTAGAATTAAAAGATCCTCGTGTTGGAATGATCACCATAACCGATGTGGAAGTGACCTCGGATCATGAGCACGCCAAGGTTTTTTTTACCCGGTTGGGTGAAGCCTCTGGGAATCAATCGGTTGTGGAGGCCCTAGCTCGGGCGGGTGGATTTATTCGCAGCCAACTCGCGAAAAGAATGAGACTGCGAATGGTGCCGCAAATTCACTTTGAGTATGATGAATCGGTTGAGCGCGGGGTTCGTCTATCTAAATTAATTGATGAGGCCGTTGGAGGCAATCACAGCACTAAATCATGAGCCGTCCTCGCCGCATTAAAAATCGTGTTGACGGGGTGGTATTGCTCGATAAGCCTTTGGGAATAAGCTCTCAGCAGGCAGTGAGTCGATTACGGCATGTTTTTTCTGCAGCAAAGGCAGGTCACACCGGGACCCTTGATCCTGCGGCTAGCGGCTTATTGCCCGTGTGCCTGGGGGAGGCCACAAAATTCAGCCACTTTTTATTAGAAGCCGATAAAGTTTATCTGGCTACTTTGCGTTTAGGCATTGTCACCTCCACTGGTGATAGCGAGGGCGATATCTTATCGGAGAATTCTCCTGACACCGATCTAGACAAGATTCAGAGCGTTTTGAAGGGTTTTGTGGGTTCTCAAACTCAAACGCCTCCCATGCATAGTGCGCTCAAACACCACGGTGTGCCCCTTTATGAATACGCGCGTAAAGGCGTGACCATCGAGCGAGTGGCACGACCGATTCATATCTACTCTGTTCAGATCGTGGAATATCAATCCCCTTTGCTCCAGTTACGTGTTCATTGCTCTAAAGGCACTTATATTCGTGTGTTAGCAGAAGACATTGGAGCCGCTTTAGGCTTTGGTGCCAGTTTGTCGGCCCTTTGTCGCACGCAGACCGGATCGTTCTTATTGGATCATCCATTGGTCCACAATATAGATTCTTTCGCTGCTATGGATCCACCAACCTTGCAAACCTATTTAATGCCGGTTGAAACCCTCTTAGCTGATTTGCCAAGACTGGACGTTGATGAAACCCAGGCCCAACGCCTCCTTTTAGGGCAGAAGCTACGTATTAGCGGGCCTGCCACTGGATTACTCACGCGGGTCTATGGTCCAGAGGCTCATTTTTTAGGCGTTGTTCAATGGGAAATGGGTGGGCGAGTCGTTCCTTATCGAATGTTGGCACAAACTGTTGAAAATTCTTGAGCAAATGTCTGATTAGAGAGTAAAATACTGGGTTTTCGAGTGGAGAAAGACACATGGCGGTAACAACACCCCAAAAAGCACAAGTCGTAGCGGATTTTCAGCGCAAGGCGAGCGACACAGGTTCGCCTGAAGTTCAAATTGCATTGTTGACTGCGCGTATTGTTGATCTGACTGAGCATTTTAAAGTTAATGTAAAGGACCATCATTCGCGTCGTGGGTTGCTGCGTATGGTGAGTCGTCGTCGTAAGTTACTTGACTATTTAAGAACGCACTTTGTCGATAAATATCGAACCGTGATCGAACGGCTGGGATTGCGTAAGTAATACTTTTGATGCTGATGCCCGCCATGACGGGAGTTGATCTAGTGGGCACCGGTGCACTTGAATTCCGGTGCTCAGGAGTTGTTCAACGTAATTTTTGTGCAACCAAAGATTGCGTGCATTTAGCTACAACAAAAACACTGAGACACTAAGAATAAGGCCGCCGTATAGCGGTCTTTTTTTGTTTTGTCTGTTTGTAGGATGAGGGGATTTGTCATTGTTGGCGCGAGTAGTATCTATTGAAAAATTGAGGATAATGAATTGAGTCATGTAAAAAAGTCGATGATGTGGGGGAGTCACCAGTTGACACTGGAGACAGGGGAAATTGCAAGACAGGCTAGCGGAGCTGTTTTAGTGACGATGGATGAGACCGTTGTATTAGTCACGGTAGTGGCTCAAAGAAAAGCTAAATCGGGCCAAGATTTTTTCCCGTTAACCGTGGATTATCAAGAAAAAACCTATGCTGCCGGAAAAATTCCTGGTGGATTTTTTCGTCGCGAAGGTCGTCCTTCAGAAAAAGAAATCCTGACCTGTCGATTAATCGATCGGCCCTTGCGTCCCTTATTCCCAGACGGTTTTTATAATGAAGTACAGGTCATTGCTACGGTGATGTCCTCGAATAGCGAAATCGATTCAGACATACCAGCCATGATTGGTGCGTCGGCCGCATTGGCTATTTCTGGTGTACCGTTCCAAGGCCCCATCGGTGCTGCGAGAGTGGGGTACCATGATGGTCAATATACGTTGAATCCGACTCTAAGCGCGCTGAAGACTTCACAGCTTGATTTGGTGGTAGCGGGAACCTCGCAAGCCGTATTGATGGTTGAATCTGAAGCCCATGTCCTCTCAGAAGAGGTGATGTTAGGCGCTGTGATGTTTGGCCATGAACAAATGCAGTCGGTGATTAACCTCATTGGCGAAATGGTAGAAGAGGCTGGTAAGCCCTTATGGGACTGGACTGCTGCTCCTAAAGACGAGGCCTTGGCCGCTAAGATTAATGACTTGGCTAGTCAGGAATTGAACGCCGCATTCCAGCTCAAACAAAAACAAGCACGCTCTGCGGCCATTGATGATCTTTGGAAGCGCGTTCATACGCAAATCGGTGTGGGTACGGAAGGTGGGCCCGATGCCAATGCGGTGGCTGAGATTTGTTTTGCACTGGAAGCGAAGATTGTGCGTGGGCAGATTCTGAATGGTGAGCCCCGCATTGATGGTCGTGATACGCGCACGGTGCGCCCAATTACCATCCGCAGTGGGGTCTTGCCCCGCACCCATGGTTCCTCTTTATTTACTCGAGGCGAAACACAAGCCTTGGTAGTGGCGACATTGGGTACTGCACGTGATGAACAGATTGTGGATGCACTCCAAGGTGAGTACCGTGACCGCTTTATGCTCCATTACAATATGCCTCCCTACGCCACTGGCGAAACAGGTCGTGTGGGCACCCCCAAACGTCGTGAAATTGGTCATGGCCGTTTAGCGAAAAGGGCTTTGCTGGCGGTATTACCCAAGGCCGATGAATTTGCCTACTCCATTCGCTTGGTGTCAGAAATTACCGAATCCAATGGCTCTAGTTCAATGGCCTCAGTTTGTGGCGGTTGCCTCGCGTTGATGGATGCGGGTGTGCCGTTAAAAGATCATGTGGCTGGTATTGCCATGGGCTTGATTAAAGAGGGCGGTCGATTTGCCGTGTTGTCCGATATTTTGGGTGACGAGGATCATTTGGGCGATATGGACTTTAAAGTCGCCGGTACAGCCTCCGGTATTACTGCCTTACAGATGGATATTAAGATCACTGGCATTACCCGGGAAATCATGCAGGCCGCATTGGTCCAGGCACGTGAAGGTCGTTTGCACATTCTTGAGAAGATGCGTACTGCGATGGACACCCCTCGCACGGATCTATCCGCTTGGGCACCGCGTATGATTACCTTTAAAATCAAACCCGACAAGATTCGTGATGTGATTGGTAAGGGCGGGGCAGTGATTCGTGCCTTGACCGAAGAGACCGGCACCACGATTGATATTCAGGATGATGGTTCTGTGACGATTGCTTGCGTTTCGGCTGAAGGCGGAGAAGCGGCTCGTAAGAGAATTGAAGAGATTACGGCTGAAGTCGAAGTGGGTAAGATCTATGACGGTACTGTGCTTAAGCTTTTGGACTTTGGTGCTATTGTTAGCGTATTGCCGGGTCGTGATGGTTTGCTACACATCTCCCAAATCGCCAATGAGCGCGTAAACGCTGTTTCTGACCATCTCAAAGAGGGCCAGGCGGTTCGGGTGAAGGTGCTCGAGGCAGACGAGAAGGGAAGGCTACGCTTGTCGATGAAAGCGGTGTCAGCAGAGACCAGCGCACCGGCTCCAGCTGCTCCTGAGGCCCAATAAAGCGGTAATGAACGGATGTGGGTAGCAACAATGAAACAGGGACTTTAAAAAGTCCCTGTTTTTTTACTTGGCGACCTGTTTTTCTCTTAATTCATCCAAAGTCTTGCAATCGATACAAAGTGTGGCTGTGGGGCGAGCTTCTAGCCGTTTTAGGCCAATCTCAACGCCACATTTCTCACAGTAACCATATTCACCCGATTCAATGTGAGTAATCGTTTCATTGATTTTTTTAATGAGTTTTCTTTCTCGATCTCGATTCCGAAGCTCCAAGGCCATATCTGACTCTTGAGTCGCTCGATCGTTGGGATCAGCAAAAATAGTTGCCTCATCCTGCATGGTATGAACCGTGCGTTCGATGTCTTGACCTAGACCCCTTTTTTGGTTTTCTAAAATTTCACGAAAATAAGCCAATTGGCGAGGATTCATGTATTCCTCTTTCCCCTTGGGCTTATATGATGGGGTGGACGTTTTGGACTCTGTCATATTAGCTATGAATAAAATTAAAGGTGCAATGTAATAACAGAAAATATCAATAAATGCAAGCGCGAGGTTTTTCAAAAATTGCAAAAGTAATGCATTTTACATTGACCAGAGCAAGTCCGTAGGAGTATATTGTGCCCCTTCAGTTGTCCGGCAATGATGTTTGTTGGTGCCCGTAGCTCAATCGGATAGAGCACCAGCCTTCTAAGCTGGGGGTTGTGGGTTCGAGTCCCGCCGGGCACGCCACAACGGTTTAGGTTAGTTTGTTGATAAGTATCAGATTTTAAGCATTAAAAAGTTCTATGGTGGCTGTAGCTCAGTTGGTAGAGTCCCGGATTGTGATTCCGGTTGTCGTGGGTTCGAGCCCCATCAGTCACCCCATCTCTTATTTACCATTATAAATCATACACTTATCTGCTGTATGGGTTATAGGGCGATAGCACTTAGGGTAGCACTTTCTCAAGTCATCACTTGGAGAACCGTGAAGCCAAACCCTTCCAGAACCTTCCAAAAAGCCTCAGGCATATTTTATATTCGCCTGCTCTTACCCAAACATTGATAGTGCCCCTTGGTAACGGCATCACCGGAATGCCCTAACAGGGCCGTGTTTTTTTGTCCTAATTCGATGGCGTCACTGGCAACTTTGGCTCGCCAAACGTTTTCTGCAAATTCTCCTTCAGACTTCCTGCTCCCATCGCTTTTACCATTGCACGCGCCCAAGCGCTCTTAAACCCCATTACTTCCAAGAGTGTGCCATACCGCTGTAAATTAGGCAGGAACAAGCTTGTTATACAGTGGCGCAGGGCTTTGAAAGTATCCACGGCTTGCCGTAGATCGTCCGTCCAAGTCAACAGCCGCCTATTTGCCGCTCTTGCCGGTCTGGATGAAAAGGCCGTCATTGCGCAGTTGATCATTCCTGATGTTGAGCATATCGCCCTGACGTAGGCCAGTGTGTAGATTGAGGCCCTTGTTTTGAGGCGATGATGCTGAGGTTGCTGGGAGTAACAGCAATTGGCGATGCGAAAACACTGAAAAGACAGTTCGCACCTTACGTCAATAATGACGCAACACAGCGTAATCACTACGAAACGAACTTTGGGTCGGCGTGCCTACAAGCCGGCAGGGCAAAGGAGCCGACCATTGATGTGCTGCTCAAGCTCTTTGAAGGTTAATTCAGAGGGATGGTGCTCTTCGTGAATGCACGCTTCCTGGGCGGCTATTCTATCGCTACACGAAAAGTGTCTAATATCGCGAGACAGGCCCGAGCCTGTGAAGAATTTTGTGTAAGTTAACATTTAGCATTATTCTGCCAGTAATGGCTGCTAAACGGAAAGTGTCAAATATCGCGAGTCAAGCCTAGCGTATATGCGGCTTACAGAGAGGTTGTTTTGTTTGGTTTTTATTAGCCACTTTCACGTATGCGTCTTGTTTTAATTTATAAAGATATATACACTAAGTCAGTGAATTATGATTTCGGTTTTCGTGTTTTCGAGCCCCTTCAGTCACCCCAGTTTTGTTAGACACTGATTTTCAATAAAATAGGTTTTTTAAATTTTAGGTCTTGATGAGGCCCCTAGCGTTCTTGAAAAGAAGAGAATAAGAGCTATAGTCATTGAGGTGCCCGTTCTTCTGTTCATTGTGCATCCTGCGCCTTTTCTCTACACCTTCATTTTGTTCTCGCCACTGCTTAAACTGCGCGCTCCATAACATCTGATCCCTAGGTGAGTGACTACAGGATATTCAGTCATTGGACTCCAAATCAGGAGTAAGGGGCGAGGCAGGATGTTGGATTCATGAATTCAATGTTTTTAATTCCTCTGGGAATGGATATGATACGTATCGGTCAAGGTTTCGATGTACATGCTCTACGGGCTGGATTACATTTAATCATTGGGGGCGTGAGCATTGAGCACACCCACGGTTTAGTCGGTCACTCTGATGCCGATGTCTTGCTTCATGCCCTTTGTGATGCCTTAATCGGCGCGGCGGCCTTAGGCGATATTGGCCAACATTTTCCTGATACCGATAATCAATTTAAGGGTATTGATAGTCGGCAATTGTTACGACGAGTTCACGCTATGGTGACCCAAGCAGGCTATAAGGTGGTTAACCTAGATTGCACCGTGATTGCCCAGGCCCCTAAATTAGCGCCCCATATATTATCGATGCGAGAAAATATTGCCGCTGATTTGACGATTGCGTTAAATGCAGTGAACGTCAAGGCAAAAACCGCTGAAAACTTAGGCGCTATGGGGCGTCGTGAGGGCATCAGTGCGCAAGTCGTGGTATTAATCGAGAGCACTCCTGGCTCGCTCATACCCTGAGAGATGAGTGGGCTTTAGAGGGCAATTGAACACAGACCCTCATTCCTCCGCCTTGCCGCGTTAACAACTCAATAGTCCCGTTATGTTGTTTGACAATACGTTGGACAATAGCTAAGCCTAGGCCTGTTCCACTGGTGCCACGCGCCTGATCCATTCGAGTAAAAGGCTCCAGCATTCGTTCGGTTTGATCTTTGGGAATGCCAACCCCACGGTCACAGACTTCTAATCGAACGCTGTCCTCGTGAGGATAAGTAAAAATCTCAACTTGGCCACCACCGTGGCGAAACGCGTTGTCGATTAAATTGTTTATAAGCCGTTGAATCGACAAAACCCGTAAAGGCATAGGAGGCAGATCGTTTAATTCGAGCTTCATCTTCATGCCAATGGTTTGGTAACGTTCAGCCGTTTTACGAATCATTGCGTTTAAAGAGGTATGTTCGCTTAGCGGCTCAGAGGAGAGGTCTCGTGCATAGTCGAGAAATTGGCTGATCGTGGTATCGATTTCATCTATGTCTTGAATGATTCCCTCTTTTAACAATGCATCATTTTTGTCAACGAGCATTTCCATCCCGAGTCGAATACGCGCCAGTGGACTGCGAAGATCGTGTGAGACGCCGGCTAAAAGTAGGCTACGCTCATCCTCTATTTGCTTGCGACCTCGAGCCATTTGATTAAAGGCGCGAGCCAGGGTGCGTATTTCTTCAGATCCGACTTCTTTGACGGGCGCTGGCATGTCACCTTTTGCCATTTGTGCCACGGCCTGAGTGAGTTCACGAAGAGGGCGATTAATACGAAAGGCAATGGCAAAGGCGCCGATGACCGAAATGAATAAAACCAGTAAACTCCAACCAATCCAACGTTGGGTCTGGTCGTTTTTGATTTCATCAATGGGAAGCATGATCCAATATCGATCGTGATCAATGGAAAAGGACACCCATAGACCCTCGACATTATTTCGGGCCAAACTAATTTGCGTATCCTCGCCCAAAGCGATGCGTAATTCTGTTTCAATTAAATCATAGAATTCATCAGAGGGAAATGCGTCCACTTGCTCATTCGGTTGGGACAAATAGACTTGAACGTTTTCTTGTTGCGCGATGCTGGTTAAAAAATCAAAACGTTTATTCGGTTTAGCGTTAATGAGTGCGGTTCGGGTGAGATTAACGGTGCTGATGATATGTTTGGTAATCTGCTCTATGCGTGGCCCACGGTTGGAGTAACGAAATATTTGAATCCAAGAAAAGTGAGCGACGATCATTAATGCAGCGATCATAAAAACACTGCGAACTAAAAGCGTTTTGGGCCGTATCCTTATGGATTCAGCCAGTTGTTGCTTGGTTAGCAATAGAGCCTCGGTCGTAGCGAGCGCAGATAGGGCATTATTTTATTTCGTGGCATCTTCACTGGTTCCCGCATCGATGGAGGGATTTGATTTTCCTTCGGGAATGAAAACATAGCCAAACCCCCAGACCGTTTGAATAAAGCTCGGTTTTGTAGGATCTTGCTCGATCATTTTTCTTAAGCGGGAGACCTGGACATCGATACTACGATCAAAAGCGCCAAACTCCCGGCCCCGTGCCATTTCCATCAGTTTGTCTCGAGACAAGGGGGTTCGGGGGTTTTGTGTGAGCACTTTTAATAAAGAAAACTCTCCACTCGTCAGAGTTATTTCCTGATTATTTTTACTAAAGCTACGATTGGCCATATTAAGACAAAATTCACCAAAGTGCACAATTTGCGTATTCTGGGTCGGTGCACCCGGAGGGGGAGGCGTGGGACGACGACGTAATATGGCCTGAATTCGTGCGAGTAGCTCACGTGGATTAAACGGCTTAGGTAAGTAGTCATCCGCTCCGGTTTCTAGTCCCACGATTCGATCGAGTTCATCGCCCTTGGCCGTGAGCATAATAATGGGGATATTTTCGTTACTGGCTCGTAGTCGCTTACAAATACTCAATCCATCTTCGCCTGGCATCATCCAATCAAGAATCAGAATATCGTAGCGCTCTCGAGTTCGGTAGCGATCCATTTCCGAAGCCGTCGCTACCGTTTTCACAGTATAGCCCTCACGACTTAGATATTGATTCAAAAGATCCCTCAGTCGGGCATCGTCATCGAGAACAAGAACTCGGGTTTTGGATTCACTCATTGGGCCATCGTTACATTAGAAAAAATTTCGTTTGTGAAATGCATTTTGGCTGAGTTCGAAAAAATTAACAACTGAGTCACAAAATGTTACAAATGCTTAAGAATTCAGTAGCTTAAAAATAATTAATTAAGTGTAAGATATTAAATAATGAAGACTTGAGCAGCTTTGTTTAGCAGTAAACGTCTTCATTACGATGACATTTTTAAGCTCATGAGCTGTCACATTGAGTTTATTTTCTTATAATTTTAGTATTAATCATGTAATGATGATGCCCGAGCGCCCAATTGCCGACCCTGAGAACGAAAAAAAATGCCTTTTGGGCATGGTTTTTTTTTGTTCTCTCGCACCTTACGTGGGGTTTATCGCTCTGTTGGCTTTTTTCGCCGTGCCCCAAGCTCATGCAGCGGATGAACCCTGGGGCTATCAATGGGTTCAACACTCCCCGACATTTCCTCCCGTATTGCGCAGCGACGCCAATGATCCCGCTCCCACTACGAATGGAGGAGGTGGGGGTAACAGTGCGGGCTCTTCATCTTCTGCTCCCTTTAAAGATTCATTCGTCCAACAATTGAACCCGGATGAGCGTCAACAATTGCGCCGTGATCTTAATAGAGCCTATAAGGAAATTTATCGTCAGCATGAAGAGGGTTATGGTTGGGCCAGCGGGGGCTTACATCGGGGAACGAGCCGAATTCCTCGGTCTTGCCAGGAAAATGGTGAGGATTGCTTGCAAAAGCCTAGGATGCCCCCCCCCTGTGAGGGAAGTGGTCAACCCTGCATGAACAAACCCCCAATGGGCTTTGGTCCCCTTTTTAAAGGGGCCGATAAGGATAAAAACGGTCTCATCAGTCGTCAAGAGGCAGCGCAATCGCTGCCTTGGGTGAGTCGACATTTCGATGAATTGGATGTCACCAAAGATGGTCAAGTCAGTATAGAAGAAATTAGACTTTGGCGAAAAAATAGGCAAAATGTATTCATCGAAAGGTCTCCATGATCGATGGTTGAAGTGCAGATTTTCAAATTTTACCTGATGATATAACGCAGGATTTTGCATCTAATACAGAGAAAAATTTAATTAAATTTAAAAATTAATAACTATAAATCAAGTATTTATACTATTAATTTAATGTAAATTATTACTCTAGTGATTCTAGTCCAAACCGTCCATATTGTAGGACACTCGCATTAATTGCCCTGATTACCTATATGTTGCTAGCATCAACACGCGTTCCCCGTTAAAATAGATTTTGTCGCCCACCGATGGCGATCTGAGACTACCCATTATAAAAATTTAGGGACGAGGCAACGCATTATGTTAGCGACCCGGATACGCCAGAAGGACGGAATATTTTATTTTGCCAGTTACCCAGCGAAAGCGGTATTGGAAAAAGCTCGTTTTATCAGTCGCTTTTACGGTGAGGGGGAAGAAATTATTCCACAATCCATACCGCAAAACGATGATATAGCTCAATTTATTGCTAGGGTTGAACGCAATGATGAAGCGTTTCAGCGTTCTTTGTCTCGAGCCAAAGTAAAGTCATTAAGAAATTTCTATGAAATGGCGCAAAGCCAGCCTCCTATTCCTGGCACCGTATTGCTGTTTACCTCAGAAACACTGAAATTTACCCCGCTAGAAGGCCAAGAAAACATCGGAGAGATGCAAGAGCCTCAGGCCCGCTACCTCATTATCGACGGTCAACACCGACTCGCCGCCTTGCGGTTTTATCTGAAAGAACATCCTGCAGAAGCCGCCGCTATCAATGTGCCTTGCATCATTTTTGATGGTCGTAGCGAGGATTTCGCAGCCGAAATGTTCGTTATTATCAATTCAACGACCACCCGCATCAGTAAGAGCCACTTAATTGATCTCTACGAAAGAGTGTCCTGGGCAGATCCTGACAAGCGGTTTACGGCACGGCTCGTAGAAGATCTTTACCGCGAAGGCGATAGCCCTCTTCGTTACCGAATTAACCGTTTAGGGGGCCGTAGTCAGCAGGATAAGTGGATTTTACAGGCTGAATTATTCAACGAACTGCATCGTTGGGTCAGCTCAGAATGGAAAAAAATCCGCCTTATCACCAATAGTTACCGAGAAGGGGAGCGTTATTACGAGATTATTCGTGATTTTTTCAAAGCAGCCGAAAAAGTCTGGGGCCAAAGTTGGGATCATGACGAATATTTAGTCACTAAACCCGTAGCTCTAAAGGCTATGATTAGGGTTTGTGCCGATTTGGCCCGTGTGGATGCCGAGCCAGTCGAAGGACGTGCGAAACGCTGGGAAGCTAGGTTAGGACCCTGGAAACTGCATATGGAAGAGTTTCGAGAGGAAGGTTTCTACGAGCGTTTCCCTGCCAAAGGACAAATCGAACGTGTGACCCGTTTGCATCAAGATCTTGGGAAATGGGCAGGTATTGAAATGAGAAAAGCCCCTAAGGTTGTCTAATCGGTTCTAGTCTTAACCTTAGCCTTAGTCTTAGTCTTAGCCTTAGCCACAGCACGCCCAAGAAGGCTTGGTACTTTTCTTGTAAACCCAATGCACCAGGTGGGGAAAAAAACGCATCTTCACATGAGCGCATTGGGCTTAATGTTTAATCCTGGATCTTGGCCGCCGTGAGCATGATTTCCACCAACACATTGGCACCTAATCGGGCTTCCACAGTGGCGCGTGCCGGTGGACGTTGTTGATCGACCCATTGCATCCAAGCCCGATCCATTTCCGGTTTTAACGCCATGTCGGTCACGTAGATTGTGGTGCTTAGAATATGGGACTTGCTACTGCCACATTGCCCCAAAAGCGTGTCAATTTGACGTAGCACATCCACGGTTTGCTCATACATTCCAACCTTTAAGTCATCAGCCACCTGTCCTGCCAGATAAATAACGCCTTGATATTGCGTGGCATCGGAGAGTTTTTTCATGGGGGAATGATAAATAATTTCGCTCATATTTTGATAATAATAAAAAAAGTGGATGGGATATTCTTATTGTTTTATGTTTTATGTTTTATGTTTTATGTTTTATGATTTATTGGGCGGCCGTCATCATAATTTCAACTCGCGTATCAGCCGAACCCAGTTTTGCCTCAACACAGGCGCGAGCCGGTTTATTATTGGGATCCACCCAGGCAAGCCATGCACGATCCATGAGGGGCTTCTCATTCATATCAGCCAACCAAATAGTGCAGGACAGTATTTTAGATTTATCGCTGCCACAGGTGGCCAGTAAGGCATCTATTTTCTGCAAAATTTCAAGGGTCTGACCATGACAGTCGACCGTCTTAATGTCCGCTGTGGTGCCGGCAATGAAAACGAAGGGACCGTATTGAACCGCACGACTTAACGTTGGGCCCGATTGGTGACGCTGAATGGGTGAATTCATCAAAAGACTCGTCTTATTAAAGGAAAATTTAAAAGGAAACAATCCATTTCTACTGACAAATGGATGACTTAAAGACCGAAGACTACTTCAAGCTCAGTGCCGAGGCAACCATTATGCTTTTTTACCAATTTTAGATGCGATTAAAAAATATTTTTTTGCATTGACCCCAAAGCGCATCAAACGTATTCTCAAGGCCATCAAAAATACCTATAAATCCTGAGTTTCTTAATTCTGACTGCCTACGAACCTACCATTGAGGAGTGTGCTGATGAAATTATTTCCTTTTTTCATTCGATTAGCAGGAATCTTTTTTCTACCGCTCGGTGTTTCAACGGCGCAAACGCTCAGCAACTACCCCAATCGGCCGATTACTATCGTTGTTGCCTATGCGACCGGGGGCAGTACTGATTTGGTCACCCGCGTTCTGGCCGCTTCCATGTCAACGCACTTGGGCCACCAAGTCATTGTGGATAATCGTGTCGGAGGCGGAGGATTGGTTGGTTGGAGTTCTGTGGCACGTTCAGCTCCCGATGGTTACACGTTGCTCGCAACGGAACTGTCTTTTGCCATTGCTCCGGGATTGATTAAAAACCTCCCATTTGATGCGCGAAAAAGTTTCCAACAAGTCGGTATGGCCAGCACCGTCGCCCATGTCTTGGCAATTACCCCAAGTCTCCCAGTCCAAAACGTTAAGGGTTTGATTGCTTTAACTAAATTACATCCAGGAGAATTAAACTATGGCTCCGGGGGCGCCGGTACCAATACCCATTTGGGCGTAGAACTTTTTAAGAATTTAGTCCATGTTCAAATCGTTCATATTCCCTACCGCGGCGCCGGCGCGGTGCTTCAAGACTTGATGGCTGGACAGGTGCAGATGATGATCTCCGCGATTCCAACCGCCTTGCCCTATGTGAACGCCGGTCGATTACGGGCTTTGATGGTGACCGATGAGAAGCGAAGCCCCGTATTGCCCCTTGTGCCCTCCGCGAATGAAGCAGGATTAGCACAAATGAAAATGAATTTTTGGCTAAGTTACGCTGTACCAACCGGCACTGCGCAGGCTATCGTAGAACGTTTAAACCAAGAGATCGTATTAGCGGTGGGTCATGCTGACATTAAAAAACGTTTGACCGAGATGGGATTGGAGCCCGTTGGAGGATCCATTGTACAAGCCACCCAGCTAGTGAATGACGAAATTAACCGTTGGAGTGCGGTGATTGCTGCCGCAGGGATCAAACCACTTTAAGATGTGCGGTATGGATTGCTAGGTTTTTGGACGAACCCATTTATTTTTTTAGGAGTATGACAACACAATGAGCACCCCTATGGATCCATCGATTGACATCCTTATTAGCGAAGTGGGACCGCGAGATGGGCTACAAAATACTAAAAAGATCATGTCCACCGATTATAAAAAACGTTGGATTGATGCGGCCGTAGAGGCTGGATTACGTGAAATTGAGGTGTGTTCTTTTGTCCCCCCGCAATTGATTGCCCAAATGGCCGATGCTAGTGAGGTCGTCGCTCATGCGTTAACGTTACCTGGATTGAATGTGGCTGCATTGGCACCTAACTTCAAAGGCGCTCAGCGCGCAATGCAGGCCGGGGTGCACAAATTAACCCTCACGATCTCGGTGTCAACGCAGCACAGTCTAGCGAACGTTAAAATGACCCCCGATGAGGCCATTCTGAGCGCTAAAAAAATCTGTGCTTTCAGAGATAGTCTGCCCGCTGGGCAGCGGCCTATTATCGAATCCGGGCTCTCCACCGTATTTGGTTGCACACTCGAAGGGGTAGTGGACGAGGATGCAGTGGTGCGTATGGCGGTAGCCTCAGTGGAAGCGGGGTGCGATGAGGTGGGTTTGGCGGATACCACCGGATATGCCAATCCTGAACAAGTTAGACGCGTTTTTCGTAAAGTGCGCCAGGCCATAGGTGACAAACTATCGGGGGCCCATTTTCATAATACTCGGGGGTTGGGCTTGGCTAACGTGGTGGCTGCCTTAGAGGTTGGGGTCACCACCTTTGATAGCTCTTTAGGCGGGTTGGGCGGATGCCCCTTTGCACCAGGGGCTACGGGTAATATCGTGACAGAAGATTTGGTGTTTATGCTCGAATCAATGGGACTTAAAACGGGCATTAACATGGATAAATTACTCGCTATTCGTGAACTGGTGGCGGCAGGCATTCCTGACGAACCCTTGTACGGTTATGTCCCTTTGGCAGGTTTGACCAAGGGCTTTGTAGCGGCTTCGTCTCGCCCATGATTCGATAGAATGTAGAGGCGTGGGAGCGGTGTTAAGATGGCAATCTAGTTAATAAAGAATAGGTAAGGGTTTTCTATGGCACATGTTTTAGCACTCGATGGCATTAGGGTGGTTGAGTTTTGTCACGTGGTGATGGGGCCCACCTGTGGCCTTATCCTAGCCGATATGGGGGCAGAGGTGATTAAAGTCGAACCCATTGACGGCGACCACACTCGTAAACTGATTGCTTCGGGAGCGGGTTTTTTTCCGACCTACAATAGAAATAAAAAAAGTATTTCAGTCGATCTTAAATCAACTGAAGGCCATGAAGTGGTGATGAAATTAATCGAAAGCGCTGATGTCGTGATTGAAAATTTCCGTCCTGGAGCCATGGAGAGTTTAGGTTTTGGAGAAAAAACCTTACGCGCCCAGTTTCCCAAATTGATTTACTGCTCTTTAAAAGGTTTTTTGCCCGGTCCTTATGAGCATCGTACGGGGCTTGACGAAGTGGTGCAGATGATGGGGGGGTTGGCCTATATGACGGGCGGGCGTTTTGGACCTTTACGGGCAGGGGCCTCGGTTAATGATGTGATGGGAGGGATGTTCGGTGCCATCGCTATTTTAGGCGCATTGCACCAATTAAAGTCAACCGGACAAGGGCAGTTCGTACAAAGCGCCCTATTTGAAAACAATGCTTTTTTAATGGCGCAACACATGATGGAAGGAATGGCCACCGGTAAGCCCGTTTCTCCAATGCCCGATCGCGTCAGGGCTTGGGCTTTATATGACAATTTCAAAACGCTGGATGGACAACTCGTGTTCGTTGGCGTTGTCACGGATACTCAGTGGAAAGTGTTTTGTCAGGCATTTGATCTACAAGCACTTCTTGAAGACCCTAAGCTTAAGACCAATCCCCAAAGGGTTGAGGCCAGAGCCCAGATCTTACCCATCGTGAGCGATATTTTTTCTAAAATGACTAAACAAGCGCTCATGGATAAATGTGAATCCTTAGGTTTGCCCTTTGCTCCCATTGCTAAACCAGAGGACTTATTTGATGATCCGCATTTGAATGCGAAAGGGGGGTTAACGCCGGTGACATTGTTAAATGGTGTTCGCACCAAAGTGCCAGGGCTGCCCTTAGAGATGAATGGTCAGCGACTCGCGACTCGACTGGATATTCCGGCCATTGGTGAGCATAGTCGCGAGGTCTTGGCTTCTCTAGGTTATGAAAGTCTTGAGATTGAAAAGCTCATCCAAGAAAAACATATTCGTTAAATCTATTTTTTTTCAATACGGAGTGGCTCTGACATGGGCATTAAATTAATCGAGATCGCAAAGGTGATCCGTAGCAAAAATGCAGGCCCCACAAAACTGACCTTGGATTTACTGTTTAATGATGAGGCCGGCTACCAAATGGCGTTGGCCTCAGAGGCCTTAAAGCCTGCTGCCATTGCCTCTTACTATGGGCTGCAAAGCCAACAGGTTCAATTCATTGCTTACCCTCAGGCCCTGGCCATCAAGATTGCGATGGATCGAAAAATAGTGGCCGGCAACCCGGGTGATAAAGACGTCTACGGCGCCCAACAACATAGTCCTTTATTGGAGATTACGCTATGAACGCTATTGATACCTTAAGATCACAAGTTAAAGGTGCTGAGGGTCTTTTACCTTTACGCGTACTGTCCGCATCGGGGCAATTAGGCTATGGGGTTCCGGAGGAGGCTTTTGCAGAGGGGCTACGGCGAAAGCCTCATTTTATTGGGGCTGACATGGGTTCGATTGACCCAGGTCCTTATTACTTAGGTAGTGGCAATATAGCGACCAGTGAGGCTCAAACTCGCGGTGATCTCAAACGATTGTTGACCGCAGCTCGCTCTCTTAAAGTGCCTTTAATCATCGGTACAGCCGGATGCGCTGGAGCCAAACCGCACTTAGAGAGCGTTCTACAAATGGTAAGGGAGATTGCGCGCGAGGAGGATTTACATTTTAATTTGGCCTCGATTGGTGCTGACATGCCACGCGAGGTGGTTAAAAAAGCCATCAACAATGGTCAAGTGCAAGCCCTAGGGGCCATCCCGGCCTTAACCGCCCACGACGTGGATGAATCCACGCATATCGTCGGGCAGATGGGTATTGAAGCGTTCCAGCGAGCGCTAAACGCTGGTGCCGATGTGGTGATTGCGGGCAGAGCGTGCGACACGGCCGTTTATGCAGCCATCCCTGGTATGTTGGGATATCCGTTAGGACCGGCGATGCATATGGCCAAAATTGTTGAGTGTGCTTCGCTCTGTACGACTCCGGGAGGACGTGACGCACTATTGGCCACACTGGATGGAGACAGTTTTACCGTCGATAGCATGAACCCCATTCGTCACGCTTCTCCCATGTCAGTGGCTGCCCACAGCCTCTACGAACAAGACGATCCCTACCATGTTTATGAACCGGAAGGGACCTTGCATTTAGATAGTGCTCGCTACGAGCAGGTCAATACTCACATGACCCGTATTTCTGGAGCCCGTTGGGAGCCGGCAAAACATTGGACCGTTAAAATCGAGGGAGCGGCCAAGGTCGGTGAACGGGCATTAATGCTTGCCGGTTGTGCCGATCCGCGCGCGATTGCTGCGATGAAGCAGATATTGCCAGCTGTTGAAAAAACAGTCAGAGAACTGACCCAGCATACGGTGAAAGAATCCTTCGAAGTCTATCACCGCGTGTATGGCATTGATGGGGTTTTTAATTGGCCCACCCCACCTGCGGTGATGCCAAGAGAAGTGTTTGTGATGGTGGAAATTATTGCTCGAACCGCTGAAGCGGCTAAATCGGTTGCCACCGTCTTTAAGCAATTTTTACTGCATCACGGCTTCCCCGGTCGCATTTCTACCGGGGGCAACCTGGCCTTTCCCTTTACCCCACCAGAGGTGGTCACGGGACCTGCCTATCGATTTAGCGCCTACCATGTGATGCAGGTAGACGCATTGGAGCCTTTATTCCCGGTCACCATCGAATCGCTGTAATTTACCGGGAGATTTATTCTTAGCATAATAAACCGCTTATCCCTTAATCCCTATCCCTATCCCTATCCCTATCCCTATCCCTTATGGGCCCTTGATTTTTTAAAAAATTCACCGGCCAAGGGATTCGGACTTAGGGGTTTTATCCTGAATGGGGTCCAGCCCTCGATAGTTTTTATATTGTGAGAATGAAGGCAATATCCAAGGTAAAATTTATTTTAAATTAAAATTCCTGAGTAATTCCTTACTCCAAAGAGCGCCAATTAAAATACCCGTCACAAAAACTTCTGAATCGTTGATTAGACCCAACACCCCATCAGCATTGAGGGGATGAGGCACCAAGATTTCCAGTATTTCCATTATAAGTAAAGTAACGGTAAAAATGAGCCTAGCTATTTTAACTTTAGGGGTAAAAATAAAATCCTTATTTTTATACTGTAAAGTTAAGTAGCCCAACGTCGTTAAATTTATCATTAATACAATCCATAGCGTATTGCTCATGTCGACATTGGCCGTCGCAAAATACAATACCGTTAATGCGAATTGGATAACGATTAATAAAATCATTTAATGATGAGTCTGTGCGAAAGTCTTTTTAAAAAGCAATGCCAAAAATTAATTTAGCTTCGTTGATTAAAGTCAATCTTGATTTATTGATGAGTGTTTATGACAAAGAAGAGTTTTTAATCCTATAAGGCATTATAAGTTAAGTGAATTAACCCCTGAAACTTTAATACAGGTTTTTATTCGGATAATTGTAACGAAATATTATTTATACAAAATTAATCTAGTAGAAGAGCTGACTAATCTCTCACGCCCTAGGTTAATTTAAATAAGATCGCAAACCGCTTCAGTCACGATAGCCGTGGTGGCCTCTCCGCCAAGGTCCGGCGTATGTAATTTTTTTGCTGTGACTTTTTCAATAGCGCTCATGAGTCGCTGAGCGGCTTGAACTTCCCCCAAGTGTTCTAACATCAAACAAGCGGTCCAAAAAGTAGCTATGGGGTTGGCAATGCCTTTACCCGTGATATCAAAGGCTGAACCATGGATGGGCTCAAACATAGAGGGAAATCGCCTTTCAGGGTTCAGATTAGCCGTTGGGGCTATGCCTAAACTCCCACTCAAGGCAGCGGCTAAATCCGATAGGATGTCAGCATGTAAATTAGAGGCAACCAAAGTATCAAGAGAACCGGTTTTTAAAACCATATTGGTCGTTACCGCATCGACTAAAATTCTTTGAGTTTCAATCTGCGGATAATCCTTCGCCACTTCATAAAATATTTCATCCCACAACACCATGCCATGGCGCTGGGCATTGGATTTAGTGACTAACGTTAAATGCTTCCGCGCTCGACTGTTAGCCATCTCAAAGGCAAAGCGATGAATGCGCTGGACTCCGTGTCGAGTGAAAATTGACGTTTCAGTGGCCACCTCCTCAGGTAGCCCACGGTGGGCTCGACCGCCGCTGCCAGAATACTCTCCCTCCGTATTTTCTCGAATTACCACCCAATCAATGTTTTGTCCCTCACGTAACGGGCTCGTAATACCAGGTAAAACGCGGGCAGGGCGCACATTGGCGTATTGATCAAAGCCTTGGCAAATGGGAAGCCTTAAGCCCCAGAGTGAAATGTGATCAGGCACATCGGGGGCACCGACGGCGCCAAATAAAATGGCATCGACTTGCCTTAACTCGTCCAGTCCCCCCTCAGGGATATAAAAACCATTTTTTTTATAATACGCACTGCTCCAAGGAAAATGCTTTAACTGCAACGTAAAGTCTTTTTCCCTTTGACTTAAGACCGATAATACTTCAAGCCCTGCAGAGATCACTTCCTGACCTATGCCATCTCCAGGGATAACTGCAATGGTGTAGTGGCGCACGGTTTTATCCAATGTAAATATCGATGCATTAGATTTATCCTCTGGTAGGCCTACAAGTCAAGAAAAAATTGAATGAAACACTCAATATCCATTGAAATCGAAGCTCATCGGAACGGTTTTAATACACACCAAAGGGCCTCTGGTTTGGATAGCCCTCTGAAACAAACAAAGCCAGAGGCTTTTATCGCGCCCCTCTGGGTCATGATGGTCTAAAATACAGCCGTTGCCAAAAAATATTTAATCGGTCAGAAAACAGGGTTTATCATTGAAAATTCTAGCGGTTGAAACCTCAGGAGAGCACTGCTCGGTGGCCTTATCAATAAAAGGTCAGCTCTATCATCGGGATGCGGCCTCTGACCAGCGCCAGTCCGGACTCCTTATCGATATGATTCAGGCGCTCTTAAGCGATTGTCGTGTGCTGGCCTCTGAGCTTAACGGTATTGCCTATGGGTGCGGCCCCGGCTCTTTTACGGGGTTACGTGTGGCTTGCGGGGTGGTTCAGGGCATAGCCGCGGGATTAAACCTTCCGGTGGTCGGTATCCCAACGCTGACCGCTTTGGCCCATCAAGCGACCCGTGACCGGGTCGTTTGTTGTATCGATGCCCGAATGAAAGAAGTGTACCATGCGGCCTTTGAAAGAGTGTCAGGCACCACCTGGAAGGTGGTGATGGAGCCCGCCGTCTATTCTCCCGAGTCTCTACCGACTTTGCCAGGTAAGGATTGGCAAGGTTTAGGCAATGGCTTTGCTGCTTATGAACCCGCATTGCAAGCCCTCTATGGGGCTCAACTCTCGTCTATAGACAAGCGTTGCTATCCTCACGCCAAACAAGTCGCGCAATTAAGTGAGCCTATTTTTGCGGCGGGTGGGGGAGGCAAGGCCGAAGAGGCCTCACTTTTATATGTGAGAGATAAAGTGGCTTTGACCATTCATGAACGTTCATTGCTGAAACAATAATGCCATGAATGAAATCATTCGAGACATGGGTTTGGAGGATGCGGGGCCAGTTCAAACGATCGAAGCCCAAGTGCACACTCACCCTTGGAGCCTCGGTAACTTCTTGGACACGTTAAGGGCAGGGGGCCAAGGGCTCGTTTTACAAAAAAATGGCGCAACCTTAGGATACGCGGTTTTTACTGCAGTCCTCGATGAGGGAGAGTTATTGACGCTTGGCGTTGCACCATCTTTTCAACGCCAAGGTTTGGGTGCTCGCCTCTTGGGCTGCGTTCTTCAGCGCGCCCGTGAAGTTAAACTACATCGTTTTTTTCTAGAAGTACGTGCCTCTAACGCCTCGGCACAGGCACTTTATGCAAAGTTTAATTTTCAACCCGTGGGTCGGCGACGGAATTATTATGCCACTCTTACCGGACAGCGAGAGGATGCACTCCTCTGGGAGTGCGCTCTATGAATCCAAGAAAACAGTCGATTCTCTACGAAATGGGGATTCAAACGATTTGGCAAACGCGCCAGATCGCACCCTCACCTGCTGCTGCTGCTGCTCCTGCTCCAGCAACGCATCCCGAGCCGCCGCATTTGCCTTTGCAAGCCCCTCATCCCTTGACGAACGAGCCTTTACTGGCCTGTGAGCTTTGTGCTCTGTCAGAACAACCGCATAGCGTTTTAACCGGAAGCGGGGATCA
Source organism: uncultured beta proteobacterium (assembly GCA_903893565.1). Lineage (GTDB taxonomy): Bacteria > Pseudomonadota > Gammaproteobacteria > Burkholderiales > SG8-41 > UBA5216. The sequence goes on along the minus strand of CAITMU010000111.1, from coordinate 6,997 downwards.
GCATTCTGAATGGGTCTTTGTGTCAGGACAACTCACTCAGGCTGAATTAGATCAAAGTAAAGCCTTGGTGGGCGAGCCAGGACAGCTTTTTGATCAAATGTTGTTTTCAATGGGTCTTCATCGCCAATCGGTGTTCGTCACCCATGCACATAAATGTGTTAAGTCCCTGACTCTTAACCCGATGCTGCCATGGCATGAGAGCTTTAAATCGCTTTTGTCGACTCAATTACGTTTGCAAAAGCCCAAAATGGTCGTGCTGATGGGGTCGATGGCCGTCCAGTGCTTATTGGGTGCAGAGGTCACTGTTGAAGAGGCCCGCAAGACAATACATGAATACGAGGGCATTGCCCTCATTGCGACTCTACATCCGGAGGATCTGCTAAAGGCACCGCTTGAAAAGGCGCTGGTTTGGGATGATCTACGTTTGGCCAAAAAAACCCTCGCCTAAACGCAGCTAAGCCCTGCCGCCCTTGGTACGATTAATTAAATAGAAAGAAGAGTGCCTGTCAAGTCCATTGGCTGTCTAATTTCACACTGAACCGATGCCCTCAGAGCATTCAGCCAATGGTAATATTCGATCTGAGATAATTTTTTATTGATACTGGGGACCTCATGAAGACCATGACAACGCGTACACGCGGGGTGGAACACGATATCGTTCAAATTCCACAAACGGGTGAGACCGCGCCTTACTATGAACCGCAGACCAATGAGGTCGCGATTTTTGAGGCGGCTTATAAAAAACGTTTACCGGTGATGCTTAAAGGCCCCACCGGTTGTGGCAAAACCCGTTTTCTAGAGCACATGGCGTTTCAATTAAATCGTCCCTTGGTCAGCGTTTCGTGTCACGAAGATCTTACGAGCTCAGATTTGGTGGGTCGTTTTTTACTCGAAGGCAATCAAACGGTTTGGCAAGACGGTCCCTTAACTCGGGCGGTTAAGGCCGGGGCCATTTGTTACCTTGATGAAATTGTAGAGGCACGCACTGATTCGACCGTTGTGATCCATTCACTCACAGACCATCGTCGTAAATTAACGATTGAGAAAAAAGGGCAAGAAATTGATGCCCATGATGACTTCATGTTAGTCATCTCCTATAACCCGGGTTATCAAACCGTTTTAAAGGATCTTAAGCCCTCTACGAAGCAACGATTCATTGGTATTAACTTTGACTTTCCCAATGAAGAAGTGGAAAAAAAGATTCTCGTCAACGAAGTGCCAGGCTTAAGTCACGAATTGGCTCAAAAATTGGTCTCCTCTGGAAGAAAAGCGCGTTTATTAAAAGATCATGGTTTAGAAGAAGCGACCTCGACTCGCGCTTTGGTTTACGCCGCCTCTATGATTGGCGCAGGCCTGGATCCGGTGACCGCTTGTCAGGTCGCGATGGTTAACCCTATTACCGATGACCCAGAACTTGCAGAGGCTTTGATGGAGATTGTTAACGCCCACTTTAATATCTAGAGCGCATGATGATTTTGAATAAGGTTACCCCATCGTGACCTCTGTTGCCATACGCGCATTTCTAGAGAATTTGGGGGGTAGTCACCCTGAATTGGTTACCGAAATTCAAGCGGTGATGCCTGTCATTCGTCCCCATGGTGAAGCGGAGACCTTGGAGTGGATGGCGGCTTGTCGAAGCCTTTATGAATTCGAGCGTGAGATTGGTAAGACTTTCACGCGAGCGAGTCGAGGGGCAGAAAAGGTCTCTGAGGTCGTATTGCCATGGACCCAGCAAGCCTTGCAGATCATGCGCTGGAGGCACTCTTGGCCTGCCATCGAAGGATTCATGAAGAACTTGCCCCGAGCCTATGGCAGTTTAGGTCACGCTGGGGAGCAACGTTGGGCAGAGATCGGTCTCACGTGGTGTTCGCGTGCTATTGATAACGGGATCGCTTATTTTTCCACTCCCGTGTTGGAATTAAGTGGCCCCAGCGGTGGGATTGGTGCGATTGAGCAGATTAATACGCCAGCCGATGAGCTCTACGAAAGTCGAAAATTACCCCTCTCTGCCTATTTGGCCGGTGCTATCAGGGTCAGAAACCTGATGGGAGTGGAGGCGGTTTTACCTTGGGCTCAGCGGGGTGCCGATGTGATGCAATCAGGGCGCAACCGGGGTGAGTCCTATTTCCGCTTGGAGTCAGAGGAAAGCCTTTCGCTCTTAATGGAAAACATGCAAGGCTATAAGCTAACCGACCGCAACCGTTTTCTTGGCATTTTGGTGGACCTGTGGTTCGGGGAGACGATGGAGTTGGTGGAAAGCCAATGGTCGCCCGAAAAGGGACGTGCCTTCATGGAAACGGATGGTAAGAGCTTATTTTTTCCAGCCGTTATGGTAAACCGGGAAGAGGCTATATTAGCCGTGCTCCATGTGGCTGCTCATAATCGTTATGGCACCTTTGAGCGCCGTTCAATGCAGCAGATGTTCCACCAAGCTAACCTCGCATTTCCCGATACGGGAGCGGTGTCTTGGGCGCCTCTTTTTGCTCGCTTTGGAGAAAATGCATTACGCTTTCAACTCATTTTTGATCTATGCGAAGACATACGCATAGAGTCCCGTTTACAAAAAGTAGTGCCTAATTATTTACAACGTTTACTCACGGCGGCTCAGTCCCATCCTTGCCATCATGAACAAACACGCGCTTATTTCGATCTAGCGGTAGCCACGGTCGAAGATGCACTGCGTTTTTATCGTGGGCAACCCGTATTAGATGGGCGATTTAGCCCCCTCTACGATTCAACATCGACTCTAGCCGATGCGTTTCAGATCGCGGAGTCTATATTTGCTGAGGGCCACCTGCCTCAAGTAACAGAGGGGCAAGCCTTTACCGCGGCCTTCTTGCCTGGGCGCAGCCCCAATACCAGTCGCATTGCCTATCCTCAGGACGATCAGGAAGAGAATCAATCTTCTGAACAAAAAGCCGAGCAAGAGAATCGATCCGATGAGACAGGCGAGGATGATTCGGAGGCAGGGCAGGAAGGTGAAGAAGGCGAACAGCCTGAAAGTGCAGAAAAACAAGAAAGCGCTGGGGAAGGTGAAACCAGTGGTACGGCACGACGCTCTGAAAATCGACCCGATTCCCAGCAAGCGGGAGCCGGTAGTAGCGATAAGGGCGTGCCCTATCCAGAGTGGGATTACCGCGAGGCTCGGTATAAGAAAAATTGGAGTTGGGTGCAGGAAAAACGATTAGGCGAGAATAATATGACGGAAGCCAATCGTTTGATGAAACAATATTCCTCGGCGTTAAAGCGTTTGAAAAAAGCCATCCAATCACAAAAGCCCACTCGTATGGCACCCAAGGTGCGTCAATTCGATGGTGATGAGTTTGATTTGAATGCAGTGGTGGAATATGTTTCTGAAAAAATTGCAGGGCGCTCACCACAGCCCAACATTTATCGCAGACGTGAAGTCCGGCAGCGTGAAGTCTCTGTTATTTTGCTGGCTGACATGTCCACTTCCATCATGCAACATTTGCCAGAAGGCGGAGGGCGCCTGGTCGATCGTATTCGTGCCGGCGTGTTGCTTTTTGCTGAGGGCATGGAGGAGGTGGGCGACCAATATGCGATTGCGGGCTTTTGCTCGAAATATCGGGATAATGTTGCCTACTACAATATTAAGGATTTTGACGAACCCTACAATGACGATGTACGAAGTCAAATTGGGGGGCTATCTGGGCGACTGGCCACGCGAATGGGCGCGGCGATTCGTCATGCGACCAAGGCTTTTGATCGTGTAGAAAGTTCGCGTCGATTGCTGCTGTTGCTGTCTGACGGTCGACCGGAAGACTATGATGATGGCGGGGACCGTCGCTATTTGCATGAGGACACCCGAATGGCGGTGAAAGAGGCTGTCGCCAAAGGGGTCCACCCCTTTTGTATCACAGTCGATACCATGGCTAATCAGTATTTACCGCAAATCTTTGGTTCTGGGCATTATTTAGTATTGGATCAGATTAATAATTTGCCCAATAAATTGCCTGAAATTTATCTCCGGTTAAGACGTTAATATTTTATGGAATGTAACAATGACTGATACGGTTAGTTCAAAAAAACCACGCTATATTTTAGGGACAGTGACGCCGGTTGGGGTTAATTTATTACCAATGTCGCAGCCCCAGCCCTTGTTGCCGGATGACATTTTACGCATCGTATCAACGCTTAATTTAACCGATTACACTGAGGAACGGGTGCAAGAGGCGATCGATCACAGATATTGGAAGTGCGTTGACGATTTGATGCAGCAAGGAGCGCAAAGTATTACCTTGGCCGGCTTTCCGGTTTCCGCGCAATTAAGTCGCGATCGAGTGTTGGAATTGCTGGAAAAAACGCGTCAAAAAACGGGTGTCACCGTCGATACTCATGCTGAGGCTTCGGTGGCTGCGTTAAAACATTTTGGGGCTCGACGTATTGCTGTGGCCAGCCGTTGGTCTAAGCCATTAAATGATCTAGTGGTGGCGTATTTGCAGCATGCTGGATTTGAAGTCCTCACGATTACCAGTGTGGGGCAATGGGCGCAACAAGCCTTTTCGATGAGCATTGAAGAGGGCGTAAAGCTCGCCTTTCAGTTAGGTCGTCAAGCAATGAAACAAGCCCCCGATGCTCAGGCTCTTTTTCTGGCAGGTGGGGCGTGGCGCAGTCTAGCCGCAGTGCCGATTCTAGAGGAAGATTTTAAGATTCCCGTGGTAACCAATCCGATCACGCAACCTTGGCGTCTCATGGCCGCTGGCGTGGCTCCCTATGTTCAGGGTTGGGGCCGATTACTGGCTGGGCAATCGTAGTCGCATAGAACCAATAGCCCAGTGGAAAACAACTCTGTCTTGGGTTTCATTATTGGAAGGAGTGTAGACCAATCGTATTGCCTTCACTGTCCGTTATCAGTGCAATAAAACCATTCTCCCCAATCGACCATTTGGCGCGGACCACAAGCGCGCCTAATGTTATTGCGCGCTCGAGGTAAGTTTGGCAATCTTTAACATGAAAATAAATGATAGTGCCCTCAGCATGGGGATGTCGATGGGGATGCTGCATGAGGGCGCCCATGGCGCCGTAGGTTGACTCTATTCCTGGAAACGATAACGCCTGAAAACTCCCGTCCGACGGTAAGGGGGTTAAAGTTTTTTCGAATAATGCTTCGTAAAAGAGTTGAGCCCTATGAATATCTTGAACATAGATTTCAAACCAACTAACCGGATTGGATTGTATTTTCATGAGAATTTAACCAATAGGATCAATCTACTGTATTAAGAGCCGCGGATAGCGGAGTCGATTCTAGACATTGATTAAAATAATGATAGACTATTTTTTTATCAATCAAAAGGAATTCCGATGCGTCTTTGGCACAATCCAGCCTCTCCCTTTGCCCGTAAAGTTAGGGTGGTTGCTCGAGAATTACATCTGACTCAGGCCTTGGAGGAGATCAGTGTCCTAGTCTCACCCGTCAATCCCAATCAGACACTCGCGAAGGTTAACCCGTTGGTTAAAATTCCTACGCTTCAAACCGATGATGGCGTAGTGCTCTACGATTCTTCTGTTATATGTGAGTATTTAGAGCATACCTATGGACAACACCATTTAATACCGAATGGGGCGCAACGCTGGCAAACCTTGCGCCTACAATCTTTGTGTGATGGGGTGTTGGATGCGGCTGTTCTTTGTCGCTACGAATTGGCGGTTCGGCCAGAGGCTTACCGCTGGGATGCTTGGGTTGAAGGGCAGTTTTTTAAAATAAATAATGGCCTGACAGTTTTGAATCAATCCGTATCGGACTTTGGAGAATCATTCCAATTAGGACATATCTCCGTGGCCTGCGTATTGGGATATTTGGATTTTCGTTTTGCTGATCATGCTTGGCGTGAAAAACAGCCAGCACTGGCAAAATGGTATGAAACGATCAAAGGTCGAGACTCCTTAACATCGACCTTACCATCTTGACATCCTCCCCTGCCTAAAGGCAGGGGAGGATGTCAACGACGCACTTTGGTAATGTATGTATGCCGTTTTGGCGAAGCGCTCATAGCCTAGCGTTTATGGTTTCCATTAGCCATCCAATGGAAAATCTGAGATACATACGGCTCTGATTGGCATTGGAGACAAAAATAAAAAAAGCTTTAGGCGGTCGATTCAATGCAAGGCATTGACTTACCTAAGCCTGACCTGTGGGTTGAAGGGGTTGGACTTGATTCAATCCCCCTCAAATGCGCAGACGACTTAAATGGCACATGCCCCAAGTTGATCGGGTTTTTGATTCGCGCCACATCTTAAAAATTGAGCAAATTGAAGCTGCAGCCCATGTTTTGGGTAAACAACTGATTATAGTTGTTGATTGAAGATCAGTGTTTTGAATTGAAAAGTAAGAAATCAATCTGTTTAATCTGTTCATTGTGAAGCACATGGCTTTGACCGCGAAAAAGCACACGTGATTATTGATGTTGAACAATTAAAGAGTTTTGGTGATATAGATAACTGGCTTGATTCTTAATACAAAACCTTGTGTGGTAAGATTAAAGTGTTATGCAAGTTGTTGTTATCCTAATTAAATGCAATTTTCTAGAAATAACCAAATTTGATATTGTCCAGACCTTATCACTATCAGGGGTTGGTCAGAAAGTGTTGCATGACCCGACACTTAGCATGAGGGTTTCATGATGCTAATTTTTTTGATAGCTAGAAAATGCAAAGAATTTAAAATCGTTGAGTGGGTGGTTCGATTCCGCCCCGGGCCACCAAGATTTAAATAATGCCCTGCTTCGTGCGGGGCATTTTCTTTTGGTCGGGTGGATGAGAGGGGCACTTGACAAAGCGTACGCTTTTGCGTACTATTTTGAAAAGGAGTGAAATAATGACCACATTAACCGCAAGTGAAGCTCGAGCAGACCTCTACCGTTTGATTGATCAAGCGGCAGAGTCACACAAGCCAGTAGTCATTTCTGGTAAGCGAGCAAATGCTGTTTTAGTTTCTGAAGAAGATTGGAGCGCTATTCAGGAAACGCTTTATCTATTG
>CAITMU010000110.1 GCA_903893565.1 uncultured beta proteobacterium | reverse complement strand
TTGTTGGGTGTTCTGAGCTTGGATGCGCTTATTTTTCCTTCTTTTCCTCTGGCAAGGCGGGTAAGCTTCTTAGATAAGCGATTAAAGCTTTGAGATCTTCCTTCGTGAGTTGACCGGTGCTGTTGTTAATCACCTCTCTCATCGCCTCCGCTGGAACATCGCCGTCGGGGGTCTGGCCTGAGGATAAAAAATCATTGAGTTCCGCGTCATTCCACTGTTTTTTTAGTCGAGCGGGGGTTAAGTTCGGGACGTTTTTACCCTCTGGCCCCATCCCCCCGGCTAAGAAACGATCATTACGGCTGGCTCCCAGGCGATTGCGTGGGGTATGGCACTCTGTGCAATGACCTAAAGCATTGGTGAGATAGGCGCCACGGTTGATTTCAGGGGAGAGCTGTGGGTTGGCTTCAAAGGCACCCGGTTTAAAATAAAGCCACTGCCATATCGTAACTAAAAAACGAAACTGAAACGGAAAGCTGATTTCATGAGCGCTATTGGCGCGCTTATTGGGTGGCAGGCTTTTAAAATAGGCCCATAGATCGGCCACATCGTTATCGCTAATTTGGGTGAATGAGGTGTAAGGAAAAGCGGGAAAGTAATGTGCGCCATCGGGGCGCTGACCTAAGCGCAGTGCCCGGGTAAAGTCTTGTAGGCTCCATTGACCAATCCCGTTTTGAGGATCAGGGGTAATGTTGGGTCCATAAAAGGTACCAAAGGGTGTTTTCAACGCCCGGCCGCCAGCAAAGGGGATAGCCCCTTCGGCTTTATCCGTATGGCACCCTTGACACCCAGCGGCCTTGGCTAAGTAAGCGCCCCTCGCGATTGAAGGCGACAGGGCATCGGTGGTGATTGCAGGGGTAAGGCCCGTGTTTTGTTGGGGAGTCGCTGCGTGAGAGAACACGGTCACGATGGCAGTGAGTAATACTGCGGTTATCAGACCTAAGCCCGCTTTCGCTCTGAGGCTTGTGATATCTAGTCGGAGCAGTGAACGCATAAAGTGACCTATTCAGTAACGAAGTTCAATAAAGAAGAGGGGCAAAGGAGGCGTCCTTGCTCAGATTCTAGCCCCCCTCGCTAGAAAACAATAAGGAGCAGGGGGCTACTATCGACACTCAGGCGCTCTATTAGGGCTTCACGCGATAACTGTCATGACAGTCAGCGCAGGATTTTCCAATCTCACCAATAGCCGCTTTGATTCCGGCCTCATCCCCTGACTTAGAGATTTTGGCTAGTTTGTCCACGGTTGATTGAAAATGACGGGATTTTTCTTCGAATTTGTTCATTTCAGTGAAAACCGCGGGTAAAGTACTAGATTTGGTGTCTTTGGTGGCTTCGGTAAATCCATCCCACGGCATTTTGCTGAGCATCTCAAGGAAGGCCGCGTTACGAATGACTACATCGGCTTTGTAAGGCGCCTTACCAGAAGGCATGCCAGACAGAGGACCAAAATATTTACCGATCATTTGCATGCCAGCCTGACGTTGCTTGACGAGTACCTCAGGTTTTGCTTGGGCAAAAACCAAGCCTGCCTGCGTCGAAAGGATGAGAAAACTTAAACTGAATAATAGGTGGTTGATTTTCATGCTATTTTCTCCGTTAAATTTTAATCAAAATGGGTAAGAGGATTCTAGTATTCAAAAGCAGTTATTGTAAGCTTTTTTGTTGCTTAGGATGCGAAGAGACGGAGCCCTTATTCCTCAGTCCGAGTCTGACGGCCTTGTTTGACTTGCCCCCTTTTTTTCTTGGTCTCTAAGCGACGTGTCTGGGAGGCACGGGTGGGACGAGTGGCTTTGCGGAGTATGGGTTTTATACTGGCCGCTTGTATAAGACTTTTTAATCGCGCTAGTGCATCGGTGCGGTTTTGACTTTGTAATCGGAATCGTTGCGCGGTAATGGTGATAAGCCCCTCTGCGGTGGCACGATGGCCCGCGAGCACTAATAGGCGTTGTCGTATCGGTTCAGGTAAGTTGGGGGATTGCCCGGCATGAAAGCGTAGTTGCACCGCGGTTGAGACCTTGTTGACATTTTGTCCCCCAGGCCCTGAAGCGCGAATAAATAACTCCTCAAGCTCTGAGTCCTCTAAAGAAATTTGGCGTGTAATGCGAATCATCATCAGCTTATTTTAAGGTAGACTTGTGTTCATGAATATTAAATTAATTGGGTTTCGCTTCGGATTTTTTTTAGCCTTTGGCCTGTGTTCCGCACTTTTGGCCTTCGCATACTATTTGCAGTATGTCGAATTCCAAAATCCCTGCCCTTTGTGCATGGCGCAACGGGTTGCTTTTTATGTCATGGCGGGGGTTTTTTTATTAGCAGCCTTACACGCCCCCAAACACTGGGGACGCGCGGTCTATGGGGTCTTAGGATTTATAGTGGGGGGGGCCGGTGCCGGGATTGCAGCGCGTCAAGTGTGGTTGCAGCATTTGCCCGCTGAATTAGTGCCGGCCTGCGGTCCTGGGATTGAATATTTACTTAAAAAATTCCCTTTTACCGAAGTGCTAACGAGAGTGCTTCAAGGTTCGGGGGAGTGTGCCGAGGTGGGGTGGCGTCTATTTAATTTAAGTATCGCGGAGTGGTCCTTAGCTTGGCTTGTTGGACTGGCTTGCTTTTCTCTTTACTGGGGATTTAAAAAGCATTGATAAAAGCGGTTTTTTACACCCCCCGCCCCCTCCCTCCCTCAGAGGCGGACGAAGACGGATGGTAGATAAACCCCCTTGGATCTAAATACGGCTTCATTTTAAAACTGAAGCCAAACCCTGATTAGGCCAGAATATCAGGGATTAATTGTGCCTCGAGAACTCTGATTTGATCTTTTAATAAGAGCTTTCTTTTTTTTAATCGTTGTAAAAGCAATTGATCGATGGGGGGAGCCTCGATTAATCGACTAATCACATCATCCAAATCGCGGTGCTCGATTTGGAGTTGTTTTATCCGTTCTTTGAGTTCATCCCAGTCAGCAGTTTGGCTCATAGGATTCGTCTACCCTCTTTAATAGCAAATGGGCTCAGTATAAGGCCTAATGCATTCAGAGGGGAGGGGCTCTTCTTTAGCGAGGATTGTGTGCATTTGTATGGGGTGAATTTGGGTAGAATGGTGATTCAATCATAAACGATTGTGACGACAAGACTGGGAGAATGAGGCATGGGGCGCGTAAAGAACAAGATAACGATTACGGTCAATGGTAGTGCCCACGAGGTTCAGGCGGAGGATGAAACGCCGCTATTGTATGTCTTAAGGAATGAACTGAATTGTGTGGGGGTGCGCTACGGTTGCGGGGTGGGGCAATGCGGGGCTTGTACGGTGATCGTGGATGGCAAAGCACTGCAATCGTGTGATCTTTCGGTTGTAGCGGTTGCAGGGAAGACTATTACCACGATTGAGGGGATTGGAAGCCTTGAAAATCCACACCCCTTGCAGCAAGCTTTCATTGATGAGCAAGCTGCGCAGTGTGGTTATTGCGCTACTGGCATTATTTTGACGGCAAAGGTTTTTTTAGAGGACCACCCTCACCCCAGTCAAGATGAAATCAAACAGGCCTTATCAGGTCATATTTGTCGTTGTGGCACCCACCAACGGATTGTGCGCGCTGTAGAACAAGCGGCACAGAAGATGAGGCTAACCCCATGAGCACAACGCTTTCACCCCGTCCTTTACCGGGAAGTCTGCAAACCAACCGCTTTTTAAATCAGTGGTTGAGCATCCATGCCGAGGGCTACGTCACCATGCGCCCAGGTAAGGTTGAGATTGGTCAGGGTATTCTCACCGCTTTGCGTCAAATTGTGGCGGAGGAGTTGGATCTTGATCTTGAAAAAATTCGTGTGCAAACGGCCGTAACGGCCTTAAGTCCCAACGAGGGGGTGACCTCCGGGAGCTTATCGATACAGGACTCGGGTTCTGCCTTTCGCCAAGTGGCCGCCGAAGTAAGAGAGCTTTTGCTCTCAAAGGCTGCAGCGCATTTGTCGGAATCGGTCGAGCAATTAAGTGTTAAGAATGGTCTTATCCGCTCTCGAAGCGGGGCCAGTGTGAGTTATTGGGCATTGACGGATGAACAATTATTAAATCAAGAAGCCACTGGCCAAGCGAGCCCCAAATCGGCTGAGGAACATGTGGTAGTGGGCACGGCGGCAATGCGCATGGACATCCCAGCCAAGGTCACTGGGGTGGCCTCCTATGTGCAAGATATGTCGATGCCGGGTATGGTCCATGGCCGCATCTGCAGACCCCCCAGCTACGAGGCCGAGTTAAAGTCGGTTAATCTTGAGCCTGTACGAGTAATGCCGGGTGTGATATCGGTCCATCGAGATGGTCGATTTTTAGGGGTGGTGGCTGAGCGAGAAGAGCAGGCTATCCGTGCCCAACTCGCTTTGACTCGTGCGGCACAGTGGAGTGAAGTGCCAACCTTACCCCCCTTCAATCCCCGTTACTTGCTCAAAGCCAAGGCTCAATCGGAGTGCATCAGTCAGAAAGGCCAGGTGCTTTTTTCGCCTGAAAGCTCAGTGCATGAAGCTGAGTATAGTCGGCAGTTCTTGGCGCATGCCTCCTTAGCCCCGTCTTGTGCTATCGCGCTATTTGAAAAAGATCGTTACACGGTTTGGACCCATAGCCAAGGGATCTACCCCCTCCGACGCGAGATGGCCGTCGTGTTGGGAGTGGAGGAGGATCAAGTGCTAGTGCATCACGTTGAGGGCGCGGGTTGCTATGGGCATAATGGTGCGGATGATGTGGCTTTAGAGGCGGCGCTCTTAGCGCGAACCCTCCCAGGACGAGCGGTGCGATTGCAATGGATGCGGGAAGAGGAGTTCGCTTGGGAGCCTTTTAGTTCGGCGATGGTGGCCAAGACCCGTGCGACGTTATCGGCGCAGGGGATGATTACGCATTGGCAAATGGACGTTTGGAGCCATGGCCACAGCTCTCGGCCAGGACGAAGCGAAGGGAGCAATCTGTTGGCTTCCTGGTATTTGGAAAAGCCCTTTAAAAGGGCCCAAACCTCTAACCCTCCCTTACCGGGCGGGGGGAGTCATCGCAATGCCATTCCGATTTATGAGTTTGCTAATCAGCAAATTAACAACCATCTGGTGCCTGATCCCCCGATTCGTTCTTCGGCCCTACGCGGGCTAGGGAGCCAAACGAATGTGTTTGCAATCGAATGTTTTATGGATGAATTGGCCCTACAAGCGCATTGCGATCCAGTGAGTTTTAGACTGCGGCATGTGAAGGACGAGCGTGCTCGAGCGGTGATTGAGGCGGTGGCCTTGATGGCCTCTTGGCAATCGTTACAGCCCTCGGATGGGGTAACGGGTAGGGGCGTAGGGTTTGCTCGCTATAAAAATGGTGCGGGTTACATGGCAATGATTGCAGAGGTTCAATTGGCAGAGACCTTGCAGGTGAAAAACATCTGGGCCGCTGTGGATGTGGGGCAAATCATTAATAGCGATGGCCTAAAGAATCAGATTGAGGGCGGGATCATTCAATCGGTGAGCTTTGTGTTGAAAGAGGAGGTGAAATACGATGCGATGCGCATCACACAAGCTAATTGGGAGGACTACCCCGTGCTAAACTTTACGGAGATACCCCAGGTGCAGATTCAATTGATTAATCGTCCGCATTTACCTGCGCTCGGTGCAGGAGAAGGCACACAAGGGCCGGTAGCAGCCGCTATTGCCAACGCCCTCTTTCATTTGAGTGGAACGCGATTACGCGATATGCCCTTGACCCGGGAGCGTATTATGGCAGCGATGGCCTAATTTTTTAGGAGGCTAAAATTTTAACAAACTCGTTACCATCAGGCTTAGCGGTTAATTTTTCTGACATAGAAAAAGCAGCCCTGTGTTTAAAAAACGTCGCTCACAAGACCCCGGTTTTAACCTCCCGCACGGTGAATCAGCAAACGGGTGCTGAAGTTTTTTTTAAATGTGAAAATCTTCAGCGAGGGGGAGCCTTTAAGTTTCGTGGGGCTTATAACGCCATTAAGGCTTTAAGTGCCCAAAAGTCATTAAAGGGTGTGGTCGCATTTTCTTCCGGTAATCACGCACAGGCCGTGGCTTTGGCGGGTCGTGAAATGAAGCTCAAAGTGGTGATTGTGATGCCGCAAGATGCTCCTGCCGTTAAAATTACCGCTACCCGAGGCTATGGAGCGGAAGTGGTTTTGTATGACAGGGCCCATCAAGATCGCGAGCAAATTACGCGTGATTTGGCACAATCCCGGGGGCTTGAGATTGTGCCCCCCTTTGATGATGCAATGATTGTAGCGGGCCAAGGTACGGCCACCAAGGAGTTAATTGAAGAGGTGGGGGCGCTTGATTATTTGTTGGTGCCCTGTGGCGGTGGGGGCTTACTGTCGGGTTCTGCGATAGCGGCCCAGGCTTTGAGTCCTGGGGTGCGTTGTATCGGTGTGGAGCCCGAAGCGGGTGACGATGTAACGCGATCGTTTCGATGCGGCAGCATTCAAAGTGTTCATAACCCCGATACCATCGCCGATGGGGCTCGCACTTCAGCCCCTGGCATCATTACCTTTCCATTGATACAGCATTATGTCCAAGACATGCTGACAGTTTCCGACCCCCAATTGCTACGAACCATGTTCTATCTTTGGGAGCGTATGAAAATAATGATTGAACCGACTGGGGCTTTGGGGGCGGCTGCATTGATGGAAGGCTTGATTGATGTTCATCAAAAACGCGTTGGGGTGATTCTGTCGGGTGGCAATGCAGACATCAAAGACTTGTCAAGATTTTTGGTGTGAGTTTTTTAGATGGATTGAACAAGGCCTATGAAGAGTTCAAGGTGATTAAAAAATAAGCGAATCAATATAAACTTTATAAACAAAGGTGAGACGCTTCGCGGCGCAGTGCTTATTCACAGGTTTATCCACAGTTAATGTGAATAAAAATGACACTTTAGTTATGTAAAAAAATCACTTTAAATTCAATTACTTAGAAAAATAAAGTCGATGTTTATGTGACTGAAGCCTTGATTTATTTGGGAAATTTTGAGGTCAATTTTTTCGAAGTTTGAATCTACCGAGGATCGTGCGAGTAAAGGATGAAAAGTCCCGTTCAACTCATTGTAGTATTGAGCTTATTTAAATTGGAGTATGGGGGC
>CAITMU010000109.1 GCA_903893565.1 uncultured beta proteobacterium | reverse complement strand
TGGGTGCTATCCGGCCATTCACGGTGAAACCCCGTGATGCTAATCGTCAGCACAACTGTTCGGCTGGCGTGAATTTCCAAGACGTCCCATGCTGATATTTAGTCAGCTATGGGTAGCTTTGGATATGTCTATAGGAACGGTGCATCGACCACAGTTTAAGATCCAGGCTTGCCTCCCCCACTCGGTCACCCTTATGCAGTTGCTTTTCACTGGGTCGGTCGTGAACTACTTGCGACGGGGCTAGTGCTCGTAGGAGCGTGCGCATGCCGATTGCACAACGAAAAGGCCTGCCTTTTTGGGGGCAGACCTAAGCTTTGCGTGATGCTAAAAAACAGTTTTTTTTAGCTTCCGGGAGGGGCTTCTTCGGCGTGTTTAGCGGATTTAGCTTTCATCATTTTCCCAATCCCCAATACGAAAAGTGCCCCAACGATGGGTGAGACATAGTGAAGGTAAGCTGCATGGGTGTCAATGTAGGTTTTAACCGCTGGGTCTTCGATAGCCATTTCTCCGGCCACATAGCCTAATAAAGTCGCGCCTAAAGTGATAAAGATAGGGAATCGATCCATAAGCTTCATAACCAGGGCGCTGCTGAACAAGATGAGAGGGACAGTGAGGACCAATCCTATGATCAGTAACCCAACATGGCCTTTAGCAGCCGCAGCCATTCCCAATACATTATCCAGGCTCATGACAATGTCGGCAATGACGATGATTTTGACGGCATCCCAGAAGTTCTCGCTACTTTTGACATCGCCTTCTTCATCATCAGCGACAAATAGTTTAACTCCAATCCAAAGGAGCAAGACACTGCCAATGAGTTCAATATAAGGGATCGTCAGTAAGTAGGCTGCAAAAGTAGTCAATCCAGTCCGGATGACAATCGCGCCAACTGCGCCAATCATAAAGGCCGTTTTGGCTTGTTTGGCGGGGAGATTTCTGCAAGCCAAGGCGATGACCACTGCATTGTCGCCGCTTAATAGGATGTTAATTATGCTGATCTGGAACAAGGCCCACCACGCCATCGGGTCAAAAAAAGATTCAATCAAGGTCAGCTCCTCAAAAAATTAACAGTTTTGTAATGTGATTTTAACACTGAAAATTAGTTTTTATTCTAAACCTGCCGAAGAATTCAGTTTAGTTGAGACAAACACAACACCGAGCATTGCCTCGGACATAGCCACTTTGACGAGTCTAGTCGGTTATTAGGGGATGAGGTTTGGGTTTTGTGGCTTTCCGGGAAATACAAATTCGGGTGATGGGCATCAGGCAAGAGATTCAGACTCGGCGATGTTTTTTTCTCAGGGGCATTATTTTTTCGATTTTGGCGTTTGAAGACAAAGGGGGTATTATCCACCTTGGCTCCTTAGGGCTCTTGCCCATTGTTTCCGGCAACATCCTAGACCGTGAATAATAAGAAAAAGTTTCAATCGGTGCTATGGTAGAATTTCACTTACCCAAAGATTTATCAATAAAGAGGAGTTAGATTATGGCGGCTTTTTTTTCATCATTAGGAAAAACCATTTTGGCAGGATTGGTCATTTTGTTGGCGATTATTTTTTTAGTCAGCAATGGCACTAAGTTCGGCGAACATTTATGGTGGGCGTTTGTTATGCGTTGGTTGCATGTGATGTCTGGTGTGATGTGGATAGGTCTGCTGTGGTATTTTAATTTTGTTCAGACCCCTTCAATGCCCAAGATCCCCGATGATCAAAAACCTGCTATCGGTAAAGTGATTGCCCCCGCTGCATTGTTCTGGTTCCGTTGGGCTGCTTTAGCGACCGTTATTACCGGTGTGTTAGTGGCCTCTATGCATGGCTACATTGCTTCAGCATTAACTTTGTCACAAGGCTTTGTGGCCATTGGGATCGGAATGTGGATTGCTTTGGTGATGGCGTTTAATGTTTGGTTTATTATCTGGCCTAATCAGAAAAAAGCCTTAGGTATCGTCACAGTGACACCCGAAGAAAAAGCGGCCGCGGCTAAGCTAGCTGGCATGACATCCAGAATTAATACGATGCTATCCATTCCTATGCTCTTTTGCATGGTGGCACAGCAAAACGGCGGATTATAGCCCTCAGTTTTTTTATGGATATGTAGTAATAAGGAAACGGCCTATGGGCCGTTTTTTTTGGCAGTCCGCCCTGCTGAGTCTACCTTTCTGGCGGCGAAGGTCCCAAGGTTAAATGGGGAAAATGAAATGGAGTGACTGCAATAAGGCGGTTAATAGCAGGCGTTGTTACAAGGATGAAGCCAACAACCTTCATTGCCTAACTCCCTAGCGGGGTAACTTTAGCCCAGGGAAACATTGTAGCCAGAACTTAATCTGGGGGGGCGATGAGGGTTTATGCCCCGGTTCTACCGGGAGTTCTAGGGCACACTAGGCTGCCCCTTAAAAAAACACCCTTTTCAATCAAGAAGGGGCGATAGCCTTTAGTTTTTTGATGCTAGGGCTTGATGGCTTGTTTTTAGTGTGCTGGAGGCGCTTTTCCAAGGCCTAGGATTTTACTGCCGGCTTTAATGCCGTGTTTGGCAAACCAACCGAGGTTCATTTCGAGCGCGTAACGCACGGGGGACTTTGACGCATGCGAATCCCGGGTATGAGGCTTCATGTCCTCTATGTTGGTAATCACTCCAGCCTCATCGATGAAGGCGACAGACAGGGGGATAAAGGTATTTTCCATCCACATGGCCTCTGTATTGATTTCGGGGAAAACGAAAAGCATGCCCCGATTCTCCGGCATGATTCTTCGAAACATCAATCCTTTCATGCGGTCAGGGTTAGATGCAGCTACCTCAACATTGATAGTTTGGGCACCTAGCGTCAGACTCATTTCGGGCATTTGCGCATGAGCGCTGAACACGAAAAAAGAAAAAAGAACGAGTGTTATTGTGGATAAATGATTGAGGCTACTCAGTATTTTTTTCATGTTCTATTGTTTTTTGCGTTAAAAAAGCATTGTGGCAAACCATGCAAGTCTTTGATCGGTCGAAGAACATTTTTTCTATTTGTATCATAGAGTGAGTCAATTGCCAATCGCACGTAAATGGCGCGCGCGCCATATTTACGCACCAATTTAAGGCGGATTAGGTCGGTTGAGTAGGCTAAAAAATGGAATTGTGATGGCATGGACATTGCTATCTCTTAGTTATGAAAGAAACACCATCCACTTGTCCTTATTGCGGCGTCGGTTGCGGTGTGTTGATCGCGAGCGAGGCGGACCGTATCACCGGGGTTCGGGGGGATCCTCAGCATCCGGCCAACAAAGGTAAGCTTTGCAGTAAGGGGGCAACCCTGCATTTGAGCGCAGGAAACGCGGGTCGTGCTTTGTATCCGATGATGAGGCGAGATCGCGATCTTCCTCGACAAAGGGTTAGTTGGGACCAAGCGCTTGATCATACAGCTGAAAAATTTGCCCAAATCATCCAAAACGATGGCCCCGACAGTGTGGCTTTTTATATATCAGGCCAATTATTGACCGAAGACTATTATGTATTTAATAAATTATCAAAAGGCTTGATTGGAACGAATAATATTGACTCTAATTCTCGTCTTTGCATGTCCTCAGCCGTCGCGGGTTACAAGGCTTCTTTGGGGGCGGATGCCCCTCCGGCCTGCTATGAGGATATTGATCTGACTCAGTGCTTATTTATTGCTGGGTCTAATATTGCCTATGCGCATCCGGTTTTATATCGACGTATTGAGGCGGCCCGTGTAAGCAATCCCACACTAAAAACTATCGTCGTTGACCCAAGGCGCACTGAAACCGCTCGAGAAGCGGATTTGCATTTGGCGATATTGCCAGGCACTGACATCGCTCTATTTAATTGTATGCTTCATGTAATGGTTTGGGAGCAATTGATTGATGAATCATTTATAGCGAATCATTGCGAAAATTTTGAAGCGATAAAGACCTCCGTGGCTGAATACACTCCTGCAATGGGTGCTCAGTTATGTGGAGTTTCAGCGGTTGACATTGTCAGAGCGGCTAGATTATTTGCCCAATCTAAGAGTACCCTGTCCTTGTATTGCCAAGGGTTAAATCAATCGGTTCATGGTACTCACAACAATTGCGCTTTAATTAATTTGCACTTGGCAACAGGACATATTGGCAAACCGGGGTCGGGCCCCTTGTCATTGACTGGGCAACCCAATGCCATGGGAGGGCGGGAAGTGGGCGGGATGGCTAATTTGTTATCAGGCCATCGTGATATGGCCAACCCCGAGCATCGACAAGAAGTCGCGCGTCTGTGGGGTGTGAGTCAAGTGCCACAGTTTCCTGGGAAAACAGCCGTTGAAATTTTTAAGGGCCTTCATGAGGGCTCTATCAAAGCGGTATGGATTGCCTGCACTAACCCGGCTCAGTCCATGCCTGACTTGAAAAGGGTGCATGAAGCCCTTCGTAAAGCACAGTGGGTGGTGTTGCAGGAGGCTTTTGCACAAACTGAAACGGCAGCTTTTGCTGACGTTTTGCTGCCCGCCACCACTTGGGGTGAGAAGGAAGGTACGGTGACTAACTCCGAGCGATGTATTTCTCGGGTGCGTTCGGCGATATCGGCGCCTGGGCAAGCGCGGGCCGATTGGAAAATAGCGCGTGATTTTGCGCTTTGTTTAGGAGAAAAAATAGGGATTAAACAAACCCCGCAACTTTTTGCCTACCCACACGCTAAGGATGTTTTTAATGAGCACCGCGAGTCCACTCGAGGTCGTGATTTGGATATCACAGGTTTAAGCTACAGTGTGCTTGAGAGTCGTGGGCCCCAGCAATGGCCCTTTGCCTATGGGGCGAAATCAGGAACTGCCCGATTGTATGTTTCTGGCCGCTTTCCAACCCCCAGTGGCCGAGCCCGATTTGTTAACACGCTGCATAAGCCAGTGGCAGAATTAACCGATTCGCGCTTCCCCTTGCATTTAAACACAGGTCGACTGCGCGATCAGTGGCATGGTCTGAGTCGAAGTGGTCGAGTTGCACGATTGCATAATCATGCTGAAGAACCCGTTCTCTCCATGAACCAGCAAGATATGCAACAAAGACAGTTGTTGGATAATGATATTGTGACCGTGAGTTCTCGTCGAGCATTTCTGGCGGTTAAAGTGCTTGGTTCGCAGGACTTGCGTCCAGGCCAAACCTTTTTGCCCATGCATTGGGGGGCTAACAGCATGAGCGCAGAAGGGGTCAATGCGTTGACCGTGGATCAATTTGATCCTTTTTCCAAACAGCCCGAACTAAAGCACGCAGCGATCCAAGTGGCCAAGTTGTCTTTGCCTTTTCATGTGGTGATTATGAGTCGGTTTTCTTCTGAGGATCAAGCTGGGGCGATTGAATTTTCAAATCGAGCAAAAATCCTACTCTCCCATTTTGATTACGCACACCTGGGTATGGCGGGTAACCAAGACAGCGTGGTTCGTTTTAGGGGCTTTAGTGCCAAACCTATCGACGAAAGCGTCTTAAGACTGATTGAGGACTTACTCGCGATGACCGATGAAAGCCTCATGCGATATGTAGATGTCCGAAAGGGGGTCGAGAAAAAAGCCCAAGTCAAAGAGGGTCGGGTACAAAGCATCTGCTTAATTGGTGAAACTGCGGCACAGGACTGGTTAAAGACGATGATGATCGAGGGGGTTGCAGTCGAAGCAACAAGGCCATGGATTTTAGCGCCTGTATCAACCCCCCCTCAGGGTAGCTTTAATCGTGGTCGTGTCATCTGCGCCTGTCATGATGTATCTGAAACGCAAATCATAGAGCAACGTCATGAGGGATTGGATCTTGCTGCGATACAAAATAAATTAAAGTGTGGAACGAGTTGCGGTTCTTGTATGCCCGCTATTAAGCAGATGTTACAGGCTCAGGAGCTCGTACTGTGAATATGAGAAAGGGCAAAGTATGGCTCATCGGTGCTGGCCCAGGTGATCTTGAGTTACTCACATTGAAAGCGGTGAGAGCTTTGGGGGAGGCTGATGTGTTGTTAATGGATGAATTAGTCAATCCGTTGATATTAAGGTTTACTAAGCCTGAATGCCGCCTGATTTCGGTGGGTAAACGTGGAGGATGTCGCTCGACTCCACAGGCCTTTATTGAAGGCAAGTTAAAACAACTGGCGCTACAGGGTTTCACGGTGGCGCGGGTCAAGGGTGGGGACCCTTTTGTCTTCGGACGCGGAGGCGAGGAGCTACGAGCGCTGCAAGAAGCGGGTATTGCGGTTGAAGTGGTCAATGGTATTACGGCCGGCATTGGGGTGCCGGCGGCCGTTGGTATTCCGGTAACTGACCGAGAATTTTCTCGTGGGGTCACTTTCATCACCGCACATGAGGCGGCAACTGATTCGATTCAATGGCAGGCCTTGGTTAAAAGTGGCATGACTTTGGTTTTTTACATGGGCTTAACTAATTTGCGAGCCATCGCTGAAGGACTTCTGCAAGCCGGATGCCCCGCAGATAAGCCTACAGCTGTTATTCAAAACGGCACCCTACCCAATCAGCGTCTAGTGATCGATGGGTTAGGAGCCATTGTGCAAGCGGTTAAGAAAGCTGAAATTAAAAGTCCTGCCTTGGTGGTGGTGGGGGAGGTGGTGCGTTGCGCTCAGGTTGAAAAGATGAGTGATAAACAACCTAACGTAGAACAAGACTCGTTTAGGAGGCAAGCATGAAAAAAATGAAGTTGGTGATGGTTGGTAATGGAATGGCTGGGGTGAGAACGATCGAAGAGTTGATAAAAATTGCTCCTGACTTATATGACATTTGTGTTTTTGGTGCAGAGCCCTATGCCAATTACAATCGTATTTTACTCTCTCCAGTGTTGGCCGGAGAGATGACGGTTAAGGAGATTATGCTCAATGATGTTGAGTGGTATCAGCAACAGGGCATTGAGTTACATTTGAATAAAAAAGTCGTACACATCGATCGAGTTAATCGAAAAGTATTGACTGAAGACGGGATGGAGCAAGTCTATGACCGATTGCTCTTGGCCACTGGGTCTAATCCTGTCGTGCTACCGATACCGGGAAAGGACTTGCCTGGGGTGATTACCTATCGGGATATTTACGATACTCATGCCATGATTGAGGCTGCCAAACAATATCGTCATGCTGTGGTGATTGGGGGCGGGTTGTTGGGATTGGAAGCGGCCAACGGACTTAATCTTCGGGGGATGGCCGTAACGGTCGTTCATTTGGGCGATTGGCTGATGGAGCGCCAGTTGGATAAGGTCGCCGCCGATATGCTGAAGTCCTCTCTAGAAAAGAAAGGTTTATCGTTTTTATTAAATAAACAAACGACCGTGATCAATGCGGGCCCAGACGGCCGGGTGGAATCTATTGGTTTTTCTGATGGCCAAACCATACCTGCCGATTTAGTGGTTATGGCGGTGGGCGTTCGCCCTAATGAGGAACTGGCCAAGGCATCAGGGATTCACTGTCTTCGTGGGGTGGTGGTTAGTGACACCATGCAAAGCTTCGATCCAAAAATTTATGCCGTCGGTGAATGTGTTTCTCACCGTGGGGTAGCCTATGGACTGGTGGCGCCTTTGTTTGAAATGAGTAAAGTGTGTGCTAATCATTTGGCACAGTTAGGTATTGGGCGATATGAGGGCTCGGTGACCTCTACCAAGTTAAAGGTCACGGGCGTTGATTTATTTTCTGCAGGACATTTTCAGTCTGATGCCGATACCGAAGAGATTGTTTTGCATGATGCAGCGGGAGGGGTATACAAAAAAATTGTTTTAAAAGATGACAAGATTGTCGGCAGTGTGATGGTTGGCGATACGAGTGATGGCGCTTGGTATTTTCAGATGTTGCGAGAAAAGCAAAATGTTGCTGAGATCCGTGACCACTTGCTTTTTGGCCAATCGCATCTTGGCAATACTGGGCACCAAGGCCAAAGTCGTGCTGCAGAGATGGCCGATAGTATGGAAGTTTGTGGCTGTAACGGTGTGTGTAAAGGGGTGATCGTCAAAGCGATCAAAGAAAAAGGGCTCTTTAGTCTTGATGAAGTGAGGAAACACACCAAAGCGTCCTCTTCCTGTGGTTCTTGTACGGGGTTGGTGGAACAAATTTTAGCCTCCACTGTGGGCGGGGCGTATGCGGCCCAACCCAACCGCAACAAGCCCTTATGTGGCTGCACTGATCACACCCATGAGGAGACCCGGCAAGTCATTCGTTCAGAGCATTTACTGAGTATTTCGGCGGTTATGGATTTCATGAAATGGAAAACGCCGAATGGGTGTGCCTCTTGTCGACCAGCGCTTAATTACTATCTTCTGTCGACGTGGCCTCATGAGGCTTTAGATGATCCTCAATCCCGTTTTATTAATGAGCGAGCCCATGCCAATATTCAAAAAGATGGCACCTACTCGGTGGTTCCAAGAATGTTTGGGGGTGTGACCACAGCGAACGACTTGCGTCGTATTGCGGACGTGGTGGACAAATATCAAATCCCTACGGTTAAGGTCACAGGAGGGCAGCGCATTGATCTATTAGGGGTAAAAAAAGCCGATTTACCTAAGGTGTGGGCTGATCTGGCCATGCCCTCTGGCCATGCCTATGCAAAGGCCTTACGGACTGTGAAAACTTGTGTGGGTTCAGAGTGGTGTCGGTTTGGGGTGCAGGATTCCACGCAAATGGGCATTCAATTGGAGAGAACTTTTGCCAAGATGTATGCCCCCCACAAAGTCAAGCTGGCGGTGTCTGGATGCCCCCGTAATTGCGCCGAATCGGGCATTAAGGATGTGGGGGTCATTGGAGTGGATTCAGGCTGGGAGATTTACGTGGCAGGCAATGGCGGGATTAAGACCGAAGTAGCGCAGTTTTTTTGTAAAGTAAAAACGGCGTTTGAGGTACTTGAATATGCCGGTGCTTTTTTGCAGGTCTATCGGGAAGAGGCCCGTTATTTAGATCGCACGGTGCATTGGGTGGCTCGGGTGGGGTTGGACTATGTTAAAAAACGCGTGGTAGAAGATGAGGAAAGTAGAAAAGCGCTCTATGGCCGTTTACTGTATGCCATACAAGATGAGAAGGACCCTTGGGCTGAACGCACTCTAGGGTTGTCACGTCACGAGTTTGAGCCTTTAAGTGTGTTGGATTAACCATGGATGTTACGCCAATGAGTCGTTGGATTAAGGTGGGGACTTTGGAGCAGATTCCGCGTTTGGGGGCTCGTGTGGTACAAACCCGACACGGCCCAATTGCCGTTTTTCGTACTGCTGATGATGCAGTCTTTGCTTTACTGGACCAGTGTCCACACAAAGGGGGGCCTTTGTCCCAAGGTATTGTTTTTGGTCATCACGTGGCCTGTCCTTTGCATAATTGGTCTATTCATCTTAAAGATGGCCAAGCCGAGGCGCCTGATGAAGGGTGTGCGAAGCGCTTTCAGGTGAAGCAGGACCAAGAACAGATTTTTTTAGACATTGGTGATTGAAGCAGTGATTGATTGTGAGCATAAAGTCCAAGATATCGAGTGTACGTTTTTCGCAAGTGGGCCATCGGCCGACATTGATTTCAGCTTTTTTGTATTTTGACGTTAGTTTTATGGTCTGGGTGTTGCTAGGGCCACTAGCAGTTCATATTGCTCGGGATTTACATTTAAGTGCAGTCCAAAAAAGTTTGATCGTCGCCACCCCAGTATTGGCGGGGGCGGGGTTGAGAATCATGATGGGAATTTTGGTCGACTACATAAAGCCACGTTTAGCGGGTTTATGGGGTCAAGGGGTGGTAATTTGTGCGTTGATGTTAGCTTGGGTTTTTGGAATTCACACTTATCCCCAAGCGTTGTTACTGGGACTGGCACTCGGTGTAGCGGGGGCTGCCTTTGCGGTCTCTTTACCTTTGGCTTCCAGTTGGTATCCTGCTCAGTTTCAAGGTAAGGCCTTGGGCATTGCCGGTTCAGGTAACTCGGGTGCGGTGTTAGCCGCATTGTTTGCCCCCCAATTGGCCAACCTCTATGGTTGGCAAAATGTCCTCGGCTTGGCGTTGTTTCCCTTGTTCATGGTCTTTATCATTTACTTTTTCTTTGCCAAAGACAGTCCGGATACTTTGCCAGCCAAACCTTTGATGGATTACTTGACTATTTTGAGAGATCCCGATGCCTGGTGGTTCATGTTTTTTTATGCCGTCAGTTTTGGAGGTTTTGTAGGTTTGGCATCGTCTCTCACGATTTATCTAAACGATCAATATGCTTTAAGTGCTGTGCAGGCGGGTGACTGGACCGCGGTATGTGTTTTAGTCGGATCTGTGGTGCGTCCTCTAGGGGGAGTTTTGGCTGATCGTATCGGGGGAATTAAAACTATGTCATGGATGTATTGTTTGGCAGCCGCGAGTTTTTTTCTGATTAGTTTTGGTGCCTCTCATATGATGCTAACGATGAGTTTATTGATTCCCGCCATGTTTGCTTTGGGTATGAGCAATGGTGCGGTATTTCAATTAGTACCACAGCGTTTTCGTCGACAGATGGGAGTTATGACCGGTTTGGTGGGGATGAGTGGTGGGTTAGGTGGGTTTTATTTATCCTCTTCACTCGGTTATGCGCGTCAGTCAATGGGGAGTTACCAGTGGGGTTGGCTTATTTTTGCAGTGCTATTATTGGTGGCTTTTGTTGGATTGACGAAGGTTAAGCGTCGTTGGCGCACGACGTGGGGAGCCCCCCATTTGACCTCAGCTATGGTCTAGATGAATCGAAGGCAAAAAGACCGAAGTGAACCCGATAAGGATTGTCGAAATATGACGGGGCAAAACCTTCCTAATGCGCCAGAGGCCCATTTTTCGCTAGGCTACAAGACTCATATCGGTGCGCGAGAGCGTAACGAGGATTTTGTGGGTGCGGTCACCCCCAACGGTGAGGATATGGCGTTTCGTGGGGCTTTATTGGCGGTGGCGGATGGCGTCTCGGGGGGAAGATCAGGCCGTGAGGCAGCAGAAAATACGGTGCGCCAACTCTTGGCCGATTATTATGCAACCCCTCCAACCTGGGGCATTCATCAGGCTCTGGACCAAGTTATCTGCGCCACCAATCGCTGGTTGTTAGCCCAAGGTGGCACCGAAAAAACGCGTTCCCGCATGGCGACAACCTTAAGTTGCCTAGTTTTACAAGCGGACCGATATGTCATTGCCCATGTGGGCGATACCCGCATTTATTGTCTTAGAAACCAGCAATTAGAGTTACTGACTCAGGACCATGTATGGGATTTGCCTGAGATGCAGCATGTGTTAAGTCGAGCGGTGGGACTGGATCAGCACTTGATGATGGATTACTTAGAAGGGGAAATTTTAATCAACGATCAGTTCCTTATTTGTTCTGATGGGGTGTGGGCTGTTTTAGGGCATCAGGCAATCGCACGTATTTTGTTAAGTGAACATGAAGCGCAATCTGCTGCAGATGCGTTGATTGATCAGGTATTGAAGTTAGGTGGAGTCGACAATGCGACCGCTTTGGTGCTGAAGATCCATCACGTCAACAAGCGCTCACGCACCGATATGCTTGCGCAATTGCCCCATCTACCCGTGCCTGAAAAATTAAAACCAGGAGAGCGAATCGATGGATTTGAAGTGGTGGATCTTTTGCACGAGTCCCGTGCGAGCTTACTTTATAAGGTTCGCACACCCAGTGGACAATGGGGAGCACTGAAGACCTTACAACCTGCTTTGAAAAACGATGCTGTGGCAGGCGAAGCCCTTTTAGTAGAAGAGTCATTAACGAAACGATTGGTGAGTGAGCATTTTGTGCGGATTATTCCCTTAGCTCCCACCCAGCGTAAGCACTTGTATTACGTGATGACCTATCATGAAGGGGCGACACTTCAGCAGCATATCGATAGTGGTCGACATTTTGCAGTCTCAGAGTGTATACAGATTGGCATGCAGATAGCTCGTGGTTTGAGCGTATTGCATCGATTGGGGATTATTCATCGAGACATTAAACCGGCCAATCTCTTACAAAGTGAACAAGGGGATATCCGCTTACTGGATTTGGGGGTAGCTTTAGCTACGGGGGTGCCTTACCCAGAATCACAAGCCCAGGCCGGGACGCCGAGTTTTATGGCCCCTGAATTGTTTGATGGCCACAAAGCGAGTGAGCAAAGTGATATTTTCGCCTGGGCTGTGACGCTTTATTATCTTCTCACCCGCCACTACCCCTACGGCGAAGTAGAGCCTTTTCAGCATCCACGATTTTTGCAACCCGTTAACCCGATACGCTATCGCCCTGATATTCCTCAGTGGTTTGAAGCTATTTTATTGCGCGCATTGAGGCCATCTCCAGCGCAACGTTTTGCATCGATTCATTTGTTAATCGCCGCACTAGAAAAGGGCGACAAGAGCCCATTTTTGGTGCCAAAACTTGTTTCACCGATACATCGGAGCGTTCACTTTTGGCGAGCAATGACCGTTTTGTCTCTAGGGCTTAATGTTTTACTGGTCTATATCCTCATCATTATTTAAGGCCATGGTGTTTTTGGATCGATAGGGGTTCTTGTTTGACTGCCCATGAAGAAAATAAAGAATATAAATCTTACAGTCAATCAATTGGCATCGTTATTGCATAGCTAAAATTGTGGTGAAGCTATTTCCCCCTTTTTTAGATGAGGAGTTTGTGGTGAGTGAAAAAAAATCAACGGGCTCGGTACCGGAAGTTCTTCCTATCGCAGCGGATCAACCGCGTCGTCAATTCTTAAAAAGTGGGGCCACCTTGGGAGGCGCTGCTTTGTTGTCACTGGTAGGTCCAGGGCTTTCTAATAGGGCTTGGGCAGCAGGCTCGGATGCCCCTGAAAAGAAAGAAATCAAGATTGGATTTATTCCTCTGACAGATTGTGCCTCGGTAGTGATGGCCTCACTTTTGAAATTCGATGAAAAGTATGGCATCAAGATTACGTTAAGCAAAGAGTCATCTTGGGCGAGCGTTCGAGATAAGTTGGTTAATGGCGAACTGGATGCTGCGCATGTGCTTTATGGTTTGGTGTATGGGTTACATTTAGGCAATGGAGGCCCTAAAAAAGAGATGGCCGTGTTAATGGGTTTAAATCAAAACGGTCAGGCCATTACTTTGTCAAAAAAACTGGCCGATAAAGGGGCCATTGATGCCGCCAGTTTGGCCAAGTTGATGCAAACGGATAAACGTGAATATACCTTCGCACAGACATTTCCTACGGGAACCCACGCGATGTGGTTGTATTACTGGTTAGCCAGTGCTGGGATTAACCCGATGAAGGAGGCTAAGATTGTCACTGTACCCCCTCCCCAAATGGTTGCTAATATGCGAGTGGGCAATATGGATGGCTTTTGTGTGGGAGAGCCTTGGAATCACCGTGCTATTGTAGATGGCATTGGGATTACGGCCATTACTACGCAAGAAATTTGGAAAGATCACCCAGAGAAGGTTTTAGGTACTACGGCAGAATTTGCAACACGGTATCCGAACAGTGCTCGAGCATTGATTATGGCTGTTTTGGAGGCGGGGCGATGGATTGACTCTTCGATGTCCAATCGTTTGAAAATGGCAGAGGCGGTTTCAAATACTGCCTATGTAAATACTTCAGTGGACGTGATTAATCAGCGTATTTTAGGTCGTTATCAAAATGGTATGGGACGCACTTGGGATGACCCAAATCATATGAAGTTTTTTAATGACGGGGCAGTGAACTTTCCGTACTTGTCCGATGGCATGTGGTTCCTGACCCAGCACAAACGTTGGGGTTTAATGAAGCAGGATCCTGATTATTTGGCTGTGGCAAAGCAAATTAATCGCTTGGATTTGTATAAGGAGGCGGCCAGTCAATTAAAGATTAGTGTTCCCAAGGATCCCATGCGTGCCTCTAAATTAATGGACGGTGTTGTGTGGGATGGGAAAAACCCCAGTGCCTATGCAAAAAGTTTTAAAGTCTTTACAGCCTAGAGATTCGATCCTGTGTCAATGAAGCGTTAACACTGCAGGCGACAATCATAGCGTTGTGGTTTGATCTGAAAATTTGTGTAGCGGTGGTTCGATTGTGTCCCGGGCCATCAAGAATCCAAACTGTCGCTTGTCGAAGGCTTGTTTATCACTCAGTATCAGTCAGCCTTCTTATTGGCTTAAAAGTGCTCTGTGATGCGTTTACTTAAAGCGAGCGTTCGAATCCTGTCAATAATCCCAACCCCGCACGTGGGGGCGAAGAAGCGAGTCTGAAGCCTCCTAAACTATGAGGCTATCCATTTACTCGATTTTTTTATGGTCTGGTGCATTGCTAGGGCGTGCAAACAAACCCCCGCTACCTAACATCACGGCATTTAACCAAAACACTGAGGCTAAACCAATAGCCCCAGCCATCATGCCAAACAACACAGGACCGAAAAGTCGAGTTAAGTTATCGGCGGTGAGCCGTAGTCCCATCGCTTCGCCTGAGCGACCTTCCGGCGAACTGGCGTGCATTAACATCATGGTGATGGGTGAAGTGCAGCCCATCCCTATACCGATTAAAAACGAAATGGTTGCGAGAAAAAATGCTTTTTGAATCAATGGCACGATGAGGAAGGCTAGACCCGCTACAATGAAAGCGCAGGCCAACACCTTTTGTTCTCCGAATTTTGTAATCAACCGAGGCAGTACAAAACGGGCGATGAATGAAGAGGCTGAATACATAGCCAATACCACTCCAATGGCCGAGGGGGAAAGGCCCGCATCGTTAGCATACACAGGCATATAAAACTGAAAAATATCGTTAGCAATCTGAGCAATACAACTGGCCAATAACACCCCCCAGACCCCAGGGGTTGAGAACATCTTCAAGAGTGAACTACCGCTTTGGGATTTGCCAGTGCCGCGGGGTAATTGCGCCCCATGAATCGTGATCATACTTAACGGTATGATAGCGAGTAACAAAACGATTAAGCAGCTAAAATGATAACCTACATGATCAATAGCGAATCCGGCGATCATGGGGCCAATGAAGCTACTGATGGAGCCGGCAAGCGTATAGTTACTGAAATTTTGTGCGCGATTATTAGGACTACTTAATTGACCTACCAAATTTTGTAACGACACATTACAAAACGTCATCGATAGCCCGCTTAAGACGCCTGCCATAAAAATTGCGCTCATACTGGGCATAAAAAAAGGCAAAATCATGCCGCCTGCGCTGCCCCCCACGCCGATGAAGAGCAACCAGCGAGCACCAAACCGATCAGACCAGCGTCCCCCGATCCAAGAAAAGCAGACCGGGATAACACTAAAAGAGGCGGCTAACATACCAATGGCCATGGGATCACCCCCCAGTTTAATAGCATAAAGGGTGAGTAAAACCCGTCCAGATCGAACACTGGTCATGTTAAACATGGCCAAGCAAACGATAAAGCGTACTGAAAGGGCCGTCATCCTTGAGCCTTAAGTTTTTGGAGGGTGAGAAATCCTAAGTAAAGATCCAAGCGGATTGAAATCGGCATGAGCCAGTCAGGCTGATACAGCCTAGGCTGCTGCTGCGACGGTGAGTCCTCTTACCTTGTTTTTTTCAATGGTGGCTGCAACGAAGCCACTGGCTTTGACATCTTCGATATAGGCTTTGAGGTATTGCGCGCCAGCGGGACGTCCCTTAGGGGTGCCTGCCGCTTGTTGTACCGCAGTGAAATTGCCCGAAAGAATCTTTGAACCAGGAAGGCTATCCTGATCAGTGACTAAGCGAGGACGAAGTCCCGCAAGGGCATCCAGTTTTTCATCGACGAATTTCTTAAAAGCGTTATCTGCACCCTTTTCTTTGATCAGAGTTGCTTGGGTGAGACTTCGGGTTAGATACAATTCATAGGCACTTTTTTCTGGTACGGCAATACGTATGCCCTTAGCATCGACTTCGGCAATTGATTGTAGAGACGAACCCGGTGGCAGTAAGTAGGTGGCTTCGATTTCCACATAGGCCGCAGTGAAATCGATTTCGTTGGCGCGTTGAGGTTCAGCGCCTAAAAATCCCACATCCCACTTTCCTTTGTTGGCATCATCGGCCAGTGCACCGGGATTGGGGTAGGCAATGAGTTCGACCTCTAGTTGTAAACGTCGTCCCAGTTCACGACCCAAATCCGCAGCCAGCCCTATGGGAGCACCTTGGGCATCCTTAGCAGTGAGTAGAAAGTTACTCATGTTAAGACCCACACGAAGCTTCCCAGTGGGGGATAATTCTTTTTTGGCAACGTCTGAGGCTTGGATCATGGCTTTTTTCCTTTTAATAGGGTTCAGTAGAGGGAGGGGGGAGTCGATACAATGAGGGTTATTGATTAGCGTGCGAGTAATTTGGCGATGTGACTCGCATCACTTAATGAATCAAGACCCAACATGGCGTCGCGAAGTGCTTCGATTTGTTGAGGGGGTAGACTTTTAGCAGCTAATTTTTCAAATTTTTCAACAATGTCTTTTTCGCTCGCAAATTTATACTCACTGCCGCGGGCGGATTCAACCGTTCTTTCCATTTGCGTGCCATCGTTCAGTGTCACTTGGACACGTACTTTGTGACGGAATTTAGCGCCCAATCGGGTGATGCTATCATCGTGGTGAACTTCTACGACTTCAGATAATTTCATCCGTGCCGGATCGGCTACCATGGCCTCAGTGAATTGGTCCACGAAGCAATCCCCATCCAGCAACCAAGTCGCAATGCAATAGGGCAGATTCAATTGCGCCGAGGTTAAACCCTGAGGGGCATACTTCCAGCCCACATGATCCATGGTGACTTGGGAGCCATGCACCGAGATTTTTTTCACTTCTTTGGCGCCGAAGGGTTTCTCCGCCTGCATTTCGCGAATGGCGTCCAAGGTCGTATGGTTACTGCCGACGCAGGAGTAAAACTTGAGCGCCACTCCCATGGTTTGCCAGATTTCTCCTAAACCGGCCGTGAGTTCTTTGAGGTCAAATCGGTCCTGAGAGCGAGAAAATGTTGTGCAAAATCCACCGTATTCACTTTCTAAGACATTTAAAATACCCGTAAAACCCGATTCCGCTAGCAAGGCGCCATACAATCCAGATTGGGAGGCGCGGCCAGCATGCATACGTTTGACCATGGCACCATATTGGGCGGCCATCAGTCCGGCGGCTTGAGTGCCTGCGATGCCCAGAGCGTGCACGGTTTTATCGACATCGAGTTTGAGTCCACGTGCAGCACCAGCGGCAGATGAAAAGACACCGAGCGTGGCACCTGAATGCCAACCTTGGGCAATGTG
The DNA here is from genome assembly GCA_903893565.1 of uncultured beta proteobacterium. Taxonomy (GTDB): domain Bacteria; phylum Pseudomonadota; class Gammaproteobacteria; order Burkholderiales; family SG8-41; genus UBA5216. Next base: position 37,134 of record CAITMU010000109.1, on the reverse strand, counting down.
ATCAGGGCGCATACACAATCCCACACGAGGTCCTATTTCATAGCCAGCCACGGCCGCAGTAATAAAGTCTTTGCCGCTCATTCCAGGGTTCATCTCGCTGATAGCAATGAGTGAAGGAAGAACCACAGCGCCGACATGCAGTACACCGGCACGGTGCACGTCATCCAGTTCAAAGCCTTGGACTTGGGTGCCATTGATAAGAGCGGCATGCGGTGCCGATAGTTTTTGGCTCGTTCCCCATACCTGACAACCTTGTGAGCTATCGACTCGTCCCAGTGTTTTTTGTAGCATCTGGCTCCATTGGAGATCTGCGCCATAGAGGGCGCAGCCCAGAGAGTCGAGCATCAGTAGTTTGATTCTAGTTTTAACCTCTTGGGGAATGGCCTCATAAGTAAGACCAGAAACAAATTGTGCGATACCGCGGGTATAGGGATTGTCAGAGGTAGCCTCGTGGCTCATATTAGAACTCCAAAAAAAGAATTAAGATGAAAAAATCATAACAACAGTAACGATTGTTAATGCAGATTAAATTGTTTAGTTAATGCAGACCAATGTTGAATTTCTTTTTGTAGATGCAGTGCGAATGCCTCCGGTGAGCTTCCTAGGGGTTCGAGTCCCATTTGGTTGAAGTGCTCTTTGATATCCGGTAATTGTAGTTCTTGAACGAGCTCGCGGTTCAAGGTCTGAATAATTTTGGTTGGGGTCTGTGCAGGGGCTAATACACCAAACCACGAAGCAAAATCATACTGTGGCAGGCCTGATTCGGCAAAGGTCGCGACTTCGGGTAGCAATAAAAATCGTTTGGCACTGCCCACGCCTAAGGCTCTGACTTTGCCACTTTTAATATGAGGGAGGGTGGGTGGGATCGCATCAAAAATAGTTTGTACTTGCCCTCCAATGAGGTCAGATAGCGCGGGGCCTGTGCCTTTGTAAGGGATGTGAATGAGTTCAATGCCTGTCATATCCGCAAAAATTGCCATGGCCAAATGGGTGGAAGAGCCGGCCCCAGCCGAACCGTAGTTCAATTGTCCAGGACGAGACTTTGCCAGTCGAACAAATTCAGTGATGTTTTTTGCAGGCAAGTTCGGATTGACCAACAGGATCTGTGGTACTCGGGCCAATTGAGTCACGGCGCTGAAGTCTTTAATGGGGTCGAAGGGTAATTGTTGCTGATGACTGGCATTGATGGCAAAACTCACGGATAGAATCATGATCGTATAGCCATCAGGAGCTGATTTTGCGGTGATGAGAGAACCAATGGCGGTAGACGCGCCGGGCCTGTTGTCGACGACCACTGGTTGCCCCCATTTGGCAGTCATTTTTTGTCCTAATAGACGAGCGACCATGTCGTTACCGCCACCGGCGGCTACTGGTACGATAAAGCGGATGGGACGGTCAGGATAGGCAGCTAAAGAAGAATGACTGAGAGTAAGGGCTGTCAGCAAGGCTGACAGCCCGATTAACCCCGTCAAGGATTTCAGGGTTCGGTGAGTATTATTTTCTTGTCGCGACAAGGATCAGAGTGCTTTGGCGGCCAAGGCGGCCCCTTGACCTGCTAGGCGACCGAACAAGGAGCCGGAAACCAGGCCCGTGCCACTGGGATAATTGAAAAAGAATAATCCCCCAACCATTTCGCCGGCAGTATAAAGACCTGGGATGGGTTTCAAATGAACGTTCACCACTTGGCCACTTTCCTTGAGGATGCGAAGCCCGCCGAACGTGAAGGTAATGCCACAGGTGGTGGCATAGGCGTCATAAGGTGGGGCGTCCAAGGCCTGAGCCCAATTGGATTTTTTAGGTTCAATGCCCTCAGTGCCTTTACCGTCTTTCACAATGTGGGAAAAAGGGACGTCTTTTTTGACGGCAGCGTTATATTCGCGAACCGTTTTAAGAAACGCCTGGGGGTCCACGCCTTCCAGTTTAGTGGCTAGTTCTTCGAGTGTGTTGGCAGACACTTTGGTCATCATCTTAATGCGATACTCTGAGCGCAATAAGTCTTTGACTTTAGAGTCAAACACTTGCCAAGCAAATTGACCGGTTTGTTTCAAAACCTCACTGCCGTATTTAGCATAGGTAAATGAATGGAAGTCCAAGCCTTCATCGACAAAGCGTTTTCCTTCGGCATTGACTAGAATTCCAAAAATATAGCTGTGTTTCTGGAATTGATCGCCAATACTGACATCACCAAATTCTGGGGCATTTCGGTCCCAGCCCACTGCATGACAACCCGACCAGTTGCCGTACGGGGCAGCGCCCACTTCTAAGGCCATCTTAAGACCGTCGCCTTGATTAAAGCGGGAGCCGCGCACTTTGACTAACTCCCAGTCGGGCCCTAAGTAACGGGTGCGCATTTCGGGATTGGCCTCAAATCCACCGCAAGCTAAAACGACTGATTTGGCTTTAAATTCTGTGAGCTTACCTTTATATTGAACGCGCACACCACTGACCGTTTGGCCGTCATAGATGAGAGAAACGGCACGAGCGTCGTAAAAAATTGGAATATCTTTGGCTTTGACGGCTTTATCGAGGTAATCAACTAGCCCTGCACCACCACCATGCGCTTCAATGGGTAGCCGACCAAAAAACTTACGTTTACCATTCACTAGTCCTGATTGACGGCCAAAGTTAGGTAAAAATTTAACCCCTTTGGTTCTGAGCCAAGCCATGGTTTCAAGGCTTTTAGTGATGAGCATTTCCGATAGATCTGGATCCGTGCGATAGGCAGTTAGGCGATAGAGGTCATCGAAATACTCTTCTTCCGTATTGGTGCCAAAGTCGCTGTTGGTGACCTCAGCATCGGTTAATTCCGTCACTTGTTTAAGGTCGTCCACGGTTTCATAGGCAAAACGCATCACCCCACCGGCAAAACGGCTGTTGCCGCCATGTTCTTCTTCAGTGGCCGCCTCCAGGATGCCGACTTTTACACCGTGTTCATGGGCTGAGAGAGCGGAACAGAGAGCTGCGTTGCCTTTGCCAACGACTAAAACATCAAATTCATACATAGCAATTACCTTGAAAAAAGTTATGGGTGGATCCCATTTTAATGCTCCACCCCATGGACGATCCCAGACAGTACCCTGTCTTCGGAGCAAGTGTAAAAAACGATAGTCTCCAATGTTATCAGTGACAGCGGATGCACTCAACCCATCATCCGTATTTGCGGTAAAATGATTCCACAATCAGGACTATATAAAAGGGGAGAGACAATGAAAAGTTTACTGCCGAGGTTGTTGGTTTTGTTCTTTGGGGTGTTTTTTTCTCTTGCGATTCAATCCCAGAGTTATCCGACTAAGCCGCTACGCATGGTGGTGACGTTTCCCGCCGGTGGGCCGTTGGATATTGTGGCGCGAATGATTTCCGGTAAATTGGGCGAGGCCCTAGGCCAGTCGGTCATTATTGATAACCGTGGTGGGGCGGGGGGTACCATTGGTATTGAGCATGTGACCAAATCGGCGCCGGATGGGTATACTTTTGTGCTGTCTAGTACCGCTTTAGGGATTTTTCCGCACGTCTACGCTAATTTGCCCTTTGATGTGCTTCGTGATTTGGCTCCAGTATCGTTAGTAAGCACAACCCCGGAGTTAATGGTGGTACATCCGTCGATACCGGCTAAAAACGCAAACGAACTCGTGGCCTTAGCCAAGGCGAAGCCGGGGGAGTTAAATGGGGCATCCACGGGTAGTGGGGGATTACCCCATCTTGCACTCGAGTTATTTAAGTTGGCTACCGGGGCTCAGATTGTGCATGTACCTTTTGGCGGTGCAGCACCAGCGTTGACCAATACCTTAGGGGGGCACACGCAGATCATGGTGGCTGACGTACCGGTACTGTTAGCCCATGTTCAAACGCAAAAACTAAGGGCTGTGGGCACGACCTCACATACGGCTTTATTACCTGAGGTACTCTCATTTTCAGAGCAAGGCATTGGCAAGGTGGATGCGGCTAATTGGTATGGTATTTTTCTTCCCGGAAAAACACCCCGTGAGATTATTGATAAGTTAAATGTTGCCCTTAACAAAGCATTGTCAGACAAAGACTTGCGTGAGCGAATGGTGAGTCGAGGCGCAGATCCCAGTCCTGGCACCTCGGAGCAGTTAGGCGCCTTATTGAAAAGTGATTTTATCAAGTGGGGCCCTGTGGTCAAGGCAGCCCATGTCAAAGTCGATTAGGCGTTTTTATAAGCCATTCCCAAAGGCTGGATTATTGCAAAGGTATTTCTATGCGTTGGTCCCTATTTAAAATCCCTCCCTTTAGCGCGTTTCTGCGAATAAAAAATAATTCACCCGATTCAGGGTATAAATTATCTTCGCTGAGGGCCGTGATATTGACTTGATGAGTCACTAGGATAATGGGTTCAAGCATGGGTTGTTGGCCGATCCATTCTTTCAGTGCCTGGTTTTGTTGTTGGGCTGTGGAGCCATCCTGAAAAAAAGAATTCAGTATCGGCAAGTGTTCCACTTTTCCTAAGTTTAATAACTCACCCGTATCAAGGCATCGACACCATTGACTCGATAATATTCGCGCCTGTTTGAGGCCTAATTTTTTGAGTAACAAACCGATATTTTTAGCTTGTGTGCGACCTTTTTCAGATAGATTTCTTTGTGTGCTGCAGTCGGATAAAGAAAATTGGGCTGGATCCCCAATGCCTGGCGCATCAGTGTGACGAAGGATCAATAGATCTTGCCCAGATTGAATTCGGTTCCACTGGTCGCTATCAAGCGTGGCAGAAAAAGAGGAAATAGAAAAAACAATACTGAATACCACTAAAAGGGATTTTAAGAGATGCAGAGTGAAAATTTTTTTAATCATTGGAGTTTGTCGCATTTGCGTTATTGAATTTTTAAAAAAATGGGATCGCAGCAGAAGGAAGAAGTGTCTATACAAGGTTTTTCAAATTTAGCCTTTCCGTTCATCCATGCTTTTTAGAGTTCTACAAGAGTCGGATTGGAATAAGGCTTACGTTTACGGGTGGGAGAATCTCTATAGCGTTCAAGGTGAGTTGCAATGCATGAGTAAAAACGGTTATTACAAGGCAATGACTGATTTTTTAGATTGTAGCTAACCCTTTTAAAGGCCACTAGGATGCGATTAATATCCCCATAGACCATGCTCTTTGAATGGCCTAATTATGGACGATTGTGTTAGCTGAATTTCAATTATGGTTCATTGATTAATTGATTGATGTAGGCTTTTAATTCATCTGCCGGCGCTGCCCCTTCTAACACTTTTAGTTTGCCAGTCATGTGATTGATAAGAATAACCCCAGGGGTGCCATTAATGCCCGCTTTAGCCGCATCTTCTTTATCACTTTCAATTCTTTTTCTGACGCTATCTGAGCCCTGGCATAGCTGAAATTTATCTTTATCTAAGCCTAAAGATAGGGCGAGGTTTAAAATGGGGTCCTCATTACCTTTTGCAGGCATGCCTTGTCCATTGGATACGGTCGAATTCATAATGCTGTTAGCCAATTTCCAAAACCCCGACTGCCCACTTTGTTCAAAGGCGCAAATCGATGCAATCGCCTCTTTGGTTGCCATGGGGTCATGAAATGAGAGCGGCAAATGTCGCCATACTAAGTTCACTTGGTTGGGTAAATCCGCAACTATCTGCAGAGGAATTTGATGAAAGCGTTTACAAAAAGGACATTCAAAATCAGAATAAATAATAATACTTAACGGGGCCTTTTTTTCACCTAATATAAAGTCTGTGCTTTCATCAACGGAACGGGCTAATTTAGCTTTTTCCATCTGAAGCGTTAATTTTTTTTGTTCTTCTTGTATCTGAGCTTCAATGTCTTGTTGCTTAATTTGTAGGATAATTTTTTGTACGGCTCTTTCTAATGCCCCCGAAGACTCTAATTGCAAAATTATTTTTTCGGCTAAGACATTTACATCAATGCCTACTTGTGACCAACATGCAGAACTCATTAAAACCATCAGAAAACTTACAATCCATTTTTTGCTATTCATTGATTCGTTCACTTTAATTAATCAGGCCCATTAATCGTTGCTCAGTGCTTCTGCGTTTATCGGACTGGTTCATCAATCCATGGATTGGTGAGGTGTTTATGCAGGGGTAGGTAAAAACTCAAAAAATCATTTATGTCATAAAAAATCCATGCCCATCGCTTTAAAAGCACGCAGTTTAAACGTGCCGAATTGTAGATTCCAGAACCTAATTCAACCCTTAATGCCTCAATGATTAAAATAATACCATCTCTAAGAAATATTTTAATTTTTTTCGTTGATCTATTAGAGACCATTAAGCACACAGCCTCTTATGAAAAGATTAACGAAGGCAATAAGAGTTAAACGGAGTTTTAAAAAACATTCAAGGCAGTTATTGATCGCGGTGGTAAATGGCGTGATAGTCGTATCATGTCCGAACTATCTGTTGAGCCTGTAAGGAATTTTATTCTTCACGGCCATTATTAGGTATATGGAAGAACTATACCGTCTTGTCTTACCACTACTACGCATCGAAAACATCTATCGATTGGGTTGTTATTAATATTACTTACGAACGAATTTCTTTTTGTAATTTGAATCAGTAACCCGCAATATCTCCTCAAACGAAACGGAGATATTGAAGGTTATAACGACATTAAAAACTGACTTTAATAATTAATGCAGATCTGCGGGAAATAATGCATGAAGTTTATTGTGCAGTTCAGCGTTATCTTTATGAGCAAGTTCAATTAACTTTGTTTCTTCAGAATCCATTTTAGTATCATGTTTGATTGCTTTTACCGCAGCATCAATTGCTTCAATGGTGTCGGAGCACACTTTTACCACTTCAATTGCGTGGTCATGTACTTTTTTGTCTTCGGCCGGTAATTTGTCAGCTCCTGTCTGAGTCATTAATGCCTTTTTCAAAGCAGGACTGGCTTTCATAATCTGTGCCGAATGCTGATGAGCGATCAATGATTTGCATTTGGCGTCTTTAGCAATCGCCGCTTTTAATGGGGCCAAATCTACGGCTGAAACATAGGCGGTGGCCGCGCATAAGGTTAAGGCTGAAATTAATTTTAGTTTGTACATTTTATTCCTTTGTAAAATATCTATAGTTTTTCATTTATGAATGGATCCGTAGGCCTAAGAAAAATTTATGAATCCATTCAATGATTATAAAAACAGTGATTATTGACCTAAGACTGGGTAAGCAAATGACCCAACAATTCCTAACGCATCAGAAATCAGATTAAAGGGTGGGTTACCAAATCCACCTTCGGGCTGAATCATTGCTGCGATACCCATCATGAGTGACAGATTTCCGGTAAAGGAACGTACTTGGGACAATACCTTTTCATCAGCGCTCTGACCGGGATTGTCGGCAGAAGGCTGTGCTAGTCCATAAACACCCATGAAATTATTTGTAGCACCCCAAGCATCGGTGAAGGCTTTATTCGTAACAATATTTTTCAAAGCGCCTGCAAAATCCCCGACTTTTCCTGCAACCTGAGATTTAACTACATCTTTCACTGCATTGGACATTGAATCAACCACAGGTTGGAATTTTTTCAATAAGGGTCCAACGTCTTGAATAAATTTAGACGCCTTAACTGGATCTTTCGCAAGGTTTTGTTCTGCTTGTAGTGCGGCTTTATTTTTAGCTACTTTTGCTGCAGCCGTTGCATCGCCGGTAGGAGCTTCAGGAGCAAAAATTGCACCGACTCCATCTATACCTAACGATACGATGGACATTGTCATGCCGACTGTAACGCTGGTGCAAGTGGCTTTATCTTTAGCATAACCAGCTCCGCAATTGATGTATCCACTGGGTGTGTTGCCCCAACATACGGGACCGACACCCTTGTAACCTGACCGGCAACTAACATAACAAAGACTCGCATTGTTGTCAGGGTGATCTGACGGGCAACGTAAGGCCGGTACAGTACCTGCCCCTCTGCTATAGGTGGGGCGCATTGGATCGCCAGGCGAACCGGAAAAGCCAGCAGGAAGTGTTTTGTTACAGCTTAAAGCGATTTTTTGATAACCATCGCGACAGTCATCTTGTTTCAAAGCCCCGATACAATCTCCGCCAACACAAATCTCTTTGCCAAATATTCTTTTGCAACTCCTACTGGTTCTATGATCACAACTATCCCAATGGGAGCCTGGGGTGTAGAGAGCGGTGCCGTTATAGTGGCACAGCAATAGACCGCTGGCCGAATAACCTGAAGGACAATCAGCGACGCAGGTTGCAGTGCCGTTACAGTTATATCCGGGTCGTGCATTGTCGTAACAAAGTCCGGCTTCAATGTGTTTATTGGAATCGGTACAATATTGAGTTAAGACAACCCCAACACCACGGCCGTAAGAATTTTTATAATAAAAATCTTCGCCGGAAGCGTTGGCAGTATTTATGCCAAAAAACGAAAAAAATAAAGTCACAACTAGAAGAAAATATCCTAATAGTGGAGACAGGTTGTCTGAAGAGCTAATTTTCTTTCTATTAATACTTGTGTGGGACAGTAGGGCATTCATATTAGTTTGATCTCATGATTAACAATTAATAAAAATAAAGTTTTGAAGATATAACATTACATCAGGTTTAACATAAAACAAAAAGATTGCTGGGACCTAGTTCCAGAGCAATTAAAGAACGGCATAATCGCTCACGTTTATTATACTTAACAAATGTATAAATGTTCACAACAAAGTTAATAAACGTATCAGTTGGTTATTGGTTGACAATCGAACAATTTTTTTTCAATATTCTCAATTACGAGCAGCAGTTATTTTATGAAAAAATGATGTGTGTCATTTTGGGATGAATTAAGCTGAAATATTGACTAGAAAATTAAGTTTCGATTAAGAAAAAAATTTGAAATTTTTTATCGAATTTCTAATGGCAGTTATCGCAGATTGCTATCAAAAATCATTTGTTTGTGTTCACTAAAAGGTCTAATTGATGCGCTATCAAAGCGCACTTTGATATTAAATCCACATCCCGCGAGGTGACTGGATGCGGTTGCAGGAATATTATCATTCGAATGGAGGATGGAGGGATCTAGCTGAGGAGTGGTTGACAGCAAAAATCTATTTAAAAATGAAATCGTAAAAAACAAAACAGAAATCAAATCAGAGATACCAAAATCAATTTACAGAAAAAAATTGCATTATCTTCTGGCCACTGAGGCTTGCATGAACAGGGTGATGAAGGCCTACAACTGGATGAGTTTATTTAGGCAAGCGGCCCTACGTAGCACGGTGGGAAAAGTTACACCCAAATAGATTCAACACACACTTAACACGCTTAGGTATAAGCTCTTTCTCCAAGGCGGCTTACATTAGCAAAGCCAGTGGAAAAAATCACCTTCATGTGGTCATGGACGTGAAGCAAAGAACCTGGTTTGAAGGAGTTTGGGATAGGTCAAAAACCTTCGATAAACCGGTCACTTTTAGCCCCGTCTTTGACCCTTAGACGTTTCTAATGGAAAATCTCAATCTATTTAGAATTATAAACCACAAATTTATTAGATGCTTTCAAGAAAAAAATCGTAATTTAGATAAAAATTTTGATCAATCTTAATTTTCTCTTCCATTAAAAAGTTGTGACCCTAATGAGTTATTATCGAATTCACCCATTAACTTGTTAGAAATAAAACGGTCACCTTCGCAAAATTTTCTAATATCCCAAGGGGGGGTATTATTTCTAGACAAGTTTTTTATTAAAAAAAGTTAATTTATGGCAAAATGGCACATGACATTTCGATCTACATTAACAAAGACAAAACCCACCCCAATCAATGTTAATTCGCTCCAGAAATGATGGACTGAAAAATTCTAAAACATTTTTATCATTTGGAAAAAGTAGAGCAATGATGACAACTAAAATTTCAGGCCAACGCCTAAACAGTAAGACAATTACCTTTTTATGCTTATTCTTCCTAAGCTGCGCTGCAACAAAAATGGGCTATGCCGATACCCTGAGTGCTTTGCAGAACAGTGATCTGGAGCGATTGAAAGAAACGGCTGCGGCAAGGCAAGCCGAAGCCAGAGCGATGGGCATGAAAAAACCCAGTCCCTCAGTGCCTGATTCAAAAACAACGCCGTCTTCCAATACCCCTTCGCCTAGCGTTTCTCCGGAAAATAAAGAGGGCAAAAACCGCTAAGTCTTATTTTTAGAGGCTTTGCAGTGCAATGAGCCCTGTAGCTAAGCATAATAAATGTTTGCGGGCAGACCAGTTAGTTTCGTAGCAAGTTCCGCTCATAGGGAAAGTAATTTTTTTGCATTGGTGTGAAGGATTAACTCTAAGTCACTGGCAGGCAAATTAAGCGATTTGACCAGTGCATTGGGGTCATCGACATCCATTTTGGCATAATTGTCCGTACCAATCACGACTCGATCGGCTCCCACCAAATCAATCATGAATCGAAGGGTTTCGGGATAGTAGGCGAGAGTATCGTAGTGAAAACGCCTTAGGTAATCGCGAAAGGGTTGCTTTAATGTGGTTGCGGCAGCCACAGCCCCTTTTTTTACACTATGTTCGATGCGACCGGCAATGTAAGGAAAGCAGCCGCCCGCATGGGGTAAAAGAATTTTGAGATCTGGAAACTGATCGAGCACGCCACTGAAAACGAATTTCGTGGCGGTTGTGGCAGTTTCAAAGGGAAATCCCAGCGTGTTGTTAATAAAATCAGGTCCTGCGAGACGCTCGGGACCGCCATAATGGTTAGCGACTCCATCCAGAGGATGAAATAGTAATGGATAGCCCAGGCTCTCACAGCGAGCTAAAAAAGGGCGGTAAGCGGGTTCAAAAATATAGTCAATGCCTTCGACCGAGTTGGGTAGATGCACCGCTTTCATACCCGGAGCACCGCTCACACGGTCTAATTCTCTGAGCGCTGCGTTGGGATCGCGCATAGGAATGGCAGCACCGGCTACAAATCGATCGGGATGGGCCTTATGGGATTCTATGGCCGCATCATTAACGATACGAGCTAGCTGATTGGCGTGGTCTTGAGAGGCCCATTGCCACGGCATGCTGCCTGATAATGTTAAAACGTGGGTCTTGATATTTCTGGAATCCATCCATTTTATACGAGCTTCAAGATCTGACATAAGGGGGTTGATGGGGCCGAGTGAAACGCTGCCCCCAATTTTGTGTGCGTAATCAACGTAAGCTTTCGGGGCCCAATGGGCGTGAGCATCTATGGATCCATTCATGGTAAAAATCCTATTTTGTTATTAGCCGGGCTCAATGTATGGGATGGGTTTAGACAGCCTATGGATTAACTTTATAAGTCAACGGTTTGCCATTAAAGTGAGCGCTAACATCTGAAAGTAATTTTTGGCTTCTGCCTTCGCGTATTTCTAGCGTTGAGGTGCCCATATGGGGCGTTAAAACGACGTTATCTCTTTGTAGCAAAAGATCAGATACGTGGGGTTCGTTGGCAAAGACATCTAAGGCAGCTCCTGCAATCGTGCCATCAGATAGGGCCTCGATTAAAGCGCTTTCATCAACCACGAGACCACGTGAAATATTGACCAAAAACCCTTTTGCACCAAGGGCTTTGAGCACTTTTGCATTGATTAAGTGGCGGGTTGTTTCCGTTAAAGCGCAGGCCACCACCAGGCAATCGGTTTGCTCTGCCATAGTTAAAAGATCACTAAAATAAGGATAAGGCAGTTGTGGTTTTGCTCGGGGTCCATGATAGACAATTTTCATTCCAAAGGCCTCGGCGCGGGTAGCGATTTCGCATCCAATTCTACCCATCCCAATGATGCCACAGGTCTTGCCTCTGACTTCAAAGCCGGAGGGAAAAAGTTTTTTGGGCCACTGGGCGGAGCGTATAAAACGATCTGCTTCGCAAATGCGCCTCATGACCGCCACGATTAAGCCCATGGCAAGGTCAGCCACCGGTTCTGCAGTGGAGTCCGGTGTGTAGGTGACGGCCACATGATGCGATTTGGCGGCAGCCAAGTCGATCAGGGTATAGTAAGGACCATAACACGCTAATAATTCAAGATGGGGAAGCGCTTCAAAGTGGGCGCGAGTGACCTCAGTCGTGGTGGTTGAGATGGCAGCACGCACGTTGCTACAATACTTTTTTAAAAATTCAACGGGATTTTCAGCAGTCCAAGACCGATGGATATGAAAATGCTGAGAAAGCGCCTCTACTGTGGGTTCGTAAATAGCTTTTAAAAGAACAATTTCTGGTTTCATGTGAGGCTGAGGTCAGGGTGAGTCAAGGGGTAGTGTGCCAACCCTAGGGTGATAGTTTTAAAAAATCAAACCTGCTCCGGTGAGAAGGGGTGGCTATGGCTCATACCCTGTGAAGCCCCCCCTTTTTTTGTCATGTAAGGGAGGGCGAGGTTGCATGCACGTCGACTGGCGATCGATTAGGCCAGCGCCCCTGGTTTTTTAAGATACATTTCTTTAATTGCATCGGCACTCCAGCAAGCGAGCATACCGATGGTCTCTGTGGGCGGATTGGCAGCATTTTGAGGAAAGGCGCTACCGCCCACCACAAAGACGTTATGAACATCCCAGGACTGCAGGTAGCGGTTAACGACACTGGTGGTGGGGTCAGATCCCATGACAGCGCCACCAATATTATGCGTGCTTTGATAGGGAACAATGGTGTATTTTTTCTCTACGGCCTTGGCACCCATTTTGGAGGGATTCATGGCTTTGGCGATGCCTTCGCACTTTTCCCGCATGAAGGCAGACATTTTTTGTTCATTTTCTTGCCAGTCAAAAGTCATCCTCAATAAAGGCAAGCCGTTTGCGTCGCGATAGGTGGGATCAAGGTCCAAGTATTGCCCTCGGTAGCTTTGGCAAGAGGCGTGATAGGTAATAGAAAAAGAGCGTCGGTAATAGTGCGCTGTGGCTTTTTTCCACTCACTGCCCCAGCGGGGGGTGCCTGGTGGGATGAGTTTTGTTTTGATGGGAGTCGCACCATTGGTTTGTACGGCAATGTAGGAGCCGCCAACAAATCCTAATTGACTGTGATCAAAGTTGTCAGAGTTAAAATCATCAATCGAGGTGCCAATCATGCCGCCACCAATAAAAGGATTAAATTGCTCATCATCGAAGAAAACCGATACCTTGCCACCCGTTTGATAAGAGTAATTGCGACCCACAACACCGGTATTGCTGACAGGGTCGTAGGGCTTGCCAATATCGGAGAGGAGCAATAACCGAGTGTTATTAAAGGTATAGGTTGCGAGTACGACAATGTCTGCCGGTTGCTCGACCATGCGACCTTGGCTATCAATGTAAGTCACCCCAGTGGCACGCTTGCCATCCGAGTCTTTATTAATTTTAATGACATTACAAAGCGGGCGTAATTCAAAGTTCTCACGCTTTAGCAGTGCCGGTAATACGGCTGTCAGGGGACTGGCTTTAGCCCCTTGTGAGCAGGGGTGGGAGCCACAAAAGCCCCCACGCATACATTCCCCCAACATTTGCTTATAAAGATTAACATAGGCCCTTGTCATGGCGGCGGCCGGATTTTGAAAAGGCGTATAGCCTAAAGATTCACAGGCTTTAGCAAACTTTTCTCCCATCGGCGTGCGTAATGTGGCGGGATTGGGAAATTCACGTGAACGCGCCCCTTCAAAAGGATTGCCCCCTTCGAATTTCACATCGTTGATATTGCCGGCTTTGCCGCCCACACCATAAATTTGTTCGAACATGTCGTAATAAGGCTCGAACTCATTGTAGTCAACGCCCCAGTCTTGGCTAGTGCAATCGTGAGGGAGGAAATTTTTTCCATAGCGTTCATCCGTTTTAGTTTTGACAATGAAGTCATCTGGAAGAAATCTTCTGGCATGGCAACCCCAGTGAGCCGCCGTGCCACCAACGATTTCTCCGGGCTTGAAAGAGCCTAGTTCACGCATGGGCAATGCGGTTTGCTGAAGGTTGTTGCGAAAAGTGATGGTCTCTCTTGAAAGATCTTGAAAAATATCACTGTGTTTATCGTATTTAAGTTCGTCATGAACGTAGGGCATCGCAAAGTCGTGCTGTGGCTCGATCATACGACCACGCTCTAAGCCAACAACCTTAAGCCCAGCATTGACCAACTCCATCGCGATAATGGAGCCAGCCACCCCAGTACCAACAACCACTGCATCAACAGGTTTGAGTTTTTGGATGCTCATTTTAGGTGCCTTTTCTAATCATGACGTGTTTGACATAGCCTTGGGCATCGAGTGATGCCTGTCCTTTTTTGATATCAAGAATACTGACCGGTTCGGCCTGATAAAGCGTAGGGTTGTCGATATGAGCTGCATAAGCGCCGGAGGCGACTCCGGGGAATCCGAGCAGCCGCCATCCGACTTTGTCCCGATTGCCACCATAAAGAGGATCGGCAAAAAATCCCTCCTCGGTGTTTTTCCATAATAAGTCAAAAAACAACTTGGCCGACACATGAGGCAGTAAGATCGAGCCCGATTCGAGCCCTTTTAACACTTCGAGCTGTGCCTCTTCTTTTAGAAAATCAAAACGCACATTAAATTGTTTTAGGCAGTATTCGTTCGTATCACGGATAGCCGCGCGATAAATTTCTTGTGGGGTAAGGCGAGATTGAAATCCTTGTTGCGGTGTGCCCTCAAGCCAAGGGCCTTGACGATAGTTCCTGCCATGCGTGCCCCAGACGCTGACTAATTGCTGGTCAATGTAGTAGGTGACATCGGCTTCTTTGGCTCCAGGTCCTAATTCATCTTGGGGAATGAGTCTTGAGACGGCAGCGTCTAAAAAGGCGATCTCAGGTAAGTTTAAGTAACTATAAGCGTGGGCGCTGGGAGTGTGTGGCATGAAAAATCCTTAATGATTCATTGAGCGAAGCATTTTATTTTCACTGCTTTGCTCAGATTGACACTGGTTAAAGGGAAGCCGGATCGATTGCCAAGCGTTTAAATCCATCGAGCGCCCTTCCCTTTATTGGTTTTTTAAATGGTTAGTATTTATTCTTGGGGTTTGGCATATCGACCGGTTAACTGAGGGGTGAGACCGTCTAGTTTTTTTTCTTGACGTTCTAGCCGTGTTTCCCGCGCCCAAGTGCGTTTTAATTCATCGCGTACTTTTATTTTTAAAACACCACAATGTTCAACCGCTAATTGCACTTCATCCCCATCTTGAAAGGCGTTTAGCCCACGGTGATTAGTACCGGTGGCAACAATATCACCCGCCTCTAAAGTGTGAATGGAGCTTAGCCATTCGATACAACGCGGAATTTTGTGCGCCATATCAGAGCTATTGAAGTTTTGCTTCAGTACCCCATTGACCCAGAGCTGAATTTTTAATTGGTGTGGATCCGCGATTTCATCAGCCGTCACAATATAAGGACCGATAGGGGCAAAAGTGTCGCGCGATTTCATCTGGAAAAAAGTATTGCCTGTAGGGGGTAGTCCGCGAGCCGAGCCGTCAATAAAGCAAAGATAGCCGAAGATATGATTCATGGCGTCAGCCGCTTTGACGTTATTGGTTTTTTTGCTAATGACTAAAGCCAATTCGGCTTCCCCCTCAAACACCAAGGCGGGCACATCAGGTAATACCATCGTGTCGCCATGACCGATGATGGCGCCTGGTGCTTTGTGAAAGGCGTTGATCGGGGCAGGGGACGTGCGAGTGCCGTCTTCCATATAGTTAACGGCCATGCAATCGATGGTGGCTGGATGGGGCAGGGGCGGACGAATCCGCACTTCACTTAATGGGATCCCTGGGCCTTGAGCTGCGGCTTTTTCGAGCTGTGGGCGTAAAGTGTCAAAATGTAATATGAGCGCTTTCATCCGTTCTTGAGGCTCTTTTTGTGCGAGGGGGCCTAAAGCGGCCATCACATTGACGACCCGATCTTCTTTGACAACACCCAGTTGATAATCATCAAAATACATTATTTTCATTTTTATTGATCTCCTTTGGAAAACAGGGTTTACGTGCGGTTTTACATTGCGTTTGTAGGGTGGCGCTAAAGCACGACAGGTTGAGCACTGATTAAAGCCGTAAAGGGGTGCAAGGAATCGAGCTTTTCAAAGCCTTGAATGGCTTCATACAGACGGGTTTGATTCTCGGGGTGTATGATTCCAGAAATACAGCCGTCAAATTTGGCTTTGAGTTGCTGGGCTGATAATGGGTTTTCAGAAGTGCGCCCATAAGGTTGGTTGAGTTTTTTCGATACAACACGACCATCTGTTAGTTCGATACGTACTTCAGCCGCAAAGTGATTGTCGGCAGGAAATTGCTCAGTGGTGTAAGTGCGAGAGGTGACCTTTTTTAAAAGCGATTGCACTGAGGGCTCTTTATAGGCATTATTTTCAAAAAAATCATTGATGATTTTCCTATTCAACAGCGCTCGGCACACCACATACTGCACGCTAAAACGAGCATCAATATCGCTTTGGGGATCGGCTCGGTTGGTGTGCTCGAGACGTCGAGGATGGGTCCAGGTTTCAATTTTAGCCACTTGGGAGGCGTTCAGATTGTGTTCAAAGGCTAAGTCCAGTGTGGCATCTACTGCAGGATGCGTACTGCCACAACAGGTATACTGTTTAATCGCGATACCTGGCTTAACGATATCCCAAGGATTGGCCCATTGGGAAAATAGTTTCTCAGTATCATAGTTGCCTTCGCCGTTGAAAACATTGAAGTAGCCCATCTTGTGCTCAAAACTTTTGATGCTGGAAGTAAATCCATCGCGAGCTAACAAACAAGCAAAAACCGCATTGCGGGCGCAATTGCCGACATGCAATGGTTTGGTCATGGTGCCTAAATTGGCTTTTATGCCCGCAGCCATCGAGGTGGCAATCCCTAGTGCTAAAGCGGTTTTGGATTCATTCAGTTGCAACAAGTTGGCGCAGGCCGCCGTGGCTCCGAAAATGCCCAGAGTTGCCGTGGGGTGCCAGCCTTTGGTGTACTGGTAAAAATTAACGCACATCGATAATTTACACTCCGTTTCAAAGCCTACAACATAGGCGGCGAGTAAATCCTGGCCTCGGGCACCATACTCATCAGCCAAGGCAAAAAGAGCGGGTAGTATGGGCGCAGAGGGGTGCCCTCCCATGGTATTGCTACAATCATCAAAATCAAGTGCGTGGGCGGCAGTGCCGTTAATTTGGGCTGCATCCATGGCGCTGACGTGTCGGTCCTGACCCCACAACAGGCTCTTACCACTGGAGCCTGTGCTGACCGTGCTGACAATCTGGACGCACTCATCGCGACTACCTGCGATGCTGACCCCGAGCGTGTCGAGCAACCCGACTTTGGCCCAGTGGATAGCCTCGGGGGGGAGGGTGTCATAGCGGGTGGAGACCACGCGCTTTGCAAATTCCATAGAAATACTCACGATATATCTCCTGTCATAATGTGGGAATCAAGCTTTAGTCGATTTTCATTCCAGCTTCATGGGTTAGTTTGGCATATTTGACGACTTCTTTTTTGATATGTGCTGAGAAGGTTTCTGGCAAAGAGCCTACGGGTTCTGAACCATCATTGAGCAAATGGGTATTGAGGGCAGGGGTTTGCAGTGATTGAGCGATGAGTGCGTGTAAGGCCTTCACAATGGGTTTTGGTGTGGCGGCGGGGGCCAAAATGCCATACCAGCCATTGATGTCAAAGCCCGGTAGTGCTGCTTCGGCAAGTGTTGGTAGTTCGGGAAAGGCTTGGGAGCGCTTAGCCGTGCTCACGGCAAGCCAGCGCATACGACCGGCCTTCACATGCTGCCAGGTGCCAATG
This sequence comes from uncultured beta proteobacterium, assembly GCA_903893565.1. Classification (GTDB taxonomy): domain Bacteria; phylum Pseudomonadota; class Gammaproteobacteria; order Burkholderiales; family SG8-41; genus UBA5216. The sequence goes on along the minus strand of CAITMU010000109.1, from coordinate 19,454 downwards.
ATGGTGGTGAACTGGGAACTGATTTGTCCTCCGAGAATATCGTTAATGCCACCGGCGCCCCCTTTGTAAGGAACGTGGATCCATTGAATTTTTGCCATGGAGGCCATCAAAGACCCAGCCAAATGGCTTAAGCCACCCGTACCTGATGATCCATAGGTATAAAAATTAGGTTTGGCACGAATCAATTCAATAAATTCTTTAGCCGTTTTCGCGTTGATCCCAGGATGTATTGTTAGGCAATAGGGTTGAGAGGTGATTTGAGAAACGGCAGTAAAGTCTTTTAATAGATCAAAGGGTAAATGAGTGTGCAGATTGTGATTCACCGATTGTGTGGCGGAGACTAAAACGATGGTGTAACCATCCGGCGCCGATTTGGCCGCCAGTTCAAGACCAATGACACCGGAGGCTCCCGGTCGATTGTCCACCACCACCAGTTGACCTGCCAGCTCACTCATTTTTTGAGATAGGCCACGGGCGGTGATGTCGGTGCCAGCCCCTGGAATGAAGGGGACCACAAAGCGAATCGGTTTAATGGGGTATTTATCTTGGGCTGCGTTGACGTTGGTCGTCATGAAAAGCCAAAACAAGCTGCCCCAAAACACTGCTATGAGGTAGCCACCTTGAGGCTTAAGTCTGAGACTTTTGCAATCAGGCAATTTCAATGCTCATCAGAGGAGCGTATTGTTGGCCACCATGACCATCGCTATCAAGCGGATCGCCTTGGTAATAGGGGCGGGGGATGGAGGCTTTGATGGCAAAGGCATGATCACAGAAAAAGAATTTCACTTTATCAGGATGCAGTCCATAGCATTGTGCGATGACCTCACGGGTGAGCGTGCCTGAGCGCTTGACGCGTTGGTAGGTTGCATCATCATCGAACATGATATCAAAGGTTAATTCAAAGGGACCGGCATTTTTGCTGCGGATGAGACGCGCCAATTCTGCGAGTTGGGTCATTGGGTGATTTCCTTGGTGGAAGGGCCATCGATATGGTAAAGACGCATGGGAAACATTTCAGTGGGAGTGGCCGGTTCCACCACGTGATTAACATTAAATTTGTAGACGGCACCGCGCTCCATTTGGTTGTAGGGGCAGGCAATGGCCGTAATCAATCCGCTCCATTCAGGAATGGGCAGATGAAGGGCTTGATGACGAATAATCCCAGCAATGGTATTGGCAAAGGCTTGGGTTGGGGCTGTCGCTTCAAAAATGAGGCACAGTTCATGCGACTTGATTTCCTTCACCGGCTCAAGTGGGCCCATCGTGCCATTTTTACCGTAGATGCGAATATTGAGCAGGTATTGATCGGGTTTGAGCGTATCGCCTAAAACCATCTTAATACGGGAATGTATTTTTTCAGTCACACGTTGTGTCCAATCATCGATTTGACGAATGATGAATGGGTCACGTACTGAGCCGATTAAGATACTTTGGTAGCCGACTTTTTCTGCGCCCTCGAGTTTAACGGTGTAGCGTTTGGCTTTGATAAATTGACTGCCGGTGACTTTGACAGCGTTATCAGAATAGGCCTCGTAGCGTGAATGGGTTAAATCTAGGGTGCCAGAGCACTCGATTAATTTAAAGGGATCCGCATTTTCGTATAGGCTGTGTGAGGCGATACTTTGCGGCGTACAACGAAGCTCCGTGTCTGGTGCCTGCACCACGAAGTGATCTTTCCTGACCCAAGCGAACATGCAATCTGGAGTCTTACGCTGCACGACGGAAGCGGCACCACACTCGAGAATTTTTGCCATATGCCAAGAAATGCCTTCAGGAAAACCCATCATCACTGGCATCGCAGCAAAGATGGCCGTGTCACTGGAGCGACCCGCCACAATGATATCGGCCCCGGCTTCCAGTGCTTTTTGCCAGGGCTCTACCCCCATCATGCCGACGATGTGGCTCGATCGATCGATCACCTTCTCATCGAATTCGGGTGCGGGATCAAGCGGGGTGATACGACCGTCTTGTAGTTTTTTCTTGAGATAACTTTTATCCTGTTCGGCCTCAATCAGGGCTAGTTTAAAGCTTAAGGATTCAGCGGCTGCGATCTGTTTGACCAAATCGGCCACTTTTTGTAGTTGTATCTGGTTACCGCCTGTGCCAGCAGAGCCGATCAAAAGGGGGACTTTTAATCGTCGTGCTCCTAGCATCATCAGGCGAAGGTCTCGGTGGATGGCGGCTAAGGGAAAGGCGGTTTCACCGGAACCGAGAAATTCTGGGCCAGGATCGGTTGAGCCTGCATCGGCGCCAATAAAATGAGGTTTTAAGGCGAGCCCTTTTTCAAACGAGCTTTCTAAAAAACCTGAGCCGCAAACGCCTGTGGGAGACAATACGCGTATTTCGTCCATAGTGGTGTCGTAAATCCTTGAGTGTTGTTTGATGAGGTTAGGTCATATGGGAGTATAAAAGACTACTGCTCACGGGCATGGGAGCGCAGAGTATAGAGCCTGACTGGGATTCTGTAATGTAGAGGTTTTTACGCTCGTGGATTTTTTTGGTGAGTGTCTAAAGTGTTCGGGTATACGAGCAAACACGGTAGTTTTGATGAAGGGGGGTGCGGCAAACATGGAGCAAAAAGTCCTTGGATCAAGGTGAACGAGAAAGAGTTACCCATGCAACAATCAATGGGGGAGCGCTACACAAAAATAGGTTTTTTAAAGTCAGGTGGTATTATTTTTTCCGTTGCAACGAAACCTCGACCCCTTGATAGTCCTTAAATATTGCTGGGTCCACGGTTCTGCGTTCTTCTTTTGCGGTTAACCACAATCGGACCATATGGCGTTTCAATGTGGGGTCTGCGAAATCGACAAACTCAGTTCTTGCGTGCAAGGTGGTGTAATTATTAATAAATTGCATTTGCCCTCGTTCGAGCATCATGTCCATTCGCATGTCTTCGCGGTTGGCGAGGGTGTCGAGGCAAGCAAGCGCGTTAGTTTCTAATTCGTTGTATTTGGCGTATCCCATGCGCCTGGCCGATTCTACGGTATTGCGCAGAATCCGAGCGCTGATGAAGCCTTTGTGTTGACTGAAAACGGGCATTCGGTAGGTTGATAAATCTCCCCCTTCCTCCACGTTGATGCAGATATAACCGTTAAACAAGGGGCCCAAAAATTCGGGGTGATGCGTGGCAATTTCGTTGTATATGCGGGTGGAACTGACAATGCTCGAAAGACCCCCGGATTGCGCCTGACGTTGGCAGAGCAAGCCCACGATTTCACAACGGTCGGTATGAAACATGAGTTGCTGATTGGTGCGGTAACCGCGCACTTTTCCGGAGCCCATTTTAACGCCCTCGTCCAAGACTTCACCTAGCATCTCACCGTAGGAATTTTGTGAGATGGGATGGCCCATATGAACACCAATGCCCCAGAAAATGGTCCGTATTTGCTCGTCGGTCAATGATTGTGGGAGGCCTTGGATCAGTAAAAATCCCCGGCCCTGATTAATTTCATGAGCCCAGTGCTTGATTTCATTGGCAAGGGTGGGTAATACAAAATCTTTGTACTGAATATTGACTTCCCCTATTTTTTGTTCAATGCAACGATTCGCGGCCCCTAGCAGTTCGCTGACTTGTTGGGGATTGAGGTGAATTGCCCATTGGGGGTCTTTGGAAAAATCAGCGCCTTTCCAAGCATTGGCCTCAGTGACGAGGGTTAGGTCAGTGGTTTGCATAAGGATCTATTGTTTTTTTATGGTGAGTCGTTAGAAATATATTTTTTGTGGAAAACAGTAATAAAAAAGGGACAGGTGTTTTAAAGCTTTTAAAGACTCAAGGCAGAACACGGGTTAAGCCAAGGGCCTATTATTAATGTAGATGGCAAAGAGTTCCAGACTTTTTTTGGTCTACTACCACAATCTGGAAACGCCGGGCTGGTGTTAGGGTTATGGTCTCTAGGAGATGGGGGAAGGGGTGATGTTTTTGAGGATATTTTAGGGTTGATAATTAATATGTTATAAACTTGCCTTTATTTATCGGGAAAAACCATTGAAAAAGCCCTTTTTATTCTTTTTTTTCTTGGGTTTGGTGGTGTGCTTTGCTCCTTATGAGGGTGCTAAAGCGCAAAACTGGCCTTCGAAGCCTATTCGTTTTATTTCGCCCTACGCGCCAGGCGGGGGAACGGATATCCTCGGACGTGCCTTGGGTCAAAAACTCACCGAGGAGTTGAAGGTTGCGGTGGTGGTGGACAATCGACCGGGTGCCGGAGGTATGGTGGGCACTGATATCGTGGCTAAGTCTGCCCCCGATGGTTACACCTTAATGTTGGGTACCCCTTCCCCCATAACGGTGGCGCCTTTTTTAAATAAAAAAATGTCTTATGATCCTATCCATGACTTGACTCCGATTACGTTGATTACGGTAGTGCCGGCAGTGGTTGCAGTGCTACCGAGTTTGCCGGCTAAAAATATTAAGCAGTTGATTCTTTTAGCCAAAACCAAACCGGGTGTGATGGCCTTTTCCTCTTCGGGTCAGGGGGGGAGTGCACATTTGGCAGGTCTCATGTTACAAAGTATGGCGGGAATTTCAATTATCCATGTCCCTTACCGTGGAACGGGCCCTGCCTTGACCGCGGTCATGAGTGGGGAAGTGACCTTTACTGCGGCCAATATTCTCTCCTCTTTGCCTAGTGTGAAATCGGGCCGTTTACGAGCGTTGGCCGTCACGAGTGAAAAACGCTCTCCCGTGTTAGCGGATGTGCCCACGGTGGGGGAGACCCTTCCGGGATACTCTTCTGGTCCTTTCTATGGCGTTTTGGCTCCAGGCGGGATGGCCCCTGAATTAACTGCGCGTATTAATGCTCAGCTTGTAAAAATTATTCGCGCCCCTGCCTTATATGAAAAATTAAGTGCTGAGGGGGGAGAGCCCATGGGAAGTAGCCCTGAGGAGTTTGCGCGACTGATTAAGGCCGAGACGCTGCGTTGGGGTAAAGTGATTAAGGATGCCCATATCGAGCCTCAGTAATACATTACAGGGTAGGACTTACGAGCAGGAAATAATTTCTGTGCCGATGGGTGGGTTGGCCAGAAAACGTTTAAGAATCTTATACGTATCGACATCAAATTGAAGGGTTCGGGAGCTCAAAAGATCTAAGTCCCCATAGTTTTGAGCGCTACCTAAATAGCACCAGTGATCAAAAAAGTGGACATCTGACGGATTGTGATCGGACGACATTTCGCGTATTCCAATGCGCCCTTTATAGGGCCATGGAAGGGTGCGCAACTGTGTTAAGGCTTGCCTGAACCGAATCGCGTGGGAGGAGGCCGACTCTAGACCGATGCAGGCCCCACGGCAACGTTTGATTTGATAACCAAAACAGGCCCCAGTGCGTTTTTCCAATCCCAGTTGTTTAAGACAGAGTTGGTGAGTGCTGGCTATTTGACGTAGTGCATCATCGGCCGCATTTTTAGATCGGAAAAGTCCAAAAAGGTGACCGAAATCATCCACACTAATCTTTGCTGCTCCCACGAGCTCGGGTGGGAGGTTTGAGTCTGGATAGGCCCAATACCAGCTAAATAATTTTGATTCTCGGCGCAGTTGACGGTTGTGTATGGGGCTTAGTTTTTTTACCATTTGTGATTCGAGAAGCAGGGCGCCGAGCTCGCCGGAAGTTTTTGTCCATGCTATGCGTTTGATTTGCTGGGCAATGCGCATATCTTTATGTAAGCGATGGTCGCCTGAAAAATGAGACATGACACGCGCTCTTAGGTGAATGCTTTTGCCCACGTACAGTAAGACGTCATTGTCGCCGTAAAAAAAATACACCCCAGCCCCTGTCGGTATGTCCTCAAAGGCCATATCCGTGAGTCCTAGCGGAACAGATTGTGTTTTAACCAGTTTTTGGATAATCAGACGTAGCGGGTCTGCACCTTTTTCAGCAGCCCATTTTTGTGCCAGTTGCCACAAGACTTGCGCATCTCCCATGGCGCGGTGCCGTGCACTGCAGTAAATGGCATGACGCTCGATGAGGGAGTCGAGGTTGTGTCGCGGGTGCTCGGGGTAGAGCTTCCGGGAAAGTTTGACGGTGCAAAGCACACTGGCCTGAAAGTCGATGCCCCCGCGCCGAAACTCATTTTTAAGAAAACCATAATCAAATCGTGCATTATGCGCAATGAAAAGGCGTCCTTTTAAACGACGGTAAAGCGGCTCCTGAAGATCGGTAAAGCAGGGGGCTTGGCTGACCATTTCATTGCTAATGCCCGTCAAAAGCTGAATCGGCAAGTGAATCGGTTGCTGCGGATTGACTAAGCTTGACCATTGATCAATCACCACGCCGTCTTTGACCTCGATAATGGCAATTTCGGTGATGCGATCTCGGGTGGCGTTACCGCCCGTCGTCTCGAGGTCGACGTAGACACAGGCTAGATCAAGCATGGGCGGGTGAGTCGATAGGATCGAAGGAAATGATAGAATTTTGATTCTAATGGAGGAAGTATGCACCGGCCAAGCTCGATTTGGTTAAACTATGCACATGAAGGCTCCTACCACTATCAACGATAATGCTTCTGAAGAGCAGGACGAAGAATCTTCAGTCGCCCCGCTGCCACGCGGCGTCAAGAATTATATGACGCCGGGCGGCTACGCCCGTTTGAAAGCCGAGCTAGTTCATCTATTAAATACGGAACGACCCGAGATCGTTAAGGTGGTCTCCTGGGCGGCTGGCAATGGCGATCGATCAGAAAACGGTGATTATATTTATGGCAAGAAACGCCTGCGGGAGATTGACCGGCGGATTCGTTATTTAACGGGCCGTTTAGATCAATCGGAAGTGATTGATCCGACGCAGCGTGAAGCGACAGATCAAATTTTTTTTGGGGCGAGTGTCATTTATGCCGAGGCTGACGGTCAGCCGCACAGTGTGAGAATTGTGGGATTGGATGAGGTCGATACGGCTCGAGGTCATGTGAGTTGGATCTCCCCCATTGCAAGCGCCTTGATTAAGCATTGTGTGGGTGACAGGGTCTTTCTAAGGACCCCAGCTGGCTTACGAGAAATCGAGATCATTGAAGTGCGATATGAGGCTATAGATTCCGCATGAATTTAAATTCACCTTCTTTTTTTAATGTGGCTTTATCCACGTGGCGCGCGGTGCACTCGGGTTTGGTGACGATTGACGCTTATAAGGATTTACCCTCAGCAATCGTTAAATTAAGTATTAAAGCGGTTGAAGGGGCGCGCAGTGCAGATACCTTGGGGGTTGAACGGGAAGGCACGGGTGTGGTGATTGATGCTTCGGGTTTGATATTAACTGTTGGATATTTGATCATCGAGGCGCGTTCGATATTAGCTTTGACTCATGATGGGCGTGTTTATCCGGCGACAGTATTGGGTTTTGATCATGCCACTGGCTTTGGTCTTTTGCGCGCCTCGCCTGAATTAGCCCACCACCCCTTGCAGATGGCGCAGGCCCATGAAGCAAAGGCCTTGGATCCTGTACGAATTGCAACGCACGTTGATGCTGGGGGGCTTACTTTAGGTTGTATTGCTTCTAAGCGCCGATTTACGGGATGGTGGGAATACATGATTGAGGAGGCTATTTTTACTTCACCACCCCGATCGGAACATAGCGGAGCCGCCCTCTTAGATGAACGGGGACGCTTGTTGGGAATTGGTTCTTTGTGGGTGAGTGATGCACTGGCAAAAGGGGTGGCTTTTCCCGGTAATATGTTTATCCCTATCGATTTACTCACCCCTATACTGGAAGATCTGATCGAATTTGGCCGACGTCGTGGACCTGCCCGACCTTGGTTAGGTATTTATACGGAAGATATAGACAAGCACGTGGTAGTGACACGTACTTTGCCCAATGGCCCTGCCGCTCGTTCAGGCATCAAGAGAGGGGATATTGTTTTGGGGGTTGCTGGCCATGCGATTGGAAGTCAAATTGAGTTTTATCAACGACTCTGGGCGAGCGGGCAAGCCGGAGATGATGTGACACTTCATGTGTTGCATGAAAAGAAGGTGAGTCATTTTGTCGTGTACTCCGAAGATCGCACAGATTATTACAGACCTACGTTGAAGGATTAAACGGGTTTTTTTATATCCAATCGTGGTCTGAAAACTCGGCCTTCAAGTAGGCATAAAATACGGGAGCCGCAATGACACCCGGAAGCCCAAAACAAGCCTCCATGAAAAGCATGGCAAGCAACAATTCCCAAGCACTGGCATGAATTTGTGAACCAACGATACGGGCGTTGATAAAGTATTCTAATTTATGAATGATGACTAAAAATGACAGTGAGACGAGCGCGGCTGTTGGGGACACTGATAGGCTAATGATGACGATTCCTGTGTTGGAAATGAGGTTACCGATTACCGGCAGTAAGCCTGCCAAAAACGTGAGCACAATCATGGTTTTTACCAGCGGTAAGTGCACATCAAAAAAAGGCAAAAAGATGGCCAGATAAATGCCGGAAAGAACCGTATTTAAAAAAGAGATGCGCACCTGTGCAAATACAACCCGGTGGAAAGCTTGACTGAGTCTTCCGGTCGATTGAGTCAGAGCCTGCACCAAGGGTTTTGGTACTGCGTTTGAGGGTGTTTGACGCAGTGATATGAGCCCACCCAGAATCATACCAATGAGCGCATTGAGTAATCCGTGTCCCAATTCCCCTCCCATCGATTTAAGCTCATTGGCGTTGTCTCGTAAGGATTTTACGATGAGATCTTTTAACGCCGAGCTGTCGATGGGGATGAGAGCCTGAATATAAGCGGGCATGGTTTGCCTCGCTTTTTCTAAAATCTCGGCCATTTTTTCAAGTAACACTGAGACACTGCCTGAGTCACTGCGTAAAAATATGACAAGATAAGTAATGGTCAAAGCAATGGCGGTAATGATCGCAATCAGCAATAAACTAAGGGCCAAGAGCTTTGCGCGCCCAATGCTTTGGGTGCCGAAGAGTCGGGGGGCAAGAAGATGAACCAACTCATGAACCAGAAGGCCCGCAAATAAGGCGGGCAGTAGATGTAGGTTCAGCACAATCGGTATCGCCGCCAGCATGAAAATCAGCGCTATTAATTGTGATCGGGTGATGGGCATTTCATGGCTAGAGGGGGACATCGTTACTCCGTGACTGGGGGATCTTTAAAAACGTTTTCTTAAGTGCTCTGTGTGTGATTAGGGGCAACTGATTGAGACGCACTATAACCCAAGGACTCGAGGCCGGATGGTTTTGCTTGCGTGCTACGTAAAAAATTCTTAGTAACAGTGCGTCCCGCAATAATAATACCGCCCTCGAAAGGGTCTAGTCGGATTCATTTTGATACTGGGTGGTATAATCTGTCAAAGAAAAATGAATCATTTTTTTGTGTATTTTTTCCGACATGAAGATCTGAATGCGGTTTGAGATTTTGGGAAGGTGTTGTTTTTTATCGGACTCAAACAATGAAAAAGATGCAAGCCTCTCGGCCGAATATTTTGCTTATCACAACCGATCAGCATCGAGCTGATTGTGTCGGTTTTGAAAATAAAATAATCAAAACGCCTCACATCGATCGTCTGGCCCGTGAGGGTACGCGATTTTCTGCCTGTATTACTCCTAACTTAGTTTGCCAACCTTCTCGAGCTTCCATTCTGACCGGTATGTTGCCCCTGACTCATGGGGTTTGGGATAACGGTGTGGATTTGGATCCGAAGGTGGGGGAGCTAGGCTTTGCGGCGACGCTGCAGCGGGCCGGTTACCAGACGGGCTTTATTGGGAAGGCGCACTTTTCGACTAAATCGACCTTTAACGCCACGGGGACCCCAGAGTGCAATAAAAGTCAATCGCAGTATGGCCCTGATTGGATGGGACCTTACATGGGATTTGAGCATTGCGAGTTAACCGCCCTGGGTCATCTACATCGTAATCGGCCATTAGAGATGCCCCCCGTGGGTCATTATGAGCGCTGGCTTTTATCGCGCGGCAGTCAACAAGAGGCATTGTCAATGTGGGCCGCCCAAACTCGAGAGGGTTCAGGGGCGGCGCAAACCTGGGCTTCGGCACTACCGGCCGCCTGGCATTCCAGCACTTGGATTGCTGATCGGGCCATTGATTGGTTGACTAAGGCCAGTGATCAGTCCTCGCCCTTTTGTGCCTGGGTCTCCTTTCCTGATCCGCACCATGCTTTTGATTGCCCTGAGCCATGGAGCCGGATGTATGACCCCAAGGATATGGTATTACCGAAGCACCGGACCAAAGATTTGGAGCAAAGGCCTTGGTGGCATAAAGCGTCTTTGGAGTCCTCTCCGAAGCTGGCTGACCCGGTGATGTTAAAGTTTCGAGCCGAAGGCTCCCGAGTTGCGGATCAGACGGACGCGCAGTTGGCGGAAATGACGGCGAATTATTATGGGATGATCTCGCAGGTGGATTTTAATATGGGACGTATCCTGAGTGGTCTAGAGGCTGCTGGGGTTGCACAAAATACGCTTGTTATCTTTACCACGGACCATGGCGACCTACTGGGTCACCACGGATTGTATTTGAAAGGGCCTACCCCATACGAAGATTTACTGCGTGTGAGTTTAGTGGTGCGTGGTCCGGGGGTGGCGCAACGCCAACTAGTGGTCGAACCCGTGTCTACCCTTGACATTGCTGACACCCTTTACGAATACGCAGGGGTGGCTCGCCCAGCTCCCATTCAAAGTCGTAGTTTGCGCACTTTATTGCAGGGTGGCGCACAGACCCGCGATATGGCCTATAGTGAATGGCATGTTCATCCTTCCCGTTGTGGGGTGAGTCTAAAATTACGTACGGTTCGCACTAAAACGCATAAATGCACTTTTGAACTCGATTCGGGGGCTGGGGAGCTTTATGATTTGGAAAATGATCCAGAAGAAATGCATAACTTATACGAGGATCCTGGCTATGCACCATTACGTCAGTTATTTTACGAATGGATGTTGGCTCGTCCTGGTGAAGTGCTGGAACCTTTGTCAGAGCCTATTGGTATGGCCTAAACGATTTCTGTGGGGGAAAAATGTCGTCCCTCTGCCCACTCTGGCAGGGGTGTGGGCGGGGGTTTTACTGGCAGGGATGTTGCCGCAAGAGGGACTGTCGCAAAACTATCCGAATAAAAGCATTCGTATTTTGGTGGGATTTTCTCCGGGTGGATCCACCGATATCTTGGCCCGTTTGATTGCCCAAGAGATGGGGCAAAATATGGGACAGCAAGTGGGGGTGGATAACCGCCCGGGTGCAGGAGGTAATATTGCCGCCGAGTTGACCTCTAAAGCGCCTCCCGACGGATACACGCTGTTTGCCTGTACGACAGGGGTATTTGCGATACAGCCTTTTTTGTATTCCAAGTTGCCCTACGATCCCGATAAAGGCTTTACGCCAGTCACTCAAACCGGGTCTTTGCCCTACATCGTGGTGATCCACCCTTCATTGCCGACCAAAAATATTCGTGAATTTGTGACTTTTACGCGGGCGCACCCAGGACAGATTAATTACGCCTCATCCGGCATGGGTACCGCTTCGCATCTGTCAGCGGCCATGTTTGCCTCACTGGCCGGACTGAATATGGTGCACGTGCCTTACAAGGGCACGGGTAACGCCATGAGTGACTTGCTCGCAGGGCAAGTGGTCATGATTTTTGATCAGCCGGTGTCTTCGATGCCACATGTAGAAGCGGGAAAGTTGCGCGTCATAGGAATCAGCAGTAGTAATCGCTTTCCCAGTTTGCCGCAAATTCCCACAGTGGCAGAACAAGGGGTGAAGAATTTCGAGGCTATTTCCTGGGCGGGTATTTGTGCGCCAGGGGGCACCCCTAAGCCAATTGTTGATCGCTTGTATCAAGAGGTGTCAAAAGTGTTGAAGACGAAGTCGGTAGAAACTCGTTTACTGCGTGATGGGATTGAACCGATTGGCAGTACCCCAGAGGCATTTGTTTTACATATTAAAAAAGAGACGTTGAAATGGAGTCAAGTGGTGAAGGATACAGGGGCTAAAGTGGAGTGAGAATATCCGCTTGTCACCTTTGATGTCATGTTACCTGTTGGTATAACGTGGAATTGAAAAAGATGAAAGTGGCGCTTTTAGTGACCTGTCTCGTGGACTTAATGAGACCTCCCATTGGCTTTGCTGCCATAGACTTGCTGGAAGCGGCTGGTTGTGAGGTGAGCGTTCCCGAGGCCCAAACCTGTTGCGGTCAACCCGCCTACAATGCCGGTGATCGGAAAAGCGCTATGGTATTGGCCCGCAAAGTATTGGAAGAATTCGAAAATTTTGACTACGTAGTGATTCCCTCAGGGTCTTGTGCAGGTATGTTGCATACCCACTATGCCGATTTGTTTGCGGGCCAAGCGGAAGAGGCGCGCATTGCAAAACTGTGTGCCCGCACTTTTGAGCTAACGGATTTTTTATCTCGTGTGATGAAGGGTAAAGGGATTCAAGCGCAATCCGACCTTAGTATGACCTATCACGATTCTTGTTCGGGTTTACGTGATTGCGGCATTAAAGATCAGCCGCGCGAATTGCTAGCGAAGGTGAAAGGTGTAAAGGCTAAGGAAATGGAGCAGGCAGAGTCTTGTTGTGGATTTGGCGGACTGTTTTCTGTGAAGTATTCCGAAATTGCCACGCATATCGCTAAGCGAAAGTGCGAATTCATCGCCAAGGCCGGAGTGGACGCTGTCGTGTTGGGTGACTTGGGTGGCATGCTGCATATCGAGGGTTGCTTAAGGCGAGGCGGCGATGATAAGACCCAAGTGCTGCATGTGGCTGAAGTGCTTTCGGGAAAGCCAAAAACATCGGTCCTGTCAGCTTGAATGACCTTAAGGTATCTATTAAGGTATCTAAAAGGCTTTGTACATTATTCGACCTAGTAGTAAGGGCGAAGACAATCTTGGCCAATTTACAACGAATGTGTTAAAAATGTGGGTTTACTCAATATATATAGAAGAGATTATGAAATGAATGAAAATGCATCTTCCAGCGGTTTTTTGGATCCTGATGAGCCTGGAACGGTACGTCTATCCGTTCAACAAGTGCGCGAGATTGGGGAGACGGCCGTGCGTCATATTGGGTATTCCGAGGAGGATGCGCGTATCGTTGTGGATCAGTTGATTGACAATGCCCTCTGTGGCTATAAATTTGCGGGTTTACCCCGTATCCTCGCCATGGCACAGGAAGAAAAATTGAATGTTAAAAGACAACCCATTACGGTAGTCAAAGAGACACCGGTTTCCGCCTTGATGGATGGAGGCAACAATATTGGTTATGTCGCTGCCTATCGGGGCGGTGAAAAAGCCGTTGAAAAAGCTAAAAATCATGGCATCGCTTGTGTCGGGGTCTACAACAGTTATTTCAGTGGAAGAAATGCCTACTATGTGGAGAACATTGTAAAACAAGGCTATATCGTTATGCATACGGCTAGCGCTAAGCCTCGGGTGGTGCCGCCAGGTGCAGCCCGTCCCGCCCTCGGTACTAACCCCCTGTGTTTTGGTTTTCCCTCGGATGAGGGGCCTGTCATTTTTGATATGGGTACGGCCTCATTGATGTGGGGAGACGTAATGTTGCATGCGCATTTAGGGGAGGCCTTACCTCCGGGGATTGGCTTTGATGAAAAAGGCGCGCCAACGACCGATGCAGCAGCTGCCTTGAAGGGCGGGGTCGCACCCTTTGGGGGCTACAAGGGTTATGGTCTTTGTTTCGCCATTCAAGCGCTGGGCTTATTGGCGGGCTCCTCGATTGTTCGTAATGAAGTGCTAGATTATGGATTTTTGTTTTGGGTCATAAATCCACAAATTATGTTGCCCGATGATAACTTTAAGTCTCAAATGAGTGAGTATGTCCGCCAGATGAAAGCCTTGCCCAAACAGCCTGGCGTGCAAGAAATTCGCATTCCGTCTGAGCGTGGATTTAAGGAAAGGGAGCGACGCCGTGTGGAAGGTATTGTGATAGAGCGCAAGGTGATTGAGTCCTTGCAAGCGTTGTAGCGCTTTGGGTAAATACCATGACCATTACAAAACCTGAAATCTATATCAGTACGGATGTTGAAACCGATGGCCCGATTCCGGGTCCTCATTCGATGTTAAGTTTTGGGTGTGCGGCTTACTGGCCAGACAAAACTTTGGTGAGCACGTATAGTGCAAATTTGGAACGATTACCCGGGGCGCAGGGACACCCTAAAACGATGGCGTGGTGGGAAACACAAAAGCCCGCTTGGGAGGCGCATCGCAAGGATTGTGTCAACCCGGAACAAGCGATGCGAGGCTGTTTGCAGTGGTTAAAGGCTTTGCCAGGAATTCCGGTGTTTGTGGCATTCCCCGTGACTTTTGATTTTATGTTTATGCAGTGGTATTTTTTTCGGTTTGCGGGTACCAGCCCTTTTGCCCATGCGGGTATTGATATGCGTACTTTAGCGATGGCATTGCTTAATACCGATTGGACTCATACGACTAAGAATGAACTGCCTGCTGAGTGGTTTGATCCGTTGCCCCATACTCATGTGGCCTTGGAGGATGCGTTGGAACAAGGGGCGATGTTTTGCAATATGCTAGCGCAGCTCAGGGGAAAAAAATAATTCACGGTAAGACAATAATAAAGTTTTTATATAAAAAATGTTTTTAAGGGGGAGTTATGAAACAAAGTTTAGTAGCCTTTTTTTTATTGATTGGTTTTATATCCGGTGTTTCGGCGCAAAGTTACCCGGATCATCCCCTTCGCATGGTGATTCCTTATGTGCCGGGGGGGACCACCGATTTATTGGGCCGTTGGCTTGCGGAGGCGGCCAGTGAGACTCTGGGGCAGACAGTGGTGGTAGAAAACCGTGCTGGGGCAGGTGGTATGGTCGGCACGGCCTTTGTGGCCAAATCAGCACCGGATGGTTACACCATGGTCATGTGTACGGTGGGCACTTGTGCGGTCAATCCCACGTTAGTCAAAAATCCAGGCTACGATATTTTGAAAGATTTTGCCCCATTGATTCTAATCGGTGGTGTTCAAAACGTGTTTGTCGTTAATAAATCCGTGCCCGTCAAAAACATTAATCAGTTGATTGCACTGGCCCATACGCAGCCCGCACGTCTAACCTTTGGTTCGGGCGGTATAGGCAATTCTCCCCATATGACGCTAGAACTTTTGGCATTTCGTACGAAAATTAAAGTCATACATATTCCGTATAAAGGATCTGGAGCTGCCATCATTGATATATTAGGAGGGCAGATCGATATGATGGTGGAAAACGAACCCTCGATCCAACCGTATGTCAAATCAGACCGTTTGCGTGGCATTGCTGTGACGGGGCAATCGCGTTCGCCAGGTATCGAATGGGTACCCACAATGATGGAGCAGGGATTAAAAGACTTTAAGGTCGAAGCGTGGTTTGCTTTTTTAGTGCCTGCCAAAACCCCACGAGCGGCAATTGATAAACTAAACGCTACCTTTAACCTCGCGATGAAAAACCCGCGCGTTCGTGCTCGTCTGGAAGAGGCTAATTTACATATTGGTGGCGGTAGTCCTGAACAACTCGGGACCCAGATTAGCACGGAGATTCATAAATGGGCCGAAGTGATTAAAGCTAATCAAATCCATTTGGATTAAGCTTGCCCCTATAGGCAATTAAGGTGAATGAGGCCTATTTTTGATTTTTACAATGCAGTAACAAAGACGTTCTAATCATGAAAATTCTGATGATGGGTAGTGGGGGTGTGGGCGGGTTATTTGGGGCTCGACTAGCGCACATTGGGGCCGATGTGCACTTTGTGGCTCGTGGCGCGCATCTTGCTGCCATGCGAGAGCACGGGCTAAAGATTGAAAGTCAAGTGCATGGTGATTTTTGCCTAACCCCTGTAAAAGTCAGTGAAGATCCTTTAAGTGTTGGGGTGGTAGATTGTGTGATTTTGGGGGTGAAGTTATGGGACACGCATTTGGTTGCAGAAAAAATTAAGCCCATCATTGGTCCTCATACCGCGATATTATCGTTGCAAAATGGAGTGGTTAAGGATGATATCTTGCGCGCTGTATTTGGTGCTAAGGCGGTGATGGGGGGGGTGGCTTATGTAGGAACGCATATTGCACGACCCGGCGTGATTCATCAGGTCGGGGGTTTACAGCGATTAGTGCTAGGCGAATATGATGGCACGCTCTCAGAGCGTGTTAAAACCTTACATGCCTTGCTACTGAAAGCGAATATTCAAGCTGAAATTTCAACGGATATTCAGCGAACACTGTGGGAGAAATACACTTTTCTAGTGGGCTTATCCGGATGCACTGCCAGTATGCGTTCCACTATTGGACCGATTAGGCAGCACCCCCAGTCCCGAGCGTTTTTATTAAGTTTAATGCAAGAAGCCGTGGCGGTGGGACGTGCGTTAGGGGTTGATTTACCCGAAGATTATGCAGGCAATCGATTGGCTTTTGCGGATACCGTACCGGCCTCGATGGATTCGTCCTTGCATCATGATTTAAAACAAGGCAATCGTTTGGAGGTTGAATGGTTGGCTGGCGGCGTTGTCAGTTTAGGACAAAAGGTCGGAGTGCCCACCCCGTGCAATCGGGCCGTTTGGGATATCCTTTCCTTACAGGCCCAAGGTCGTGTTGACTAGGGTTTTTAAAAATAAAGTAAAAAGCAGTGTGATGGCCTTGTGGTAAAAGCGCTCTTTTTTAGTTGGCTTTAATGCCCGCGGTGGCGACCACTTTGGCCCATTTTTGTAATTCTTTTTTTACAAATTGAGTAAATTGTTCGGGTGAGTCAGCAATGATTTCTGCACCCTCTGCCGTTAGCTTTTGACTCACCTCGGGATCGTTGAGTGCTTGTACGCACCACGCATTGAATTGATGGACCAGTGCTGGGGCGGTTTGCGCACTGGTGAATAAACCAAACCAAGGACCCGGTGAGAAATTCTTGATCCCCGCTTCATCAAAAGTGGGCAATTCAGGAAGGGAGTGTAGTCGCCGAACACCACCGGTAGCCAAGGCGCGTAATTTTCCTGCCCTCACTAGAGCCGCTGACGCAAAGGGGTTGCTTAGTTGAAAATCCACTTCTCCTGCGACCACGGCAGTGAGTGATTGGGCGGTACCTTTATACGGAACATGGGTGGTATGGGATTGTGTGAGTAGATCCATTTGAACCACAGGTAGATGATTGGCACTGCCAATGCCCGAGGAGGAGTAAAGTAGTTGACCGCGTTTTTTTTGCGCCAATTGAATAAATTGGGCTAAGGTGCGAATCGGTAAAGACGGATGAACGATGAGTAGGTAGGGCGTATTGGTGAGGTGAGAGACGGCGGCGAGATCGTTCACCGTGTCGTAGGGGAGTTTTGAATACACACTGGGGTTAATCACGATGCCATTGGTGACGATTAACCAACTGTAGCCATCGCCTGGGGCTTTGGCGATTGCATCAATGCCAATGATCATCGCCGCGCCGGGACGATTTTCGATAATGACAGGTTGATGCATGAGTTGGGTCATTTTTTGACCCACGGTACGGGCGGTTGAATCCACAGGTCCGCCTGCGGGAAAGGGCACGACAAATTTAACGGCTCGGTTGGGATAATTACCTGTTTGAGCCCAACCCAAGGGTATTGTAAATAAAAGTGCAAAAGCCAGTAGCCTGATCATGAGCGCTTGAGCCTAAAAGACGATGGGTTGTTTTGCATGTGTGCTAGCTAGTAAGGCCTATTTCCGATTAAGTAATCACATAAAGTGCGACGGTGCAAGCGAGCGCGCTGATCCAGATCACGGTTCGGCTTTTGGCCCAATTAAAACAATAAAGCCCTATGTAGGCAATACGCAGAACAATGAAAGTCACGGCGAGGGCATCAATGTGGCTTTGTGAGGCGTGTGATAAGTGCGCCATGATGACGCCTGCAGCAAAGGGCGCAAAGGCTTCAAAAGAATTTAAATGTGCAGCGTGCGCTCGGGCCCGCCATCCGGTTTGCTTGGCAAGCCAGGCTCGAGGATGATGATTATCAAACCCCTTCTGAGCCTTAGCTAAACCCACGGCAAAATAAGGCAAAAAAGCGGCTATGAGTACACAAGCGTAAGCAATCGTCATGGAATAAATTCTCTCAAAAATGGTGCAAAGGCATTGAGGGGGATGGGTCTATTGTTAGGTTGGATGTCTCATTTTAATTTATAGTAAAGTTTCTTGCCGTTCGAGACTCGGGATTCTAAGGCTACCCATTGATTTTCCATGTTGTACCATAGGTCTAAAGGATTTTTAGGTCCCGTAAGACGGTAATGTTTGGTGGTGGTATTGATACCTTTAATGGAGAGAGTTTCTTCGCCCAGAAAAGTAAATTGGGTATTCTCATAAACACCGGTTTGTGGATTTAGTAGACGGGTTTGATGAATTAGTTCAGGGTTCCAGTACGCAAAACTCATCACGCAGGCGGGAATATCAATTTTGTTTTTCAGGGTTTGCACCGTCACCCGCCCTCCTATTAACTGGGCTTTGACCGTCGTTTTTTCACCATTATCATCAGTTTGAGCGCTGAGGTTTTCAAGGCAATTGCCACGCCAATGTTCTTTGACGTTGTGTTGGTAGCGGTAGACAGAGATAAATAGGATTTTGACATCAAAATCGGCCTCAATTTTCACTTCTTTTTCAGAGCCTTCGTTGTTTACGCTAAAGCGGTGTAATCCGATTAATTTGTCATCCAAAAACACATCGAAATTCCACTGATTGGCCGAGGCATTAGCCAAGAGGCCAAATAATAATAAACCCAGAAGCATTCGATGGATACTCAATGGTATCCTTTTCGCCAATATGACCGGTTGACTCCAATAGGGCTGGGTGGGGTTAGGGTGCATGGGAGAATAAATGGGGCTAGCAAAAAAAAGAAAACGGTTGCATTCGTTACAAAGCGTGACGAGGAAGGTAAACATTGACCTGAGCTGAAAGAGCGCTTAATTCTATGATATTTTGAAGTGTCGTAGGCATGAATTTGGGCAACAAAAAACGCGATCGTATTTTAGGTTTTTTTTAATCTTTGATAGCATATTAGGTAATAACTGCTGGGTGCATACCTGGAATCGGGTTGTTGCCGTAAAAGAAGGATAGTGATGGATGATCAAATTGATCTTAGTAGGGGGGCGTTTTGCTTGCCTGCGCCTCGATAAGAGTGAGGAGAGTTTTTAAAGTGGCTCAAACCCATTCGTTTATCATGGGTTTTGTCTCGATCCTCATTAGTGTAGGATCAGAACCGTGCAACTGACTTCCTCACAATTTAAATCTGTATCCTAGGCTAAACTTAAAGATGCGAATTTGCAGTCGGCCCTGAATAGGTTACAGGGTAATTTTGTTAATGGCAGAACCTTACGGGTTACAAGCAGTTAGCTTAAAATATATTCAAATCTAATTTATGCTATCCATTATGGAAAGGTTCGTAGCCATTGGTGATGCAGCAAAAGCCCTGGGTGTGTCGATAACGACATTGCGCCGCTGGGAGGCAGAAGGCCGTCTGGTCCCAGATCGCACCGCCGGACGGCAGCGCCGCTACGATCTGGCAAAACTCAAACCGGAGTTG
>CAITMU010000108.1 GCA_903893565.1 uncultured beta proteobacterium | reverse complement strand
GGGCTTTAAAGGTGACTTCGGTAACGTATTGGCTGGACAATGGAGTACGCCTTTCAAGCGCGTGACCAACGACTACGTTGGTGGTGAAGATACGGGTATTTTCGGTACGGCCCAATTTTTATATGGTGGTTCTTCAACCTATGGCTTGACCCAACCGATTGCTAACAACCTTTGCACGAGTTCTGGCTACAACATCACAACCACCACTTCCCAATTGGGCGCTGGTGCATGGCGTCGTCGTCAGGGTAACCTAATTAGCTATGACACCCCGACTATCAACGGTCTTACCGGCATGTTGGCCACCACGCTGGGTAACCTTGGTACCGGTTTAGCTGCAGGTATTATCAAGCCCCGTATTTATTCAATTGGTATGATGTATAACAATGGCCCGTTGGCTGCTGGTTATGCCTTTGAACAACACCAAAACTTTTATACGGCCACTGGTACAGGTTCTAATGCAACATTAGGAACCGGTGAAAATGCTTGGGCGTTGTATGGTGCCTATACATTGCCGAACAATTTGAAAGTCGGCGCTCAAATGTCGCAACAAACTGCCACGACCTCGGTCGGTGCTACTTCTCAAGTGAAGACATACCACGTGGGTATTGATTGGATGTTCAGTGGTCCGCATGGTGTTCGTGCTGCCTACTCCCATGCTGGTGATGTAACGGGAACGGGTGGAGCTACTGGCACTCGTGTCGCTCCAGGTGCTAACACTGGTGGTAGCTTGTATTCCATACGTTATGTTTACCAATTATCCAAGGCAACAACTCTAGCCGCGGGTTATGCTAGTGTTAAAAATTCTGCCGCTGGCCGTTATGCTCTTGGTGGCGCTAACTTAACTGTTCCTGTTGGAACCAGTGCTTCAGGGTATGGTTTAATCGTGAAAACATCGTTCTAAGCTTTTTTCAGTTTAGAATCTGTTACAAAACGGGCGCTTCGGCGCCCGTTTTTTTATGTGCGCGCAGCATGGGTGCACTCCTGCGTGTGAAAGTCCCGTCGCAAGTTGATCACGACGAGCGAAGGGAAGCGCAACGGCATAAGGGTGACCGAGTGTGGGAAGAAAGCGTGGGACATAAACGGTGTGCCGATGAACAAGAATCGGATACGAGGCACTGCCAAGCAGGGCGAGTGGGCCGTAAACCACGAAGCTCTGGTGATCAAAGCGAGGGGGTGTAGATCCGGCGGTAGTGCAGCGAAGGAGTGCGCCCTTACCTGAGGGAGATCCCACCTTATGCCTGAAAGGGCAGCGATGCACTAATCATTGAGTCGCACTTTAAGTCGTTCGAGTCGATCACCGATTAAGATCAATGAAAATAACGAAAGGCTGTTGAACTTTAATAAAGGGATGAGCGAATGCATCCACTTAGAGATTCAGTGTGGCACCGATTGCAGGACTCATTTTGTGTAATTTTTACTGTTGTCCTAAAGCTGGGGATGCCATCAATAGGTCAGCCCTCAAGCATTGAGGTCGACCCATTTTAACGTCGGTCGATGGAGGTCGAAGTCAGTGAGGATATTCGGATGGTTTAAAACATAGGCATTCGGACAGGATGCTTTACGCAGTTGACTGTACCTTTTGAGGTAAGACCGTTTTAAATAGTGCCTCTAAATTCATCGTAAAAGCTTTGGAATTAAACATGGGCGCTTTAGCAATAGATTCATCTAAACGTTCTCGTAAGGATGCAAGCTTTGCCGGATCGGTGGCTATTTCATAGGCAAGGGTTTCATAGTCCTGAAGATTATGAGTAATTAATTCACTAAAGCCCGCGGCCATTAATATACTGGCAGAAACCCGTGCAGCGAATAAATCTCCTTGCTCTAATCCCACCATGGGACAACGGCACCAGAGTGCGTCACTCGCGGTGGTATGAGAGGTATAGGGATGTGTGTCTAGCGCCAAATGCGCAACGGTGTAACGTGCCAAATGCTCAGCATAGGGTGCACGGGGTGCAAACACCAGGCGATCGATGCCGACCCCGTGTGATTGTGCGCAAGCGAGAAGATTTTTTTTCGTTATTTCGTTTTGATCAACCAACCACAGTGTGCTGCCCCCCACACGCTTTAAAAGCCGCATCCAGACGGCAAAAATTTCAGGCGTAATTTTATAGGTTTGATTAAAACAGCAAAAAATAAACCCTGTGTCAGGCAGTCCATAGGCTTTACGAGGCAGTGCAGTCGCAATGATTTTTTTTCGATCATTGGGCTGATAGCAATACGGCAGGCGTAGAACGGTTTCCGAGCAAGAGGATTCCTCTCCGAGTGGAATAATATGGGGATCAGCAATGAGGTAGTCAACGAAGTCCACACCTAAGGTGCCCGGATAACCTAACCAAGTAACCTGAATATCACAGGGGCGACGTGCCATAATGGAGATACGATCTCCCACGGTATAACCTTTTAGTTCAATGAGGATATCAATCTTATCGGACCGAATCCGTTCTGCAGCACTGTCGTCGGTTTCCCAACTGATATCCACAAAGTGTTCAAAAGCACTGAGTAAACGTGTTCGCATGGGACTTTTGTCGGTCGGTCCGTAAGAGTAGGCAAAGACCTCGAATTGTTCGCGATCGTGTTGTTCAATCACCTCGGCAATCAGATAGGCAGCCGCATGCTCTTGAAAATCAGATGATAAATAACCGATTCTGATGCGATCCGAGCTATTTACGGTGGTTGAAGGGGTAGGGCGTGACTGGGAAACTTGACGAGTGGCGACTGGACCAAAGCGTCTCAAGGCCCACGCGCGGGTGTATTGCAACTGCTGGGCGGCCGAAATGGGTTCGCATAAGAGCCAGAAAGGGCTGCCCAGCGTAGCATCGGTCGATACCAAAGGGGCGAGCTTTGACCAAGCGGCCTGCCAACGAGGCCAATCACAGATTTGTCGGTATTGAAAGGCTAAAAATCCCAGTAACTCAGGTTCTTGGGTGGCTTCGTAGCCTTTTTCTAATCGATCAATAGCTTCAACGTCGGCCCCTCTTAAAAACAATAAGGTCGCTAGGCATCGTATGGCATAGACTGCCTCGGGGGCTAATTCGATTAATTGCAGAGCACGAGCTTCTGCTTCTATCAATTCGCCGATTTCAAGTAAAGCCGAGGCGAGCGCATGTAACGCTGTTAGGTTCTGGGGTTCGGCTTGTAACAGTACACGAAGATGGGGAATTGCCTCAGTAAAGCGCCCTAGCGCTAGGCAGCTCATGGCGAGACCATCATGAGCATCCAAGCTATCGGCATCTAGCGCTAAGGCTTCTCGATATTGTAATCGGGCTAATTGTGGTTGACCTTCTCGCGCCAAGGCGCGTGCAAGTCCGTTGATCGATGGGACCCAACGCGGGTTAATATTTAGCGCCTTTGTAAAGCAGTGCTTGGCCTTATCGCCTTGGAGACTCATTTCCCAAATTAATCCTAACTCATGCCACAGTTCGGTTTGAACGGGTGAGTAAGGGAGTGCTTTTTCTAACCACAGTGCAGCTGAGCTAAAATCGCCCTCTTCACGATAGCTTAGGCTTAATTGGGTGTAGGCCTCGATAAGATGAGGGGCGAGTTTGATGGCTTGAGTGAACGCATCTCGTGCCGATGGTAATTGGTGGTGGTGAAACAGGGCTTGACCCAAGTTTAGATGAAAGCTGGGGTTTTGGCCCTCTAACTGGACTGCTTTTTGAAGGGGGATTAAACTTTCTTGAATGCGTCCTACATTCATTAAAGCAAGACCCCATCGGGAAAATACGATGGCAGGGGCGTGAGCGAGTCGGGCCGCCTGTTCTAATACGCTGGCCGCTTCATCAAATCTTGAAAGTTGGAGATAGGCTAAGCCCAGCGTGTCGAGTACTTTGCCGTTCCGAGGATCTGATTGAATCGATTGTTGCAGTGGGGCTACGGCTAGATGGGCATGCCCGGTCTCGAGGCGTAAAACGCCTAAGAGCCACAATGCCTCAGGATTTTTAGGCGCGCGCTTTAAAATCTCATCAATGCATTGAGCCGCCTCTACTCGAAGGCCCTGTTGTAGTTGATTTTGCGCTTTTTGTAGTTGTTGTTTCAGGCTAGGCATAGTGTTATTAATAAGAAATGGCATGAAGATTATAGTCTTACTGCGTGAGCTTAGCTTATGGGGGTATTGAAGGCTTCATGGGGCGCTTTCATCAGAGCCGCAAGCCTGCCTTCGAGCAACGGCCTCAAGCATGGGCATTTCATAAGAGGGGGACCCCCTTGTTGCCGTTCACGGTGGTTTACGCCCCTTTTAAGGCTATGCTACAGTGCACCTCGGTTAGAGCCTGTATTTTGTTGTGGGAAGAGTGGCATACGGTTAATGGATGGATTTAGAGGAAATGGTTGGGTTTTATGCGAATTGCAATTGCGACGGCCTCCAATGAGGGCTATTACGCTAGCCTGCAAGCCCTTTTAAGCTCTATTGAGGGTGTGGGGCAGTGGTCAGAAACGGTGAGTATTCATATCCTCGATGTGGGTCTATCGGTCGAGCAAAGAGAGTCTTTATTAAAAACGGGCCATCACTTGATTCAACCGGGGTGGGATGTCGATATATCGGCCTGGAAAGGGGTGCCAGAGTGGTTTAAGGCGATGTCTGCGCGACCCTTTTTACCGCAGTATATTACTCAAGCGGATTTGATCTTATGGCTTGATGCCGATATCTGGGTTCAGGACTTGGACATGCTCTATGACTTTGTCAGGGCCGCGCGTCAAGGTCAACTGGCGGTGTGCTTGGAATTGGAGAGAACTTACGCCAATGTTTTCTTAAAAAATGCCAGCCGCGAAATCTATCATGACAATCTGAGTCGATACTATGGGCCTGAAGTGGCCAATCGATTGATTCATTTTCCTTTGATTAATTGCGGTGCTTTTGCATTGATGCGTGAGCACCCTTTGTGGAAGCAGTGGCAAACGACCATGTCTGGGGCGATTAAAAAATATTGCTCTAATTTTTTAGAGCAAACCGCATTAAATATGACCGTTTATACGCAAAATATCCAGCCTCATTTTTTACCGGCAAGACATAATTGGATGGCTTGCCATGCTCAGCCTCTCTGGGATGAGAGTCGGGGTATTTACGTGGAGCCGAATTTACCTCACGATAAGATCGGATTAATGCATCTGGCGTGTGGTCTGTGGAAGCGCGACGATCTATCAATAGAGTCCTTGCAAGGCAATCGCCTCAAAGGCCCATTAAGAGCGTTCAGGAGGCAATAAGGGCGAGGTAAAACAGTTTCAGTGCTTCAGGCCTGACATGACACAACGGGGCTTGCCAAGACGGCACTTTGCGCGGTGTATCCAAGTGTATAAAACGAAGATTAGCCGTATTGATAATCAAATAGTAGGATGAAGGTGATTGATGAACGCTATTTTTATTGGGTATGATCCGCGAGAAACGATTGCTTTTAATGTGCTGGCCCATAGCATTCAGAGCAGAGCCTCGAAGCCAGTGGCAATTGCTGCCCTTAAGTTAAGTCAATTGTCAGGGGTGTTAACCCGAGAGCGGCATCCGTTGCAAAGTACGGATTTTTCATTTTCACGGTTTCTAACGCCTTATTTGTCGGGCTATCAGGGTTGGTCGCTTTTTATGGATTGCGACATGCTGATGTTAGATGACGTTGAGCGGCTCTTTGCCCTCAGAGATGAGCGGTATGCGGTTATGGTGGTCAAACACCATCATGTGCCAGTGGAAACTCACAAATTTTTAGGTGAGCCCCAGAGCCAGTATGCGAAAAAAAACTGGTCTAGTGTGATGCTTTTTAATAACGCCCTTTGCCAGCAATTGACTCCGCAGTATGTGAACGATGCCTCTGGTCTTGCCTTGCATCAGTTTCATTGGCTTGTCGATGAGGGCTTGATAGGAGAATTACCCTCGGCGTGGAATCATCTGGTGGGTTATAACCCACCGAGCGCTCAAGCCAGCCTTGTGCATTTTACTTTGGGGGGACCTTATTTTTCAGCTTTTAAGGACTGCGAGTATGCGTCCCATTGGTTTCGAGAGCATGAAGCCATGTTGTATTGTGCCGGCTTGAAAAACATTTAGACAAATACTCGCTATCGACCTAGAATTGCACACATTCTTATTGCTCCATTGTGGGGCGGCAGAGTAATTTCCCGATATGGAAACGGACCGCAACCATAATAGCCCCGACATCTACGAATCCCTTGAACGCGTCACCGCTTTGCTGCAGGAGCGACAGTCGTTAACGGATTTGGGGTATGAGGCGACTCCGGAACAAAGCCATTCTGGGGATCAAAATACTGCTGCCTTAAAAATTCTCGCTTCACTACAAGCCCTGCTCGACCCGATGCATCCGGCCGATGTGGCTTATATCCTGGAGGCTTTGCCGCTAAAGGATCGATTGGCACTGTGGGATTTGGTCAAAGCTGATCGGGACGGTGAGATTTTATTGGAAGTGTCTGATGCGGTTCGTGAAACTCTCATTGAGCACATGGATGATCATGAGCTTGTGGCAGCCACGGGGCAATTAGATACCGACGAAATTGCCGATTTGGCTCCTGATTTACCCAGTGAAGTGATTGCCGATGTGTTTCGTTTGCTGCCACCTGAGGAGCGCGAACAACTGCGTGAGGCGATGTCCTATCCGGAGGATACGGTAGGGGCTTTAATGGATTTTGATATGGTAGAAATCCGTGAGGATGTCACGCTCGAGGTGGTGTTGCGTTATCTGAGGCGATTGGATGAATTGCCCGACCACACCGATCAGCTCTTCGTTGTCGATCGGGAACAAAAGCTGCAAGGTTTAGTGCCCATTAATCGGCTTTTGGTAACGGACCCGGACGTGACGGTCGGTACGGTCATGACACGTGAGTTTGTTCAATTTAACGCCGATGAGGAGGCTGCAGAGGCGGCCTCTGCCTTCGAACGTTATGATTTGGTCTCTGCCCCTGTGGTGGATGACAGTGGCGCCTTGGTAGGGCGTATGACGGTCAATGCAGTCGTTGACTACATGCGCGAGAAAACCGATAGCGAAATGTTGAGCGCCGGCGGTTTGCAAGAAGATGAGGATATTTTTGCCTCGGTATGGAAGAGCGTGCGTAACCGTTGGGCATGGCTTGCGATTAATCTTTGTACTGCATTTATGGCCTCTAGGGTCATCGGATTGTTTGAAGGCTCGATTGCCAAATTGGTAGCGTTAGCCGCTTTAATGCCGATTATTGCTGGCATTGGTGGTAATTCAGGTAATCAGACCATTACCATGATCGTTCGAGCGCTCGCGTTGGGGCAGATCACGCGTGATAACGCGGCAAAGCTTTTTGCTAAAGAATTGAGTGTGAGTGCATTAAATGGTTTGATTTGGGGTGGAGTGGTGGGTGTATTTGCCTTTTTGATCTACCATAATTGGCATTTAGGCTTGGTGATGATGCTGGCGATGATGTTAAATTTATTGTTAGCAGCTTTTATGGGGGTATTGATCCCAATGACGATGGATAAACTGGGTAAAGACCCTGCTGTGGGCTCAAGCGTGATGATCACAGCCATCACGGATAGTGGTGGTTTTTTTATTTTTCTGGGATTAGCCACATTGTTTTTAGTTTGAAGGGTGTTGCATCGGGCATCAACCGATGACAAGAAACCTACTTCTGCCATCCGCGCCTTCGTTGGAGTGCCTCTTTCTTGCCCTTAAGCCCTTGCTAATCTAGGGGCCATCGGTAGAAAAGCCCAACAGTATCTCCCAAAATGTTCTCTTTTGATTTTCACCACTCATAAAAGAGCTTAACTGAAGTGGGCCGTGCCTCTGAAAAAACGCGAAGGGTAAAGACCAAGGCCCATGAATTTGATGCAGTATCAGGTGGACCTGAGGATAACTTGCCTATGCACAATGCAATCGAAGCCGAAAAGGCGCATCAAGGGCAATACAGAGTAAGCTATGAAGGCCGAAGAGATGACGGCGAGTCAGAGTTTGAAAAAAAAGACTTTAGGGTCAAACCCTGAAGGAATGATTCAGAATGATTGTAAAGATGAAGAGGCGCTTGCAGGGGAGGCCTGCACCAAAAACAACGGGGACTGAAAGTTCCAGTCCCCGTCGTTAAACTACAACTACTTCTTCTTAGCTACTTTTTTCTTAGCTACTTTTTTCTTAGCTGCTTTTTTCTTTGCTGCCATGTGAGTCTCCTTTTTAGTTAACTTTGGCATTTTTTGCTGCGGATATTTTTCCGCAACACCATTCATAAACCGAAGAACGTACACGCTTTGACACGTGATGCACAACGAATCCATGCATGGTGTGTGGATTTTATTCCACAGTATAAAAAAATTGCAACAACTTTATTGACTTTTTTTTATAAAAATGATCTTTTATGTCGCATTCGTACAACATTCAAGATTTTTGAGACGAATATAAAAGCAATAAGGGATTTATTTTCTTATTCGAAGGATGTTTTTTTGAGTCGTGATGCGATGTTAGCGAAAAATTTTTACAAGGGTAAACAAAATTCGCCGCTAAAAAGATCATTAATCTTTTCGCGTTCGCGTATGAGATGGTGATTCTTGCCATCGATCATGACTTCTGCCGCGCGTGGGCGCGTGTTGTAGTTTGAGCTCATGCTCATACCATAGGCGCCTGCAGAGCGAATGACCAATAAGTCGCCCTCCATTAGCGCAAGACTGCGTGAGCGGCCTAGAAAATCGCCGCTTTCACAGACAGGACCAACAATGTCCCAGATTTTTTCAGGCTGATCTCGAGTTTGTGCGGGAATAATGTCATGCCACGCACTGTAAAGCGCAGGTCTCATCAAGTCATTCATCGCTGCATTTACAATGGCAAAGTGGCGATCTTGTCCTTCTTTGAGGTATTCGACTTGAGTTAATAAAAAACCGGCATTGCCTGTGAGATAGCGACCTGGTTCAAAAATCAGAGATTCTTTACGGCCAGACATTTTTTCAAGTATGGCACTTGCATACTTTTCAATCGGAGGGGCAGACTCGTGTGTTTCGTAAGGAATGCCTAAGCCGCCGCCTAAATCGATATGAGAAAGTTCTATCCCATGCTCGCGTAAGGCATCGACAAGCGCCAAGACTCGATCGGTGGCAGCCAAAAAGGGAGCAATATCGGTTAGTTGAGAACCAATATGGCAATCAATGCCTTTAATGGTGAGATTTTTGAGTGTCTTTGCCCTTTGGTAGAGCGCAATGGCTTCGTTAAAAGCGACACCAAACTTGCTTTCTTTGAGTCCTGTGGCGATGTAGGGGTGAGTTTTAGCATCTACATCAGGGTTGACTCGCAAGCTTACGGGCGCCCTCATTTGCAATTTGCCAGCAATCTCATTGATTCTGTCGAGTTCTGCAGCCGATTCAACGTTAAAACATAAAATACCGGCCAAGAGTGCTTGAGTGATCTCAGCACGAGATTTTCCTACTCCGGAGAAAACCACTTTTTGTGCGCTACCGCCTGCGGCCAAAACACGGCTTAGCTCTCCGCCTGAAACAATATCAAAACCACTGCCCAGTCGGGCAAATAAATTCAGTACTGCCAAATTCGGATTGGACTTAACCGCAAAGCAAATGAGGGCAGGGTGGGTTGTGAAGGCGGCGGCAAACTTCTGATACGACTGAGTGAGCGCTGCGCGTGAGTAAACGTAGCAGGGGGTGCCATACAACTGGGCGATTTCAAGGGCACTTATGCCCTCGATCATGAAGGAGGAGGCAGCAAAGGGCGATGGGCTCATGGTGAGGGGGGCACTGGCGCGAAAGAAGGAGGAGGCTGAGGGGTAGGGGGTGGAGCTGACACGGTTCTAGGCCCAGCGCTGGGATTGGGTAAACTCAATGGCGTTTTGTGGCCACAATTCGTAAGGCAGAAGCAGAAAAATAAGCTCACGAGGACAACAATGTGACGATGGACAAGGATATTCATAAAAAAGGAGTGGTGTAACCGTTAGTTTTTTTCAGTGTAGCATGGGCTCAGAGTATTAATCGATGAGGAAACGGTGGGCATCGCGACGAATTTCACGTCGGCGCGCCAGAAAATCAGGGATTTGTGTGGCAACTCTCGCCCAAAATGCAGGGGAGTGATTCATTTCGCGTAAATGCGCTAACTCATGGACCACAACGTAATCGATCAGACGTGTAGGCAAATGGATCAGTCGCCAATTCAGTTGTATTCGACCACTGGCATGGCAACTGCCCCAACGAGAACGGGCGTTAGATAAATGAATGTCAGTAGGGTTGAGTTGCATTTTTTGTCCATAGTGATCCACTCTTTGGGCAAAGTCGGACAAAGCCAATTGACGCAACCAACCCAAAACAAGGGTGGCAATGTGTTCGGGAGTGGCGTGAGGGGTGTGGACCTGGAGTTGGTGATCGCACTGAAGGATCCGTTGGGGGCCTTCAGTAATGATCAATTCAAGGGACCGACCCAATACCATCAGGTTCTCCCCACTGACCCAGGAGCGCTGCACTTTTTTTTTGTCTTTCCACTGCGCCAGATGATCAAGAATCCAGCGAGTATGAGCGATTAATACAACTTCAATGGCACTTTTAGAGGCACTGAGGGGGGCGCCAACGCGAAGTCCACGCTCATCGATAGAAAGCCCTATACGTCGCCTGCCGCGACTGCGATGAAGCACGTAAGAGATTAATTGACCGTCCAGCACCAAGGCGGCAGGTATCACAGCCGCGGGGGACAATGTCGGGAAAGGCAATTCCAGTTGATTATGCAGGAGGCTTTGCATGAGGCGATAGCGTTAACATTTTTTCTTCGATCCAATTTTCTACTTGATATAGAAGCGCATCGGTACTGAGCCCTGTCGGATCGATGGGTTTGCCGATATAGACGCGAATCACCCCAGGATATTTGATCAGGGCATTTTTTGGCCAGCAGGTTCCTGCATTATGTGCAACGGGCACCACTGGGCAGTTGGTTTTGCGAGCTAACCAAGCGCCGCCAGGCTGATAGGGGATGCGTGTGCCAGGGGCCACGCGCGTACCTTCAGGGAAAATGACAATAAAAAACCCAGCCGCTAATCTTTTCTTCCCTTCGATTGCCATATGTTTTAACGCTTTTGTTCCGGCGCGCCGGTTGATGGCTATTGGGGATAAAGTAGCTAAGCCCCATCCAAAAAAAGGGATCCAAAGTAATTCTTTTTTCAAAACCCAGACTTGGGGAGGGAATATGCTTTGTAAGGCCAAGGTCTCCCAGGCGGATTGGTGTTTGCAAAGGATGATACAAGGTTGGGTAGGAATGTTTTCACGACCGAATACCTCATAACGAATTCCACAGATGTATTGAAGGGCGACAATTAATATTTTCGACCAACAGGATATGACTTGGTAGCGAACCAAGGCGGGTAGCGGGCAGCAAATGAGTGCAATCAGAGTAAACACCGGGGTTATCACAATCTGAAGGGCTAAAAAAACTAGAGATCGTAAGAGACACAGCACCTGTCCTACTCCACAAGCGCGCTGACGGCAGCAGCTAAATCGGGGTAAATGCGGGTATTGCGAGGCATGAGGGGGTCAAGCTGTGTTTTTTTGCCATTGCCGGTTAATACGAGTATCGGGGTGGCACCCGCCGCTTCTGCTGCTTGAAGGTCTCGCAGACTATCGCCAATCAGGGGTACATTTTTAAGTGAAGTATTAAAGCGTTGTGCAATATCTTCAAGAAGCCCCGTTTTAGGCTTCCTACAGTCGCAGTGATCATCAGCCCGGTGAGGACAAAAGAAGATAGCATCGATGTGCCCACCGACTTGTGAGAGCAGTAGATGCATTTTGGTATGAATGGCGTTTAATGTGCCCATATCAAAAAGACCTCGTCCTAATCCGGCCTGATTGGTGGCAAGTGCCACATGAAAGCCCGATTGATTTAACCGAGCAATTGCATCCAGACTGCCCGCGATGGGACGCCATTCGTCCGGTGACTTGATGTAGGCGGTGCTGTCGTGGTTAATAACCCCATCGCGATCAAGAATCACGAGTTTCATAGAGCGAGTTTGGAGAGGTTGGTAACCCGGTTGGTCAGTTCCAGCACTTCCTGTAAAAGCGAAAAGCGATGAAGACGAAGTTGTGGGTCCTTTGCATTGACCAGCACTTGATCAAAAAAAGTGGTGACTGGATGATGTAATTGAGCCGTTAGACGCAGGGCCTGGGTAAACTGACCTACTTCTAGCAGGGCATTGACTTTAATTTGTAGTTCACGGGTTATTGTGAGCAGTTGTTTTTCTGCGCTTTCAATCAAATCGGATTCCTCAACCCGATGCGCTGCGGTGCTCGCCGATGATTTGCTGAGAATATGTCGAATTCGTTTGTCAGCCTGTGCAAGCCCTGCCGCTTCGGGTAGGGCAAGAAATTCCCGAGTCGCATTTAAACGCCCCTTATATTCTAAGGGTAGGGGGGATAAGTCCATGACCGATTCCACTTCGAGTGCTCCATAATCACGTTCGCGCAGATAGCTCTTGGCTCGTTCAATGATAAAAACATGAACCGCCTCGACATTAGACATTTGATGTAATTGAGGATGATGGGAGAGTAAAATATTTGGCGGGAAATTTTTATGAGCCAGATCCAAGAGACTTAGAATCGAGACAGGCAGTTCACGTTCGACCAGAATGCGCACGATTCCCAGCGCTAGTCGGCGCAAAGCAAACGGGTCTTTATCTCCACTAGGCAGATGGCCCGTACCGAAAATTCCTACGAGTGTGTCGAGCTTGTCTGCTAGAGCCACGGCACAGGCAACAGAACTGGAGGGCAAAACATCCCCTGCAAATCGGGGTAGATAGTGTTCAGCTATCGCCTCACATACCACGTCAGGCTCCTTGTCATGTTGCGCGTAGTAGCGCCCCATGAGACCTTGAAGCTCTGGAAACTCTCCAACCATACCGGTTAAAAGATCCGCCTTGGCAAGCCAAGCGGCCCGTTCGCTCTGGTTCACATCAGTTCCCAGAAGAGCGGCGATAAGTCCGGCTAGTTTCTTGAGCCGCTCGACCCGCTCCAGTTGTGTGCCGAGTTGGTTGTGATAGACCACTTGGGCTAAGCGCGGGACACGGGAGGCGAGGGAGTGCTTTCGATCTTGCTCGTAGAAAAACCGTGCATCGGCTAACCGGGGACGCACTACTTTTTGATTGCCTTCAATGATGGGTTTGGGTTCTTTGACGCTCATATTGCTGACTAACAAAAACTTTTCAATTAATTTACCCTGCGCATCGAATAAGGGAAAATATTTTTGGTTCGTGCGCATGGTGAGTATCAGGCACTCTTGAGGAATTTTTAAAAATTCAGTATCAAAGCTCGCCACATAAACGGCAGGCCACTCCACTAGAGCACAAACCTCGTCAAGCAGTGTTTGGTAATCGCCCAATTGGCAGTTAAGTTGTTGCGCTTGTTGGGTCAATAAAGATTGAATGAGTTCCCGTCGTTTTTCAAACGAAGCAATCACTTTGCCTTGGTCGTGAAGCTGAGTCTCATAGCTCATGGCGTCATCGATTAAAAATTCGGTTTCACCCAAAAAACGATGACCAAAGGTGCGACGAGTTGAATCCAAACCTAACGCACGTACCGCTACGACATGGCTTCCATGTAAAGCGATAAGGCCATGAGCCGGGCGAACAAATTTAATGGTTTCAGTACTGTGGTCCAATTGATAGCTCATGAGCTTGGGAATTGGCAGACTTAAAAGTGTCTTATCCAAAGCGCTGAGAAGCCCGACGGGCAAGGTTTGTCCGACCACGGTTTGTGTTAAATACAGCAGGGTGAGCTTGCCGTCATGGATTTTTTTAAGCGATCCGATAACACTATCATCTAACCCCAGGCCCGCTAATTTTTTTAGTAGTGCAGGGGTTGCGTGCCCCGAGCTATCGAGCCCGACTTTTTCCGGTAATAAACGTTCATCGACCAAACGGTCCGGCGCCTGCTCGAATACTTTTGAAAGGCGAACGGCTAAACGCCGAGGCGTCGCAAATATCTCACTCACGCTGTCTTGAGCCACTAAGCCTTGAGCGGTGAGCATTTGCGTGAGATGGTGAGCAAAAGCTTGGCTGAGTTTTTGAAGTGCTTTGGGGGGCAATTCTTCAGTGACGAGCTCTACAAGAAGGGGCAGACTTTTCATGAGTGTGCTCCTGTCCGTGCTGCTAGGGCTTGTTCGAGCTCCTCGCTAGATAGGTAGGCTTTGAGGGACTCTTCGCTGGCTCTTTCGAAGCCCCGTCGTTTGCGCGACTCGTAGTAGGCTTGTGCTGCTAATCGGGCGATTGCGCGTACGCGGCCGATATAAGCGGCTCTTTCCGTGACGGAAATGGCCCCACGTGCATCCAGTAAATTAAAGCTGTGGGAGCATTTCATGACCATTTCATAACCAGGCAGAGCTAATCCTAGAGCAAATAGTCGTTTGGCTTCTGATTCAAATTGACCAAATTGCTGTAGGAGAAACTCCACATTGGCGTGTTCAAAGTTAAAGGTGGATTGTTCCACTTCGTTCTGGTGGAAGACATCTCGGTAGCTCACTCCTGGGGCCCATTGCAGATCGTAGACGCTGTCTACGCCCTGAAGATACATGGCTAGGCGTTCAAGTCCATAGGTGATTTCTCCCATGATCGGTTTACAGGCAATACCCCCCACTTCCTGAAAGTAGGTAAATTGCGTGACTTCCATGCCATCTAACCAAACCTCCCAGCCAAGCCCCCAGGCGCCGAGTGTGGGTGATTCCCAATCGTCTTCCACAAACCGAATGTCATGCTCTTGGGGATTGATACCAATTTCTTTTAGTGAGCCAAGGTAGAGGTCCAGAATATTGGAAGGAGAGGGTTTCAGAACGACCTGATATTGATAGTAGTGCTGTAAGCGATTAGGGTTCTCACCATACCGACCGTCTTTGGGTCGTCGTGAGGGTTGTACGTAGGCCGCTTTCCAGGGTTCAGGACCAATGGCTCTTAAAAAGGTCGCCGTGTGAAAGGTGCCTGCCCCAACCTCCATATCATAGGATTGCAGTAGGGCGCAGTGATGTCGGTCCCAGTAATGGTTTAAGGTGAGAATGAGTTGTTGGAAGGAGCGCATAGGTAAACCAAAGTCAAAGAAAGAATTGTACAGGGATTTTACTTAGAGAGGAGAAGTTGGTCGATGCGCGTAACGATGAAGTAAAAATCCCGACAACCATAGAAAAATGGATATGAGGATGGGCAATTGATCGCCCCAGCGCACGAAAGGGGTAACACCTTTAAAGCCCGGGACCGATCCGGTTAAGCGAGTGGTGGTAAATTCTGGAGCGGCCGAAACCACTTGGCCTTGGTTGTTGATGATGGCGGTTAATCCGGTATTGGTTGCCCGAAGCATAAAGCGGCCTGTTTCGAGTGCCCGCATTTGTGAAATTTGTAGATGCTGCTGTGGAGCGATGGAGTGGCCAAACCAGGCAACGTTGCTCGCATTGATCAAGACGGTGGCCAGAGGTAATTGACGACGAATTTCATCCCCAAAGGCATCTTCATAGCAAATATTGAGCGCAACCCATTGACCGGCAATGAATAAAGGTTGCGCGTTGGAGGCTCCGCGTGACATGTCTTGTAAGGGAATGGCCAATAGCCCAACAATCCACCCCCACAGTGGTCGTAGCGGTATATATTCCCCAAAAGGCACTAAATGGGTTTTACGATAGGCTGGGCGTGAGGAGGCACCCAGAGCAACAAGGCTGTTGAAATATACCCCAGCGCCCGTTTGTTCGACGGTGCCGACTAACACCGCACCTTGTTGATGTTGAGCATGCTCTGCGAGTTGCTCAATGTAGCCAGGGGGCAGTTGGTGCAAAAAAACCGGTAAGGCGGTTTCAGGCATAACAATCAGTTGGCTGTGACTTTGCAAAACCATATCACGGTATAGCTTGAGGGTTGTAATGAGGTTTTCGGGCCGCCATTTTTCATCTTGTAGACGATTGCCTTGCAGTAGGCTCACGGTAGTGACGGTTCCGGTGGGTTGAGTCCACTGTATTGATTTTAAATTCCAACTTATGAAAAGAAGGCCCATTAAAAGAGCCAAAGGATAAATAGCCTGGGATTTTTTTTCCCAAGCGAGTGCGATTAGTCCAGCACTCAGGCAGAGTAATAAACTGACCAAAAATACCCCGCCTACCGGGGCCAATCCTGCCAAAGGACTTTCTGAGACTTGACTATAGCCTAAGCTTAACCAAGGAAAGCCCGTGAAAACCCAGCTTCGCATCCACTCTAATACAGTCCAAAGGGCCGGAGCGGTCAAAGTGAATAAAATGATTGGGGAGGGGCGGCGCCAGGCCACCAGAAAACCGGCTACAGCAGGAAAAAGGGCTAAAAAAG
Source organism: uncultured beta proteobacterium (assembly GCA_903893565.1). GTDB lineage: Bacteria > Pseudomonadota > Gammaproteobacteria > Burkholderiales > SG8-41 > UBA5216. Next base: position 73,114 of record CAITMU010000108.1, on the reverse strand, counting down.
CACAAAAGAGCACAGTGGCCAGTCCCGCCAATGGGGCCGGCATGCTACCAAAGGTGTGTAAGCTGACATAAATCCAAGACACACCCAATAGAAAAAAACCAAACCCAAAATACCAGCCCGTTAGAAAAGCCAAACGCGTCGTGGGTGCGTGACGCCACAACTGAAAGAGGATTGCGAGACTAAAAAAAGGGATAACGTAAACGTGAAAGGGGGCAAATCCGCAAACCGTCAAAGCACCTGCTATAAACGCGAGAGTCAAAACCGAAATAGTTTTTTTCCGATCTTGGGTAAAGACCGGGGTCGTCGCTAAGGGCGAGTTCATGGTTAAGGCGCCTGACGCACTTGCAGTAGGTGGAGCCGTCGCCCGTCGGCTCGCAAGACCTTGAAGGTAAGGTTATGCATGCTGATTTGCTCGCCCCGCTTGGGGATATGAGCAAATTTATGCATGACGAGGCCACCAATGGTATCAAAAATTGCATCATCAAATTGCGTGTTAAAAAACGCATTAAAGTCAGCGATCTGAGTCAGTGCCTTCACCCGATATTGCCCTTCGGCCTGAGGAACGATTTGCTCATCAATATCGCCCACATCATGTTCATCTTCAATATCACCGACAATTTGCTCCAATACATCCTCAATGGTGACTAATCCGGCGACGCCACCATATTCGTCAACAACGATGGCAATGTGGTTGCGGTTAGTGCGAAATTCTTTTAATAAAATATTCAGCGGCTTTGATTCAGGGATAAAAACCGCCGGCCGTAGCATGTCGTGAAGGTTAAACTCTTCTTTTTTGGCATAGTAGCGTAGCAAATCTTTGGCCATAAGGATCCCAATCACGTGATCCTTATGCTCTAAAATCACAGGAAATCGGGAGTGAGCGGTCTCCATGACCATCGGGATAAACTGGGAGGGCGATTGAGCCGCGTCAATGATGTCCATTTGCACGCGAGGCACCATGATATCGCGTGCCTGCATAGCGGATATTTCTAGGGCACCTTCCATCATTTCTAGGCAATCCGCATCAAGAATCTGACGCCGAGCACTGGAGCGCAAGACATGGATCAGCTGTTCGCGGTTTTCTGGGTCGCGTAATAAAACGGAGTGCAAACGCGATCTTAGTGATGTTTTATTCACGATCATGAAGGCAGGCTATCTTTAAGTGAGCATTGTTATGCATAAGGATTGGCAATGCCCAAGCCGGCTAAAAGCTTAATTTCTAAGGTTTCCATTTTTTTTGCATCCGTATTATTTTGGTGATCATAGCCTTGTAAATGTAAAAGCGCATGAATCACTAAATGGGCGTAATGATGGAGTAGTCGTTTTTTTTGTAATTGAGCCTCTTTTAAGATAAGAGGAGCACACAAGACTATATCGCCGATCAACGGTGAGTGATCTTGTAATACGAAAGTTAAAACATTGGTAGGACGATCTTTTTTTCGATAACACAAATTCAAGCGACGACCTTCGGTAAGTCCCACTAAGCGAATCGTCACTTGAGCCGAGTCTTTTAAGCCGACCTGGGCCCATCGCCGAAACTGTGGGCGGGTTGGTTGACGCTTTGAGGACAGCTGGTATTGAACGCACAATTGAAGTGTATTTTTTTTAGTAATTAACGGCATAATGGACTATCCTAGGGTTCATCTCATCATTGATAAAATTATGAAGAGGAGGGTCGTCCAAGGCCCGTTTTGACAGAGGCGTTAGGGCTGTCAGCCATTTTTGTGCGCCGTTCATAGGCGTTAACGATACGCTGCACTAATGGATGTCGAACCACGTCTTCGCTCCCAAAGTAAGTCATCGCAATGCCTTTGACTTTTTGTAAGATTTCATGTGCATCAATTAAACCGCTTTTTTGTCCTCGAGCGAGGTCAATTTGAGTGATATCTCCTGTGACCACCACACGGCTACCAAAGCCAATCCGGGTCAAAAACATTTTCATTTGTTCCGGCGTAGTATTTTGTGCTTCGTCCAAGATAACAAAAGCATGATTTAATGTGCGGCCGCGCATAAAGGCCAAGGGAGCCACTTCAATAGCGCCTCGCTCAAACATTTTACTGACTTTGTCATATCCCATCAAATCATACAAAGCATCATAAAGCGGACGAAGATAAGGGTCCACTTTTTGTGCCATATCCCCTGGTAAAAAGCCGAGTCTCTCACCGGCTTCGACTGCGGGGCGAACTAAGACCAAGCGTTTGACCGAATCCCTTTCAAAAGCGTCCACCGCACTCGCTACGGCCAGATAGGTTTTTCCAGTACCGGCAGGACCAATACCAAAAGTAATATCATGTTCCTGAATTTTTTTTAGATATTCGACCTGGTGAGGGGTGCGCCCTTGAAGGTCGTTGCGACGAGTCAGTAATACGGGTTCTCCCGTGGCAGAGGTGGTAGAGGGGGTATGAGCGGCCTGAACCAGTCCGAGTTGGAGTGCTTCGGGCTCTATCGGATGGATAGCTAAGCCATAGAACGTTTCTAAAACGCGGGCCGCTATTTGTGTTTTATGGGTAGGGCCTATTAAGGTAAATAAGCCGCTTCGCCGCGAGATAACAATGTCACAACTAGATTCAATGCGTCGTAAGTTCTCATCGAGCGCACCGCACAGGTTGGCTAGTCGCTGATTATTGACTGGGGTGAATTGGACTTCGATCGAAGAGTTTTTCACGAAGTAGTCTCTATGTGAGGGGCCTCTACCCAAGTTCCACGCAGAGTGTAGCGTAACGCTTCTGTAATACGTACTTGTGCAAATTGATGGATGAGGGATTGAGGGCCCGTGAAATTAACGACTCGATTGTTATCAGTACGTCCAGCCAATTCAAGTCCCGTTGGGGTGCGTTTGGCGTGCCCGGTCACTAATACTCGCTGTTGAGTTCCGACCATGGCAAGGCTAAATTGGTGTTGTTGCTCATCGACGGTGCTTTGTAATCGTTGTAATCGAGCTAATTTAACATCGTTAGGCGTATCGTCTTTTAAATCGGCCGCAGGAGTACCCGGGCGGCGACTGTAGACAAAATTAAAACTGCCATCAAACTTCAACTCTTCAATGAGTTTCATCGTCGATTCAAAATCTTTTTCGCTTTCGCCGGGGAATCCAATGATGAAATCCGAGGAGATTGAGATTTCTGGGCGAACCGCCCGTAGCCGTCGAATAATGGATTTGTATTCAATCGCGGTATAGCCGCGTTTCATGGCGGCGAGCACGCTATCTGAGCCGGATTGTACGGGTAGATGGACTTGACTAACCAACTTGGGCTGGGTGGCGTAGGCCTCAATGAGGCGTTGGGTAAATTCTTTGGGGTGAGAGGTCGTGTAGCGAATGCGCTCAATGCCCGGAATCTCCGCGACGTAATCGATGAGCAGAGCAAAATCAACCCTTTGCCCATCTTCGAGCGTAAACCGATACGCGTTGACATTTTGTCCGAGTAGAGTCACTTCGCGCACACCTTGAAGGGCTAACTCAGCAATTTCTGCTAAAACATCTTGCAAGGGGCGAGAGATTTCTTCGCCCCTTGTGTAAGGGACGACACAAAAAGTGCAGTATTTACTACAGCCTTCCATAATGGAGACAAAGGCGCTGACGCCCTCGACTTTGGCGGGTGGAAGATGATCAAATTTTTCCACCTCAGGAAATGAAATATCAACTTGGGGTTTGCCGCTTCGACGGCGAGCTTCAATTAGTTGGGGTAAGCGGTGGAGGGTCTGGGGCCCAAACACCAAGTCAACAAAAGGGGCGCGACTAACAATGGAGGCGCCCTCTTGGCTCGCCACACAACCGCCCACGCCAATGATGAGATTGGGTTTGTTGCGCTTGAATTTTCTTACCCGACCTAGATCGTGAAAGACCTTTTCTTGGGCCTTTTCTCTGACGGAACAGGTGTTGAATAAAATGACATCTGCCTCGGCGGGATCATCGGTAGGTTGTAATCCGTGAGAGGCTTGTAAAACATCTGCCATTTTGTCCGAGTCATACTCGTTCATTTGGCAGCCGAAGGTCTTAATATAGACTTTGGCCAAGGCTTAGCTTTCTATAGGTTAATTGCGGTGTTTGAAAGGACAGACGAAGACAAAAGGGGGGAGTCTTGATGATATTGTTGGCAATTTTTGTATTTTGAGGGGCGAAGTGTATTTGACAGCATAGTGCCAAGGGTGCTCTGACTCAGCAAGCGCTTTAATAGCGTATAGTGAGTGAAGCGAAAAAGTATAATTCATCAATAAAAGCAATATCTTATCAGCATTTACAATAACACAGGGGTGGGGTGCATGCAATGCTCGATAAAGGACGGGGCGTTTGATCTATTGGCATGGATCAATACGGCCACTTATGGGAAAATTTGGTCATGAATCTGAATCCCACATTAAAGTTTTTACGTCGTTTCATTCCTCTTCGCCCGGAAAAGCAGCTCGGGCCGTCGGGGGTAGTGTTTTTCTTTCTTTTATATATATTTCTTGACTGGATAACCTACGTTAATCCGTCTCGCTTTGGTATTACACCGTTTAATCCTGAGGCGGCGATTGCTTTGGTCATACTGATGTTAGGGGGGATTCGTTACTGGCCCGTCATTTTTTTGGCAGCGATTTGGGGTGAGTTTGCCTTGCCTACTGAAGTGCGGCCCTTGGGTTTGATTCTTATTAATGGCGGCGTTTTGGCGGCGGGATTTTGTTTGATGTCTTCATTGCTCTGCGGACGATATCGCATTGATATTGAGCTTGAGACGCGTCAAAACATCACCCGCTTAATAGGCGTTTCTTTAGTCGGCATGCTTTTTATGGGGATAGCCTACGTTTTTACTTTGGTGACTTATAATATTGGCCCGATGGATCGCTATTTTTTCGCTGTACGTCGTTTTTTTATTGGCTACAGTGTTGGCGTTTTAGTCGCAGCCCCCTTTTTATTGATGCTGCACAGTGATAAACGATGCCGAGAATTCAAGCAATTATTTTTTTCAAGGCTCTTTTGGTTACAGGTCATATCGATTTTTGTTTGTTTGTGGTGGATTTTTTTAAGTGAAGAAGATGACCGAATTCGCAATTTCTACGTCTTGTTTTTGCCCTTGATTTGGACGGCAACGTGTTTTGGTTTGAGAGGTGCTGTGAGCGCGTTAATGCTGATCCAATGTGGTATTTTTGTCATTTTTCATATAGCCACTTATCAACCCTTATCGATGTTTGAGCTTCAGTTACTGTTGATGACGCTGGTGTTAACGGGGTTATTGCTAGGGGTATCCATTGATGAGCAAAGACGAGCAACCAATAATTTCCGAGATTCATTGAAGTTAGCCGCAGCCGGTGAATTATCTGCTGCGATCACCCATGAGATTAATCAACCCCTGACCGCATTGTCCGGTTACGCCTCAGCAGGGCAGCAGGTTGCGTCCATGCCCGAGGTCGATCGATTGCAGCTAAATAGTATTATGCAAAAAATAATGGATGAAACAAAAAGAACGGCGGCGGTAGTGCGTCGATTAAGAGATTTTTTTCGTCAAGGCGATATTTATTTGGAAGCGATTGAAATAAACGATTTTGTCATGCAAGTGATCCTATCGGTTAAATCTAAGGCGACTGAGGCGGGTGTTGATTTGCAATTCAAAAAATTACCCACTACAACCGCTGTCTTAGTCGATCTCATTCAAATGGAGGTCGTGCTTCGTAATCTATTAATAAATGCGATAGAAAGTGTTGCTCAATTAAATAAGGATGATGGATGGGTCTCGGTTTTAATCAATTCCGATTCGCCGAATGAAGTACGAATCGAGGTCGCCGACAATGGGAGTGGGATTCGTTCTGAAGATGTGGAACGAATGTTTGACTCATTTGTATCCACGAAATCTAATGGCATGGGAATGGGATTGGCCATCAGTCGGGCTATTATTTCGGCGCATGGTGGGAAAATATGGGCCAACCCAGGTCAGATGGGTAATATTTGTTTTACACTCCCCATTGGTGATGTGCTGGCCAATGAATCACAGAGTTTATTTGAAGGAAAGAAAATATGAACATAGTTCTAGATGAGGCGGTTAATTTACTAACGGTATTTGTGGTCGATGACGATGCGGCGATTCGGGACTCTATATCACTTGCGTTAAGTTTGCGTGGTTACCAGTTGCGTCAATTTGCCAGTGCGGAGGATTTTTTAAATGCCGCTGAGGATAGTTGGGTGGGCTGTGTCGTGGCTGATATCCGAATGCCAGGCATCAGCGGTTTGCAATTGCAAAATGAATTAATCAAGCGAGATTGTCTATTGCCAGTGGTGATCATTACAGGACATGGGGACGTGAATTCTGCATGCCAGGCGTTTCGTAACAGTGCTTTGGATTTTTTGGAAAAGCCTTTTGATTTTAATCAATTGATCAATGCGGTTGAAAATGCTTTTAAAAAAGAACGAGAACGTATTAAATCAATGACGGAGAAGCGAAAGTGGGAGTCACAATTTTTGCTCTTGTCTCCTAGGGAGCGAGAGGTAGTGGGGTATTTGACCCGTGGCTTGCATGCCAAAGAAATAGGCGAACAACTCGGTATCAGTCATAGAACGGTTGAAGTGCATAAAGCGCATATCATGGAAAAATTGGGGGCTCGCAATGTTATTGATATATTGCGTATGGGAGAAAAAACGAGCTCGGTTGTTGAGGGATAAGCATTTATGAGGCAGGACACGTATTTTTTCGTAAGTAAATTAGCATGCAAAGGCCGCGTGAATGTAATATGAGTGTTGCTGGCAACGATGAGCATGGAGTAATGCGATCATTTGGACTACTTTTGAAATCGAGAAAGTTATATCGTTAAGTGATTTTTTATAGGATTTACCCTTCACAAAGCGACCCAACTCGGCGCTTTTTTACTGTTCGCTTTGTATCAATCACTTTTAGCCATCGGGTTGCAGGTAGGCAGACTTTCTGTTTTTAAGTGCGATCAACCGTTAAGGAATGCCGTGCTCCAGATGAGTTTTCGGATAAAATAGGCGGTTTACTGCTTGATTCGAGAAAACAAGGATTTTAAAACGCTTAAATGAAAATTCTTTTTTGCACAAAAAATGATTTATTCGGTGCTTTTATTCTAAATTGGATTATGCCTCGATTGAAGGGCCATGAGGTTCGAGTGTGGCTTTCAGACAAGACGAGGCCTGCAGAAAATATGGTCGCCCCTTTGGCAGAAGAAAAGTTTCTTGAGCGAGACTTGCCGTTGCAAACTATTTTTCCGTTACTGGATGCTACCCAGTTAAGTGGTGAATGGTTAACTTTCAAGGCCCTGGAGTTGAAGTACGAATATGAAGCGACGATCTTAAATTCGTTTAAGGATCCTCAGCCGACCCAAGCATTACGTCAATGGGGCCCAGATGTGATTGTTTCCGCACGATTTAGCCTTATTTTCAAATCCGAGCATTTGCAGATACCCAGGTGGGGAATATTTAATATTCATCCTGGGGCCTTGCCGGGCTATGGCGGTTTGTATGCTCCTATGCGTGCTCTTTTAAATGGGGAGTCTCGCTTGGGTTGCACTTTGCATAAAGTGGATGAGGGTATAGATACAGGGCCAATATATTCGGTGTCCTATCGATTGGCAGAGCCGCAACGAAGTGTTTTTTCCCACATCAGTGATTTATATCAATTAGGTTTGCAAAGTTTAATCGAGCTTTTGGCTCAATTGGAAGCAGGCCAAAGCCTGACATTAAATCGGCAGGATCCTCAATTGAACCGTTATTATCGGTTGCCAGAACCAAGTGATTTTCAATTACTAGCCGAGCGCGGCCTTTGTATGGCTTCGTACCCCGATTTCATCCGTTTTTTAAATCGTTTTTTACCTAAAAATCTAGCAGATACTGTAGTGAGCTTACCTAAAGCCAAGAACACTTAATCTCGTATCATTGGGTTTGGGGACCGAACTGATGAGGTCTGCGGTCGGAGAGTCGTGTTATCTCGGAGGCTCTTCAACCACTTGCCTAGGGTCTATCGGGGGGCGATCTTTAAAAGATGGATAGGGTTTTCGCCGCCATAAAAAGTAATAAAATGCGATGGCATATTCAAAAGCAGAAGGGTTCAGCTTGGGGATCAATGGTATTGCTTGCCGATTAACTGAACGATAGTGTTGTTTTTTGCACAATCCTGATCAAAATAGCCCATTTTGCGGACTACTAGGGTATTTATTAAGTAATTTTACGTAAAATACCCGAACTAACTCTAATTCTTTAAATTTTTCCGTGAAAAAATATCCTTTCCTTTTGCTCGCAGGGTTCCTTTTAGTTGCTCAAGTCAGCGCGCAAGAGGGGTTTGGCCTATGGAATGGTTTAAAGGCGACAGAGGCAAGCCTCGCGTTATACAAAAGTGGTCTTGAATTGACTCATTTGTCCTCCCCGGTCATTAGCACGCAGTCCACACAGTTCTCGATGGTGAATTCAACCCCTGCGCGCCCCTCGATGAATTGGGCTTTGTCTTATGGGTTGGAATGGGCAGACAAATGGTTTACCCAATTTCAGGTGAATTATCATTTAGGCGCAACCACGGCTTATCCCCACTGTCTTTCCTGTACTGCTAATGCCTACACCCATGAACAGAATAACGCTCATTACCAAATGCTCTTGACCCCGAGTTATACGATGAATGCATCGGGTATGGCTTATTTAAAGCTTGGGTATACGAGATCGAATAATACAGCCAGTTCGTTAGAGGCGAATTCATTTTGGACGGGTGCAAAAAGTGGCTCAAGATTTTATGGTTTAGGTTACAAGCATTTTTATAAAAACGACGTCTATGGTTTTGCAGAATATAGTTATTCGAAAAATGCTGTCGATGCGAGCCTACCGACTAATAAATTATTTAACCCCTCCAATCCATCCACCTTCCACATTGGTTTTGGTTATCGTTTTTAATATAAATACCATGGGTCACGGTGTTTTTCAGGGTAGTGTCCGAGCAAGTTGAAATAACCCAACCCCGTTGTTCTAAAAAGACACGGCCATCGATGGGAAATAGCACCCGCTACAATGACCCTAGTGAAGATACTGATATTGACTTCATGCGTTTGTCTTTCAAAGATTGATCAGACGCTGAGAGAACAGTCCAACGTATCGCTGACGATTCGATGAAGCACAAAGTATCGTATTTTTTCGATAGATAAGGCCCTTAATTTCAAGGCCAAATGTCATGCGCAGAGTCTCAAGAGTGGATGTGGGATTCAAAAAACTATCTTATTTGGGGAAACGACAACAAAACCGTGACTCCCCCTAACTGTCTATATTCGCCACGGGTGGATTGGCTGAGTACAAAGGGATGGTATAAAATGTTTATAAATCCCTTATAGTTAGAAGAATTAAACATTAAATATCCTTTACTGAGCTCAGGTGGTCGTTATAACGATCACCTTGGCCGACTGTCAGTAGTATGTGGGGGGGAGAGGGGAGTCTTGATTAACGATCCAAATTTCTCGGCGACGTGTTCAGAGGATGCCCTTGCCTTACAAGATGAAGGTCTAATAAACGAACCTAAAAAAGAAGGTTTTCATGGGCGACTATACGAGCATGTCCACATACTATGACGTCATAATGACCTCGGGCTATTATGACTACAAAAAAATAGTGGATGGCATTTTGAATCAACCGAGTGCCAATATATTGGAAATTGGCTGCGGTACTGGTCTCATTCTGGAAGAGATTGCCAAACGAAATCCGGCTATCTCACTCACTGGCATGGACTTAACGCAAGCAATGCTCAATATTGCCCAAAAACGTTTAGAAAGCTTTTCTCAGGTTAATTTGAGCCTTCAAAATATTACCGATTTTTCTTTACAAAACCAGTTTGAATGTGTTTTTTCTTACGGTGGGGTATGGTACTTTGTCATTGATGGCGATCAAGAGCCCCTTTTAGTCAGTCACTTAGCAAAAGGGGAAGATAATGAGTCGGGGTTTGACCGCTTGGCGGCGCATGTGTGTAGGGAAGGCAGATTGTTACTGGGAATACAAGGGCCTCATTTTGATTATGAAAAACCCATTTCTACTGGTTTGATCTATTCGCAAAGAATTGAACCCAATGAAGTAGGCTTTACAAAGCATTATTATTTACATTCACCCTCAGAAACGTTGATGGCACAAACTATTCATTACCGCACGTATAGTTTCTCGCAAGCGAAGCAATTGATGTCCCGATATGGATTTCATTTTCAGCCCAATAGTGTCGGCAATGGAACTTTTCTTGAATTTAAGAAAATGTAAAGATTAATTACCAGCCTATTAAATGATGCAATCGAATAACGGTTCAGTGAATAAACCTCATGTATTATTTATTGGGGTAGGCAATATGGGTAACCCCATGGCGGCTAACCTATTGAGGGCGGGTTATCCTTTAACGGTATTTGACCGAGTGCCAGAAAAGGCGACTAATTTGCTTCCCCTCGGGGCAAAGTGGGCAGATCCACTAAATAGTGTTGCTAGTCAGGCTGATGTCATCATGACTTCGTTGCCAGGGCCAGCTCAGGTGCGAGAGTTGATGTTAAGTGAGAACGGACTGTTAGCGCACTTGAAACCAGGGGCGAGTGTGATTGACTCGTCGACGAGCTCAGTCGAATTGGCACAAGAGATGCAAACGAACTGTGAGTCGCGAGGACTGTTTTTTTTAGAAGCTCCAGTGACGAATGCGGTTGATTTTGCTGCTTTAGGAAAATTGTCAATTTTTGTGGGAGGTGAAAAAACTTGTTATGAAAAACACCTACCCTTATTTAAGGTAATTGGTGAGAAAATTTTCCATGTAGGGCCTGTTGGCAATGGCGCTACAATAAAATTGCTGACAAATTTGTTGTGGTTTGTCAGTGCAGCAGCCATTGGAGAGGGTTTAATGCTGGGGGCAAAAGCGGGTATTGATTTACCCACTGTTTGGGAGGCCATCAAGTCCAGCGCCGGTAATAGCTGGGTCGCCGAGCATGATGTGCCGTCCATTTTTGCTGGTCATTATGACCCGAGTTTTTCTTTGGCGCTGTGTTGTAAAGATTTGAACCTGATTAATGATATTGCCAAACGACAGGGTTACGATTTGAAGATGGGGGGGGTTGCTCAGTCGCTATTCGAGCAAGCGAGGCTAACCTACGGTGACAATGCCGGAGAATTAAACGTGGTGCGACTACTAGAAGAACGAGTAGGATTATTTCTCAGGCCGCAGGCTGACTCACGAGGCAATACAGACAGCCCAATGGCTCAAACGAATTCTTCTTCAGGTAATCTTTCATGAATTCTAGTAAACAGCCAGCATTAATGCAGGAAGCTTTAAAGCATATGCCACAAGGGGTGGCTGAAAATTATCGATATTGGGGTCAACAGCAAACGGTTTTTATTGAGCAGGCCCAGGGTTGTGAATTAATCGATTGTGATGGCCGTCGTTTTGTTGATTTTCGTTTGGGCTACGGACCGATCATTTTAGGTTATCGGGATGCGCGCGTTGATCAGGCGGTGGTAGAGCAAATCACTCAACGGGGAACCTTAAGTGGATTTTCCACCGCTTTGGATACGCACGTCGTCAAGCAAATTAAGCAATTGTGTCCGAATATTGAAAAATTGCGCTTTGCTAACTCGGGTACAGAGGCTGTCATGGGGGCAGTGCGTACGGCCAGAGGCTATACCCGGCGCGATAGGATTGTGATTGTGGAAGGTGGATTTCATGGCTTATATGATGAAATGATGTGGAAGTCAGACGTGGAGAGTTGGGACCCACTGAGTCAAAAAGATCCGTTGGTAATTCCCTTTGGGGGTGGCATTCCTAAGCAAAGCCGTGAGCGGGTGGATATCATTTCTTTAAATGACGCAGAGGCACTGGAATCGGTTTTTTTAAAAAACAAGGAAAAACTAGCCTGTGTCGTTCTTGAGTCGATAGTGGGTAATTGTGGCAGTATCTCGGCAAGTCCAGAGTGGCTTAAACGGCTGAGGCAATTATGTAATGACTACGGCACTTTGCTTTTAATGGATGAAGTGAAGACAGGCTTTAGAGTGGCCAAAGGTGGAGCGCAGGCTTTGTATGGGGTGAATGCGGACTTAACTACTTATGCTAAAGCCATGGGTAATGGCTATCCGGTGGCTGCCTTTGGGGGTCGGGCCGATGTGATGGATGTGGTGGGGTCTCATCCCGGTGGCGTGGTTCATGGGGGCACATATACAGCCAATATGATTGCGTTAAGTGCCGCTAGCGCAACGTTAAAAATTCTGGCTGAAACGAATGCGTTGCAGACGGTGGATCAAATGGGAGGCAAGATACAAGCCTTGCTAAGCCGTGCTTTTACGAGCGTAGGGCTTGAACATTGTTTTGCAGGACCACCGGCCATGTTTGGTATTCACTTTACACCACAAGTGCCTATGACATATCGTGAGTGGCGCTTAACCAACAGTACCTTGTATCGAAATTTTGCCTGGAAAATGATTGGAAAAGGCGTCATGCTTGAACCCGATTCGCGCGAGCCTTGGTTTCTTTGCGAGGCCCACCAAACGGTGGATTTGGCTTGGTTGGAGGACATCGCATCGCAGTCGATTCGTGAGGCTATGGCTGAAAAATAATCCTATAATCGTATGGGATGAAGAAGATCAATCTCGTCAAAGAAGTGAACTCAAACGCGGTAAAAATACTGAAAACAGTAGGCCATCGGTTTAAGCGTTCGTGGATATCCCGATTAAAGTCCCTGTCTTTAAGTGCAACAGAGAGGATAAAAAAGGAAGGGGTGTGGGGGCAATACGCATTGCGGGAATACTATAAAAAGGTATCTGGATGTAGTCCTGCTTGTTTTGTAAAAGGTAGTATTAATCTGCATGTCTAAACGTTCACGCAATAAAACTCTCTCCCAAGGACGTGAGGCGCTCGCGAGTCCACTGTCTGAGGATCTGGGGCAATTGTTGGCTGAGGCCTTGGCCTTTCATCGACGTGGGGAATGGGAGCGTGCGCAGTATTGTTACGAACAACTCTTGCAAAAAAAGCCACGGCATTTTGATGCGTTGCAATTATTGGGGACTTTGTTCGGTCAACGTCAGCAATATGTATTGGCCATTACGGTATTAAAAAAAGCGTTAAACATTGATGCTACCCATGCCGTAACCCATTATAACTTGGCGCTGGCTTACCAGTATTTGAAGCAATGGAATGAAGCCGAGGCGAGTTATCGTTTAGCCACCCAACATAATCCCCTTTATGCCGAAGCCTACAATAATTGGGGGAATGTCAAAAAAAGCCAAGGCGTGCTACCCGAGGCTATGGTGTGTTATCAACACGCTTTGGCAATTAACCCTACCTACTCAGAGGCCTACTTTAATCAAGGTATCGCTTTAAGGGAGTTAGGGCAATTGGCGGGGGCTATTGCGAGTTATGATAAAGCTTTGTGGATCCAACCCGAATATGCTCAGGCCCATGGGGACCGGGCGATCGCGTTGCAGCAAGGACTTCAATGGTCTCAGGCCAAGATAGGCTATGAGCGATCCATCGCGCTAAAGCCCGAGGATGCAAAAGTCGTGAGTAATTACGGCGTATTGCTACAAGAATTGCAGCAGCTTGAAAGGGCATTGTCCAGTTACGATAAAGCCATCAGAATTGATCCGCAATATGCGGAAAGCTACTGGAATAAATCGTTGCTCGAATTGCTACAAGGTCACTACGAAGCAGGGTTTTTACTCTATGAATGGCGTTGGCAGCGTGAAGGATTCACTTCGCCGAAGAGAAATTTTCTGCAGCCCCTTTGGTTAGGGCGCAGTAGTCTTAAAAACCAAACGATATTGCTTCATGCCGAACAAGGTTTAGGCGACACGATTCAGTTTTGCCGTTTTGTCCCCTTTGTTAAGGCATTGGGTGCACGCGTGATTTTAGAGGTGCCGCGCGAATTGGAACGGTTAATGAGGACATTGGAGGGTGTTGATCAATGGGTCATACAGTATGAGTCATTGCCTGCTTTTGATTGTCATTGTCCCTTAATGAGTCTGCCTCTTGCTTTAAATAGGATGCAGATTGAGGCCCAGCCCCTCCAAAAATACTTGGCTATTGAGGCGCTAAAACATAATCATTGGATGGCGCAATTGGGTGAAAAAAAACGTCCTCGTTTGGGTTTTGTATGGCGAGGCAATAAAAATCATAAAAATGATTTGAATCGCAGCATCCGTCTTTCCGACCTAGTGAGTTGGTTTGATCTCGATGTTGAATGGGTATGCTTGCAAAAGGACATATCAAGCGATGAATTGGCATGGCTTAAACGCCATACCCAATGTGTCGTGCTAGATTTGGTTAATGCTGATTTTGCAGAGACGGCTGCCCTATTGGCGAATCTGGATTTACTGATCTGTGTCGATACCAGTGTTGCTCACTTAGCAGGGGCTTTGGGTCTGCAGGCTTGGGTCTTGCTGCCTTATGTCCCCGATTGGCGATGGTTGTTGGATCGTACAGACTGTGTCTGGTATTCAAGCCTTACCTTATATCGCCAGTCCACTCGCAGCGACTGGAGTACAGTGCTGGAGACGGTAGCCGTAGATATTGGTAGGCTTTGTGAGGGGGGGCAACGACAGCACCGGGCCCATGCATCCCCACAGACCGATAAACCCACTTTATTATAATTGGCTCTTACAATACGGTAAGTAATCATAGCCGCTCGACTTCACCCGTCCAAGAGCGGAAAACTCAATTTCAAACCATCGACAAAAACTCAATGCATTTTGATCCCGGTAGGACCAAATGTGGCTATTGGTGAAGCCGGTCTGACTTTTTTGATCAGGCTGACCAATCAGCCAACTGACTTCAAAAGTACTCATGCCAGGGTGTATTTTTGCGAAATGCGCTTCATCTAAAACCTGCTCCCACGATTCGATTCGTTGGTTGGTATTAAGACTAAAAATGAAGGTTTGGATACCTCGGTGGTATTCAAGATGAGTGAGTAAATCTTGCGTTTGTTCATTTCGCGGCTCTCCCCATTGAGCAATTAAAATTGACCTATCTTGTCCGATTAATGTATCGGTAGGCGGCATGCCGATGCAACCGGACATCGGTAAGAAAAATACTAGTGCCAGAAAAAAAGACCACCGTTTAGTCATGATAATCATAAAGAGTCTTAGGGTAATAAAAATTTTAGGGCTTAAAGGTAAGCTAGCGAGCTTTGGCACGATTATAATAGGTAAACTGGCGATAAGTGAGGGATTAGAAAAATTGAACGACCCCCAATAACCAGATAGATGACTTTGTAGATTTCATTAATCTTTTCATTGAAAGAATCGAATATGGCTTTAGTTGAATATCAACGCAAAGAAAAAATTGGATATATAACGCTGAATCGGCCTGAAAAGCTCAATGCTATTTCTGATGAAGTGAGTATGGCACTGTGCGATGCACTTTATCAGTTTTATGATGATGAAGAGGCTATGGTGGGAATCATTTCTGGTAACGGTAAAGCGTTTTGTAGCGGTGCTGATGTAAAGCAGCGTCAGTTACGTCCCAAAGAAGACTTGAAAAAATTAGGCGGGCCTTCAGCGCGGGAAGGAAATATTCGCCATCCTTTTTTCAAGCCCCCACAGGCTAAACCCATTATCGCGGCCATGCATGGTTACGTTTATGGCGTAGGATTAAGAATTGCGCTTTATTGTGACTTAACGGTCGCCAGTAAAGGCACTAAGTTTCAAGTCACTGAGGTAGCGCGTGGCATTGATGGCATCCCATTTTGGATGATGTTAAGTGAGCGAGGCGCAGGTATTTTTGCGGACGATGTTTGTTTAACGGGTCGGGTATGGTTGGCCGAAGAGGCGCAACACCATCATCTTTTAAATCGATTAACGGAGCCCGGTGAGCATCTGTTGCAAGCCGAACTGCTCGCCACAGAGATTCTCAAAAACCCTCCCTTGGCAGTCAGAGCGATTGTAGAGGCTCGTCGTGCTCAGTTGGAGCAGTTGGATGTTAAAAGCTATTCCATTCGCCCTAAAACATTGCATTTGTCAGAAGACTTTCGAGAAAGTGCATTGGCTTTTGTAGAAAAAAGAAAGCCCGTGTATAAAGGCCGATGAGGCGAGTTTTGTGGCGCAGTGTTGAGGTAGAATAAATCACAGTGCTGATGGGTCATTGATCTTTGCGGGTTATTTTAGATTATGAGATCAATTGCGCTTTATCCCGTATCCATTGTGAAAAAATCCATTTTTTTCCTTGGATCACGGGCTCTCCAGCGTGAATTGTTTTCATATGACCGGCTCCTTGATCATCGACGTTGCTAAAAAGTAACGCCTCGCCACTGAGTCCTCGAAAACGAAGATTGAGCTGGGGGAAGGCTGTACTGCCCCCTTCATAATTTTGATTAAGATAAATGAGGCAGGTTTTAATGCGTTGTCCGCGAATACGCATCTCTTCTGCGTAGTTAGAGCGTGAAGCATGGTAAAAGTCGATATGCAATTGATATTGCTCTCCTACGCTGTAATGCAAAATTTCGCTGGGTTCCAACTGGCTTACGTTAACTTGGGCCAGCTGAGCAATACGGGCCCGTATGAGTTGAAAGATAAGATCCGTATCGATTAAAGAGTAGGCCGCACTGGAATTCGTACGCATGGGATCTATTTTTAAGTGTCCCGTTTTAGCATCTCTGACTTGGGCCCGTTTGAGGCGAGATTCCGAAGTTCGCATCAAATGACGGCAAAAATCGGCTGGAATGAATTCTGAGTGAGAAGAAAAAGGCGGACTTACATTTAATTCGTTAGATGTCGGGGCGGTATTTAACCAGCGGTTGACGGCCTCGGCCGAGCCGAGAAGGTTAGTGCGAAGGAGGTCGATATTTTTTTGTGCCCCAGACGCACCTTGAGTCGCTGCTGTATTTAAGTAGTCCAAGGCATCCGACCAGCTTTGTGATCGGCCCACACCGCTAGCGGCTAAAACGCTGAGGTAACCCCAAGCTTCAGCGCATCCTTGTGCGGCGGCCTCTCGTAACAAGGCTTCCCCATCGACGGGTGAGGTCGGGGTGTTTCGTCCAACGACAATGCGCGCACCGAGATCACAAATTTCGTGAGGTTGGCCTTTGAAGCGTTGTTTGACCATAGCCTGAAATTTTTCATCAGGCTCTTGGGAGGTGGGGTTAGTCAAGATGGATTTAATAGGCAGCGAAAAAGGGGGGAGTTATCTTAAATGGATTGCAAAAAATTTAAAGACAGTCTAGTTTGTGTAAAGATCGATATCAAGCCACAGACCACACCCGTAATAAGTGCCTCATTAAGGTGAGGTCCATTTTTGCAGTATGAGGGCTCCCACTAAAACAACAGCATACTACCGCATAAAAAACGCAGTATCGCTGTGTAGGGAATGAAAAAGCCGCACGAGGCGGCTTAGTCACTGTTTCTTAAGGAATTTTGGTGGCGAGTCAGGGATTTGAACCCCGGACCAATGGATTATGATTCCACTGCTCTAACCACTGAGCTAACTCGCCAAAATAGCCGCGAAGTCTAATTACTGGGAACAATCTTGTCAAGCGAATTGACCCAATATGGTGAGGATAAGTTATTTTAAACAGAAGCTTAGCACAGAACACCTATAACAATGCCTACGATTGGTTGGTGTTCTTTCTCGTTTCTTAGCCTGTTAGAGGGAGCTTGTACTGTAAAATGAGTCTTTGAGTGACCGGTTAAATAGCTATGATGCCAATCATTTTTCACAGAAGTGCCCATCGCACGATTAGCGTATGCAATTAAATTTTGATGTGACGATTATTGGGGCAGGGTTGGTGGGATCCAGTCTTGCCTTGGGATTGGGCGCTTTGGGTGTAAATGTGGCTTTGATTGATAGCAATCCGACTGTGCCGCCCCATTCCACCGGGTGGGATAGTCGTATTTATGCGCTGAGTCCCGGATCGGTCAGTTTTTTACAATCGCTGGGGGTATGGTCATACTGCGAAAAAAGTAGAATGGCTTCAGTGCAGAGGATGCGCCTATTCGGAGATAGTGCGTCGGATCCATTAGAGTTTGATGCTTATGAGGCTGGCTTATCGGAACTGGCCGTTATTATCGAGCACCAAGCGTTGGCAAGAATACTGGCCGAAAGGATTCAACTTGAGCCTCATATCCAATGCTTTTGCCCCGTTAAACCGCAGAGCTGGGCCGTAAATGGCGCGTACAATGAATTACAACTGGAAGATGGTCGGGTTATCCACTCCCATTTACTCATTGGTGCAGACGGGAGCTCCTCATGGGTCAGAAATCAAGCGAAGATTAAAACTTCGCAAAGTGTTTATAAACAAAGCGCAGTGATCATTAATTTTTCTTGTGAACGGGCTCATGAGCAATGTGCCTTTCAATGGTTTAATGCACCTGGCATTTTGGCTTTATTGCCATTGCCAGGAGATCGAGTTTCCATGGTATGGTCAACAGATCATGCCCACGCCAACGAATTGATGCAAGGCAGTAGCCAAGATTTAGCGCACCAAGTGCATCAAGCAACAAAGGGATTGTTGGGGACTTTTCAACGCCTCAGTGACCCGCAGATTTTTCCTTTATATTGGCGTCAAGCAGCGCAATGGGTTCAACCCCAACTGGCTTTGGTTGGGGATGCTGCCCATAGCGTACATCCTCTGGCAGGTCAGGGTGTTAATTTAGGGTTTAGGGATGCACAGAGTCTGCTTCGAGTAGTGTCAGAACGTGTTTCAGGAGAGTCGATTGGAGACTATCGTTTGCTGCGTCGCTACGAAAGAACCCGTAAAGAAGATGCGCTGAGCTTGCGTGTAGTGACCGACGGCTTGCAAAAACTTTTTGCGACCGAAAACAGCTGGATAGCAAGAGCTCGAAATTTCGGACTCAGGACCTTGCAAGGGCAACGGCAAATAAAAAAAATATTGATTCATCACGCAGTCATTTAAGTCAAAATTATTCAAAAGGAAATTTTATGCTGTTACGTTGGATGTTATTCGCTTTCTTCGGCGCAATGATTTTATCTAGAAGTGTTGTGGCCCAGGACAGTGATGAAATAAAAATACGCCATGCCTTGGCTATAAAATTTCCGAAGATGGCCGTAGAGTCGGTCGTGAAATTGCCATTGGATAGCTTGTATGAAGTCATCTTAAACGGGGAGGTTATTTATACCAATTTGCAGGTGAGTTATATGTTGGGTGGAGGGGCTTTGTATGATTTGCGCGGCACGAAACCGCACAATATCACCGAAGTGACGACCCAAAAATTGGTTGCTAAACAATTAAGCTCATCTGAAGAGTCTGCAATTAAAACCGTTCGTGGTACGGGCAAGCGAGTGCTCTATACGTTTGAAGATCCGAATTGTGGTTATTGTCGTCAATTGTATAAAGAACTGGCCAAGATGACGGACGTAACGGTCTACACATTTTTAATTCCTATTTTGTCGCCAGATTCCACGGTTAAGTCCACAGCGGTATGGTGTTCAAAGGATAGAAATAAGGCTTGGGAACAGATGATGACCAAGGGTGTACTCGCGCAGGCGCCAAAAAGTTGCTCAACTCCTTTGGCTAAGAATTCAGCCTTGGCCGAGCGTTTAAGCGTGCATGGAACTCCGGCGGTTTATTTGCCTAATGGAAAGCAATTAGGTGGCTTTGTGACGGTTGCAGAAGTAGAGGAGGCGCTTCGCAATAAATAGTGTTTAGCGGTTAGACACCTTGCATTCAATCGCCTGGGCACGCGCTGTGTGTTGTGCTCGTTGCGCCTGAATGCTGGGCCCATTGGATAAAGTGACTTACGGCGATTTTGGTAATAAAAGCCACATTTTAAGCGCTTGCTTCATTCGTCCAGATTCCAGTTCTGCCAAAGGCCCACTGCCCCAAAAAAAATCGGCACGCACGGCACCAAGAATCGCTCCTCCGGTATCTTGCGCGAGCATGAGTTGTTGTAGTGATTTATTAGAAAGTGGCCAAGTGGTATCAATGTAGACCGGTGCGCCCAGCGGTATAAAGCGGGTATCGATGGCTAGACTACGTTGAGGAGTCAGCGCGATGCCAAGCGCGCCGGCAGGGGAAGTATCGGCATTTTTGACTTCACGAAAAAAAACATAGCGAGGGTTTTGATTGAGTAAGGGCGTTAATTTCTTGGGGTTTGCTTGCGCCCAGGCTTTAATGCCTTGCATCGAGGCCTGATCCAAGCTCAGATCACCACGGTCGACTAAAATTTTACCTATCGAACGGTAGGTTAATCCGTTATGGTTGGCAAATCCGACGCGGATGATTTCGCCGTTGTCCAAAGCCACACGTCCCGAACCTTGTACATGTAAGAAAAAAAGTTCAATCGGGTCATCTACCCACGCGATGACTTGATTGTTTAAAGGGAACTTTCCACTATCGATTTGAGCCCTGTCGTAATAAGGGATGAATTGAGAGTCTTGCCATCGTCCTTTAGTGAAGTTGGGATTTCCAGTTTGATTTTGGGTCGTCGGCTCAATCGTACGAAGGTCTTTGGGGGTTGTATAGATCGGGTAGCGATAGGTAGCGGAGGATTTTCTGGAGCCTTTGAGTAAGGGTTCGTAGTAACCAGTAATGAGACCCTCCCCACTACCCTGCGGATTCATGACGCGGTAGGCAGTAAAATAATTTTCGAAATACGATTTGGCTTCCTCAGGACTGCTCGGTTGACGGGCCGCTTCACAGGGCAGTCGCCATGGAGTTTGTTTTTTTAAAAAGGGGCAACTCGCCAAAAGGCCCGGCAATACGGCTACGTGGTTGTCTTGGGACCAGCCCGGTAAGTCACTCCAATTGACAGGAATTAGTGTTTCAGCCAGAGGGGTTGTCGATGGCAAGACGGTGACCGGAGCCGTTGGCACAGCGGCAGTGGGTTCGTTGGATTCTGAGCTAGTCTGTGGTGCAGGAATGATAGGTGTTGGGAGGCGAAGCGTTGGGGATTGTACGGGGGGGGGGAGTGTTTGACAGCCCGCCAATATGAGCAAAAATCCAATGGCTGTCAGACTGACGAAAGAGTGGATTTTTTGCAGGATATAGTTCATGATGATTCACAAGTTTATAAATATCGAGTGCAATGGAAACCTTAGGTTGGTTCTTGTTTGAAGCTTTTGGTGCGGCTATTTTTTTGGTGTTGTTGATTTGGTGGACTTTACCCAAGCGACACAAACAAGAAAAACCGATTGAAAAAAAAGAGCGACCAGAAGATTCTGCTTAATTTGTTTTGGCGGTGTTAGCTCATTAGCGAGGCCACGGGATTTTTATTTTTTTATGGCAGGGTAAAAATCAGTGTAATACGCGGGGCATACTGAGCACAAATTCCGGGATGAGGACGTCAAAGACATCGCCTTCGTCAGTGACCATATGGTAGCTACCACGCATCGTGCCTACGGGAGTAGCGATCATAGTTCCACTGGTATATTCAAATTGCTGGCCTGGTTTTAAATGGGGTTGCTCTCCGACCACTCCCTCACCTTTTACTTCTTGAACTTTATTCTCCCCATCGGTGATGATCCAGTGACGGCGCAAAAGCTTTGCTGGAACACCGCCTTGGTGGCTGAGGGTGACCGTATAAGAAAATACATAGCGAAAGATGGCAGGGTCGGATTGCTCGGCAATGTAGGCCGATTGAATTTTGATCTGGATAGTGGGGGGGCTAGATGACATGAAGGGGGGCAATGTTGTAGGGTGGGCGTTGGGCAAACCAAGCAACGATTTATACGAAAACCGCAACCTGGTGGAGTAATGACAAAAAGCCAGACTAAACTAGGCAGTTGCATCCGGAAACAGATACAATATTACTATGAAATATCGCATCGCACCCAGTATCTTATCAGCCGACTTTGCCCGACTTGGCGAGGAAGTGAAGGCCGTAGTCGAAGCCGGGGCGCAATTAATTCATTTTGATGTCATGGATAATCACTATGTGCCTAATTTGACGATTGGGCCTATGGTGTGTGAGGCAATTCGACCGCATATCGAAGTGCCCATTGATGTGCATTTGATGGTCAAACCCGTTGATCGAATTATTCCGGATTTTGCCAAAGCGGGAGCCAATATTATTTCTTTTCATCCGGAAGCCTCCGATCATATTGATCGAACGATTGGACTTATTCAGGAACAGGGCTGCAAGGCGGGACTCGTTTTTAATCCTGCTACCCCGCTGCATTATCTCGATCATGTATTGCATAAGATTGATTTGGTATTGATCATGTCAGTGAATCCGGGATTTGGCGGGCAGTCGTTTATTCCCGAGGCTTTGAATAAAATTGCTGCAGTCCGGCAAAAAATAGATCAAACCGGCCGCGATATTTGGCTTGAAGTCGATGGCGGCGTGAAGATTGAAAATATTGCGCAAATTGCGAAGGCTGGTGCGGATACTTTCGTTGCGGGAAGCGCAATTTTTTCCACACAAGACTACAAGGCAACCCTGGATGCCATGCATGGGGCATTGGCTTTTAAATAATGGTTGACTGAAAAATGACCGTGAAATCGACAACACCATTCAGTGTGAAAGCCGTCATGATTGATCTGGATGGTACTATGTTAGATACCATTCCTGATCTGGCAGCTGCGGTTAACACGATGCTCAAAGCACTAGGACAGCCGAGTCTGGATGAGTCCTTGATCCGTACGTTTGTGGGTAAAGGGATTCATAACTTAATTGAACGCTCGTTGACTGGACGCATGGATGGGGTGCCTGAAAAAGCACTTTTTGATCGCGCTTTGCCCTTATATGAAAATGCCTACACGGCACTGAATGGACGTCATACGACGATGTATTCAGGGGTTCTTGAAGGTTTGAATGAGTTACGTGCTCGGGGTTTTCCATTGGTATGCGTGACGAATAAATCTGCTCGCTTTACCCTACCTTTGCTTGAGTATGTGGGTTTGGCTTCTTACTTTAAGGCGGTGGTGGCGGGAGATACCCTAGCGCAAAGAAAGCCTCATCCAGCCCCTTTGCTGTATGCTTGCGAGCAATTAGGGGTAGAGCCTTCATTCATGTTAATGGTCGGAGATTCATTAAACGATGCACAGGCCGCGCGAGCTGCAGGATGTCCGATATTTTGTGTGAACTATGGTTACAACGAAGGACAAGATGTTTCGCAATTGGATGTTGATGCTATAGTGGGTTCGTTAGTGGAAGTCAGTGCACGCATTACGAGGCACGATTCAGTTTGCTGATCTGGCAAGGGTTTTATGCGAAGAAAGTTAATTGAATATGCAGAGCACGGAATAAAAGGCGCTAGAAAGTAAAAATGTTGCCTGGTGTGTTTTATCCACCTTTTTTTGCAGGGAGCAGGGCATGACGGAAGCTGAATTTGAACAGCTCACGAAGGAGGGTTTTAATCGCATTCCCGTGGTTCTAGAGACGTTTGCCGATCTAGATACGCCTTTGTCTATCTATTTGAAGTTGGCCAATCAACCCTTTACCTATCTTTTGGAATCGGTCGTCGGGGGAGAGCGCTTTGGTCGTTATTCATTTATTGGCTTAGCGGCAAAGAATCGATTGGAAATCAGGGGCTACGAATGCCGAGAATTTTCAGGCGATGAGGTTATTGCAGAGTCGAAAGAATCGGATCCTTTAGATTATATTGAAAAGTATCTGGCGCGCTTTAAAGTAGCGACAGTGAAGACTACGGCCCAGTTACCTCGGTTTTGTGGCGGACTCGTAGGTTATTTTGGCTACGATACGGTGCGTTATGTAGAAAAAAAGCTCGCCCAATGTCAAAAGCCAGATCCGTTGAATAATCCTGATATCGCGTTGTTGGTATCGGAAGAAATTGCCATCGTTGATAATTTATCAGGAAAACTTTTTTTGGTGGTTTATGCCAATCCAAGCGAAGTTAACGCTTTAACGGTAGCGCGTTCTCGATTAAAAGCGTTATTAAAAAAGCTACGATTACCCGTGGTCATTCCAACGGGCTTGCCGGCAGTCTCAGAGCCGGCGGTTTCAGGTTTTGGTCAAAAGGCGTATTACGCTGCCATTGAAAGGGCAAAGAAGTATATTTTTGAAGGCGATATTATGCAGGTTGTGCCTTCACAACGCCTGTCTAAGCCGCTCAGAGCGTCTCCTCTCGCGCTATATCGAGCCTTACGCACGTTAAATCCTTCTCCTTATATGTTTTATTTTGATTTTAAGGATTTTCATGTGGTAGGGGCATCACCGGAAATCCTCGCTCGTTTGGAGGGTGATCGGGTGACGGTTCGTCCGATTGCAGGGACCCGAAAACGCGGAGCAACGGTCGAAGAGGACACGGCGTTAGCGACGGAATTGCTAGCCGATCCGAAGGAACGGGCTGAACACATTATGTTGGTTGATTTAGGACGCAATGATGCGGGACGCGTGGCACAGACGGGCACGGTGCGAGTGACGGAACAAATGGTGATCGAACGCTATTCTCACGTGATGCATATTGTTTCTAATGTGGAGGCGACCCTTAAACCCGGCTTAGGGGCGATGGATGTGTTGCGGGCCACTTTTCCTGCGGGAACGGTCTCAGGGGCACCCAAGGTGCGCGCGATGCAGATTATTGACGAACTAGAACCGGTCAAGCGAGGTATTTATGCGGGGGCGGTCGGTTACTTAGGCTTTGATGGAAATATGGATGTGGCCATCGCACTGCGCACGGGCGTGGTGAAAGGGGGCATTTTATATGCCCAAGCCGGAGGTGGGGTAGTGGCCGACTCACAACCGGAAGCGGAGTGGCAAGAAACGCAAAATAAAGCGCGTGCTTTATTGCGCGCTGCAGAAATGGCGGAGGCTGGGCTGGATAGTCAGATGGATTAAAGCGTAGGGCTTTTAAATTCGCCGCCTAATTGGACCTGAGCCCATGGGGTGAGCTGAGCATCGGTGCTGAAACTAAAGTGTCCTGCTGCAGCATGTTGGTCTCTGTAAATGCGTTGCAGGGGGCTATTGTCGTAGATTCCCATCGCGCCAGACATTTCAAATAAGGTATCAACCGCTTCGACCAAAAGCTTCATTCCCATGGCACAGTTGCGTTTATAGCGCAATTTGGCTTCGATCGTCAGTTTTCCGCCGATGCGATAAAGATTGTGCGCTTCCAAACAGTCATTACGTAACCAAGTTCGAACGGCATCAATTTTAGCCCCGGCCATGCCAATCCGTAATTGAACGGTCTGAAAATCTCTCATTTTTGCACCGGTATAGTTGGTGCTTCTTAGTTTGACCATCTCGGTAGTTAATTCTAATGCGGCCTGAGCATTGCCGGTCATGGCTCCCGCTATGCAGTGCCCTCCCAAGGACGCGGTGGGTATTTTGAACATCGAGTTGGAGTGTAATTTTAAGCCGGGGAATTCATGCTTTGGATTGGCTATGTGCATGGATAAGGCCCGGTAATCAGGCACAAAAATCTTCTGGCAAGTCACGGTGCGGCTCCCGGTGCCTCGCATGCCCAAGGTTTGCCAATCATTAATGACGGTAAACTGGGATTGCGGAACCTGACACATGCGCCAATCGATGGGCTTGCCTTCCGCGTCCTTGACCACACACGCCAATTGCTCCCACTCCGAGTGGTCAACGCCAGAGGAGAATCCCCATTTGCCGGTTAATTCTATTCCACCTTCGACTAAGGTCGCGCTACCTTGCGCATAGGCGATACCAGAGGCAATCAGGGTATCAGGGTCATTTCCCCAGATTTCTTCTTGGGTTTTAAGTGGCCACAAGCAAAGACCTCTGTGGTGTGAGGCTAAATTAGCAACGACCCAACCGGTCGCAGCGTCACCTCGACCCAACATCTCAGGAATATCGAAATAAGACACAAAGTCAAGCTCCATGCCCCCCCAGATTTTAGGTTGAATATACCTAAAAAGGCCATTTTCATGTAACGCCCGAACCACTTCAGGAACAAGCTTTGTGGCTTTGTCGTTGGCATCGGCGTGTTGGCGTAAGAAAGGGATGAGGCCTCTAGCCCGATCAATGGCCTCGTCGTAATCGACGCTAGAAAAATCGAGGGGTTTTATGTCGGGAGCATTCATAGTCGAAAAATCATAACCTTAGGGATGAAAAGACTCAAGAGATTGGCCATAATATGGGCAAAAATACAATGTACATTGAGGCCAGGCAAAGCCAATCTAAGAAAAAAAGTGATTTTTTAGTAAAATCATTTTAACGTAGGATTAATGCCAGAGCCAAGGCCGTTAGTTAGTAGACCCATGCCAGCACTGGTTAAAACGCCAAAAGTGACTTCTTGCGTAGATTTTTCTTTTCCCCCGCAGTCCAACGCCATTTTAGACGCATGAGAATAGTCTACCGTTTCTAGACCCGAATTCAGTGCCACCACCGGTAAGGCTAGGGTGCCAGCGGAAACAAAAGTCAGCAATGGCGATAGGATCAATCGAGCACGCCGAATGTTTTCCTGATCATTTGCCGCCTTGAGGGCTTTTTGACATTCAGCGCTTTGATATTGCGGTAGTAAGGGATCTAGTTTTTTGGCGGTTCGTAGAGACTGACTGGCGCATCCGCAAATCGAGGCGAAGGCCGTTATGATACAAAAAAAGAATAGAGGTTTTTGTTTCAAAACAATGTAGTAGGCGAAAAGCCCTTATTTTTACGTCTAAGAAGTGAATTGGAATCGTTACAAAATCAAACCGATGTCCCTAAAGATATAATCATACCTTGTAGTAGAAGCCAGGGTAGATAATCCTGTGTTGAGGGGTGTAAATCCCTGATTTATGGCACTCAGCCGGTTAAGCGTAAGATAAAAGAGCGTTTTGATACTTCAATACATTTTTATTTCATTCAGAAAAGGCCATTGCCTTTTAGGCGACTATTTATAATGGCGATGGGTTTAATCTCCTCAAACCGCAATCACTTTACATATTGAACAAGGCATACAGCATGCGTATCTACGATTGTTTTCCTTACAATGGGGAATCAATAGCCCTTTTTAGATTGCAATATCTTTGGGATGTCGTTGATGAATTTATTATTATTGAAGCACTTGAGACCCATGTGGGGGTAAAAAAACAAGAATTACATTTGGAAAAAAACGCTGCCTTATTTGAAAAATACAATAAAAAAATAACCCGTCTAATTATTGATCAATTTCCTGCCCCTGATGACCAACAATTGTCGGTGTTGGCGCAACGTCATTTTGTAGAAAAACCGCAAGTCTGGTTCAGAGAAAGTTATCAGAGAAATTTTGCGGAAACGTATCTACGTGAAAAATTAACGTTGGCCCCTTGGCTACTATTCGTGTGCGATGTGGACGAGATCCCGCGACGAGAAATGGTTGAGAATCTTTATAAGTTTTATGATTATTTAGCAGAGCCGCATAAGTTGCAGATGCATTTTTTCTATTACTCTTCGGATTGGATCAAGCGTTTTACCTGGGACCATCCCTTTGTGATCAGTGACCAAGGCTTAGGTAAATACCCGCTGGATGAGATTCGAGTCAATACGGCTTTTGCCAAGTGGTCATTGAAGCAAGCGGGTTGGCATTTTTCCTACTTTATGACGCAGTCAGAAATTCGCGCAAAAATAGAAACGATGGCGCATACAGAATTTGCTAATGAAAATAACAAAGATATGCATTGGCTTGAGCATTGCCGGAAAACAGGCAAAGACCTATATCATCGGGGGGTTCATGAAGATTGTTTGCGATACACGGGCGAGGATTTGCCACAAGGCTTAAGGGTCTTTGAAAAAGAGATTGGTATTCGTTTGTAGTGGAACCATGGATTGATCAGTGGCGATTTTAGTTAAGCCGATGTGACAGAATCGTCAAGGGAAAAAGGGAAAGGTTTTGAGTTCACGAATGGAGTGCGTTCAAACAACCGTATTCATGAAACCAAAGGGAAAAACCGCGAGTCACTGCATGATTTAAGTGGGTCGCAATTGTGCCTAGGGCCTCAGTGCGTCGTGTTTGATAAAATCTTTACCGAGCGCGAATGCATACGAAGAAATGGTGAGCGTAGTTTGCCGGATGTGGAATATAAGAGACAATGTTTCCTTTCCGTATGCCGTAACACAAGGCGGGCGGGTTTGGGTATTGACAAGCCACCCAAACGATGGATTTAATGGTAGGTGCCATGATGCGCAATCATGTATTTAATGAATTAAAAACAATAGGTTAGTGGTTTATGTTATTGATGATCGACAACTATGACTCGTTTACCTACAACTTGGTCCAGTATTTCGCCCAATTAGGTGAAGAGGTTAGGGTATTTCGTAACGATGAAATTACTCTTGAGGCGGTTCAAAACCTGCATCCGCAGCGTATTGTGATTTCTCCCGGACCTTGCACTCCCTTTGAGGCGGGCATTTCAGTGCCGGTGATCGAGTACTTCGCGGGTAAAATTCCTTTGCTAGGGGTTTGTCTTGGGCATCAAAGTATTGGTCAGGCTTTTGGCGGTAAAATTATCCATGCTAAAAAAGTCATGCATGGCAAGACTTCGTCTATTACCCATAAAGATCAGGGTGTATTTAAAGGTTTGCCGGCGCCTTTCTTGGCAACCCGATACCATTCTTTGGTGATTGAAAAAGAAAGCCTACCCGATTGCCTTGAAGTGACGGCTTGGTCAGAAGATGGTGAAATCATGGGGGTGCGACATAAATCCTATAAGGTTGAGGGTGTGCAGTTCCATCCCGAATCCATTCTGACTGAGCATGGCCATGCG
Organism: uncultured beta proteobacterium; assembly: GCA_903893565.1. Taxonomy (GTDB): domain Bacteria; phylum Pseudomonadota; class Gammaproteobacteria; order Burkholderiales; family SG8-41; genus UBA5216. The sequence goes on along the minus strand of CAITMU010000108.1, from coordinate 44,611 downwards.
CTTTTAAAAAATTTCTTGTCTCAGGGATGACCATGACGCCACAACAAGCCCTTGCCCAGATTATTGATTCCAAGTCCTTAGACCAAGCGCAAATGCTGGATGTGATGCGACAGATTATGAGGGGGGAGGTCTCCCCGCTGTTGATTGCGGCTTTTATTACGGCACTTCGGGTAAAAAAAGAATCCATTGTTGAAATTTCAGCGGCAGCGCAGGTCATGCGTGAATTCGCCACTCAGGTGCCTGTGTCTGACGCAACAGAACTTATTGATACTTGCGGTACCGGAGGGGATGGGGCTCACACTTTCAACATCTCTACGGCGGCCATGTTTGTAGCCGCTGCGGGGGGGGCTAAGGTAGCCAAACATGGGGGGCGTTCGGTCTCTAGTCAATCGGGTAGTGCGGATGTTCTGGAAGCTTTGGGCGTCAATATTCAGTTAAGTCCTGAAAAAGTCGCCCAGTGTATACAAGCCGTGGGGGTGGGTTTTATGTTCGCACCGAACCACCACAGTGCGATGAAATACGCGGCTCCGGTTCGGCGAGAGCTGGGAGTTAAAACGATTTTTAATATCCTGGGCCCACTGACCAACCCAGCGGGTGCGAAACAACAACTCATGGGCGTTTTTCACCCGGATTTGGTGGGTATTCAAGTTCGTGTGCTCGAGCGCTTGGGCAGCCGAAGGGTGATGGTGGTTCATGGCCGAGAGGGCTTGGATGAAATTTCGTTGTGTGGCCCTACCTTGATTGGGGAGTTAAAGGGCGGTGAAATTAAAGAGTATGAGGTGAGTCCTGCGGATGTGGGCTTTGAGGTTTGCGCTCCCGAAGCCTTGCAAGTGGAAGGAATCGAGCAATCAAGAGCGATGCTCTTGGATGCATTAAGTAATAAGCCCAGTCCCGCACGTGATATTGTGGCCTTTAATGCGGGTGCGAGCCTTTATTTGGCGGGTTTGGCTTCGAGCCTAGGGCAGGGAGTTACCGCGGCGCTAATGATCATACAGTCTGGGGCTGCCCGGAAAAAAGTGGACCAATTGGTCGCCTACACGCAAAGTGCATCACACTAAATTTTTTTTAAACACCCATGTCAGACATTCTGCAACGAATACTTAAAGTGAAGCACGAAGAGGTGATTCGGGCCAAAGCGCTCCTTTCATTAGAACAAGTGCAACAGGCCGCGGCGAAGGGTCCTGTGATTCGAGATTTTAAGCTCGCCTTGCAGCGTAAAGTTGCCGCAGGCCAGTCGGGGGTCATTTGTGAAATCAAAAAGGCCAGTCCTAGCAAAGGGGTGATCCGAGCCAATTTTGATCCCGTTCACATTGCCAAAAGTTATGCCCAGCATGGTGCAGCTTGTCTATCAGTGTTGACAGATGAATCGTTTTTTCAGGGCCATTTGAGCCATCTTCAGGCTGCCCGCCAAGCATGTGATTTGCCGGTGCTGCGTAAGGACTTTATGATTGACCCTTATCAGTTGTTTGAGGCGCGTGCAGCGGGGGCAGATTGCATCTTACTGATTGTGGCGGCACTGGCTAGGACACAGTTGCATGAATTGAACGCGGTGGCAAAACACTTAGGTTTGTCCGTGCTAGTGGAGGTGCATGCGGCTTCCGAGTTGGACTGGGCCCTGGAATTAGACACCCCCCTTATTGGGGTCAATAACCGTAATTTGAAGACCTTTGAAACGCGTCTTGAAACAACCTTGGATTTACTCGCCAGTATTCCTCAGGAGCGGATGGTGATTACTGAAAGTGGTATTTTAAAAAGCGACGATGTTCATAAAATGCGTCAACACGGTGTCCATGGATTCTTAGTCGGGGAAGCCTTCATGCGGGCGGATGAACCGGGTGAGCAATTGCAGCGCTTATTTGGCGTGCTATAAAAAAATGCAGATCGATACCTTAATTGAGGCTTTTGATAAGGGTTTACGAACCTTATGGGCCCCGGCCCAGACGGTTAGACCGGTTCCTGGTCAGGCGTTTGATGACGTTGTGTTGGGGACCGAAGAGCGTCGAGAGTCTATCGCCATGATGAGAATTAATCACTGCGGGGAGGTGTGCGCGCAAGGGTTGTATCAAGGCCAAGCCCTCACCGCAAAAACCCAACGCATAAAAGCCTCGATGGCGCAGTCAGCCTTAGAGGAGGGGGAGCATTTAGCCTGGACCGAAGCGCGATTGAAAGAACTGGGAGGAGAAAAAAGTATCCTGAACCCCTTTTTTTTCGTAGGGTCCTTAACCGTAGGTGCCCTGAGTGGTTTATTGGGGGACCGTTGGAGCTTGGGGTTTGTCGTTGAAACGGAGCGTCAGGTCGCCAAACACTTGCAATCCCATCTTAATCGACTACCCCCTCAAGATCAAAAAAGCCGAGCCATCGTGAGTCAAATGTGTGAGGACGAATTAACTCACGCAAAGCGCGCGCTGGAGGGCGGCGGCATAGCGTTGCCTAAACCGGTGAAAATGGGGATGAGCCTTAGTGCGAAGTTAATGACCAGTACGACTTATTGGTTGTAGAGGGTCAATCGCCAGATTTAGCCTTCTATGAGTTCAAAGTCATGACTCACTTGGGCAGTTTTGCCTAGCATAATGGAAGCTGAGCAATATTTTTCTGCAGATAAGTGTACGGCTCGTTCGACTTGCTGAGGTTTAAGACCTTTGCCCGTGACAATAAAATGAAAATGAATTTTAGTGAAGACTTTCGGATCTTCATTGGCCCGCTCAGCCTCGATTTGTAAAACGCAATCAGTGACTGGGGCGCGCGATTTTTTAAGAATAAATACCACATCATAAGCCGTACAACCGCCGGCGGCCATGAGTAGGGTCTCCATCGGACGAGGTCCTAGGTTTCGCCCCCCGCCTTCGGGCGCTCCATCCATGACCATGGCGTGGCCGCTTTCCGATTCGGCCACAAAGGCCACATTTTCTAACCATTTAATACGTGCTTTCATGGCGATCAATTCCTAAAAGTGAAGTGAGAATTTTAGCTGATACCAGAGCTCTCCGATCAACTCATGCGCGACTAAGCTGGAAAGCATTAACTTTTCAGCTTTGGGCATCCAATCGAGTAGAGGCGTGGAGGAGTGGGTAGAAAAATCGATAGGCGCGGGGGTGACAGTGAAGCCGGCCCGAGTAAAAGCGCGAGTGGCACGGGGCATATGCCACGCTTGAGTGACTAGAAAAATACGGCTGACGCCATGGGTTTTCAATACCGAAAAACTTTCGCTGGCATTGCTTTGGGTGGTCGTTGATCGATTCTCTGTCCAAGTCACAGGGGTATGAAAGTCCTCTTCAAGGCAGGCTTTCATGACCTGTGCCTCTGAAAGCGTGCCGCCTTCAGGGTTGCCTCCTGTCACCAAAATGGGCAAATGCGTCTGGTGGTAGAGTTTTGCGCCATAGCGTAGTCGCGAGAGAGTGGGACGATTGACACTATCAGTTTCGGGATATTCTGGGGGTGCATGATATTTGCCCCCTCCTAAAATGACGATGGCTTGTGCTTTGGGTAAGTGCTTTAAATCGAGCGCGGGAGGCTCGATTTGCTGGGCTAGCCGGTGTGATACCCATGGGGTTGAGAGTAGCCATAAACTGACTAACGTAAAAATAATGAGACTGTAGCCTGATGTGCGGTGTTGTCGCCAGAGGCGCCACAGGCCAAAACCGCCGGTTAAAATCAGGCACCCGGGGGGTAATAGCCATGAAGCCAAACTATTGGTCAGCAGCCAAGTCATTATTAATTCCCTGTTTTTCTTTCAATTATTTAAATTAAAACCGCGAGGGACAGATGGGGGTTATTTTAGTGAAATATTGACACAGGGTACTGATTTCAAATACAATTCATGGTTTCCCTGAGATCGGGCGGTTATTGTAACGCTGGAGGCTGGGTGAAAAGAGTGTGTTGTGAAGAGTTGGATGTGCGTTTAGCGTTATTTGAAGCGGGCCATAGCTAGGCAGGGTGCGTGGATAAAAAGTGGGAGTAGTTGATTCGTCTATTGGGTTTTTTTGGGTCGTGATTGTTTGGGCCGTGATTGCTTCTTCGTTCATGGTAATAGTGTAAACGATGCAAATGATCATAATAGATGAAATTTTAATGGCAAGTATGGTTTGTGGAACTTGCAAGGTGGCAGGGACTGAAGTGGGGGTAAGCCCCTTAAAGGGAAGGTCAGTCTGGTGTTAGTCGTATGTCCGCGTTCGCAATTAAGCGTCGGATACGAGATATAACGAGATATAACGAGATACAACGAACAGATGTTTACAAGAAACATCTTGACGATTGAAATGCAGGGTAGATGTTACCTATAGAAATTTAGAAATGGAATTTGTCGATGAAAACTTATAATGCCAAAGCAGAAACCGTAGAACACGGCTGGTTCATAGTGGATGCAGGCGGCAAGGTCTTGGGCCGTTTGGCGGCCGAGATTGCCCACAGACTTCGTGGTAAACACAAGCCTGAGTTCACTCCCCATGTCGATACGGGTGACTATATCGTGGTGGTCAATGTCGATAAGTTGCGTGTCACAGGGGATAAGTTAAAAAACAAACTGTATCACCGTCATACGGGTTATCCCGGTGGTATTCGGACCACAACCTTTGAATCGATGCAAGCGGACCATCCAGGTCGTGCGTTGGAAAAGGCTGTCAAGGGAATGTTGCCTAAAGGTCCCTTAGGTTATGCCATGATTAAAAAGATGAAAGCCTACGCTGGTGAAGTTCACCCCCATACGGCGCAACAACCCAAGCCATTGCAATTTTAATTTGATCACTCTGAATCAGTCAGCTAAGCGAGGCAATATTTTATGGTAGCAGTTCAAACGAATTATGGAACCGGTCGGCGCAAAAGTGCTGTGGCACGCGTTTTTTTAAAGCCAGGTAAAGGCGCTATTATTGTTAATGGCAAACCAGTGGACGAGTTTTTCTCTCGCGAAACGGGTCGTATGATTGTTCGTCAACCTCTCGTGTTGACCGAAAATACGGAACGCTTTGATATTCGTGTGAATGTGATTGGTGGTGGAGAGTCGGGTCAGGCGGGAGCCGTTCGACATGGTATTACCCGTGCCTTGATCGATTATGATGCCACTTTGAAACCCCCTTTGAAAAAAGCTGGTTTAGTGACGCGTGATGCTCGTGAAGTGGAACGTAAGAAAGTGGGTCTACGTAAAGCACGTCGTCGTAAGCAGTTCTCCAAACGCTAATCGATTGCCAGTGTTTATATTCTTCAAAGCCGCCCTCTGGGCGGCTTTGTTGTTGGAATGGGTTAAAAAATGTAACCGTTGTGAGGGTAGCCCGCTTTAATTTATTCATCGCCAGACAGATCATGACCTAGGGCGGGTTGCTGTGATGGCGTTCTAGCCCTAGCAGTTTGCTGGGGGTTTTCGTAAAATGGCTTGCAATTGGGCAAGACTTAGCAAAGGCGAAACTATGAAACAAAAAACCATCAAAGTCGGTGTGGTCGGTGGCACGGGTTACACGGGTGTTGAATTATTGCGTTTGTTAGCCTTGCATCCTCATGTCAGTCTAGAGGCGATCACCTCGCGCTCTGAGGCCGGGATGGCGGTGGCTCAGATGTTTCCTAATTTGCGCGGATATGTGGATCTTCATTTTGTTACACCCGAAAAGGCGCCATTGGAGCATTGTGATCTGGTTTTTTATGCCACGCCGAATGGCATTGCGATGCAAGAGGCGCCACCGCTTTTAAAGGCCGGAGTCAGGGTGATCGATCTGGCGGCAGATTTTAGAATTCAAAACATTGCTGTGTGGGAGCAGTGGTATCAATTAACACATGCCAGCCCCGATTGGGTTCGCCAAGCCGTTTACGGATTACCTGAGCTGAATCGGGAAAAAATACGGGGCGCACAGCTAGTGGCCAATCCGGGGTGTTACCCAACGGCGGTCCAACTGGGGTTTTTACCCCTCCTTGAATCGGGATGTGTGGATGTGTCACACTTGATTGCAGATGCCAAATCGGGTGTTTCAGGTGCGGGACGAAAGGCCGAGGTGCATACTTTGTTGGCGGAAGCGGCGGACAATTTCAAGGCGTATGGAGTGTCAGGACACCGACATTGGCCTGAAATCAGTCAGGGCTTGGCTCAGATGGCTCATGAGTCTGTGGGTTTGATTTTTACTCCCCACCTGACGCCCATGATTCGAGGTATTCATGCGACCTTGTACGCACGCTTAGATAAGAGTGCGGGGGATTTACAAGCCCTTTTCGAAAAACGCTATGCCAATGAGCCCTTTGTGGATGTCTTACCAGCAGGGTCTCATCCCGATACGCGTTCTGTTCGGGGCTCCAACCAATGTCGAATTGCCATACATAGACCTCAAAATGGTGACACCGTAGTAGTGTTATCGGTAATTGATAATTTGGTAAAAGGAGCGGCAGGTCAGGCGGTGCAAAACATGAACCTGATGTTCGGCTTTGAAGAAACACTGGGACTTCAGCAAATAGCGTTGCTACCCTAATTACCTAGGACGGTTGGCAATGTTTTAAAAAAAGAGTTCTGATCGGCTAAGCCGCTGAGGGTAGGGGGGATGAGCCTAAAAATTATCCCATTCCAAGTGTAATGGACAGTTAAGCTCATGAAAATTTGGACAAAGTGGCAAAAAAAACGACTCGGTGTGGCGGCGCCAAAAGTGATTGTGAGCACTCGCTTGCCTTGGTATTTTCAAAGCACCTTGATATTAGGCCTGGTTATTGTCGTGGGGTGTGTGGGACTAGTCACCTATCATTTTGGTAGTGAATTCGCCGGATTTCATCATATTGAGAGTAATGAAAAAATCACCCGTTTAACGGCCCTTAATGAGGACCAATTAAGACAATTAGGCGAGATTCGACAAACCTTGATTCAAACGCAAAATCAAGTAAAAATAGACGCAGCAAGTATTGCAGATCTGACCCATCAAATGCAGACGCTGGTGGCAGACAATGTGGCGTTGAAGGCCGACTTGGCATTTTTTCAATCGTTGCTACCGGTGTCCGGCAAGGATGGGGCATTGGTGGTGAGTCGTTTTAAACTAGTGCCTGAGGTGACATCAGGCAGTTTCCGATACCGCTTGTTATTAGCCCAAGAAGGTCAAAGACCCATTGATTTTAAAGGAAATTTTACCTTAATACTGAGAGTTCAAAAAGGGTCAGAACAGATGGTTTTACGCTTGCCGGACGATAAAACTGTGGAGACGAAGGCATTTGAGTTAAACTTTAAATCCTATCAGCGCCTTGAAGGTTTGATCCGATTAGCCCCTGGCAGTCAGATTAAAGGGATCGACATCCAAGTTTATCAAAAAGGCAATGACACCCCTAAACTGACGCAAAGTCTTAAATTTTAATGAAGGACCTACTATGTTTGGAAATGAAAGTAAAAAACCACAAAGTCGTATTGACACTCTGATCGGTGTTGGCACCGCCATTGAGGGCAATATTACGTTCTCTGGGGGCCTTCGTGTCGATGGGCAAGTACGTGGCAATGTCTCGTGCAGCGTTGAGCAACCCGGGATGCTAGTGATTTCAGAGCAAGCTTTGGTCGAAGGTGAAATACGAGTAGACCATGTGATGATCAATGGCCGGGTGAAGGGCCCAGTGTATGCGGCGCAAAGCATTGAATTACAATCCAAAGCCAATGTGGAAGGTGATTTGCATTACCAGAAATTAGAAATGCAGATGGGTGCGGTCATACAAGGGCAACTGATTTATGTTCCTCATAACCACTCTGATAAAGTGGTCCAATTAAAAACTAATACGGCAGAGTGACAGGTCGTATTAATTGCTATAGAGTCGGACTACCGTAGGAAAATGAATTAATCGCAAAGCGTCTTGTGCGTTTTTTATTGAGGTTTATCGTATGAATGCCATCACAGAACAACTCCCAGAACCCTTAGTCTTTACGGATAATGCGGCAAACAAGGTTAAACAATTGATTGAGGAAGAAGGTAACCCTGATCTGAAATTACGTGTCTTTGTCTCAGGCGGGGGATGTTCAGGTTTTCAATACGGATTTACTTTTGAAGAAGCGGTGAGCGATGATGACACATCGCTCAATAAGGAAGGGGTGACCTTGTTGGTTGACCCAATGAGCTTGCAATATCTTTTGGGCGCTGAGATTGATTATCAGGAAAATGTGGAAGGCGCACAGTTCGTGATTAAAAATCCTAATGCGACTTCGACTTGCGGTTGTGGATCATCGTTTTCTGCATAGTTAGGCTGGATAAATAGCCCCAAGAATTCTTTCTCCTCTGGCCCCGGTGAGGGCGGCTACATTGGCAGGCCGTTGGTTCAGATTCTGTAAGGCAAGCCAAGCAAACGCTAACGCCTCTACCCACTGTTCATCAATTCCCAAGGCGCTTGTGCTTTGAACTTTTTGTAAAGGACAAAGTTGCATTAATCGATGCATGAGGGTCTTGTTACGGGCCCCTCCGCCGCAAATAAAAATCGATTTAACCCCTTGGCAGTAGGACTGTAGGGCTTGGCAAATGCTGCGCACGGTGAGTTCGAGCAAGGTGGCTTGAATGTCGACCGCAGCCTCCAGTCCGTTACAAAATTGAAGAGCCCAATGAAGATTAAAGGTATCTCGACCACTGCTTTTTGGGGGAGGGTGATGAAAAAACTCGTGCGCTAGCCATGTTTCTAGTAAGGGTGCTAATACCTTGCCCTGACTGGCCCACTGGCCGTCACGGTCGAAGTCTTCACCCCGATGCTTTTGGGTCCACTCATCCATTAAAGCATTTCCGGGACCACAGTCAAAGCCTGCGCTGATCTCATCGATGGGCAAGTCGGTAATATTGGCAATGCCGCCAATGTTGATGATGCATCGGTGTTCTTGATGAGATCCAAAGACTAATCGGTGAAAGGCGGGCACTAACGGGGCGCCTTGCCCTCCGGCTGCAATGTCGCGACTACGAAAATCACAGATAACAGGGATGTGGGTTGCTTCTGCGAGTCTGGCCCCATTCATGAGTTGTAGGGAGTAGCCCAGCTCGGGTTTATGACGAACGGTCTGCCCGTGGCAACCGATAGCGCTGATATCCGTGTGAGTAAAGTTGGTTCGGGCCAGTAATTTGGCAATGCACTCGGCGTAAAGGTCAGTAATTTGATTGGTAATCAGGGCACTTCGATGTAATTCGTTAGGCCCGCTGTGTAAAAGGGCTAATAAATCTTTTTTTAACCCAGCCCCATATGCCATATGCTCGGTTTGGAGCAGTCGAATGCGGGGGGCAAATTGCACGAGCACTGCATCAACTCCATCCAGACTGGTGCCGGACATTAACCCGATTAAAGTCTGCGGCATTACAAAGTCTAATCGAAGTTACTGGCGCTCAAGCCGCGAAGTTTTTCGAGTAATTGCACATGAGGGGCAACGGATTGGAGGAAACTAATTTTTTGATCAGCACTGAGGGAGACCGCGACCGGCAGGGACACAGACAAGGGATCGCGAAAAACGCCATTCACTCTAAATTCGTAATGAACATGAGGTCCCGTTGCCAAGCCAGTCATTCCCACATAACCGATGACTTCGCCTTGGTCAACTGAGCTGCCCTTTTGCAAATGAGGGGCAAACCCAGACATATGACCATAAAGCGTGGTCAGTCCAGCTGCATGGCGCAAAATAATCACATTACCGTAGCCTGCTTGACTTCCCATAAACTCTACGACCCCTTTAGAGGTGGATTTTATGCGAGTGCCCATCGGAGCTGAAAAATCGACACCGGTATGGGCACGCCAAGACTGCAAAATCGGATGAAAACGCGCTAAGGTGAAGCCAGAGGTTACCCGTGAAAATTCTAATGGGGAGCGTAGGAAGGCCTTACGAGCATTTTTACCTTCCAAATTATAGTAGGCGCCTTCACTGTCGCTAGATTTATACCAGATGGCATGATGCACTTTGCCTTGATTAATAAATTCGGCTGACAAAATTCGACCCGATCGTACGGCTTCTCCACGATCGTAGATCATTTCATATTCGACTGAAAAATGATCATTTTTTTTAAGATCTTTGTGAAAATCGATGTCTGTTGAAAAAATTTCCACTAATTGCATTGCCACAGAATCAGGAATGTTGGCTTCATCGGTTGCTGCAAATAAGGAGCTACTGATAGTGCCTGAAGAGGAAACAACCTGGGTTTGTAATTCGGCAGGTTTTTCAATGGCCTCGTAGCTTGAGCCAACTTGCTTGACGGTTAGTAAGGTATCGCCATTTAAATAGCGTAAGGTGATCAAGTCGCCTTGGGCGGTTGTTTGCGCGCTGACAGAGCGTCCCGGAATCAGGTGGTATAAGGCTCGAGCCGAGCGGGTAGTGCGAAGATAGTCGTAGGCCGCACGGTTTTCGACACCCAGTCGCTCGAGTAAGCTCGCCACGGTATCGCCTTGTTCAATCCGCTCTTCATGCCAGTAGCTTTGTTGCTCTGGGAGTGCGTTCTGAGCACTGGGTTTTCCAGAGGGGCTTTCGGCACGTAAGGTGTCTAAGGGCGGCAGCTTCACCTCTTCTATCACACTGACTTGAGACACCGACTCCGTAATAGTATTGGGGGCCACACCAAAGGCGGTGACCATACCAAAAAAAGGCAATAAGAGGGCTATCGCCCAATGCCAAGGCCGAGTTTGACGCAACGCGCTGATAGGGCGCAGCAGTTTTTGCGTTAAAATGTGTTGTTTCACTGTGGGTTAAGTCAAGTCGATCGATTGATGACTGAGCTTAACAGTACTGTGAGTAGGGTCAACCTTTTTTTCATAATATGAACTTTTAGAATCGGCATTGGATCATGCAAAATCAGCTGGAAATTATTCGACGCGGTTGTGATGAGTTGCTGATCGAGGAGGAATTGGTCGCAAAATTGCGAACAGGTCGACCCTTGAGGGTCAAAGCAGGCTTTGATCCGACGGCACCCGATTTGCACCTCGGACACACCGTATTAATCAATAAACTGCGTCAATTACAGGATTTAGGCCACCATATTTTGTTTTTGATCGGGGATTTTACCGGCATGATCGGGGATCCGACAGGTAAAAATGCAACACGCCCTCCATTAACGAGTGAGGAAGTCAGTCGTAATGCCGAAACGTATACGGAGCAGGTTTTTAAGATTCTGGACCGCCACAAGACGGAAGTCGTGTTTAATTCCACTTGGATGCAACCGATGGGGGCGGCAGATCTGATTAAATTAGCCTCGACGCACACTGTAGCGCGCATGTTGGAGCGAGATGATTTTACGAAGCGCTATAAATCGAATCAACCGATTGCTATTCACGAGTTTCTCTACCCACTGGTACAAGGCTACGATTCGGTTGCTTTAAGAGCTGATTTGGAACTGGGAGGAACGGACCAGAAGTTTAATTTGCTGATGGGACGGGAGTTGCAAAAGCATTATGGTCAGTCACCCCAGTGTATTTTGACGATGCCGTTATTGGAGGGGCTCGATGGGGTCAATAAAATGTCCAAATCTTTGGGCAACTACGTTGGCATTAATGAAGCCCCGAATGAAATTTTCGGAAAGCTCATGTCCATTTCGGATGATTTGATGTGGCGTTATTTTGAATTACTCTCATTTTCTTCAGTGGCACAGGTAGATCAGTGGAAGCAATCGGTTACAGACGGGGCCAATCCGCGTGATATCAAGGTTCAATTGGCCCAAGAGATTGTGGCCCGATTTCATAACCCGCAGGCCAGTGTTGATGCTTTGGCAGATTTTGAGGCTCGGTTTAAGCATGGGGCTATGCCTGAGACCATGGACGAGATTAGTTTGGCAGTCGGGGAGGGAGTTGCTATTACGCAATTATTAAAGCTCGCTCATTTGACTTCAAGCACTAATGAAGCGGTGCGTATGATTGAGCAAGGGGGTGTGCGTATCGACGGAGAGAAAGTGACGGATAAAACTCGAAAACTCAACCAAGGAATTTTTGTGGTTCAAGTAGGCAAAAGAAAGTTTGCCCGATTAAATTTGCAACCATAAACTCGTGCGGCTCTTGGTGAATATTCTCTAATCCGCACCGATTTTACAAAGCGACCCTGTAGGCTTTATTACGCAACCATTTAAAAGTTATGAAGGGAATCAAATGAAGCGCATTTCACTATCGGAATACCTACTCCAGCAAGAGCGCACCCAAGGCGGCGTGGGGATGCACCTGCGTCAGTTAATCGAGTCGGTAGGCCAGTCTTGTCAGTCCATTGCCCATGCCATCAACCAAGGGGCGCTGGCTGGCGTCCTCGGTGGTGCCGGTTCTGACAATATACAGGGGGAAGCACAAAAAAAATTAGATGTAATATCCAATGATTTAATGATGCAAGCCACCGAATGGGGGGGCAGCCTGGCGGGCATGGCTTCAGAAGAGATGGAGCACCCGATTAGTATTGCGTCCCACTACCCAAAGGGGCCCTATCTTTTGGTTTTTGATCCGCTGGATGGATCTTCCAATATTGATGTCAACGTGTCGGTGGGTACGATTTTTTCAATTTTAAAATGTCCCGCTGAGGCAGATCCTACGGATGAGAAAGTGTTTTTCCAACCGGGGGTGAGCCAAGTCGCTGCGGGCTTTGTCGTGTATGGCCCATCGACCTTGATGGTATTAACGCTAGGCCACGGGGTCGTCGGTTTTACTTTAGATCGCCAATCAGGCAGTTGGATTCTGACCCAGCCACAGATCCAGATTCCAGAAGAGACGCAGGAGTTTTCTATCAACATGTCCAATCGGCGTAATTGGCCAGCACCGGTTGTGCGTTATATCGATGAGTGCCTCGCCGGCAAGGGCGGGGTGCGAGGCAAAGATTTCAATATGCGCTGGGTGGCCTCCATGGTGGCTGATGTTTATCGCATTCTCACGCGCGGTGGGGTTTTCATGTACCCAGCAGATGCCAAACACACAGAAGGGCGTTTGCGTTTGCTCTACGAAGCCAATCCAATGGCCTTTATTGTGGAGCAGGCCGGGGGGGCCGCGATCAATGGCCACGAAAGCATCATGGACGTTGTACCCAAAAAACTGCATCAACGTCAGGGCGTTATTTTGGGATCAAAAAAGGAGGTCGAATTAATCGGCCATTATTACCAGCAACATCAATGATGCTTGGATTTGCTAGAGTGCTTGGTCATGCTGGATTAATTTAAGATAATTCCTATTGAATATGCGAATAGAAGTCATTTGTACTGGGGACGAAGTATTAAGTGGCAAGGTCGTGAATTCCAATTTCAGCTTCATTAGTCAAAAGCTGGGAGATTTTGGTTTTTCTTTAGATTGGGAAACCACGGTGGGTGATGATCGGGAGAGTTTGTTACTGGCTTTTCGTTTGGCGAGTCAACGGGCTGACGCAGTGATTGTTAATGGGGGCCTGGGACCAACAGTCGACGACTTATCTCAAGAAATCGCAGCCCAAGCGGCAGGCGTGTCATTAGTCTTGAATAAGACTTGGTTGGTAAGTATGGAATCGTTTTTCACCAAGCGGGGTCGCATCATGCCCGCGAACAATATTAAACAAGCGATGTTGCCTGAGGGTGCTGAAGTTCTTGATAATCCAATTGGCACAGCCTGTGGCTTTGCATTATTGATAGGCAAAGCTCGGTTTTATTTCACCCCTGGAGTGCCCCGCGAATTGTTTCGGATGCTAGAGGAGCAAATCGTACCGAGACTATTAAAACAAAATGGTCGACAAAGTGTGGTGTTATTAAAACGATTTCATTCCTATGGGATCGGAGAATCGCATGCGGATGAGTTGTTAAGCGGGCTCGAATCCTTGGCCCCATCGGGCAGCGTTAAATTAGGTTTCCGTGCCCATTACCCCCAATTAGAAACAAAACTTACGGCCCGTGGTGAGGAGGTTAATGCCCTTCGCGCTATGATGGCCCCGTTGGAAAACGAAGTGCGAGCACGATTGGGGCATTTTATTATTGGCGAGGATGACCAAAGCTTGGAAGGCGTTATTGTCGATGAACTGATCAAAGCTAATGCCACGTTGACCTTGGTGGAAACTTTTACCGCAGGCCAAATCAGTGCACGATTGATGCCGTTGCCGCAGGCTCAGGGTCGGGTATTACGCAACACCGTCGCGCAGGACAAGGCTCAATTAAGTTCAGCCCTAGGCTTGTCGTTGCCGCTTAGCGCCTTGGATGTTGCCAATGCCAAGCAAGCAGCCATCGCCGCAAGATTGCAAAGCGGAAGCACTCTCGGTATGGCGATCTTGGTGGTGGTGGATGAGGGGGTTGACCGAGTGGAATTTTCTGGCGAAGTCAGTGTAGCCATTGCGGATGCTAACGGCCATTGCTTTAGCCGTTTGAGCCGCATTGCCGGAGGGCGCGAATGGGTGAGGCTTGGGGCGGTGGAGATGGGGTTAGATAGTTTGCGTCGTCATTTACAAGGTTTGCCAATGAATGAGCGAACCGATTTTGAAAAGCCAAAAAACACAAACAAAACCGTTTAGAGAGTCAAACCCTCCTCCCCTAGCTTACAGTCGAGATAAGAGCATGCCCCAGTGATTTTGGGGGCGCTGGACGAGGGGTTGCGATGCCGATTGAAGGGCTGCCCAAGTAGTCGATAAAATATTTAACAATACAGGCTTGCCAAATTCCGACTCTAACTGAGGGGCGGCATAAATGGCATACCATAATCCCCCGGGCATTAATAAAGCTTGTGCTTGCGGAAATTGCTGCAATGCCTGACGACCTAATTCAAGCGCGAGCTCATGGTCGTCACTCGCATTGGCTCCTTTATTTTGATCCAACGAGCGTGACCGCGAGCAGCAACCCAGCACATGAATGTCCGCTAGGGCTAAGTATCGAGTCAGCATTTGATTGATGGCCTCAGGCCAACGCGTGGCGAGCGCAATTTGAGTCGCTCCCAGCGCTTTTAAAGCCGCGATATGGGCCTCTAGATCGGTGTCGCAGACCAGTCCTGTGCGCGCTTCGGCCTCTTGCAAAATTTCTAACATCTTGGGGCGCCCCAAAGCAGAGGCTACGGGAACCCCTGACAGAGAAATACGATCCACCTTTTTTTGGGCGAGTAAATTGAAACGCTCCCATAAGGTCGGTAAATTCTCTTCGACAGCAGCCAGACTGTATTCGCGTAAGTTAAGACCCGTGGTCACCAACATCATTCCATCGGGGGCGACGCGGTAGAATTGGTAGGCATCCTGATCGGTGTAAAGGTGGGGTATGATGTAGCCGAGTTGATACCAAGGTTTGATAAAGGAGGGCATGGGGGTTAGTGGGTAGGTGAGTGATGGGTAAAGAAAGAATGAATGTGTGAGATCATTTTTGAGTTTTCTGCCTTCATCGGTGCAAAAGCTAAGAGAAGTATAGCCTCGTTTTTGGTGGGACTGAGAAATTTTCACACGCTATCGCGCGCTGTCGGCCTTCAGGAAAGTAAGATTTTAATATTGTTATTTCGTCCATTGACTAGAGAAAGGATTTGAGATGCCTCCCCCCACGATATCGCTGATGAAAGCCACGTTGGCCGGTGGATGTTTTTGGTGCCTTGAAGCGGTGTTTGATGAATTAAATGGTGTGCATTCGGTAGTGTCTGGATATATGGGAGGCGCAGACCCGGCTCCAACTTATGAGGCGGTTTGTGGTGGTGAGACCGGCCATGCTGAAGTGGTGCAGTTAGAGTTTGATCCAGAGCGAATCACCTTTCGTGAAATTCTCGAGGTATTTTTTGTCATTCACGATCCTACGACACTTAATCGGCAAGGGAATGATTCGGGCACGCAGTATCGCTCAGCCATTTTTTACCACTCTCCCGAACAAAAAAAAGAGGCTCAGGCCTTCATGCAGGAGCAACAAAGCGCAGGTTTATGGTCTTCGCCGATTGTGACGGAGCTCGCCCCGGCTAGTTCTTTTTATGGTGCTGAAAGCTATCATCAGAATTATTTTGTTCGTAATCCCGGAGCGGGTTATTGCCAGTTTGTGGTGGCCCCTAAAGTGGCTAAATTTCGAAAGCGTTTTGCTGACAAGCGAAAAGCGACGTCCTGACCCTTCTTTCTTTGACTTAACTGCAATAGCATAGCCAGGTAGTGAAAATGAGTAGGCCAATGGCTGGCTTGAGGCCCCTTTTTTTAACAAAAATCAAGCACCCCGTTGGCTGGCTATCCAATGCCACAGGCTCATACCGGCCCATACCCCTTCGTGTAAGCGAAGGGGTATGAACAATGAATACATTAAAAAATAAGCACTTAGTTTACGTAATCGATTGTGGAGCATTGTCTGTGGGGTGAGATTTTCGTTGGATTTAGTCTGACTTACCCCGTTACAGCGACAGCTCAAAATGACACGTTTGGAGGAAACGTTACCGCAGACAAATCTTTGAAAATACGTGAAGAGGGGTTTATCTACGTGTTCATGAACGCGGGATACAGCCCGCCGAATGGGTGTGTACTGGTTTTTAAGAAAGCTTTGCAGAGCAAAAAATTGTGGCTTTCACTCGAGAAAACCATTGACAAGCTCTATTTCCGTCGGCATCCTCTCACAACCGAGCCGATGTTTGGCTGGGAGACAAGAGCAAATAGCGTAAAAACCAACATCTATTTTAATTAACCTCTAACGGAGATTCTCAATGGCTGCAAAGAAAAAAGCTACCAAGAAAGCACCGGCTAAAAAGAAGGCTGCTAAACGCAAGCCCAATGCCGCATTCATGAAACCCATGAAACCCAGTGCTGAGTTGGGTGCAGTGATTGGTACTGCTGCAATGCCGCGCACCGAAGTGACTAAAAAAATCTGGGCCTACATTAAAAAACACGATTTGCAAGACAGCAAAAATCGTCGCAACATTAATGCCGATGACTTGTTGAAAAAAGTATTTGGTGGGAAAAAACAAGTGAGTATGTTTGAGATGACCAAGTTAGTGAGTAAGCATTTGGGCTAAGTTAGCCCTTGTGGAGTCATTGGGTTTAGGGTGCAATGGATTTCAATAGATTTAAAACCAAGCCCAATGATTAGACGTTGATTAAAGCCCCGTAGATTAAATAAACGGGGCTTTAATTTTTTGTATCGTGGCTATAAGTCTACAAATAAGGGCAGCTAAGCGTTAGCCTCGGGCATACCAAGCCCCTACCAAGAGTGCGAGGCCCATCGTGACAAAGATTGGGGTCATACCCATCCAAGCGCCCAGTGCCCCAAAAATCATCGGAATGCCAGCCTGCGTGATATTAAAAAGGCGAGTGCGAATGGCCGCCGCTTCAGCTCCTCTGCCGGCTGGGGCCTGTTCGAAGAGCATGGCCATGATGATCGGCTGAGTGCCACCTAAGCCAATACCCATAACGAAGGACACTAGCATCAGTAAAGGGACACTTTTGACCAAGGGTAATACAATGAACACTAACCCAGTGAGTACCATCGCACAAAGTAGAATTTGGCGCTCAGTGAAGTGTTGAATAATCCAAGGCATGATTAAACGAAAGCCAAAGATGGCGATGCCAAAGGAGCCTAGAATTAAGCCGATAGTGGTGGCCGATAAGCCTAAGCTCGATCCATGAATAGGCATGACAAAAGAATATAAATCCCAACACATGGATAAAAGACCACTAATAATAAACACTCTGACCATTTCCGGTATATGAAGCAAACTTAATTCATGGCGAGATACTTCTGCCGTCTGGCGCGGGGCTTGTTTTTTAATAACTTTGTGGTGGTATCGCAGCAAACCCATAGCCAGTAAGGCAAATAAGGCGCTTAATAAAAAAGTATTACGATGTCCAATGGCATCTATGGAAAATCCAGCGGTGACCGGACCGATGAATCCTGAGGTGGAAAAAGCCAGCGCTAACGTGTTGAAGTTTTTAGTGCGCTCTTCAGCGCTACCGATCAATGCCGTGGCTTGGTTAATGCAGATGTGAAAAAGCATAAACCCTGACCCAACTAAGAGACTGACGATAAATAAAGTTTCAATTCGCGGCACACAGTAAGCCAGCAGGGTGGCAGTTAATTCCAAGGCGCTGGCCAACAACATCGGCGTATAGATACCACTATGGTCAATATGACGGCCCCAGCGGACACAAAAAATGATGGGGATGGCGGCAATTAAAGAAATGATTGTTCCCACGGTGAACGCACTGGCGCCCAAGTTCAGCGCAAACAAAGAAAGCGTGACCCGACAGGCTGAAAAAGTCACATGCATCAAAATAGTGAGTAAAAAAATAAGAGACAGTTTCAAGGTTCTTACCGCTCAGAGGGGGAGGGCGAAGCGTGGGAGGGGGAAGACTTTTGTGGGGCAGGAGGCACTCGGGTTCGATAGGCTACGAGTGCGACCCCCAGACAGGTCATGATAATACCGATAGCGCTAAACAAGGTGGGTTCAATACCAAACCAAAAGTACTCCGGGACGATAGCAAAGGCGGGGGTGAGATAAATGAGGCTCGATACCCGAGTCGCCTCGCCCTCTCGCATTAGGTAATGCCAAGCACTCACCGCGAGTAATGACGCTCCAATGACTAAAAAAAGTAACGCGCCACATAAGGCCCATGACCAACGCACTTGATGTGTTTCGAAAATGAACGCTAATGGGGTAACGGTACAGAAGGTGGCGCTAAACTGCAGTAAGGCGGCAGCCCGAAGATCTACATCAGCACAAAAATAACGCTGATACAGTGTGCCCACAGTCACACCCAATAAAGCCACCCCTACAGCGATGAAGCCGCCGATACTCGTACCAGAAAGGGATAGCTTATGCCAAACAATTAATGTGACTCCTGCTAAACCCAGCACAATACCGATTAATTGATAAGGACTTAATTTCTCATTGAGCCAGCGGGCAGCAAATAAAGCGGTCAATACGGGTTGAGCGCACAGGAGTACTGCGGTGATGCCAGCAGACAATCCTAAGTATTGTGAGTAATGACTGCCACCGAGATGCACTGCGTGCATGAGTAAGCCTGCAACGATAACGTGAAAAAAAGCCTTCGCTGTTTTAGGCCATTGCGGACGTATGAGCCAAATGATCGGGATAAGGCAAGCGGTGCCAAAGCCAAAGCGAATGCTTAGAAAAGTGAAGGGCGAAGTATGTTGCATGGCAATTTTGGTCGCTATAAAGCCACTGCCCCAAATAATGACAAAATACCAAGCCAGTAACGGTTTTAACCAGCGTTTAAGCCGGTAAGGGGGGGCGAGGAAAGAGGAGGGCAACAATGGCAAATGAATCCACGTGCAGCTGATTGATATGAAAGGGGGGTTAGTGCATAGAATTTTTTAATAGCAGACTCCGTACGGCAACCCTTTTGAGACTCATTATAGCTTGAACCCTCTTTTTGTTGTTTGCCCTCGAGCTTGAATAAAAGAGGCGTTAACCTAAGTAAGGAGGGGCAAGGTTACTTGAAGAGGCCTGCTAGGTAAAACACTTTGTCTGCTCAGAATCATAAAGTGGAATGCGTTCTAGACGGTAAAGTCAAAGTCCATTTTTTGGCAACACTTTGGATGAAGACTCAAGAATCCCACGTCGAGCCAAGGTGTGAGATGAGATTCATGCCACAGTTTTACCTAAGGGGCTAGGCGTTCAATGAGCCAAGTTGGATGGGCAAGCCGATAGACCAGTCGATCATGAAGACGGCTAGGCCGTCCTTGCCAAAATTCTAAACGCTCGGGCATCAGGCGATATCCACCCCAATGGGGGGGGCGTTTGGGCTGATCTTTTTGTTCTAGTGCTACTGCATTGAACGCTGTTTCCAGCGCTTGGCGATCGGCCACTCGTGTGCTTTGTGCAGAGGCGATAGCCGCATGACGGCTACCCAACGGACGGTGGTTAAAATAGGCCTCCGATTCTTCTGAGCTGACTCGGTGTAATGAGCCTTCGATGCGAATTTGTCGTTCGAGGGGGAGCCAAGCAAAAAGCAAAGCGGCTCGGGGATTGACTAAGAGGTGCTGGCCTTTGTGGCTTTCGTAGTTGGTATAAAAAACAAATCCTCCGTGGTCGACGTCTTTGAGTAAGACTACCCGAGAGCTTGGTTGACCTTCAGGCGATACGGTGGAAAGGCTCATGGCGTTTGGTAGCGGTATTTGAGCCTCCTGCGCCTCTTTGAACCAACGTTCAAATTGGAGGAGCGGGTCCGGATTTAGATCGCGTTCTAATAGTCCTGCGCGTAGATATTCTTCGTGGATGTGGGCGATATTGAACATAAAGGTGAGGGAAGAAAAAGTGATTAAGAGGGTCTTTGTGATGAAAAAGAAAGGGTGGCTTATTGGGTGAGGGTGGTTTTTTTAACTTTTTTTGCGCCGAGGTCTTTAGCGGTGAAGCGCTTGTGTGAGGAGGAAAAGGCCTTCAATATTCGTGCAGTATGTGACTTTGTCGGGGCCTTGACAATGTCCGAGGGACTGCCTTGAGCAACAATGCGTCCCCCAGCCGCTCCGCCCTCTGGACCGAGATCAATAAGCCAGTCCGCATTGGCCATGACATCTAAATTGTGTTCAATGACCACCACCGTATGTTGGGCCTGCACTAAACGGCGTAAAAGGTGTATGAGTTTTTCAACATCTGCCATATGTAAACCCACAGTGGGTTCATCTAACACGTAAAGGGTGTGGCGGCTGTTGAGGGCCCGTGGTCCAATGTCCGTAGCGAGGCTGGAACGCTCTTTGGCCAGTTCGGTGACGAGTTTAATGCGCTGAGCTTCGCCGCCTGACAAGGTGGGACTTTGTTGACCTAAAGTAAGGTAGCCCAGTCCCACGGCTTGCAACAGGGTGAGGGCATGGAGGATGGCGGGATGGTGTTGAAAAAAAACGACCGCATCATCCACACTCATCTTTAATAGATCACCGGCTGACTGCCCCTTAAATAAGATAGCCTGAGTTTGCGGATTGAATCGTGCCCCATGGCAGCTCTCGCAGGCAATTTTGACATCCGGTAAGAAATTCATTTCGATCTTGCGCACCCCCTGAC
The DNA here is from genome assembly GCA_903893565.1 of uncultured beta proteobacterium. Lineage (GTDB taxonomy): Bacteria > Pseudomonadota > Gammaproteobacteria > Burkholderiales > SG8-41 > UBA5216. The sequence continues at coordinate 23,797 of CAITMU010000108.1, read as the reverse complement.
CTTCACAGGTTTCGCAGCGTCCTCCCAACGTATTGAACGAAAAACGGCTGGCGCTGTATCCACGCATTCGGGCCTCGGGCAATTCGGCGTACAGACGTCGAATAGCGTCCCAAAATCCGACATAGGTCGCAGGACAGGACCGAGGCGTCTTGCCAATGGGAGTTTGGTCTACTTCAAGCACCCGCGCAACGCTCTCCCAACCGGCGATCGATTCACAGCCGATCCAAGGCGCGTGTAGATTTTTTTTCTGACCAGGCGCCAGGCTAATACGGCGCGCTAGATTAGATTTTAAAACATCGCGGGCGAGGGTTGATTTCCCGGAGCCAGAAACACCCGTGAGTACGGTTAAGCGACCTAAGGGAATTCGGACATTAAGATTTTTGAGATTATGGAGGTTTGCTCCTTGCACACGAATACAAGCGCTTTTTGCATGGACTGGTTGCAATGGATGTAGCGGGTGCTGAAGCGGACGGGCTAAAAATTGTCCGGTCAGAGACTGTGGGTTTTTCATCAGAGCCTCAGCCGTGCCCGCGCCAATGACATGGCCACCTTGTCGACCGGCCCCGGGTCCTAAATCGATGACATGGGTGGCGCGACGTATAGTGTCTTCATCATGTTCTACAACGACTAAAGTGTTGCCTTTGGTTTGGAGTTTTTCAAGGGTATTTAATAAAATGGCATTGTCTCGTGGATGCAGTCCGATGCTAGGCTCATCCAAAATATAACAGACCCCTCGTAAGTTAGAGCCGAGTTGGGCTGCTAAGCGAATTCTTTGTGCCTCCCCTCCAGACAGGGTGGGAGCTGCACGGTTTAGAGTTAAATAACCCAAGCCAACGTCTTGCAGAAATTTCAATCTGGTACGGATTTCGGCCATTAAGTCGCGCGCGATCTGAGCCCCTCGCCCCTTGAGACGAATGCGTTCAAAAACCTGAGCGACCTCAGAGACTGGTTGAGCACAAAACTGTGCAATCGACTGATCTTCGAAGCGTACCGCGAGGGCTTGCCGATTCAAGCGTTCCCCCCGACAACTCGGACATGGTTCTTCAATTTCCAGTGTATCGAGCCATGAATCGAGCGCTTCTTCCTGTGTGCCGGTTTTTTCACGTTCATTATCCCACTGGTAGCCGCTTAGTTTGACCCCAGTGCCATAGCAGGTAGAGCACCAACCGTGTCGGGAATTGAAAGAAAAAAGACGGGGATCTAATTCAGAAAAACTGGTCTGGCAGGTCATGCACGCACGATGGATCGAATAGGTGGTGGTTGGCATTGACTCGATGCGCGTATGTTTTTTCTTGAGTGCCTGAGCCAGATTGTCGATCTGTCCCATGACCTGCATCACCCCTTTACCATGGCTCAGACATTGGTGAATCGCGAGCCTTAAATTTTTTTCATTTTTCGCCGATACGACGATATCGGCCACAGGTAAGTCGATGCAGTGCTCGGTGAAGCGGGCTAAACGAGGCCAAGGCGCTGTGGGTAAAAACTCCCCATCGACTCTTAGATGGGTGTGGCCTCGGGCAGCTGCCCATGCTGCCAGATCGGTATAGTAGCCTTTACGGTTGATCACTAAGGGTGCGAGTAGGCCGATGCGCTGGTTACGGTGAAGGGAGAACAGACTGGCGACAATGGAATCTTCACTTTGGGGGCGGATTGGTTCATCACAGTCAGGGCAATGCTGGGTGCCTAGTTTGACGTAGAGAAGCCTTAGAAAGTGATAGATTTCGGTGAGGGTGGCCACCGTACTTTTTCGTCCGCCACGGCTTGTGCGCTGTTCAATGGCCACCGTTGGTGGGATTCCTGTGATGCTATCCACATCCGGTCGAGAAGCGGCTTGCACGAACTGTCGGGCATAGGCATTTAAAGATTCCAGATAACGACGTTGACCTTCAGCAAATAAAATATCAAACGCTAGCGTTGACTTACCGGACCCCGAGACCCCAGTGATGACGGTGAATTCGCCGTGGGCAATTTGGACATCGATATTTTTTAAGTTGTGTTCACGAGCATGATGAATGGTAATGCAATGGGGCGGGGCTACTGTGTCAGAGGTAAGGAGTGCCTTTTCATCCTTATATTCTTTTGACAGGGGCTCGATGTAGCGCTTGAGGGCTTGGCCTGTGTGGGATTGTGTGACATGAATGAGATCCATCGGCAAGCCAGCAAATATTACTTGCCCGCCCTCTGCCCCAGCCTCTGGCCCAAGTTCGATCACCCAATCACAGGCCCGGATGACATCGAGGTTGTGTTCGATTACGATGAGACTGTGACCCTCAGCGGTTAATTGTTCAAAGGCCTGTAGCAGTTTTGCAATGTCGTCAAAATGAAGTCCAGTGGTGGGTTCATCAAATAGAAAAAGTTTTGTTTTTTTTGTTCGATTATCAACAGGAGTCGTTTTTTTTGAAGATTTTTTCTGCCGAGGTTCGACAGAGGTTTTGGTGGCAAGATGCCCAGCTAACTTTAGTCGCTGCGCCTCCCCAGCCGATAGCGTGGGCACGGGCTGACCCAGTCTTAAGTAGCTCAATCCAACGGCGGATAAGGGCCTAAGCGCAGCAATAATTTTTGGCCAGTCGGCGAAAAAAACCAGCGCTTGGCTTACAGTTAGCTCCAAGACTTCAGCAATAGAATGGGCATTAATCTGGACTTCAAGGATTTCATTTCGATAGCGCTTGCCATCACAATCAGCACAGCGAATATAGACATCCGAAAGAAATTGCATTTCCACATGTTCGAATCCATTGCCGCTACAAGCCGGGCAGCGTCCGTTACCGGAGTTAAAGCTAAATGTTCCAGCGGTGTATTGTCGTTCGACAGAAAGGGCGACTTTGGCAAATAACTCGCGGATCAAATCAAAGGCACCAATATAGCTGGCCGGATTAGATCGTGTGGTCCTTCCGATGGGCGTTTGATCGACCATGATGGCTTCGTCTAGGGATTCGTGACCCAATAAACGTACAAAACCGTCTTGATTTTCAATAGGTTTACCTTTGGCCTGACAAAAAGCAGCATATAAAACGTCTTGAATGAGTGTTGATTTGCCAGAGCCAGAAACGCCGGTGATGCAGACTAAGTGACCTAGGGGGAAGCTCACATCAATATTTTGTAGATTGTGTGCCCGGGCGCCTTGCAAAGTGAGTGTAGGGGTATTTTTTTGGGGGTGGTGGGCTGGCCTATGATGGTCGGCCCTTAATTGTCCCGTTAAATAACGACCAGTGAGACAAAGTGGCTCTTGTAGAATCTTTTCTGCCTTATCAAAAAAAACGATCTCTCCGCCTTGTTCGCCGGGTCCAGGGCCGATATCAAGAATTCGGTCACAAGCGCGAATGATTTGGGGGTCATGCTCTACCACCACCAAACTATTGCCTGCATCACGTAGTCTTTTCATGATGCCAATAACCCGTTCCATATCTCGAGGGTGTAAGCCGATCGAGGGTTCGTCTAATACAAATAAAGTATGGGTTAGGCAGGTACCCAGAGCCGTCGTCAAATTAATGCGTTGAACTTCGCCTCCCGATAGGGTGCGGGATTGACGATCCAAACTAAGGTAACCCAAGCCCACTTGTTGCAGGTAGCTGAGACGGGCGTTTATTTCGGAGAGCAACATTTTAGTGGCTTCATCCATTCGCTTTGCTAAGTCTATCCCTAGCATAAATTGATGGACATGTTGTAATGGCCACAGCATAAGGTCGTAGAGGTTAAGGCCGGGTAATTGCTCAAGTTGCTGCGAATCAAAACTCACCCCAGCGGGCAAGAATCGTTTAACCGGGGTTTGGGCAGAAATACTCGTGCCTAAGCGCCAACACAGCGCTTCGGTTTTAAGTCTCGCGCCTTGGCAAGTGTCGCAAACGGTATAGGCTCGATATTTTGATAAAAGCACACGCACATGCATTTTATAAGACTTTGTTTCAAGCCATTTAAAAAAGCGTGCGATACCGTACCAAATGCCTGGCCATGACGTATTCCAATCGACCCACTCTTTTTCGCCGTGAATGACCCAATGTTGAACTTTTTCCGGCAAATCCTGCCACGGTTGATCCAATGGGATACCCCGTTTTTTGGCATAGTTTTCTAAGTCAGACTGACATTCCTTGAAGCTGGGAGTTTGCCAGGGTTTGATGGCACCGGCTTTCAAGCTTTTGGTGTGATCCGGTATCACTAAATTGTAATCAACACCGATGGTGCGACCAAAGCCGCGACAGCTGTCACAGGCCCCTATAGGTGAATTAAACGAGAAAAGGCTAGGCGAAGGGTCTTTGAAGGTAATGTGACAATCGGGGCAATGTAAGGATGTGGAAAATTTCCTTACGACCCCTACAGCAGCACTCACGACGTCAGCGTCTTGGCCCATCTTTTTTTCTTCGTGTATATGAATGTGGACGAGTCCTTGCCCCGCTTTGAGTGCAGACTCTACGGCGTCTGTGATGCGAGCTTGATCGACACTGCTCACACGGAATCGATCCTGAATGACGTCGAGTTGATGGGCGGTTTCAGTTAACCAGCGGGTGTAACCACGCACCTGGAGATGGCTTTTGATTTCTGTGACATCGAAATTGTCCGGGATTGGGACGGGAAAAGTGATGCTCAAACGAGGGTCGGCATGCTCTTTAGCGATTAATTGAATTGCATTTAAAATGCTGTGAGGTGTATCGCGTTTGATTTCGCGGGCACATTGGTAGCAATGAAGGTGAGCCGCTTTGGCAAATAGCAGTTTTAAATGGTCGTTTAACTCGGTCATTGTGCCAACGGTGGATCGAGACGTGCGAACCGGATTGGTTTGGTCAATAGCAATCGCCGGAGGAATACCCTCTATAGAATCGACAAGAGGACGATCTTGGCGATCAAGAAATTGACGGGCATATGGGGAAAAAGTTTCTACATATCTTCTCTGACCCTCTGCGTAAAGCGTATCAAAAACGAGCGACGATTTACCGCTGCCGGAAACCCCAGTGACGACGACCAGTTCGCCGGTGGGAATATCGAGATTAAGATTTTTGAGATTATTTTGGCGAGCGCCACGAATGCGAATGAGTGGCTGGTAGGCGGAAGTCGGCTGTGTCATGTTAGTAACAAAAGAAGTACAGATTATTGAGGGTGTAGATTAAAGATACCCATTCGCTAAAGCGCGTGGCCTATAGCCCAAAGTGCATTGGGCGTTGCAGACTATTTTACCGTCAAAACAATAGCCCTCTGGTCCAAAGTGTAGGGCCTGATGTGTTTTATTGGGACCCTTAGGATTTTTGGGCATCATGAGGACAGTATGAAAAAACAATGGCAACGAAGCTCGGACCCTTGTGGTAAACCAGCCATTGGCATGATCGGACTTGGGATTATGGGTGGATTGATGGGGGAGGTTTTTTGCCAAGCGGGCTTTACAGTGCTGGGATACGATCCGGCGATCAAGGCTCAGCAACGATTTAAAAAAAGCTGGCGGCCTTGTCATATCTCGGATCGCGCAGCTTGGGCGGGGTGTTGATGTCATTTTTATTTCATTGGCTAGTGTTTTTGTTTTGGAGGAAGTCAATTTAAAAATTATCACACAACGGAAAAATCAAGCGCAAAGGCCGCCGCCGCTGGGGGTGGTTGAAACCAGCACATTAAGCATGACCGATAAATTAAAAGCCCGTGCCCAACTAAAGGCCAGAGGAGCCCCCTTATTAGATTGCCCTATGAGCGGTACAGCGGCAAGACGAATTTCTGGAGGCTGGACGCTATTGGCTAGCGGTCCTAAAGTGGTTTGTAATCCAGTGAGGCTCTTGGGGAGAGCGTTTGATTTAAACAAGGTTAGCACTGAGTTGGCTAGATGTGACTCGTGCAGAACAGGTAACGCGCTTAAAAAGACCTAAAATTCGCCCTTCAGGCTCACATAGGCTTGGAAACGCAGGCTTAACTCAGGCTCATACCACGTTAGACAATGCCAAGAGTATTCGAAATGACACCTTGGCTGTATAATGTTGATTGCTTTAGAAAATATCCTAATACGCGTTCATGAATCGCAGGCTTGGTATTTGGGGTTAGTTTTCTGATGATTCAGTGCTCGCCGAGGGCGCCTACACGATACCAATGACGAAGGCTTGGCCGTGGACGCGCAGGTATGTGCTGATTTCGTTATTCTTATGACTTTCAACTGGCACATATAAAATGGCTCAATACGTCTACAGCATGCGTGGGGTGAATAAGATGGTTCCCCCCAAGAGGGTAATTCTTAAAGACATTTCATTGTCTTTTTTCCCGGGGGCAAAAATTGGCGTTTTGGGCATTAATGGCTCAGGCAAATCGAGTTTGCTGAAAATTATGGCCGGTGTTGATAACGATTACGATGGTGATGCAGAGCCCATGCCTAATTTGAGGGTCGGTTTTTTACCTCAAGAGCCACAATTGGACCCGACCAAAACGGTACGGGAAACGGTGGAAGAAGGCTTAGGGGAGGTGGCGCAAGCCCAAAAGAAATTAGATGAAATTTATGCCGCTTATGCAGAGCCGGATGCTGATTTTGATAAGCTTGCCGTAGAACAGGCCAAATATGAGGCGATCTTGGCCGTTTCAGGGGGGGACTCTTCTCATGAAATAGATATCGCTGGGGATGCGCTGCGTTTGCCTGCTTGGGATGCGAAAATTGGACCCTTGTCAGGGGGAGAAAAACGCCGAGTCGCCTTGTGCCGGCTCTTATTATCAAAGCCAGATATGTTGTTACTGGATGAGCCCACCAATCATTTGGATGCTGAAAGTGTGGATTGGCTTGAACAGTTTTTGACGCGTTTTGCGGGCACTGTCGTCGCCGTCACCCATGATCGTTATTTTTTGGATAATGCCGCCGAGTGGATTCTGGAGTTGGATCGTGGCCATGGTATTCCTTGGAAGGGCAATTACAGTTCTTGGCTGGATCAAAAGCAGGAGCGCTTGAAAATTGAAGAATCAACTGAATCAGCGCGCCAAAAGGCCTTAAAAAAGGAATTAGAATGGGTGCGTCAAAATCCGAAGGCGCGGCAGGCAAAATCTAAATCACGGTTAGCGCGATTTGAGGAATTGTCCTCCCATGAATACCAAAAAAGAAACGAGACACAGGAAATTTTTATTCCCGTAGCTGATCGTTTGGGTGATAGCGTGATTGAATTAAAAGATGTGAGTAAGGGGTATGGTGAACGCTTGCTCATTGATAAGGCTAATTTTTCCATTCCCCCCGGGGCTATTGTCGGGATTATTGGACCTAACGGGGCGGGTAAATCGACGTTGTTTCGCTTGATTGCAGGTAAAGAAATGCCCGATAGTGGGCAATTGACTATTGGTTCGACTGTTAAATTGGCCGTGGTTGATCAGAATCGAGATGCCTTACCCAATGACAAAACGGCATGGGAGGCCATTTCTGGAGGCTTGGATATTATTAATGTGGGTAAATTTGAAATGCCTTCTCGCGCTTATCTCGGGCGTTTTAATTTCAAAGGACCTGATCAGCAAAAATTAGTAGGTAATCTCTCGGGTGGGGAAAGAGGTCGTTTACATTTAGCCCAAACCTTGATTACCGGGGCCAATGTGTTGTTGTTGGATGAGCCTTCGAACGATTTGGATGTTGAAACCTTGCGAGCCTTAGAGGATGCTTTGCTCGAGTTTGCTGGCTGTGTATTGGTCATATCTCACGATCGTTGGTTTCTTGATCGTATCGCAACTCATATTTTGGCTTTTGAGGGTGAGTCGCAATTGGTACTGTTTAATGGTAATTACCAAGAATATGAGGCAGACAAGCGTAAACGCCTAGGGGAGGATGGAGCACGTCCCAGACGGCTTCGTTATAAGCCCTTAAAGAGTTAAATATGTAAACAATTGTCTCTTTGTATGGGTTGTGAGAATTTTTCAGGTATTCTCTCAATCATGAGAAATATCCTGTGGTGTATAGGCTAACGGATAGCGTATCTGTTAGCCAAAAGGCAAGTGACTCCGATCCAAGACACTGACACCACGCCGAATTGACAAATTTTTAGATCATTTTGCAATGTCAAAGAAAACAACATCACTGATTTGGTTATTCGGATTGGCACTAACGGGAGCCTTGGCATTTTGGGCCTACACGCAGTGGCAGAACGCTCAGCCCGCCTCGCCAGAGGGGTCTGCAAAAGGTAAACCCGTCGAAAAAGGATCAGACAAGCCAGGTGACAAAGGCTCTGGCAAGGGGGCTGGGCGGGGAGGCGGGCCAGCACCCGTGGCCGTAGGTCAAGCGACCAAGGGCAATGTGAACGTTTACATTAATGGCTTGGGAACTGCAATCCCTTTGCGCACGGTCACGGTGCGCTCGAGAGTGGATGGTCAATTAATGCGGGTGCATTTTAAAGAGGGCCAAATAGTTAAAGAGGGGGATTTGTTAGTAGAGATCGATCCGCGTCCCTTTCAGGCCCAAGTGCTACAGGCCGAAGGTCAAATCCAACGCGACCAAGCGCTTCTGGGTAATGCCCGCATTGATTTGGAGCGGTATCGAAAATTACTTAAACAAGATGCCATTTCAGAGCAACAGGTTGCCACGCAAGAGTCCTTGGTGCAGCAGCTCGAGGGGAGCGTGAAAATTGATCAAGGCGTGGTAGAAAACGCGAGACTACAGTTGATGTATGCTAAGGTCACAGCACCGATTTCGGGTGTATTGGGGTTGCGTTTGGTGGATCAGGGCAACGTGGTTCGTGCCAATGATGCAGCTGGTCTCGTGGTGATTACGCAGATCAAACCGATGACCATCTTATTTCCCATTCCACAAGACAGTGTGCAGCCCGTGCTAACCCGTCTTCACCAAGCGGCAAAAATCCCAGTCGATATTTTTGACCGTGAGGATAAAAACAAATTAGATAGTGGGGCGTTGCTCACAGTCGATAATCAAATTGATACGACCACTGGAACCGTGAAGTTAAGAGCACAAACGCCCAATGACAAAGGGCTCTTGTTCCCTAATCAGTTTGTTAATGTTCGTATGTTGGTCGACACGCGAACCAATAGGGTTACTGTACCCAGTGCTGCCATTCAACGGGGTGCAGAGGGCTTATTTGTCTATGTAATCAAGGAAGATAAAAGTTTGTCTATGCGCCCAGTCAAGACCGGGGTGGCGGAAGGAAGTCGAGTCGTCATTGAATCGGGAGTGGAAGCTGGGGAGCGTGTGGTAGTCGATGGTATGGATCGATTACGTGACGGCATGAAGGTGGAAGTGATTGATGTTAAGAACAGAGGTGAGGGTAAGAGGGAGGGTAAGGGGGAAGGGAAGGGGCCAAAAGGTCGGAATGAAGATTTATCGGCAGGCCCCTCCGGAGTAGATAAAACCAAAACCGGGCCCTCAACTGAACCGGATACCGCTGCTCCACGTCACAAACACGGGGCAAGGCCAACGGGCGATAGCCCGGAGGTTGTTAAAGAAGGTGGCGAAAAGGGTGGCAAAAAAGAATGGCAGGGCAGGCGTCGCAAAGACAAGGACGCCGAGTGAATCACGGGCTGTTACGTAAAACTCAAGTTTTTTTTATTCTCTTAAATCCATCCAGGATTCACGCATGAACCCGTCGCGTCTTTTTATTGAGCGCCCTGTGGCCACTTCGCTTTTGATGGTGGCCATTTTGTTGTCGGGTTTAATTTCATACACCTTGTTGCCTCTGTCGGCATTGCCCCAGGTGGATTATCCGATTATTCAAGTCGCCACTTTTTACCCAGGGGCGAGTCCCGAGGTCATGGCCACTTCCGTTACCGCGCCACTTGAGCGCCAGTTCGGCCAAATGCCAGGGTTAAGGCAAATGTCTTCCAGTAGCTCTGGGGGGGCGTCGGTGGTAACGCTGCAGTTTGATTTGGAGTTGGGTTTGGATATAGCCGAACAGGAAGTGCAGGCGGCTATTAATGCAGGCTCCAGTTTACTGCCAACAGACTTACCTGCGCCACCGGTTTACAGCAAAGTTAATCCGGCTGATGCGCCTATTATCACATTAGGTATTAGTTCGAAAAGCCTGCCGATGACCCAGGTTCAGAACCTTGCCGATACCCGGATTGCTCAAAAATTATCTCAGTTAAGTGGGGTGGGTTTAGTGAGTCTTTCAGGTGGGCAGCGACCGGCTGTACGCGTACAGGTCAACCCAGTGGCGCTGGCGGCCAATAATCTGAGTATGGAAGATGTACGTACCGCGATCGCATCAGCCAATGTCAATGGTGCAAAAGGCAGTTTCGATGGACCGGAACGCGCCTATACGATAGATGCCAACGATCAGTTACGCTCTGCCGAAGAATATAAAAAAGTAGTGATTGCTTATCGCAATAGCGCGCCTGTTTACTTAACCGATGTGGCCGACGTGATTAACGATGCCGAAAACACGCGCCTAGCGGCTTGGATGAATCAATCCCAAGCGATCATCATGAACGTCCAGCGCCAGCCCGGAGCCAATGTGATCGATGTGGTGGACCGGATAAAGACTTTATTGCCGCAGTTGCAAGCGGCACTGCCGGCGGGGGTTGATATTGCGATATTAACCGATCGCACGGTGACGATACGCTCTTCGGTGAAAGACGTTCAATTTGAACTTTTGTTATCGGTGGCGTTAGTGGTGATGGTGATTTTTTTGTTTCTGCGAAACTTCTCTGCTACTTTGATCCCGAGCGTAGCGGTGCCCTTATCGCTGGTGGGCACTTTCGGCGCCATGCACTTGATGGGTTTTAGTATCAACAATTTGACCTTAATGGCTTTGACTATCGCAACGGGGTTTGTGGTGGACGATGCTATCGTGATGATTGAAAACATAAGCCGCTATATTGAAGAGGGAGAATCCCCTTTAGCGGCCGCCTATAAGGGTTCAGCGCAGATTGGTTTTACGATCATCTCTTTGACCTTTTCGCTCATTGCGGTATTGATCCCTTTGCTTTTCATGGGCGATGTGGTGGGACGTTTATTTCGTGAATTTGCTATCACGTTAGCTGTGTCGATTTTGATTTCTGCCGTGGTCTCGCTCACCCTGACCCCGATGATGTGCGCACGACTATTGCGGCACACCCCAAAGGCGGAACAAGGTCGGCTGTATCAATGGACAGGCCGAGGCTTTGATTGGATTATCGCCCAATATGGCCTATTGCTAAGGTGGGTGCTTAATCGCCAGACTTTGACCTTGTGGGTCGCGGTGACAACCTTAGCGTTGGCCGTGGGTTTATATATTTTTATTCCCAAAGGCTTTTTTCCTATTCAAGATACCGGGGTGATTCAGGCGATTTCCGAAGCACCGCAAACCATTTCTTTTTCAGCCATGGTGGATCGTCAACAGCAACTAGCAGATAAAATTCTCAAAGATCCAGCGGTTCAAAGCCTGTCCTCTTTTATCGGAGTGGATGGAGTCAATGCTACGTTAAACAGTGGGCGCTTACTGATTAATTTAAAACCCCAATCTGAGCGTAGTGGGGCGCAGGAGGTGATCCGTCGATTACAACTCGCCTGCGCCAATCTGCCCGGCATAAAAGTCTACCTTCAACCGGTGCAAGACTTAACGATTGAAAATCAGGTGAGCCGTACCCAATATCAGCTAAGTTTAAGTTCTCCTAAGCCCGAAGATCTTAGCTTGTGGACTCATCGATTGGTTGATCGGTTACAGCGCTCAGAGACGATGTCTGAAGTGACGAGTAATTTGCAAGATGCTGGTGCCCAAGCGTACTTGGAAATTGATAGGGATACGGCAGCGCGGTTGGGCGTGACACCCGCGGCTATCAACACCGCCTTGTATAACGCATTTGGACAACGTTTGATTTCCACCATTTTTACTCAAACCACACAATATCGTGTGGTATTAGAAGTTAAACCCGATCACAAAGTGGGAAAGTCTTCTCTGGCAGAAATTTATGTGCCCACCACAAACGGCACGCAAATTCGTCTATCGACGGTGGTTCGCTTGATTGAAAAGCCTTCTTTATTGGCTATAAACCGCATAGGTCAATTTCCAGCTGCAACCCTATCGTTTAATTTGGCGCCGGGGATGGCATTGGGCGATGCCGTCAAACAAATCGAAGCTGTTCAAAAAGAGCTCGAAGTGCCCTTAAGCGTGAATGTGAGTTTTCAGGGGGCTGCACAGGCTTTTCAAGCGTCGCTCAACAATACCTTGTTGTTAATATTAGCCGCTGTTGTGACAATGTATATCGTTTTAGGGGTTCTTTACGAAAGTTATATTCATCCTGTGACGATTTTATCAACGCTGCCTTCGGCCGGTGTGGGGGCGTTGATGGCCTTGATGATGGCACGTTCGGATTTGGGAGTGATTGGTATTATTGGCATTGTTTTGTTAATCGGCATCGTCAAGAAAAACGCGATCATGATGATCGATTTTGCATTGGAGGCTGAACGCAAGGAAGGTCTAAGTCCTCGCGAGGCGATTTATCAAGCATGTTTGTTGCGTTTTCGTCCGATTATGATGACAACTTTGTGTGCGTTGCTGGGGGCTTTGCCCTTAATGTTAGGCACTGGGGTTGGATTCGAGCTACGCCATCCTTTGGGCATTACGATGGTCGGCGGACTGATTGTGAGCCAAGCGTTAACGTTGTTTACAACGCCAGTGATTTATCTGACCTTTGACCGCATTGCCAGAGCCTATCGAGGCACCTCCGGTGAGAACTTGAGTCTAGAGAGGAGCGGGAATACGAAGGATTTGCCATGAGTTTTTCAGGCTTATTCATTCAGCGCCCCGTCGCCACTACGCTACTCACCTTGGCGATCCTCATGGTGGGGGCGATGGCTTTTAATTTATTACCCGTGGCCCCATTACCACAAGTTGATTTTCCTACGATTTCGGTATCGGCTTCGTTGCCGGGGGCAAGCCCGGAAACGATGGCCACAACGGTAGCTACACCCTTAGAACGGGCTTTGGGAAAAATTGCAGGCGTCTCAGAAATCACTTCATCGAGCACGTTGGGGAGTTCGCGCATTACTTTGCAGTTTGATTTAAATCGCGATATTGATGGGGCAGCACGCGATGTGCAAGCGGCCATTAATGCGGCGCGAGCAGACTTACCAACGAGCTTGCCGCGAAACCCGACTTATAAAAAGATTAATCCCGCTGACTCACCTATTATTATTTTATCCTTGACCTCCAAAGTCTATGACCGAGGGCAGATGTATGATGTTGCCACCACACTGCTGGGAGAGAAACTCTCGCAAATTAAAGGGGTAGGACAGGTCAGCGTGAGCGGCAGTTCAATGCCCTCAGTGCGTGTAGAGGTTAACCCTAACGCACTGAATAAATATGGCTTTGCGATGTCCGATGTCTCTTCGCTCATTAAAGCCAATAACGCTAATCGACCGAAGGGGGTTATTGAACAAGACGATCATCAGTGGCAGATCTACGCCAATGATCAGTCCTCCAAAGCCAGTGAATACGCGCAGCTTTTGCTTGGTTATCGCAATGGATCCGCCGTGCGTTTGTCCGATGTTGCTAGCGTTGAAGATTCAGTACAAGACTTAAGAAATGCTGGCATTTCTAATGGCCAACCTGCCATTGTGATTATTTTATATCGTCAACCAGGAGCCAATATTATTGAGACGGCTGATCGGGTCAAGGCCGTGTTGCCGCAATTGCAAGCTTCATTACCCGGCGCAATGGACTTAAATATGGTGCTTGAACGCACCTCTACGATTCGTGCTTCTTTGTATGAAATCGAAAGAACTTTACTCATTTCTATAGGCTTAGTGATTTTCGTAGTGTTTATATTTTTACGTAATTGGCGCGCTGCGCTAATCCCGAGCATTGCTGTACCGGTGTCTTTAGTGGGCACTTTCAGTGTGATGTATCTTTGTGGCTTTAGTTTAAATAACCTTTCTTTAATGGCTATTACCATCGCCACGGGCTTTGTTGTTGATGATGCGATTGTAGTGCTGGAAAATGTATCTAGACATATTGAAAAAGGACTCTCGCCGATGAAGGCAGCCCTGCTGGGGGTTAAAGAGGTGAGTTTTACCGTTATCTCAATTAGTTTGTCTTTGATCGCTGTATTTATTCCCATTTTAATGATGGGCGGCATTGTGGGTCGATTGTTTCGTGAGTTTGCCATTACGTTGTCAGTGGCCATATTGGTGTCGTTATTGGTTTCCTTGACAACCACCCCAATGATGTGTGCCCGCTTATTGCGAGCGAAAAATACCGAATCCCATGGCAGGCTTTATCAATACAGTGAACGTTTCTTTGATGCGATGTTGGGAGGATACAAAAGATCTCTTAACTGGGCTTTACGGTATCCTTTTTGTATTTTAATGATTTTAATATCAACGATAGGTTTGAATGTTTATTTGTATAACGTGGTACCCAAAGGATTTTTTCCGCAACAAGACGCCGGTCGCATGATTGGATCGTTGCAGGCTGACCAGGCCAGTTCGTTTCAGTCTGTAAAATTAAAGCTATCCGAATTTGTTAAGATCCTTAAATCTGACCCAGCGGTAGAAAATGTGATTGGGTTCACAGGTGGCGGACAGCGTAATGGCGGATTTTTATTTGTAGTTCTAAAGCCCCTGAATGAACGAAATATCAGTATAGATCGGGTCATTGCGCGCCTGCGCCCAAAGTTAATGACGGTGGCTGGAGCCAGTTTATATCTCAACCCCGTACAGGACATTCGCATGGGGGGAAGACAAAGTAACGCGCAATATCAGTTTACTTTGCGCTCCGATGATTTGGAAGATTTACGACAGTGGACCCCGCGACTGCAGCGAGCTCTTATGCGGGTGCCGGAAATGGCGGACGTGAATACGGATCAACAGGTCAAGGGTTTACAGTCGACGCTCGTCATTGACCGAGCCTCAGCCGCACGCTTAGGCATTAGCTTGCGATCTATCGACACGGCCTTGAATTTAGCTTTTGGTCAATCACAAGTCTCTACTATCTACACCACGGTCAATCAATACTATGTGGTGCTCGAGTATGCTCCGCAATATTGGCAAAGCCCGAAGGGATTGGAGCAGGTGTATGTGATTTCTCCCAGTCAGGGTCAAGTGCCGTTGTCATCGATTTCGCATTTTGAGTTAACCAATACAGCGCTGGCGGTTAATCATCAGGGACAGTTTGCCGCCGCTACTATCTCCTTTAACTTACCCGAGGGGTATTCCCTTTCCGATGCAGTCAAAGTCACTAATGAGACGATGAAAAAAATCGGCGTGCCCAGCACCTTGTACGGGAGTTTTGAGGGCACGGCCCGTGCGTTTCAGGATTCTTTAAAAAACCAACCTCTATTGGTTTTAGCGGCCATTATCACGGTGTATATTGTCTTGGGTATTTTGTATGAAAGTTTCATACATCCTATTACGATTATCTCGACCTTACCCTCGGCAGGGGTAGGTGCGTTACTAGGGTTAATGCTATTTAAAACAGAATTTAGCATCATTGCCATGATTGGCGTGCTACTTTTGATCGGGATTGTGAAGAAAAATGCCATTATGATGATTGACTTTGCATTGGCAGCGGAACGACAACAAGGCATTGGGACTCGGGATGCCATTTTCCAGGCGTGCTTATTACGATTTCGTCCCATCATGATGACGACCATGGCGGCATTGCTGGGGGCGATCCCACTGGCGATTGGATTTGGTGAGGGATCCGAATTGCGTCAACCGCTGGGCATTTCGATTGTAGGTGGTTTGGTCATGAGCCAGTTACTGACCCTTTACACCACCCCAGTGGTCTACCTATATATGGATCGGTTAAGTCAGTGGAGTAGACGTCATAAGAAAAAAAAGCTCAATGAACAAGCGCTGGCAACAGAGTCTCAAAAAGGCTGAAAGATGAAACGACCATTTTTTTTGGCAGCTAGCGTGCTGGGATTTTTCTCAATTGCTTTGGGTGCTTTTGCCACCCATGCATTAAAAAATGTGATTAGCGCGTCGGGATTGGTTGTTTTTGAGTTGGCTGTTCGATATCAGATGTATCACGCGCTTGCTTTGTTGGGTGTAGCCTTGGTGCCACCGGCTAACCAGAGTCGTTGGCTTACTTGGGCAGGTTGGCTCTGGGTCGGAGGGACGTTGATTTTTTCAGTGAGTTTATATTTACTGGCTATTACCGGTTGGACCATGCTCGGGGCAATCACGCCTGTGGGTGGAATGCTTTTGTTGGCAGGATGGCTGTGTTTAATTGTGAGCGCGTTCAAAGGTCAGGATTAAGAGCCCTGTTTTTTTGTGATCCATCACGCCATCCTAGGCCACTGTTATTTGTCCAGTGATAACCGAGCCCTATACCGAGCTTGAGCGTAGGCTCACATCGAGTCCGCGTAACAGGGTAAGGCAAACATCGATGACTGGCGTTGCGAGTCCCATTTCGCGGGCGAAGGCTTGAGTTTGTCCGATCAGCGCATCAATTTCTAGTGATTTGCCGGCCAAGACATCTTGCAGGGTTGATGGTCGTTGACCCGGTTTGCCTTTGGCCCGAGTGGCGACTTGCTGCACATTGACGTCGGGGCTCATATCCCAGCCCAATTGGGCAGCGACGCTCAAGGTTTCATTAATAATACTTATGGCTAGGTGGACCAGACCCTCCTCTCCTGCCACCCCTGTAGAGTCGAGGCGCGTTAAAGAGCACAACGTGTTGTTGGAAGCGTTGTTGGCTAGTTTTTTCCAGATTTCTCGCCGAATATCCAAGCTCGATTCTGTTTGTACGCCAGTGGAGCGAACCAATTGGATAATGGTGTTCAGTCGCTCCGAATCGGTACCGTTAGGCTCACCAAAGATCCAACGATTTTGTTGAGAGTTTTTGATGACACCCGGGGCGACAACTTCATTGGGTGAGTAGACGACTGAACCAATGACACGCTGGGGATCAATAGCCTTCCATAGGGCGCCAGACGGATCGAGCAGAGGGAGAAAGGTCTTATTGTTATCTAAACCGTAATTCCACCACCAAGGGATACCATTTAATAAAAACACCACACACCCTTCAGGCTTGATGAGTGAAGCAATCGCCGTGGCTAAGGGAGCTAGGGTTTGGGCTTTGAGCGCAACAAATACAATGTCTTGTGGTGGTAGATCTTCAGCTTTGTCAGTGGCGGCAAAGGCTCTACCCCCTAGCTGTCGATCACCACAGGTGAGGCTGATCCCCTGGCTTTGGATGGCCTTCAGATGGGCTCCGCGAGCAACGAGTGAAACGTCGGCCTGGGTTTGTGAAATGAGCTGTGCGGCCAAATGTCCGCCTAGCGCCCCAGCGCCAAAGATACAAACTTTCATGGAAATATTCCTAAATTAAGGTGATAAAAAAACGAGGTTGCTTCGTGTTTATGAATGACTAAGACTTAGAGGCGAATATAAAACAGCGCTCGTTTCAATACTGCTGGTTAACGAGGGCGCTCAGAGGGGCTCAATTAACCGCGACCGGCATAGGGCATTTTGGTGGCCATGACCATGAGATGGTAAATGTTGACTCCCGGTGGTTGATTGGCCATAAAAAGAACAGAGCGGGCGACATCGTCGGTAGAGATCATGGGCTCCGGCGCAATCGTGCCATTGGCTTGTTTGACGCCTTTGGCCATCCGGGAAGCCAATTCGGACATGGCGTTTCCCACATCGACTTGGCAGCAGGCAATATCGTATTTTCTGCCATCTAACGAAATGGTTCGGGTGAGTCCGGACACCCCATGTTTGGTGGCCGTGTAAGGGGCCGAGTCGGGCCTCGGTGCATGGGCAGAAATTGAGCCATTATTGATAATGCGCCCACCTTGCGGGGTTTGGTCTTTCATAATTTTGAAGGCTTCTTGCGCACATAAAAACAAGCCATTCAGATTGGTATCGACGACCGCTTTCCAGCGTTCCCAAGACAGGTCTTCAAATAATATTCCAGGGGCATTTTGTCCTGCGTTGTTAAAAAGCACGTCAAGGCGGCCAAAAGCAGCAAGGGTTTTTGCAAACAAGGTCTTCACCGCATCCGGGTTACTCACATCGGCTGCAATAGCGAGCAATCGGGTCGTGTCGACTTGCGCTTCTTTTAGCGTTTCGTCCAATGGTTGCTGACGTCGTCCCGTAATAACGACTCGATAGCCGTCTTTGATGAAGGCGAGTGCGGTCGCTTTCCCAATCCCTGTGCCACCACCCGTAATCAGGGCAACTTTATTATGTGTATTCATGGTTTTTCCTTAAAAAAGTAAAAAGGTTGATTTATTCTTTAAGCTGACGAGCAATGGAGTCGACGTAGGTCAGTGTGAGTGCACGCATCTGTTCAGACGAAAGATTACTCACGGGATGAGGCAATTCGATATAAGGGTGATTTTCCATGCCTTTGCTACGAAACTGAAATAGGGCTGCGTTGCGAAAGGCCTCCGTAATAATAACCACGGCCGGAATGCCGCGTTTTTCAAATTCAATGGTGTCATGCACACTGCATAACGTACAGGACCCTCACCCACCCAGTGCCGCGATCGCCAAATCTACTTCATCGGCCATGGATTGAATGATCAAGTCAGTTGCAGGTTTAGAGTAATGCTGCTTTTGTTTTAAAACCACGCGTGCCACACCGTATTTTTCTTGTAGTGCCACTCCGATGGTTTCTAGAATGAGGCGCCCTTGTTCTTTGGTGTTGTCTAATAAACCAACAACCTTGCCGACGAGGTCTGCCGGACGCAGTGCCATCGCAATTCGTGGACGACCGGTACCCGCGGTGGGATCAATAAAACCCAATTCCAAACTCATAGAAGGCTCCTTTTTTGTCTATGATAGGTCATAAGTGCCATGAACGGCGCTACTGCCACCACTCCAACCATGGCATATGGCTGTACACGGCCCCCAACCGCCAGCCACAATGAGTTGCAGGTCATCGGCTTGCTTGATGACGGGGATAAAGCAGTCGTCATCATCCGGATCGACTGAGATAGGAAAGCCTAATGCTCGTTCACGACGCCAGTTACCACCGTCTTTTAATCCCCGCACAGTTCTGCCAGCCTGTTTGACTAGCCACTCGTGGACCCTAGCGTAAGTCCAACCGGCATTCGCGCAGATCGAGGCATGTTGCGGCCCCATAGCGACCACCATATCGGAGCGCGCATGCATATTCCAAGAGCCCATAGCGCACATGGAATCGGCAATTCCAGTGAGTAAACGAATGGGCTCCTGACTGACGTCATCAAAGCATAATCGTGGACTTTCCACCATGACGCAGGTAATGACATTGTCTTCAGGCGCATAGCCTTTAGTGATAGAGAGGCTTTCCCAGGGACTTTTTTCGCTATTTTCTGTAAGGCAAGCACTGTAGCGAAGGGGTGTTGCAAAAATAGTGGCTGAGGCCAGCCCAGCAATTCCTCCCCCAAGATTCATCATCATTAAACGAATAGCCCGTCCGATGGAGGCATTGGCACGAAATCCTGGGCCAAAACAACCATTACCCCCATGCAGGCCAATTTTTTTGGCGTAAGGACCGGTGATAATCATTAGTGGAGCAACCCCGTGCATGGTGCCTTGTACTCCGTTCATATTAAATTTTTCTTCGAGTAGCAGCGGCAGCGCGCCTAATACTACGGGCAGATACTCCGGTTTGCATCCAGCCATGAGTGCGTGAATGGCCGCACTTCTTACCGTGACGGGTTCCATTGCTGGGGGGATTTGTCCGAGCACTTCGTCCGGATCGCGCTGGGTGGCTTTTAGCATTCGTGCTAAACGAGCCTCCGTAGGGGTCACGACGGGTAGGCCATCAGACCATTGTTTATCTAAAAAAAACTCAAATTCATCGACGGCGAAACTTTGTAGGCTCATAAAGGGTTGGGTCAATCGTCGGATAGAAGGGAATGAGGGGGTCTAGCGGTGATGCTAAGGCCTCATCATTGGCAACATGGAATGTGATGTTTTAATCAAAGTCGATTTTTTGGTCAATGGTTTGATGTAGCGGGACTAAGAAGCTTGCAGGAGCCCTTAGATCTTCGCCCAAGTGATTGAGTCATCGAAAAGAGGCCATAGGTCATCCTTTAAGAAGGAGAAAATACCTGATGTAAATTGGGCTTAAGAAGCTCGTTGTAACCGCATTATAAATGGCGATTGGTATATTTTAAGTGCGTGAGATAAGTATTTTCCCACATTCTTTCTGCTCTGAAGATACTAAATAATGATAAGCCTGGGCTACCTAAAGGGGTTGATTGAAGAAAGATCCCATTGACACATTTATGCATGAACAAAAAACGACTCAGGTCTTGAAATCGGGAAAAAGTTTCTCGACCAGAGCCATGCCCGCAGTCCAGTCACGACTTTGAGAATCGTACACGCCAATCCGTCCCGCTCGGGCGACTCTTTGCTCACATACCTCGTGTGAGGGAATAATGAGTGCCGTACCGCCAGCCAAAGCTCCAATTTGAGCGCGACAGGCTAATTCAAAAAAATGGTGATAAATGTAGGCTTCAGGCAATGACTTGCCACAGATTAGTACGCCGTGGTTTTCCAAGACCATGACCCAATCTTCGCCCAGCGCTTGAGCCATATGGGCAGTGCCTTCAGGAGTCACATCATCGTACTGGTTTTTGTAATAAGCGATACGCTTATAAAAACGCATCGCTTGTTGGGTAATCGGTAGCAAACCACATTTTTGAGCCGATACAGCCAAATTGGCTGGGGAGTGGGTGTGAACCACAGATACGATATCAGGCCGGGCTTTTAAAATGGCAGCATGAACGTTAAATGCAGCAGGACTGGCCTTATAGGGGCTGGCTAAGACCTGATGGCCATCGATATCATATTTAACTAAATTACTGGCTGTCACCTGTTCCATATAAGCTGTTTCTGGTTTGACTAGAAAGTGTCGCGGTTCGCCGGGTAGCCTGACGCTGATGTGGTTATAGGTCATGTCCACAAAAATAAAATGGGCCACCAGTCGGTGAGCAGCGGCTAATTCGCAGCGTAACTGCCATTCAGCCGGGCTGACTTGATCGCGAACGCTACTGTGAGGATAGGGGGTATTGTCGGAGCTTATATTCATTTTATTTTGACTCCCGGAAGGTCGTCATTTTAGCATGATCCGGTTCTTGATCTCGTATCACCAGAGGGTCATATAGGGTCATATTAAACACTAGGGTGTTTCGTTGAATGATGTGATCATCTTTTTTTGGGGAGGGTTAGGTTGTGTGTGTAGCTCAACTCAGCGACGATATTAAAGGGGTAATTTCCTACTCAGTCGGCAGGGTGGTATCAGCGATCGGCGTGCGATTAGGGTAGTCTTTTATACTGTGGATAATCGTTTCAGCCGACTGTAGAGTTGACATACGCTAATTAAACCTTACCAGCTTGAATTCGTGTCGGGGCGTGGCGTGGCGAATGCCTCTCAATCTTGCTTTGTCGTAGCGCTCCCGATAATGACCCCATCGCACTTCGAGAAACCATCGACGAGCTTTTGAAGGACATAGTCGCTAAGGAATGGGTGGCGATGGCAAGGCTCCTCGCCTTTTCTCCAATCCTTGAGGCGTGAGCAACGTTTAGCCAATGGTCTCTGGCCAGTAGAGTTTGGTTGGATTATCAACGAGAATTTTCTTTTGTAAAGAGGCGTCTTCGCAAAACCGAGCAAACAAATTAACCAGTTCGCCATCATTGGGCATGATTTTTACGTTCGGATGTGGGAAATCGGTTCCCCAGAGCAAACGCTCAGGGGCGAGCTCTAATAATTTTCTGACAAAAGGCTCGGCATCAACAAAAGGTTTCCCCATTGTAGAGACCCTTTCAGGGCCGCTGATTTTTGTCCATGCTAAAGGGTTACGCATGAGATCGAGCATTTGTTGAAAGGCGGGTTGCTCGATACCTAAGGCGGCTTGTGGTCGTCCCATATGATCGATGATGAAGGGCACCGTGAGTTGATTGAGAAATTCCCGGTAATGAGCAATATCCACGGCATCCATATGCAGTTGAATATGCCAACCGAAAGGGCTAATGCGCTCAATCACAGCGCGTACCGCTGAGAGGTCGGGAGCGCCGCCTAAATGAGCGACAAAGTTAATACGAGCGCCTCTGACGCCCTGACTATGTAACGCCTCGAGCTCTTTTTCACTGACATGGGGCTCGACCATAGCCACTCCGCGCCAACGGCTATTGGAGTGGAGAAGTGCATCGAGCATGGCACTATTATCTGTGCCATGGCAACTGGCTTGTACGATGACGGCACGCTCAAAACCGAGATATTGGTGTAAGACCGCCAGTTGTTCACGACCCGCGTCTTGTGGTGTGTAGCTGCGATTCGGGGCATACGGAAATTGGGCAGCGGGACCAAAGACGTGACAATGTGCGTCACAGGCATTGGGTGGTGGTTTGAAGTGGGGTTTGACCGGGTGAGGATCGGGAGCAAGAATAGCTTTAGGTGGGTTCATTGTCTTTTAATATTGGCTTTATCGATGAGGGCAGTCCATTTAGAGATTTCTTCTTTCAACATTTGCAGCATGGCTTGTGGGGTAGATAGACGAGGCTCCACCCCAAGGTCCTGGAACCGTTGTTTAATGCTGGGCGAATTGACCGCGAGGGTGACTTCTTTATTTAATTTGTCGATGATCAATTGTGGTGTATTTGCAGGCAGCGATACGCCGTTCCAAGACATTACATCGTAGCCGGGCAAGCCACTTTCATCGAGTGTGGGGACATTGGGCAGGGGTGCAAAACGGCTAGTGGAACTGACAGCGATCGCACGCAAAGCCCCTGATTTGATTTGACCCAGAATGGGAGGTAAAAATTCAAACGCCACTTGTATTCCCCCTCCTCGTAGGGCAGTGATAACGCTAGCGGTATTGTTATAGGGTATTGTGGTTAAATCAAGATGCGCCATTGATTTAAATAGCTCGGAGGCTAAAAACTGGGTGGTGCCGATATTAATGGTGCCAACGTTCATCTTCCCGGGATTGGTTTTAAAAAGACGAATTAATTCTTGGGTCGTTTTTACGCCAGACTCGGGGGCAATCAACAAGCCTAGGCTAAAGGCACCGATGGTGGTGACATTAGAAAAATCTTTGATCGTGTCGTAGGGAAGCGATTTGAACATCGCAGCGCTCACAGCATTGGTATTGTTCATTAACATCAAGGTATAGCCATCGGGTTCTGCTTTGGCTACCATTTCTGCTGCGACGATACCGCCGGCACTGGGACGGTTATCAATGAGGATGGTTTGTCCCATAGACTCTGTCATTTTTTGGGCGACAGCGCGTGAGGTGATATCGCCCACGCCCCCAGGCCCAAAGGGCAATATCCAACGAATGGGCTTAGTGGGGAAGTTTTGCGCTAACAAATCTCCCGCTGTCATAAAGATGCCAGCACCTATGGCCAAATGAAGCAACGTATTCATAGAGGCATAGAAGCCAGAACATGAAAAAATACGTTTGATCAATAATACCGCATGCCTTATTTTATTTTGTTTTAGCATTACACGGACCCTCCAGAGTCAATCTTATTTAAAGTTTTTATTATGAGAATACGATAATCACTAGAGCAGTGTACAGAAAAAAGACTTAGGATAATACCGAGCGCACCAAACCCCCATCGACTCTTAGCGTGGAGCCAGTCATGTAGCTTGACTTAGAGGAGGCCAAAAAAGCGACGAGATTGGCTAATTCGCGAGGCTGCCCTATGCGTCCGAGTGCCGTTTGTTGGGCGCGCTGTTCAAGCATTTTTTCCAAAGAAATCCCTAGCGCTTGGGCGCGAGAAGCGACATTAGCTAACATACGTTCACTTAAAAGCGAGCCTGGGCACACATTGTTTACCAAGATGCCATCACGACCGACCTCGTCAGCTAGGCTTTTTGCATAGGCGACGACACCCATGCGGGTGGCTCCAGATAAAGCAAGATTGTGAATAGGTTCATAGACCGTGCTTGCGAGGATGTTAATAATGCGACCACTTTTTTGTAGGCGCATG
>CAITMU010000107.1 GCA_903893565.1 uncultured beta proteobacterium | reverse complement strand
CGCCCTCTTGAAGTCAAAAATCGCCACCAGTCCTGGCGTGCCGATGACCGTCGCTTACATGTCGATGCCTTCCCCAGTCGCCCCAACGGTGGGGAGCGTATTTTGCGTGTTTTTTTAAATATCAACCCTGAAGGCGCCCCTAGGGTCTGGCGAATCGGGGAGCCCTTCGAGGCCATTGCCGCTCAATTCTTACAGCGAACCAAACCGTATGTCGGTTGGCAAGCTAAGCTTCTGCATCAATTAAAAATCACCAAATCTTTGCGACATTTATACGACCATCAAATGTTGCAACTTCACGATGCAATGAAAGCCGACAGCCACTACCAGGAGCACTCCACCCAACAAACAGTGGCCTTTGCCAGTGGAGCGGTTTGGGTATGCTTTTCAGATCAAACCTCGCACGCTGTTATGTCTGGACAATACTTATTAGAGCAAACCTTTCATCTACCGGTGAGTCACATGTATCACCCTGAGTTAAGTCCCTTGCACATACTTAAAAAACTGAGTCAAAAAAAATAATTTTTTACCTTGTTTTTATATATTCTGCTCGAGTTTAGGCCATTCAATCATGAGGGATCGAAAAACCCACTTTCACCCCTCCTTTCATTGAATATTGAACGCCCAAACTCTTAATGAAAAAACGCATTAGAATAGCCCTACACCTATGACAACCCCGATTGAAAAAACCTGATGCACAACGATAATCTTTCTGTCTGGACTCACGATCATGTGTTTGATCATGGTAACCCAATCGCTGAAAAAGGCACTCTGTGGGTGATGTGGATAACAGCGGCCATGATGGTCGTGGAAATCATGGCCGGCTGGTGGTACAAATCCATGGCGCTTCTGGCCGATGGTTGGCACATGAGTTCCCATGCGGTGGCGATTGGTTTAAGCGCCTTTGCCTACAGCGCAGCCCGGCGCTATGCCCTCGATAAGCGATTCGCCTTTGGTACTTGGAAAATTGAAGTCTTGGGTGGATTTGCGAGTGCCATTTTTTTAATTGGGGTCGCTGGGTTAATGGCCTTTAGCTCGATTGAGCGCTTTTTTTCACCGGAGTCGATTCATTATAAAGAGGCGGTAATCATTGCTATTATTGGTTTAGCCGTCAATCTGATCTGCGCCTTCATACTCGGAAAGGCTCACCATCAACCACACACCTTAGCAGAAAATGCCGAAGCCTCTGAGGCGATCATTGTAAAAGAGCAACAGCCTTCTCAATCACATGTACATGGGCATGGGCATGGGAGTGACCTTAACTTGAAATCCGCTTATATGCACGTCCTCACCGATGCGGCCACCTCATTACTCGCTATAGTGGCATTGCTTGGAGGGTGGTTATGGGGCTGGTCTTGGCTTGACCCTGTGATGGGCATCGTAGGGGCGATACTCATTATTGTCTGGGCTAAAAGTCTCATTGAATCGACTGGTAAAATTTTATTGGATTGTGAGATGGATCATCCGGTAGTCAATGAGATACGAGAAGTGATTGAAACCCCCGATTTTGAGGGGCACACTCGGGTTACCGATTTACATGTGTGGCGCGTTGGCAAAGCAACTTACTCCTGCGCGGTGAGTGTATTAACTCACGACAAATCACTCACTCCAACACTTTTACGTGATCGCTTATCGATCCATGAAGAACTCGCCCATGCCACCATTGAAATTCATTATTGCCCCATGGATTAAAGCCTGATGTATTGAGTAGGAAAAATGTTCGATGAGAATAAAAAAATAACCCCCATCCCTATAGCCGTATCGATCGTTGTTCGTTTTTTTTGTGCGCCTTTAGTCTTAAATCAGTATGTTTTTTTGTCATCCAGCCCAGCCCTGCCCTTTGGAAGTGACCATCTTTAACCCTTTCGAGCACTAAGCGCCTTGAATACTTGACCGGATACAAAAGAGCGCTCCGATTTCAAAAAACATTTTTTCTAAAAAACATTTCCCCATGTCAACACTGCATTTTCATAAAAACTCCATTGGCCAACCCATCGGTCTAGCGCTACCCGAATGGCACATCCCCCTTCCGCTCGCTCCCTATCGCTTCAAAGGTCGTTACTGCCACATTGAGCCTTTGGTCAGCCCATTACATGCTCACGCCCTGTATGAAGCCAATGCACTGGATACAAACGATTCGGGCTGGACCTACATGGCGTATGGTCCTTTTGAACAGTTGACCGCTTTCGAACAATGGGTGAAAGAGGCGGCACAAAGCACCGATCCGCTGTTTCATGCGTTGGTGGATCCCTTCACTCAAAAAGCGGTTGGCGTTGCCAGTTACTTACGCATCGATCGCAGCAATGGGGTGATCGAAATAGGCCATCTTAAATTTTCTCCTCGAATGCAACAATCCCGAATGGCGACCGAGGCCTTGTATCAATTTATCAAACACAGCTTTGATCTGGGTTTTCGTCGCTGTGAGTGGAAGTGCGATGCTTTAAATGCACCGTCGCGTCGGGCGGCACAACGTTTGGGATTTCAGTTTGAGGGCATTTTCCGTCAAGCCAGTGTCTACAAGGGCAGGAACCGCGATACGGCTTGGTATGCCATCATCGATAAAGATTGGCCCCACTTACAATCGGCTTTTAAACAATGGTTAAATCCAGCAAATTTTGACAACAACGGTCAACAAATCTTAAGCCTTTCTGGCTTAACCGCACCTTTGATCAAAACATCAGAAAAAACCACGCTTTAAGCCCAAGCTACACCTCCCACACCCTCGAAGATTTATGAAAGCCTAGAAGCCAAAAATTCCACAATGTGACAACTAAGCTTTACCCCACCTAGCTACTTTAATACTCTTAAAAAAAACCAAAAAAACATAAAAAGTCTCTGGAATAAAGGGACCTAGGGCTTTTTAGCCACTTTATGGACATTGCATTTATTGATTTCTTTGTAATTTTCCTTCACTTTGATTATCATAGGAGGATCTGCAAATGTCGTTTTTTCTCACTCTCATACCTATAAGATGAAGACTCGCTTAGCGATTCTTTATCAAAAATCCACGCGCACTAAAAAAAGATTGACTACCTCATATACACATTAACCTGGCACTGACACTTTTAGAAAAGCGCCTGCATTCTGCGCCCAAAACTACATCATGATGATTCTTGAACACGAAGCTAAAGCTTTACTGCGCTCAGTCGGAGTGGCCGTGCCACAAGGCAGTCTTATCAAATCACCGACGCGACTACCCAAGATCAAATCCTATCCGATCGCACTTAAGGCTCAAGTCAGAAGTGGGGGTCGCGGGAAATTGGGTGGGGTGATTCGCGTCAACAACGCCACCGCTCTTAAGGCCGGTGCGCGTAAACTTTTCAATACGACCTTTGGCGATGAAAAGCCTGAGGTTCTTCTGGCTGACCCTTGGCTCCCCTTTGAGCGCGAATTGTATTTATCAGTGACCATCGACGGGACAGCCGAAGGTTACGTCGTCCTTTATTCTCCGAAAGGTGGCGTGGACGTAGAAAGTGGCACACCACCCGCACGCTATCCCATTGGCCCTGCCAGTCAGTTCCGGGCTCAAGGTTTTAGGGCGGTATTGGAAAAGGTTGAAAAAGATTTCCAATTACGCGAAAAACTCATTTTTCTTGCTCAGCGCCTCGTCGAAACCGCTGCTGCCCGCGACTGCAATACCATTGAGATTAATCCCTTGGTGCAGTTAAAGGATGGCTCATTAATGGCATTAGATGCGAAGATCGTGTACGACGACTGGGCCCATTACCGCAATTCAGACATCTTAGATCAACAGAAAGCCGAAAGAGCCCGTGCAGACAAATACCTACGAGCCAGTCTTGAAATGGGCCATATGTATGTCAAACTCGATGGCGATATCGCTCTTATCTCCGGTGGCGCCGGCATGACGATGGGTGCCATGGATATGATCAAAGCCGCCGGTGGAAAGCCGGCCTGCTTTCTTGATGCGAGCCCTGGCCCCACTTCAACCCGAGGCTACAAACCCGCCTTTCAGATGCTCGACGCCGACCCTTCTATCAAAGTGATCTTGGTGAGCGTGTTTGGTGGTGGAACCCACATGAATCGAGTGGCTAGTGCCATGAAAGAAAACATGGCGATGCGTAAAAGCAAAAAACCGGTTGTGTTTAGACTTGATGGCACTTACGTTGATCAAGTGCCCGCCATCTTTGAAACCTTTGGCGCAAAAAATCATCCCAATCTCGAGTCAGCCGTTAAAGAAGCAATCAAACTGGCGAGGTCTGCATGAGTATTCTTCTGGATCAATCCAACCGCGTGCTTGTCATGGGCATTACAGGCAATTACGGCAAATTCTTTGTCACCGACTCCGGCGGTTACGGCACGACAGTGGTGGCGGGAGTCTCGCCCGGTCGCGGCGGCACCGATGTGGACGGCATTCCCGTCTTTGAAGGGGCCCGCGCTGCCTGCCAAGCCACTCAAGCCGATACGGCTATGGTTTTTGTCCCCCCCCCTTTAGTGCGTGCTGCGGCTATTGAAGCCATCGAAGCGGGTTGCCGCTTGGTGGTGGCCACCGCCGATGAAATGCCGGTTCGTGACACGATAGAAATACGGGCAGCGGCAAAAGCCAATGGCGCCCGCTTGGTGGGCCCCAATTCTCCCGGCATTATCTCCCCAGGCAAGGCTAAGATGGGTTTCATGCCCTCCTTTTGCTTTATGCCCGGTCCCATGGGCGTCATCTCACGAAGCGGCTCCCTCTCTTATGAATCCAGTAAGCGATTAACCCAAGCCCATATCGGTCAAACCACCGTGATTGGTATTGGGGGAGATCCCATCAAAGGCACCACCGCTGCAGAAGCGATGGCATTATTTCACCTCGATCCCGAAACCCGCGCCATCCTCTATCTAGGGGAAATCGGTGGGGCCGAAGAAGCGGCTGTTGCCGCTTACGCTTCGCAACCTCATGCCAAACCGGTTGCAGCCCTCATTGTTGGCAAAACGGCTCCCCCGGGTAAAAAAATGGGCCATGCTGCAGCCATGGTCGGAAGCAAAGCGGATAGTCACGCTGCAAAAACTCGCCTACTCGCTAAAAGTGGCGTATTAGTCTGTAAGGACTTAACCGATCTGGTAGCACAAGCAAAAAACGCTCTCGCTGCTGCTGCTTAACCCTCTTTTCACCGTAAGCCGAAGGAGTTGCAATGAACCACCCGAAAGAACTAAATATCAACGAAGATGCTCCACAAGGACTCATCAACGAAGCGTCAATGTCTGCTGCCCGAGAATTAATCGGTAGCAAACTTCGCCCCGAACAATACCTACGCGATGCGAGCGTAGATGCAATCACTATTTTCGCTAACGGGATTGGTGACTTAAACCCCTTGTATCGGGATCAAGAATATGCCCGCTGGACCCATTTAGGCGGTCTGGTTGCTCACCCTTGCTTTCCTTGGACTCATCACTGGCCGGGTCGCTCCTACTGGGGTCTGCCTGGTGTGCATGGCTTTGGTGTTGCCATTGACTGCGAATACTTTCGCAACGTGCGTCCGGGTGACCGTATCAGCATCTGGAACCGCGTGATTGATGTGCAAGAAAAGCAATCCAAGTTCTCCGGCAAAATGGCCATGCAGTATTTGGAATCGACCTACATTAATCAACGCGATGAAGTGCTTTGTAAAGCAGTGGGCATGACCGCTCGTCACGAGCGTAAAGCCTCACGTGATAAGGGCAAATACAACGACATCAAAACGCACGTCTACACCCCCCAAGAGCGCGACCGTATCGATGAAATGGTATTAACCGAAGAAAGTCGCATTCGTGGCCAAAAGACCCGCCACTGGGAAGACGTGAATGTGGGCGACTCAATCGATGAAATCGCACGCGGCCCACTCTCCGCCTCCGACACCATGGCTTTTGTGATCGCCTCGGGTCGTGGTTCAGCCCACGGCGTGTTACTGCGCCATGCCGCCAAACACCCCAACCACTACATCCGCAATAAAAACACAGGCGGCGGTGTGGAGTACACAGGTATTGGCCACCACCGTGAAGACTTTGCAAAAGAAGTCGGCGTTCCAGGCATGTATGACTACTTGCCCCAACGCGCTTGCTGGTTTGCCACCGCCATTACCAACTGGATGGGTGACGACGGGGTATTAAAGCGTCTGCGCATGGAAGCCCGTCTTTTCAACTGTCAAGGCGATACCACCTTTATCACTGGCAAAGTGGTCAAAAAATACGTCAAAGATCATTGCGCACTGGTGGACATTGAAATGAAGGGTATCAACCAGCGTGGCGCCCTAAGCTCTCCTGGGTTTGCCACCGTGATGTTGCCTTCTAAAGATGTCACCACCAAAATTCCCTTAAACGGGGCAGTCTGCGATCTAGAATTACCAGTCGTTCGTTAATCTCGATTAAAGGAGAAAACCCATCATGGCTAAAAGCATGTTTCTGGTACTCGACATGATTAATGATTTAATTCATGAAGATGGCCCTAATGGCAAGAAAGGCTACGGCCCTATTCTTGCTCGTCGTAATATCATCGCCAATACAGCGATAGCCATTGCCAAAGCACGTGCAGCCGGTGTTCCTATCGGTTATGTGCGCGTTGGCTTTTCTCCTGATTATCGTGAGGTTGCGACCAACAGTGGGGTATTTAATGGCGCTAAAAAAGCCGAGCTATTCAAACTGGGAAGCTGGGGTACGCAAGTTCACCCCGCCCTCGCCCCTCACCCAGAAGATTACGACATCATCAAGCACCGTGTGAGTCCTTTCTACGCCACCACCTTAGACCCTATCTTAGGGGCTAACCAAATTACTCATTTGGTACTGTGCGGCGTTTCCACCACAGGTGCGGTGCTCTCAGCGGCCAAGGATGGGCATGACCGGGATTACGACATCACGATTTTGGATGACTGCAGTGCAGCCATCACTGATGAGCACCACAAAGTGACTCTCGATATGGTCTCCCGTTTTGCCACCATTACAACGGCAGCCGATATCGTTTTCGCTTGATAAAGATCATGCGTAGCCTCGGAGTTTTGGTTTTTTTAATTGGTCACCAAGCTCTGAGCTTTGCTCAGTCTGATAGTTTTCCGCAAAGACCCATCCGCTTTATCGTTCCCCTCGCCCCTGGCGGGGGAGCCGATATCGTGGCTCGATTTATTAGTGAACGCCTCACCAAGTCTTTAGGCCAGTCCGTCATAGTGGATAATCGTGGCGGTGGTGGCACCGTGATTGGCGCTGATCTTGCCGCTAAATCAGCCCCTGATGGCTATACGTGGTTACTGGGTACGGCTACCACCCACGCCATCAATTCCAGTCTCGTTAAAAAACTACCCTACGATCCCATCAAAGACTTTTCCCCCATCTCACTGGTGGCCGTCTTACCCCAAGTGATTGTGGCCCATCCCACGCTTCCAGCCCATACGCTTAAAGAGCTCATTAGCTTAGCCAAAAAACGTCCAGGAGAGATCTTTTTCGCCTCCACAGGCAATGGCAGTGCGAATCAACTGGGTGCTGAAATGCTTAAAATGGTCGCCTCCATCCACATGGTGCACGTACCCTATAAAGGCGCTGGTCCTGCGGTCGCCGATTTACTCGCGGGTCAGACCCAGTTCATGTTCACCACCATTCCGCCGGTATTACCGCACATCAAAATGCAAAGGCTCAAAACACTAGCGGTGGCACACTCGAGTCGTTCAAACCTACTCCCTCTTTTACCCACCACGGCTGAAGCCGGAGCCCCTGGGGTCGAAGCCAGTTCCTGGAATGGCATTCTCAGTCGCGCAGGCACCCCCGTGGCGATTATTCAAAAAATTCACAAAGAAATCGAAACCCTTATGCAACGTAACGAGTTTCGTGAACGCCTACTGCAAACCGGCATTGAGCCTGAAATTAATTCACCAGAAGAGTTTGCAAAATTCATCCAATCCGAAACCACCCGTTACGCCAAAGTCATTGCCGCTTCTGGCGCCCGTATTGATTAACCGCCTCGAGGTTCCCCCATGCCCTTTCAAACCCTACAAGTTGAACAATCCGCGGACGGATTATTACGCGTTACTCTCAATCGAGAAAATGTCCGTAATGCGCTAAACACACAGATGGGAATCGAACTACGCGAAGTGTTTTCGCCCTTGGCGTTTCATCCTCAATCGGTACGCTGCGTACTCATCACGGGTGCTGGGGATAAAGCCTTTTGCGCCGGAGGAGACTTAAAGGAACGCAATGGCATGACGGATGATCAATGGCGGATTCAACACGCTATTTTTGAAGAAGCTTACTACGCGGTCATGAACTGCACTGCCCCTGTGATCGCTGCCGTGAATGGTTCCGCGTTTGGCGGCGGTTGCGAGTTAGCACTGGCCTGTGATTTTATCTATGCCGCGAATACGGCTCGCTTTGCTCTACCAGAAACCAGCCTAGGGATCATCCCAGGCTGTGGCGGCACTCAAAACCTACCTCGTGCTGTGGGACAGCGCCGCGCTA
Organism: uncultured beta proteobacterium; assembly: GCA_903893565.1. Lineage (GTDB taxonomy): Bacteria > Pseudomonadota > Gammaproteobacteria > Burkholderiales > SG8-41 > UBA5216. Next base: position 1,535 of record CAITMU010000107.1, on the reverse strand, counting down.
AAGAATTAATTTTAACTGGCAAAGCATTCACCGCCGAAGAAGCCCATGAATGGGGTATGGTCAACCTCGTTTGCGAACCCGATCAACTCTTGACCCTGAGCCTAGCCGCCGCTCAAAACATTTGCGCTAGTGCTCCTGTAGCGGTGCGTCAAGCCAAAACCGCCATCCGTCGAGGCCTTGACGTGGACCTTCGCACAGGACTGGCTATTGAAATCGAAGCCTATAACCGAACCGTCGTCACTGAGGATCGACTAGAAGGTGTGCGCGCTTTTGGAGAAAAACGAAAACCCAAATTTACCGGTCGCTAACTTACTGCCCCCCTAAAAAGAAAAACATCATGATCATTAAAATCAATGAGGTCGGCACTCGCGACGGACTACAAAGCATTAGCACCTTCATACCGACTGCGGTTAAAACCCTCTGGCTTGACGAGGAACACGCCTGCGGCGTGAGAGAAATAGAAGTGTGCTCTTTTGTACCGCCTAAATTAATTCCTCAATTTTCTGATGCGACAGATGTTGTTGAACATGCTAAAAGGTTGTCAGGGCTCACGGTCTCTGCCCTAGTGCCTAATTTAAAAGGCGCTCAACGCGCCCTTGAACTCGGGGTCGATAAAATCAACTATGTATTGTCTGTGAGCGAAAGTCACAATTTAGCCAATGTGCGTCGCACCACGAAAGAATCCGTTGCAGACTTTGAACGCATCGTCGCCCTGGTATCCGAACATCAAGGGAAAAAACCCAAAGTAGTGGCCGGTTTATCGACTGCCTTGGGTTGCACGATTGAAGGGAAAGTAACGCATGAAGCCGTGCGCACACTCGCTCTTTTAATGCTTAAAGCCGGTGCCGATGAAATGATCTTGGCCGATACCGTGGGTTACGCCGACCCTAAGGCAGTCAAGCAATTATTTCAGCAAGTGAAATCGGATCTCGGCCCCATACCCATCACCGCTCACTTTCATGATACCCGTGCACTGGGTTTGGCAAATGTGTGCGCTGCTCTAGAAGCGGGCATCGACTCCTTTGATGCCTCATTGGCGGGCCTTGGCGGATGCCCGTATGCCCCAGGGGCTAGCGGCAACATCGCCACCGAAGATCTGGTTTTTATGCTCGAATCAATGGGTTTGAATACGGGTATTGATTTAACGAAACTGATTAAAGCGCGTCAAACTATTTGCCAGGCTCTGGGAGACCATCCTTACCACGGCACCATCGCCAAAGCGGGTTTGCCGATAGGGTTCGAATTGTCACAGTCCCAGTCCCAGTCCCAGTCTCAGTCCCCTCACTAAAAAAGAGCTCTTCGGATTTTCCGGTTGTTTCGTCTATGCTGAGGACTACCGCGTTCTGGAATATCCGTATGAGGGCCTGATCGGAGCACTTTTTGATGCGCGAAGGCCCAACCGTAGTTTTTTTACATTCCTAGTGCTAGGTAAAATTCTCAATACCTTCTCTTTTGACTGCCGCATCGACAATGGCATGAATTAAATCCGTGTATTGCACATCTGCAAAACACAGATTTCTACCAAAAGTGTGTCG